>NZ_JBFBLT010000004.1:0-417774 GCF_040702645.1 Microbacterium sp. NPDC078814
CAACCGTCATCGTCATCTCAGTATTGGTCCGTTCTCGCCCCGTGCAGTGCGAAGGTCAGCAGTGCTGGTGTCTCACCCCATCCTGACGCACAGGGATGCGGTAAGTCGGTTGCTCGTGTTCAGGCTTGTCTGCACTCTGAGAACCCACCTTGCGTAAATTCGCGGGGGGTCATAGCTCGTCAACCTGCGCTTCAGGTCC
Organism: Microbacterium sp. NPDC078814; assembly: GCF_040702645.1. Lineage (NCBI taxonomy): Bacteria > Bacillati > Actinomycetota > Actinomycetes > Micrococcales > Microbacteriaceae > Microbacterium > Microbacterium sp. NPDC078814. The sequence goes on from NZ_JBFBLT010000004.1 coordinate 200, forward strand.
TCGCGAAGCTCATCGATTTGAATTGTCTTACCCAACACGTCCCCAGCCCAAGCGTTTAGCCACGGCAGGCTCGGAATCACATTCGCCCGGAACTCGCGCACCTCCGCGCCGGGCGAAGCTTCGTTCGTGATATCTCGCCTAACGGCGTCGGAGGCGATGTCTTCGGACTCAAGAGGCTTACCGGTCAGGGAGGCTACGAGCGCCATGGCGAGCACATAGGCTCCCCGGTCGCCCCCGCGGGAGTCGCCGAGAAAAGAGGGCGGTTGCTTCGGTAAGTGCCGCGACAACACGCGCAATGCGATCTCCGTTGGCAGCTCACGCGCCTTCAAGGTGAGCACCACTGCAGCCAGCGCCGCGCGTAGCGGAGCATGAGGGTCCTCGTGGTCCTCGACACGGAAGGGTGCACGCGACTTCTTCAGTATGCGAGCGACCGCGCGTGCAGCCGATTTTCCGAGCGCGCCATCGCAGTCCCAAATCTCTTCGCAGCAGGCGAGGGCTGCTAGTCGATGACGTGTTTCGGACAAGAACTGGTCAAGAACGCCGGGGCTGCCTTGGTCAAGGAACCGACGAACCACGATTTTCATTGCCGGAAAGTGAACCCATTCGCGAAAACGGTCGAGTTCATCTTCTAGACCGATCGGTCCCTGCAGCAGCAACCTCGCAAGTAGAAGGTCTGCAACGTCAGCGACTTCGATGCTGGGCTGTTCAAATCCGTCGCTTTGCTGACGGCTGTACGACGACATCCACTCGCCCGCGCTGCATAGTCGCCCGAGCGCAGTTCCTCCAAAGGCTGGTCTTTTCGCAAGGAGAAGCCCTTCGCGCGCTAAGTTGAACCCCGCATGTCCTCGACCCAGCGCGCGGGAAGCGATGTAGCGATCAGCCATCTCCAAATCGAGTGTGAAGCCGGCGAGGTCGCAATTCTCTGAGACGATGCGATCGCGGGTTGAGCTCGCCTCGGTCAGGGTCCCGGCACGCAAAGCGATTCTCGAAGCGCTTCCCCATCGACGAAGCTCAATCGCTGCTCGGAGTGCGAACGCGGTGCGATTCTTGGCCACCTCTCGTGTTTCTGCGGAACTGGTCGTGGGGAGCGCACGGTCGGCGAGCGCAAGTTCGATGAGACTATCGTGACGACCGCTCTCCCAAAGAAGTTGGGGCAGCGCGGAAGCGAGGTAGAAGCTTTCTCGAGACAGGCGCTCGACGCGCGAAACGATGCCCTGAAGTTGGTCGGGCGTCGGCTTGAGATGGTCGCGAAAGTATGTCTCAGTCGGTTCGTCTCGAAAATGCAGGGTGTCCCCAACCCGCTGCACTGAGAATGGGAGCTCGAGTAGAAAGCTTTCGACAAGTGATGCCGGGACATCTGCAATCTCGGCGACAGTAGTCAGACGAATCACGGGACGCAGACTGGCCAACACCGCGCACACGCGATCGATCTCTGCGCCGCGCGCTCCGTACCGATCTCGGATCTGAACCAGGGTTGAGCGGATGAGCTCGTTCAGCGCCTCTGACACACTAGACATTCCGACGATCGCGAGGCTCTGCAATGCACCCGATACCGACTCGTTCGCGCGGATTGCGAAGTCCTGAACGCGAGCATTACCCCAGGTGGCATCGCGAAACTCAGACGCTTGCGCCGCTGTCACCGAGGCGAACTTCCGACAAAGCATTTGTCGCGTCTCGTCTACATCGAGGGCGGCAAGAGGAAGATCGATTGCTTGCGGAGGCGGCTTCAACAACTCAACACGCTCCGTGCGGGCGGTCAACACAACGCGAACGTTGTCTGGCATAGTCTCGCGCAGTAGATCTGGCGCGAAGGCTCTTGAACCTACCTGGGTCTCAGCCGCCAGGACCGCGCTGTCGGCGGCGTCGATCACGATGATCAGATACTTATTCCTGATGCTGAGAACTCGAGCGGCTTCACGCACCCGAGCAAGGAACGCCCGCATGTACTGGGTGTCATCGGCGCCGGTAGGCACCAGAGGATCACACAGATTTCTCGTCGCTAGCTCGTTGGCGAGTTGAGTCAGGCCTCGTCGGTGATCATGTCGTAGTTGGCTAACCTCTCGGTAGCTGCCGCCGGCGAAACTATCGAAGACAACGACCTCGTTCCCATCGCGACCCTGGCCCCCCAACCAGGACGAGAACGACGACTTGCCGACACCTCCTGCTGCGTGAACAACGTAAGGTCCTGCGGATTCGAGGATTCGGTTCCGCAAACGAAAGTACTCTGCACGGTCAATCAAGGGGACAGACTCGAGTGCACTTGGCGCGGGTAGGAGTTCGCTTTCGTCGACTCGCAGCGCGACCAGTACATCCGATCGCCGAATCGGCGCATGCTTTTCCGAACTCGCTCGGTCCGCAACCACCTCTTTGAGGCGAAGCATGAGGTCCGAGCTAGCCGCGACGAGGAAGCCCCCGCTCTCGCGAGTGAGGAGGTCAACTTGTCCGAGGGCCCCGACTTCCGCATCGTCAAGCTCAAGACGTGCGAGAAAAGCGTGGGCGTTGGGCCCGAGCACACTCGTGTACCGCCGCAGTGCTCTCGTGGAACGATTTTCTGACGCGCCGGAAAGAAACGCTCGCACCGACTCCGAAACGGATGCTGAGATTGGCCTGTTGGTGACGATGCGGAACGTCATCGCAGTGATGGGATAAGAGCCGTGTTGGATCTGATCAGCACAGATAGCCGCGAACCGTGAGATCACGTCCTCGAAGTCGGACAGAGACCACTCGGTCGAGAGACGCCGGGAGGAGTGCTTCAGCTGGCTGTAGATGACGCGCTGTTGCGAGTCAGACTCGAAGTACTCCGCAACATCTATGACCTCGTCGGCATCTGTTTGCCGGTCGGAGGGGGCGCGACCCTCCACCACGATCTCGGTGCGGTCCGTGCCTGCGCTCAACAGCTCGAGAGCTTTGCGCGCCGCCCAGTAGTAGTGAAACTTGTCGCCGGCGCGGCTCGGCGCGAGAAGGTCAACTCTCGCCATCGTGCTCTGTCACTCGATTCGCATCACGCAGGCCGTCGCTCGGTTCAGCGGTCGCTGTCCGAATCGGAGCTGAGACAGGTTTAGCCGTTTCCCCATCATCGATTGCTGGTTTCGACGTTTCGGTTTCCTGTCGAGTGTCTGCTTCAGCATCGTTGCCGACGTCCTCGGCATCATCGACAGTCGAAAGCCGTGTATGGCCGTTGCTTGGAACCGGTTGCGGCGGGGTTGGATCTTCCAATACCTCGCTCGGATCGTCGCCGTCGAGCTCATCCTTCGGTTGCTGAAACGCCACCTTTCCAGCTTCTTGGCGAATCTTCGCCTTACTTGGCTCGCCGCCCCAAGTGCCCCAGTAGAGACGGTTGTACCGTCGTCGAGATATATAGGTGTGGTCATCCAGAGAGCGCCGCCACTGTCTACCCAAGACATCCCGGAACTCCACGAAGAGTTTGAGCTCGGCCGGAGCATGATCAAGTTCGATCGTTCTCCGTTGCGTTGCGCCCGGAGCCATCTTCCATCGAAAGTTGTCGTACTTACCGAAGAAGGCGATCATGTCAGGCCCGCCCACAGCCTTTTGGTACACCGACACCCCCGTCACGGTAGATGGTCCCGAGTTCTCGACATCGACCACTAGAGACCACTTGCCAGTCAATGGGTTCTTCAAGAAAGTCGGCTCAGTCCGCAGCGCATTGGCATGTTCGGCACGTCTCTCTCTGATTTCTCGCCTCAAGAGTAGGAACCCAAAACCGAAAGCTCCAACCGTACCGATAGCCGCCACCCAGTCAGCCGCGCTTCCCCACACCCACTCCGCGTAACCGAACGACCGCGCCAATCCATCCCAAAAGTCGCGCCACCAAGTCACGTCAGCCTCACCGACGTCGCCAAGAGCCTCTCACTAGCCGATTGGCTCAAAGCCGGCAACAACGCGGGGCGCGACTGCTTCAAGCCCGCGCGTGAAGACACGTAGAGGTTGCTGCTATGACACCTCACGACACCGCCAACGGCCACTCGTATCCGTTTCGTTGCGCAACGGCGTATAGCCGCAAGAACTCCGGGTTCTCCTCCCAGTCCTCCGGAAGCGGATACGGAGGAAGAGCCAGGGCAGAGATCATCCGATTCTGCTCTTCATCCTGCTGGAGGTTGAGCTGACGCACGATAAGTGCTTGATAAGCCGTCATGAGGCTTCGCGAGTCGTCGGTTCTCCCTTCAGCCTCATCCGCAGCCTGTCGATAAAGCTTCATTCCGAGAACGATGTTACCGGCCGCGAGATGAGCCAGCCCGAGAGTTGCACGTAAGATAAAACTTTCGCGGGCCAGCGGTTCGAGGGTTTCGACTGCGATATCTGCCATACCAGCCATTGCAAGCACATAGGCAGCATTATTTAGAGAATTCGAATCGCCTTCTCCGCTGGCGAGAAGTTGCTGAGCAAGGGCAGATGCCTCTTGCCACCGTTCCTCACCAATACCCAACGCAATGAGTACCGCAGCTCGGGCGTGATCATTGTGCGGTTCCAACTTAAGCCATTCCTCTGCGTGATCGGCGGCTTTAGTAGTGTCTCCCTCTAGCGTTGCAATCTGAAAGGATACGTAGCTTCTATTAACCCTGGACATCTGCGACCCAGCGCCATCCAGGGCCCGCCGCAACGTATCTGCGTTACGCCTGCTCCAAGCAAGCTGCGCAAGATTGAGAACGACGATCTCATTCTCGGGATACCGGCCGAGCAGGGATTCAAGGTCATCCCACGCATCCTCCCTCGACATCCGATCATTCGTTGCCCGGATGCGGAGTAGATTGCTGCTCACCTCAGCAAGCGTTTCTGTGTCCCCGTCTTGCTCGGCCTTAAGCCTCGCTCGGTCGAGAGTACGGATCGCAGCGCTGATGTCTTTTCGCGCAAGCTCAACTCGTGCTTGGATCACTAGGAGCCGGGCGGACAACTCAACCCCTTGGCGTAGAAGAACATCTATCTCGCGCTCTGCCCGATCAATCTCGCCATCGGCTAGCACTAGCTCGAGCAGATGCAGCCAAACGTCTGCCCTTCCCTGACCAACGCTTCGGGCTTGCTCCGCAGCCGCGCGAGCTTTCTTGCGCGCGCCGAGTGCGAGTAGGGAAATCGAAAGGTTCAGTGCCGAATCAGCGTCATTCGGGTTCCGCCGCAGAGCTTCCCGCAGATGGGACGTCGCGGCATGGTAATCACCCTTGAGGGCCAGAATGTACCCTTCGATCGACGAGCGCTCAGGAACCGCGACCTCTTGGATGAACGAGCATGCGTCCTCGAAGCGGTACTTGCCCGCCAACACCGCTCCAATCTCTAGTCGAAGATGAGCGCTGATAGGGAGTGTTTGCGCATAGGTAAGCACGTCTTCGAGGCGTCCAGCTCGAAGAAGAATCTCGATAGCCAGCCGCGCACCGAAGGTATCCGAGTGATGCCCCTGAGCAACTTCGAGGCAAAGCTGAAGCGCACGGTGGGCTGTCTCTATCGCGCCGGCACGGTCTCCGGAGGATTCCATCGCGTAAGCAAGGGCCGCGAGAGACGTGGACGTCGAGTTCACACCCTCGTGCCGCTGGGCTACGCGAAGAGAATCGGACACGAAGCTGTCAAGCGCGACAGTAAGTCGGCTCTCCGCATCCCCCAGGGGCGCACGCCTGGGCTTCACTCCTGATTCAGATCGCATCGTACCCGGCAGCACGGGACGCACTACGTCCCAGGAAAACGAAGAACCGTCCTCCACCGTTTCCAGGATCCCAAAGGTACCCATCACGCGGACCGTCTTTCCATTTGGTTTGATCGTCGTTCCGTACGCATCTCGATCTCCAATTGTTTGATCATGATGTCTACCCGCTTCAAGATCCAATGAAGTTGATCCCGATCCAAGCGATCCCGACGGTACGGCGAAGGGAGAGAACGCATAGTCGGATCTGGATGACACATCTGGTTCAGAAGTGTAGAGGCGTCTGTGCGAATGCTTAAGGGCATCAGTTCCACGACGTCGGCGATGACCGATCGGTAGCGGCCCACCAGAATACGTGGATCTCTACTCCGCCCAGCTAAGTAATCTGCTTTCGCCTGCTCGATGACCCGATTAAGGTCTCCCATGACAATGCTCGTCAGCGACTGCCCGGTGAAAAGCTCAACGAGGATGGATCCGATTCCGTAATAGTCCGAAGAGATGGCGCTAGACGACGATGAATCACCAAGCAAATACAAAAACTCTGGAGGCGCAAACCGCATATCACCTCTTCCGAACAAATATTCTTCGGCCATTCGCGCCGGAGGATGAGCCAAGTCCTTGGACCGGCCGAGGTCCGCTAGCTTCACGCTTGAATAATTACCACTAACCATCAACAGACAGTTGCTGCACTTGAGATCTCGATGAGCAATCCCGAGACCGTGCATCTGGCGAACAGCCTTGACCACGTCACGCCAGAGCCGTAGTTTCTCGAGCCCACTCAATTCTCCGCGCGCGATCGGGTCGAGGATCAGTTCATCGACCGATCCTGACGCCCGGGACAGGACGAGGTACTGCACGTCGACGGGCATCACGATGCCTCCGTTGACCTGTAACTCGACCCGGCCGACACCTTCATCAACGAACTTAATTATGCCGTCGCAACCGGAAAGCTGTCTAAGCAGGACGGCCTCATTCACGAACTCAGTAGAAGTCGCGGCGCTCGGGTTCAACTTCAACACCTTGAGCGCGAACCGCGCTCGAGTGTGGGAGTGCTCGGCCTCGAAGACATGGCCAAAATGTCCGGCGTTAAGATGCTCGACCAGAACGTACGGCCCGAGGCTCGCACCCATCAGCATCGCCGCCCACGGATCGAGCGACGCGAGGTCGGCAGTCACTCGGGGTAACTTTCCCGAAGCCGTTGCATCTCTTCCGGATGATTCTGAAGAATCCTGACGATATCGGAGGGCGCCTGACCGCGCGCGAGATCGATCACCTCAGCGGGAACGTCGTAGTAAGCGGAGAGGCGTTCGGCAGCGCCCTCCCCAACTGATCGTTGACCGCGCTCCATGCGCGATAGCTGCGAGGGCGCGATACCTAGCTCCGCAGCCGCAGAGCGGAGCGTATGCCCTTGGCGCCTACGAAGATCACGCAACAACGACGCCGCGGTCTCCCCATTGCTCATTTCCCGACTGTAGCATGTTTGCCACTCCTGGCAACACAGGAGTGGCAGGCGGACTCCTTCCGAGACGATGGCATTTTCAACTACTGGTGGGTGTCGCCGTGCAACAACAGTTTTGCGGGCAGTGAAAGTTCGCTCCGCCGGACACGACAGCCGTGTCGCCCAGGGCCAGATCTCCGGCCATGTCGGCGGCGACCCGCTCGCCATAAGCGGTGGCCGCTCTGGCACCAACAATGGCGACACGCGCGGCGCTCGTCAGGAGGTCGCTGCGCCCGCGCACCCACAGCACCATCGGCGCCTCCGCATCGAGATCGTCGACAGCCGTCGGCCAGTCGGGGTCTCCGGGGAGCAGCAGCCGCGCACCAGCTTTCTGCGCGCCGCGGAGGGCCGCGACCACAGCCACCGGGTCGGCGCGCTGCCGCCACCGTGCGCGCGCCTCGTCGAGAGCCCGCCGGGCGCCGAGGGCGCGGACCACCGGCCAGGACCGCCCTGCCCCGTCCAACGCGAAGCGCAGCCCGTCGGCCGGTCCGAACTCGCGCACGAGGGTCGCGGCGACGGCGTCCCCCGGGTCGGCGATGACGGACCACGCGACCCGCGCCAGCGCCTCCGTCACCTCCTCTGTCCCGCGCACGCCCCGCGCGGCGTCGAGCGCATCCTTCTGGGAGAGGAGTCCATCGATCATCGTGCCGCCCCCGTCCGCAGGAGGAGCGCCCGCCCGACCTCGTCCGAACCGGGACTGTCCCGCCCGGAGAGATCGGCCATGGTCCAGGCGACCCGGAGGACGCGGTCGTAGCCGCGGAGCGTCAACGCGCCGCGTTCCAACGCCCGATCGAGCCCCGCCCGCACGTCCGACGGGAGACGGTAGCCGCCGTGGCGAAGCACGGTGCCGGGGATCTCCGCGTTCCGACGCCACGGCGTACCGCGCCAACGCCGCTCGGCCCGTGCGCGCGCCGCTCCGACGCGGTTCCGCGCCTCGACGGTCGTGACACCCGACCGCTCCCCCGCCAGCGAGCGCGACGCCGCGACGCGCGTGACCGGGAGATCGATGTCGAGCCGGTCGCGCAACGGACCGGAGAGCCGAGTGGCGTAACGCCGCAGCGCCTGCGGCGGACAGATGCAGTCGCCATCACGCACGCCCCGGTTGCCGCAGGGACACGGGTTCATCGCCAGAAGCAGCTGGAAACGCGCCGGGAACCGCACCACGAAGCCGGACCGATGCACGTCCACGAAGCCGGTCTCGAGCGGCTGACGGAGCGCGTCCAGGGCCACCCGCGGGAACTCCGCCGCCTCGTCGAGGAAGAGGACGCCCCGGTGCGCACGGGCCACCGCTCCGGGTCGCGCCGTCCGCGATCCGCCTCCCACCATCGCCGCCACAGAGGCGCTGTGGTGCGGCGCGACCAGCGGGGGCTGATGGTCGAGCCCGGTCACGGCCTCACCGCAGAGGGAGCGCACCGAGGCCACCTCGATGGCCTCCTGCTCGGTCAGCGGCGGCATGATCCCGGGCAGGCGCCCTGCGAGCATCGTCTTCCCTGCTCCCGGCGGACCGCTCAGGAGCATGTTGTGGCCACCGGCGGCCGCGACGATGAGCGCCTCGACGGCTTCCTCCTGTCCGAGGACATCGCTCAGATCGCGCTCATCGGGGTCGTCCTCCGGCGGTTGTGGCCCCGGGACCGGCTCGACGTCGGGCACGTCCACGTCCGCGCCGTGCCAGGCGGCGACCTCCGCGAGCGAGGCGGCGGCGCGCACCTCCACGCCGGCGACGAGACCCGCCTCGGTCGCGTTGCCGTGGGGCACGATCACACGCTCGAACCCCGCGCGCGCGGCGGCGAAGACGGCGGGAAGCACGCCCGGCACGGGACGCAGCCGCCCGTCCAGCCCGAGCTCCCCCAGGTGCACGGTCTGCCGGACGGCGCGCCGAGCGATCACATCGCTCGCGGCCAGGCAGGCCACCGCGATCGCGAGGTCAAAGGCGGCCCCGTGCTTGGGCAGACTCGCCGGTGAGAGGTTCACCGTCAGGCGCCGCCGCGGAAGCGGGAGGCTGGAGTTCACGCAGGCGTTGTGCACGCGCTGCACCGCCTCCCCGAGGGATTTGTCCGGGAGCCCGATGATGCGGAACTCCGGCGTCTGCGGGGAGAGGTCGGCCTCGACCTCCACCACGTGCCCGTCCGCTCCCGTGAGCGCCACGGACCACGTGCGTGCGGTGCTCATGCGATGTCCTCGAGGTGCTCGACGGTGGCTGTCCCCGGGGACGCACCGGTGATACCTATCGCTTCCACCCGGAGGACCCGTCCGCGCGCCAGATCGAGATGCTCCGCCCGCCACGCATGAGCGAGCCGCCACAGCCGCCGACGCTTCCGGTCATCGATGGCGTCGAACGGGTGCCCGAACGCCGTCGACCGCCGCGTCTTCACCTCGATGACGGACAGGTGAGCCCCGACGATCGCCACGAGATCCAGTTCGCCCTGGGGACACCGCCAGTTGCGGTCGACGATCCGATACCCGCGCTTCGTCAGATAGTCCGCTGCCTGCTGCTCCCCGGCTCGTCCGAGGTCGTCTTTCGCTGCCATCCCGAAAGGATGGACGTCAGCACCCCGTCACCGCCGTGGTCCCGCGCGACCAGTCCAGAGGCTGTGGAAACGGCGAAGAATGTCACCGCTGTGCAGGAACGGCGCGCCGCGTCACTCTCCGTCGAGGGAGAGCTCCTGCGGCAGTTCGAACTCGCGACGCTGGAGCTCCTCGACGTTCACGTCCTTGAACGTGAGCACCCGGACGGCCTTCACGAAGCGGTCGGCCCGGTAGATGTCCCACACCCACACGTCGCTCATGGAGATCTCGAAGTAGAAGTCGTGCTCGGTGTCCCGCCGCACGACGTTGACCTCGTTGGCCAGGTAGAAGCGACGCTCGGTCTCCACGACGTACTGGAACTGAGAGACGACGTCGCGGTACTCGCGGAACAGCGCGAGCTCCAGCTCGCGGTCGTAGTCGTCGAAGGCTTCCTCATCCATGATGAGTCCATCCTATGGTCGTCCGGCGCCGGTCGCGGCATCCCGGGCGCGGCCTCTCAGAACAGCGTCGGCGCGTCGGCGATCGCCCACGACGACCGGTGGAACGGGGAGAGCCCGAACGAGCGGATGGCCTCCCGGTGCTCCGGGCTCGCGTACCCCTTGTTGCGATCCCACTGGTAGTCACGGTGACCCTCGTGCAGCTCCGCCATGTGACCGTCTCTCGCGACCTTCGCGATCACCGACGCCGCGGACACCGAGGCGCAGTCGCGATCCGCCTTGATGACGGGCCGCACACGCAGGGGCACGGGATGCACTCGCGAGACGTAGTCGTGGTTGCCGTCGAGGAGAACCAGGGCGTTCTCGACCGTCGCGCCCAGCGCCACCACCCCCTCCACGGCCCGCGAGGCGGCGAGCCCCAGCGCCCGCATGATCCCGACCTCGTCGACCTCCGCCGCGGTCGCCCAGCCAACGGCCGAGGCCTGCACCCAGGAGGCCGCCCGGGCGGCGACGTCGGGTCGCCGGCGCTCGGGGACCAGCTTCGAGTCGCGCAGGCCCTCCGGAACCCGACGGCGGGCGCCTGTGGCGTCCATCACGGCTGCTCCGACGGCCACCGGTCCCGCCAGTGCGCCGCGACCGACCTCATCGAGAGCGATGATGAGGTCGCACTCCCCCAGGAGCTTCCGCTCCAGGGTCAGTCGAGGCGTGATGACGGTCATTCGGGGTCCGGCACTCCCGTGAAGATGTCGTGGTGGCCGTCGATCGGTCCGAATCGGTCGAGCGGCCAGGTCGTCAGGAACGCCTTGCCCACGATGTTGGAGACGGGGACGAAACCGCCGCTGGGCAGCTCCTGGTGTGCGCGGGCGTCGCGGGAGCGGTCCCGGTTGTCGCCGAGGAGCCATACGGAGTCCTCCGGCACGACGACGTCGAACGGCTCGTTGGAGGCCGCGGTGTCCCCCTCGGGGAGGTTCAGGTAGCTCAGCTCGTCGATCGGGGCGCCGTTGATCGTGATCTGCCCCAGCGCGTTGCAGCACACCACGTGGTCGCCCTCGACCCCGATCACGCGCTTGACGAGGTGGTCCTGGGTGTCGGTCGCCGAGATGCCCACGAAGGTGAGAACCCAATCGACGGCCTTGACCAGCGGCGGCTGTGCCGGCGCCTGCGGCATCGGGTCGAGCCACCCGCCCGGATCCTTGAAGACGACGATGTCGCCGCGCTCGTAGCCGGTCCACCGCGGCGTGAGCTCGTCGACGAGGATGCGGTCGTCGATCAGCAGCGTCCGCTCCATGGAGGCCGAGGGGATGTAGAACGAGCGCACGACGAACGTCTTGATGACGAAGGACACCAGCGCGGCGATGACGACGATGACCAGCACGTCTCGGAGGAAGACCAGGAACCCGCGCCGCCGTCGTGTCGGGCGTGCGGACGGAGAGTCAGTCATCTGGTTCCTTCTCGAAGAGTGCACCGTGAGCGCACGGCAGTAACAAGGTTCGCACACCGGGGACAGAACGAAAGCACCCCGGGACATCGTGTCCCGGGGTGCTGTGAAGAAGCTTCGCGTCAGTTGTTGACGCGCTTCTCCTTGATCTTCGCCTTCTTGCCGCGGAGCTCGCGCAGGTAGTAGAGCTTGGCGCGACGCACGTCACCGCGGGTGACGACCTCGATGTGGTCGATCACCGGGGAGTGCACGGGGAAGGTACGCTCGACACCCACCTGGAAGCTGATCTTCCGGACGGTGAAGGTCTCGCGGACGCTGTCACCCTGGCGGCCGATGACGACGCCCTGGAAGACCTGGATACGGGAGCGGTTGCCCTCGGTGATGTTGACGTGCACCTTGACGGTGTCACCGGGGAAGAACTCGGGGATGTCGGAACGGAGCGAAGCCGCGTCGACGGCGTCGAGGATCTGCATGATCGTCTCTCTCTGCACTCGCCTCAGGTCGGATGCACGGATTAGGAAGGAACAAGAATGGGAGTGTGCCGAACGGCGCTGACGCGTCCGCGGGCTCCCCTGGGGCAGAGCCGGTCACGGCACAAAGAACCATTCTGCCACGGATGACAGGTCCGGCCAAAACGGCGGGTCAGAGCCTGTCGTCGGTCTCCCGCACCACGATCACCTCGTGCACGCTCGTCTGCGGGCTGTCGGTGCGCGGCGGCGTCATCGTCGACCAGGAGATGGTCTCGCGGATGCGCGTCCCACTCCCCCGCGCCTCGTTCCAGAGCTGCCACAGCTGCAGCCAGACCAGGGCGATGCCCGCGACGATGGCGGCCGCGAGGAGCCAGCCGAAGGCCCCGTCGATGAAGAAGCCGACCGCGATCGTGAGCGCGTGCCAGAGACCGAACCCGGCGACGTCCCACCACGAGACGGCGCGCTCGGCGCGGACCGACGGGCGGGAGCGCGTCAGCAGCGTGAGCAGGAGCTGTCCCAGGAACACCGAGGGCATCGCGATGAGCAGCACCCAGAGGATCGACCAGCCGCCCTGGAAGACGGCCCAGCCGATGAGCAGCCACAGCGGCAGGAGGAACGCCGACGGCAGCAGCCAGCGGAAGAAGGCCTGTCGGATCCACATGCTCCGATGCTACGGCGACCGCGCCTGCGCGTCACGGGTGTTCGCTGAGAGCGGCAGGCGCCGGGCACCCGTCCGATCAGGGAGAATGGAGACGACGAGAGGACACTGATGATCGAACTGCGCACCCCTGCCGAGATCGATGAGATGCGCGCGGCAGGCCGGTTCGTCGCCGAGACGCTGGCGACCCTGCGCGACGAGACGAAGGTCGGCACCAACCTCCTGGCGATCGACCGCCGGGCCCATGACATGATCCGCAAGGCCGGCGCCGAGTCCTGCTACATCGACTACCACCCGTCCTTCGGGGCGAGCCCCTTCGGCAAGGTCATCTGCACCTCGGTGAACGACGCCGTGCTGCACGGCCTCCCGTATGACTACGCGCTCCGGGACGGCGACCTCGTCACCCTGGACTTCGCCGTCTCGGTCGACGGCTGGGTCGCCGACTCCGCGGTCTCCTTCGTCGTGGGTACGCCGCGGGACGAGGACCTCCGTCTCATCGACACCACGGAACGCGCGCTGGCCGCCGCGATCGAGACCTCGGTGGTCGGCAAGCGCATCGGCGACATCTCCGCCGCGATCGCCGACGTCGCGCACGGCGAGGGCTACTCCATCAACACCGACTTCGGGGGCCATGGCGTCGGCCGCACGATGCACGGCGACCCTCATGTGGCGAACGACGGCCGCGCAGGACGCGGTTTCCCGCTCCGCGCCGGCCTCGTGCTCGCCCTGGAGCCCTGGTTCCTCGCGACGACGGACGAGCTGATCACCGACCCCGACGGCTGGACGCTGCGGAGCGCGGACGGCTCCCGCGGCGCGCACTCCGAGCACACCATCGCCATCACCGAGGACGGACCGATCATCCTGACGGATCGCTCGTTCCTCGGCGTCGACTGACTCCGGTCGCGGGGTCGGCGCGCTCCCAGGGCGCGACCGGCCCGGGCACGACGACGAACAGCGGGTGCGCCTTCGGGAGCTCCACAGACCCGTGCCGACGGAGCACGTCCGGGCTGCGCTCGGCGAGCTTCGCCCGCAGATGCGCCCACTCGCTTGCCAGCTGACCCGTGGTGACCGGGATCGACGGCACCGCCGACTCCGCGCGCCGGATACGCGTGCGGTCGAAACGGTAGCCGCGCTCGTCCGCCTCATCGGCGACGCCCACCAGGTACGCACCCACCGTGGCCACGGGATCGGCCGTCGCCCGGAAGCGCTCGAGCTGCGGGTGTCGCTGATACCCCTTCGTGGCGTCGGCGAGCACCGCCTGAGCGAGGAGGGTCTCCCGCCAGCAGGCGACGAGCCCCTGACGGTCGAGGTACTCCGGATGCAGCGACCAGATCCTCATGCGCGGCGGTAACGGAACACGTCGGTGAGGTGCGGCAGATCGAACTCCGCCTTCCCCCGCGTCTCATCCGTGCCGTCCAGCACCGCTTCCAGGGCCGCCACCATCGCCGTGCGCTGTGCCTCGTCCGCCACGAGGAAGCTGCTCACCGTGCCCCACCGTCGGAGGTAGTCCTCGCGGGTGATCCGCTCGGTCCAGCGCACCTCCTCGTGGATCTCCAGGACGAAACCGGGAAGGTCTGTCGCCGACGCGGAGGTGTCGTCGTCCGCGCCGACCGCGGGATGCGCCACCCGGTGGCACGCGAGATCCCAGGCACAGGCGGGGTCGGCGCGATTCCACAGCAGCCCGAGCGTTCCGTGAGGGACGAGCGTGCGGGCGATCTCAGCCGCCGCCGCGTCCCGATCGAACCAGTGGAACGCCTGCGCGACGCTGACGGCATCGACGGAGCCGTCCGGAACGGGGATGCTCTCCGCGGTCCCCGGCCGCGCGTCGACCGTCGGGAGCGTGCGCGCGAGCACGGCGAGCATCGGCGCGGACGGCTCGATCGCGATCACCTGCGTCGCCCGCGCGACGAGCAGGCCCGTGAACTTCCCGGTGCCGGCGCCGAGGTCGAGCGCCGTCGCCACGCGGTCCGGAACGATGATGTCGGCCGCGCGCTCCGGGAACCCCGGCCGGTAGCGGTCGTACTCCTCGCCGATGCTCTCGAACGATCGCGCGCGTGTCACATCCACCATGCCTCGACGCTAACAGCACTCGTCGCGACGGATGGCAGGGTCAGCCGTCGGTCGGCGCGTCCGGCAGCAGATCGGGGCGTCGCAGGCGGGTGCGGACGAGCTGCTGCTCACGCCGCCATGCCGCGATCGCGCCGTGGTTGCCGCTGAGGAGCACGTCGGGGACGGCGCGCTCCCGCCAGACCGACGGCTTCGTGTAGGACGGGTACTCGAGGAGGCCGTCCTCGTGCGACTCCTCCACCAGGCTCTCCGGATTGCCGACGACACCCGGGATCAGCCGACCGATGGCCTCGATCATCGCCATCGTCGCCACCTCGCCGCCGTTGAGCACGTAGTCGCCGAGGCTCAGCAGCCGCACCTCGCCACGCTCAGCGGCGTACTCGAAGACGCGCTCGTCGATGCCCTCGTAGCGCCCGCAGCCGAACACGAGGTGCTCGCGTCCCGCGAGCTCCCGCGCGGTCGCCTGGGTGAAGACCTCCCCGGCCGGCGACGGGAAGATGATGGTCGGCGCGGGGGTGGCGTCCGCCGTGAGCTCATCGAGGGCGAGGCCCCAGGGCTCCGGCTTCATGACCATGCCGGCTCCCCCGCCGTACGGGGTGTCGTCGACGGTGCGATGCCGGTCGTGCGTCCAGTCGCGCAGATCGTGCACCTGCAGGTCGAGCAGACCTGAGCCTCGCGCCTTGCCGAGCAGGGAAAGCGTCAGTCCGTCGAAGTACGAGGGGAAGATGGAGACGACGTCGATGCGCACGGGGGAACCGTATCAGCGGTCACTCGGCGCCGTCGGAGGCGGCGGTCCCGTCCTCCGACTCGGGAAGCTCCTCGAAGAGCCCGGCCGGCGGGGTCACGATGACGCGGCCGGCCGCCACGTCGACGGTGGGGACGATGGCCTCGACGAAAGGGACCATCACCTCGTCCGTGCCGCCGGTCGACGGCTTCACGATCAGGAGGTCCTGCGCCGGCAGGTGCTCGACGCGGACCACGCGGCCGACGACGGTCTCGTCGCGGACCACGTCCAGACCGACGAGCTGGTGGTCGAACCAGGCGTTGTCCTCGGTCTCGTCCTCGTCCTGGTCCATCCAGAGGATGGCGCGGACGAGGCTCTCGGCCGCGTTGCGATCGTCCACGTCCTCGAAGAAGACGACGGGGTTGCCGTTCATCACGCGGTATTCGCGGACGACGATCTCCTTGCCATGCCACGGAGATGCCTCGGGCACCTGCAACGTGAACGCGGCCCCGGGGACGAATCGCCGCTCCGGGTTGTCGGTGTAGAGCTCGAGCTTCAGGGCGCCCTTGAGCCCGTGAGCCTTGACCAGGCGTCCGACGCGCAGCTGGTTACGGCCCTGGATGCGGTCCTGCGACACCACGTCAGTCGTCCGCGACGTCGACGCGGACGCGGCGCCCGTCGGCGAGGGCGCTCACGAGAGTGCGCAGGGCCTTGGCCGTGCGGCCGCCGCGCCCGATCACGCGTCCACGGTCGTCGGGGTGCACACGCACCTCGAGCAGGTCGCCACGGGGCGACGAGGATTCGTGGATGCGCACATCTTCGGGGTGATCGACGATCCCCTTGACGATGTGTTCGAGCGCGGCGGCGAGCACGATGGATTACTCGGCGTCGGCGGCGGGAGCCTCAGCGGCCTCCGCGTCGGCGTCAGCGGCGGGGGCCTCCGCAGCGGGGGCCTCCTCCTTCTTCTCCGCCTTGGGCTTGATGACCGACTTCTTCGAGGCGTCGGCCTCGAACGCGGCCTTCTCGCCGGCGACCTTGAGGGTGGACTTCGCGTCCTTGTCGCCCTTGAAGGTGCCCCAGTCGCCGGTGATCTTGAGGATGGCGGTGACCTGCTCGGTCGGCTGCGCGCCGACGGAGAGCCAGTACTGCGCACGCTCGGAGTCGACCTCGATGAACGAGGGCTCCTCGGTGGGGTGGTACTTGCCGATCTCCTCGATCACGCGACCGTCGCGCTTGGTGCGCGAGTCGGCGACGACGATGCGGTAGTACGGCGCGCGGATCTTGCCCATGCGCTTGAGACGAATCTTGACAGCCACGATTCTCCTGAATGGTGTGGAAGGAAACGAACCGGTCGCCTGGAGCGTGGGGTGCACACCCGGCGGAAGCTCAAATGAGGAGGACGAGCGCTGGATAGAGGGTCGAGCACGTCGTCCGACCCTCTATTCTGCCAGATGCGTGCGCCGGGTGCGAAACCCGGCGACACGGCGTTGCGGAGCAGGCCCAGCCCCGTGTCAGACTGTCCCCGTGCAGCTCGACTTCGCCGCTTCGGCCCGCTCCACCGTCGGTCTCGAGTGGGAGATCATGCTCGCCGATCCCGAGACCGGTGATCTCGTCGGTCGCGCGCCGGAGCTCCTCGCCGCGCTGGAGGCGGAGAGCGAGGACGAACGCCACACCGTCACCGGCGAGCTCCTGACCAACACCATCGAGGTGACCAGCGGGATCGGAGACTCCGTGGCCCACGCCGTCGACGACATCGCGAACGCGATCGCGGCCGTGCGGTCGGCCACCGATCCGGCAGGGATCGAGCTGCTCTCCGCCGGAAGCCACCCGTTCGCCCAGTGGTACGACCAGTCGGTGACCGACAAGACCCGGTACCACACCCTCATCGAGCGCACCCAGTGGTGGGGGCGCAACATGATGATCTGGGGCATCCACGTGCACGTGGGCGTCGACGAGCAGCGCAAGGTCTTCCCCATCATCAACGCACTGTCGGCCTACCTCCCCCACCTGCAGGCGCTGTCGGCGTCCAGCCCGTTCTGGGCCGGGGAACGCACGGGGTACGCCTCCAATCGCGCTCTCGTCTTCCAGCAGCTGCCCACGGCGGGCCTTCCCTGGCCGCTGCGCGACTGGTCGGAGTTCGAGCGCTACCTGGACGACATGGTCCGCACCGGTGTCATGGCCGATGCCACGGAAGTGCGCTGGGACATCCGTCCCGCCCCGCGCTGGGGCACGATCGAGGTCCGCGCGTGCGACGGCCTGTCCACGCTCTCCGAGATGGCCGCGGTGGCCGCGCTCGTGCAGGTCCTCGTCGAGCACTTCTCCCGGCTCCTGGATGAAGGGGCCGCCCTGCCCGACCTCCCCGCGTGGTTCCACCGCGAGAACAAGTGGCGCGCGGCCCGATACGGCCTGGACGCCCGGGTCATCGTCGACACGATCGGCACGCAGCGCCCCGTGCGCGAGCACCTGACCGAGAAGATCGAGGAACTGGCCCCGGTCGCCGTCGAGCTCGGGTGCGTGCGCGAGTTCGGCAGCATCGCGACGATCCTCGACGGCGGAGCGAGCTACGCCCGTCAGCTCGCGGTCGCCGACGCCACGGACGGGGACCTCCGCGCCGTGGTCCAGCACCTCATCCGGGAGTTCCGGACCGGACCGCAGTCCTCGATCGAAGGCGAGTGACGCGAACGCCCCTCAGTCCTCGACGAGCCGGCGCGCGAGCCCCTCGTCCAGGACCACGTCGGTGATGAGCTCGGCCGCGATAGCCGCGCGCAGGCTCGCGAGCTTGGGCACACCGGAGACGACGCAGACCCGCCTCGGCACGCGCCGCAGCCGATCGAGGCCCGGCCCCGTCGCCCGCGCATTGAGCCGGATGTCGCGCCAGGAGCCGTCGGCGCGGAAGAAGACCGTCGCCACGTCGCCGATCGCGTGGTCCTCCCGCAGACTGCGGTAGTCCTCCCGACCGAGGTAGCCGCCGACGTACACCCGGCTGGGCACCTCCGCGGCCGGGGACCCGAGGCTGAACACGGCGATGTCCATCTTCGCCTGCAGGTCGAGGACGCGCCGGGTGCTGCGCTCGCGCCACATCGCCTCGCGAGTGGCGGGGTCGTCGAAGAACGCGGGGACCGGGAACTGCTGCACCTGCGCCCCGAACGCGCTCCCGAAGCGCTGCAGGATGTCGCTGGAGTACTCCACACCGCTCGTCTGGGTGTTCCCGGCGCCGTTGAGCTGCACGAACGTCGTGTTGTGCGTCTCCTTCTGGGTGAGACCGCGGCTGACCGCGCTGATCGTCGATCCCCACGCGACGCCGACGATCATGTTCGAGTCCACGAACTGCGAGAGGAGTCGTCCCGCGGTCAGAGCGACGCGCTCCAGACGTTCGACCTCGCTGACGATCTCGGCCATCGGCACCACATGCGCCACCACCCGATGCCGGTCCCTGATGCGCTGCTCGAGCATCCCGAGGCGCTCCAGCGGCGAATTGATGCGGATGTCGACGAGGCCACTCTCCCGCGCGAAGCTGAGCAGCCGCGACACGGACGATCGCGAGGTGCCGAGCTCCTGCGCGATGACCTCCATGGTCTTGTCCTGCATGTAGTAGAGCTGCGCAGCGGTGAGCGCGGCGACCAGCTTGCCGTCGCGCGATGGCGCTCCGGATCCCGCCATGATGACCTCCTCTCCCTCGATCCTTGCACATATGTGCAGCGAGCTTGCGCGCGGCGTCACGGAGGTCGATGCTGGTGGCAAGCAAGGAAGAGAGGGTCGACGATGATCGATTCCACCCACACGTCCCCGGAGCGGGACGCGGTCCGCGCGCTCCGCGAATCCGGGCGCACCAGTGTCCTCGTTATCGGCGGCGGCATCAACGGCATCTCCACGTTCCGCGACCTCGCCCTGCAGGGCGTCGACGTCGTCCTCGTCGAGCGCGGTGACTTCGCCTCCGGTGCCTCCGCGGCGTCGAGCCACATGATCCACGGCGGCATCCGCTACCTGGAGAACGGCGAGTTCCGCCTCGTGCGCGAGTCGGTGGAGGAGCGCAACGGTCTGCTCAAGATCGCTCCGCACTACGTCAAGCCGCTGCAGACGACGATCCCGATCTACTCCACGTTCTCCGGGATCCTCTCCGCTCCGCTCCGCTTCCTCACGCACAAGAGCGGGAAGCCGAAGGAGCGCGGCGCCTTCCTCATCAAGGTCGGCCTCACGATCTACGACACGTTCTCCCGCGACGGCGGCACCGTGCCCCGGCACCGCTTCCTCGGCCGCAAGAAGTCCCTCGCCGAGCTGCCGTCGATGGATCCGAAGATCAAGTACACGGCCACGTACTACGACGCGTCGATGCACGACCCCGAGCGCCTCGCGCTCGATGTGCTGCAGGACGGCCGCGCCGCGCACCCCGGTGCCGTGGCACTGAACTACGTCGAGGCGATCGGCCGCGACGGCGAGCAGATCACGCTCCGGGACCGCGAGAGCGGCACCGAGTTCACCGTGACCGCCGATGTCGTCGTGAACGCCTCCGGCCCGTGGACCGACCTCACGAACGACGCCCTCGGCACCGACACGCACTTCATGGGCGGCACCAAGGGATCGCACATCGTGCTCGACAACCCCGAGCTGCTGGCGGCGACGCGGGGTCGCGAGATCTTCTTCGAGCACTCCGACGGCCGCATCGTGCTGATCTACCCGCTCAAGGGCCGCGTCCTCGTCGGCACCACCGACATCGATGCCGACCCGCGCGAGGTGCCGGTGTGCACGGAGGAGGAGATCGACTACTTCTTCGACCTCGTCCACCACGTGTTCCCGTCCATCGCGGTGACGCGTGAGCAGATCGTCTACAACTTCTCCGGCATCCGCCCGCTCCCCCGCCACGAGGACACCGCTCCCGGCTTCGTCTCGCGCGACTACCGCGTCGAGGTCGACCGCCAGGGCGCCGTCCCGCTGGTGAGCCTGGTCGGCGGCAAGTGGACCACGTTCCGCGCCCTGGGCGAGTCCCTCTCCGACACGGTGCTCGGCCTCCTCGGCCGCACGCGCACCGTGTCCACGGCGGGTCGCGCGATCGGCGGCGGACGCGAGTTCCCGCGCACCGAGAAGGCGAAGCGGATCTGGATCCAGGAGAACCTCCCCGGCGCCGGCGCTCGCGCCGAGCAGCTCCTCGCGCGCTACGGCACCCGGGCAGCGGCCGTGTGGGCCTTCGTCGAGCAGGGGGACGACGCGCCCCTCGCCGGCGGCGACCTGTCGACGCGCGAGCTGGAGTGGATGGTGAACGAGGAGATGGTCACCCGTCTCGAGGACGTCATCCTCCGCCGCACCAGCATCGCCTTCACCGGCGGCGCCCGGGCAGAGGTGCTCGACGAGGTCGCCGACGCCCTGGCTCCCCTCCTCGGATGGGACCGCGAGCGTCACGATGCCGAGGTGGAGCAGACGCGTGTGCTGCTGAACGAGCGACACGGACTCCACATCCCGTCCCGCGCCCGCGGCTGACGGGGCTCCGACCACCGCGCCCTCCTCGCGGTGCTACCCCATAAGGGGTCGGGGCAGAGGGGCCCCGACCCGCAAGAAAGGTCAACGAAGACATGACTGACGTCAATCTCGGTCTCTACTTCCTCTCCGAGCTCGTCGGCACCGCGATGCTGGTCCTGCTCGGTTGCGGTGTGGTCGCGAACGTCGCCCTGGCGAAGAACAAGGGCTTCGGCGGCGGCTTCCTGATGGTCAACTGGGGATGGGGTCTCGCGGTGTTCGCGGGTGTGCTCGTCTCGGCGTACTCCGGTGCCATCCTGAACCCGGCCGTCGGCATCGGCCTGCTGGTCGCCGGCAAGATCACCTTCGCGATGTTCCTCACCGCGACCGCCGCGGAGCTCCTCGGCGCGATCATCGGCGCGATCGTCGTCTGGCTCGCCTACAAGCAGCACTTCGACGAGGAGCCGGAGGCCGCCAACAAGCTCGGCGTCTTCTCCACCGGCCCCGCCATCCGCTCCTACGGCTGGAACCTCGTCACCGAGATCATCGGCACCTTCGTCCTCGTCTTCGTCATCTTCGCGTTCGCGGACTACGGCGACATCGAGGTCGGCACGCCCGGTGGCCTCGGCCCGCTCACGGCTCTCCCGGTGGCCCTGCTGGTGGTCGCGATCGGTGCATCGCTCGGTGGTCCCACCGGCTACGCGATCAACCCGGCGCGTGACCTCGGTCCGCGCATCGCCCACGCGATCCTCCCGATCCAGGGCAAGGGTTCCAGCGACTGGTCCTACTCGTGGGTTCCCGTCGTCGGTCCGCTCATCGGTGGTGTCATCGCCGCCCTCGCCGCCCCCGGCCTGCTCAGCCTCGCCGGCTGATCCCCCTCAACCGCTCGGGAATTCAAAGGAGAACACATGGCTGACTACATCATCGCGATCGACCAGGGAACGACGTCGAGCCGCGCGATCATCTTCGACAAGAAGGGCAGCATCGTCGCCACCGGCCAGAAGGAGCACGAGCAGATCCTTCCCAAGGCCGGCTGGGTGGAGCACGACGCCGCCGAGATCTGGCGCAACGTCCAGGAGGTGATCGGTCTGGCCCTCGGGCGCGCCGATCTGACCCGCCACGACATCGCCGCCGTGGGCATCACGAACCAGCGCGAGACGGCCGTCGTGTGGGACAAGACCACGGGCAAGCCGGTCTACAACGCCATCGTCTGGCAGGACACCCGCACGCAGGAGATCGTCAACCGCCTCGCGGGCGACGAGGGCGTCGACCGGTTCAAGTCGATCGTCGGCCTCCCGCTGGCGACCTACTTCTCCGGCACCAAGATCACCTGGATCCTGGAGAACGTCGAGGGGGCCCGCGAGAAGGCCGAGGCTGGAGACCTGCTCTTCGGCACGACCGACACCTGGGTCCTGTGGAACCTGACCGGCGGCATCGACGGCGGCGTGCACGCGACCGACGTGACGAACGCCTCGCGCACGATGTTCATGGACCTCGAGACGCTGGAATGGCGCGACGACATCCTCGAGGCGTTCGGTGTACCGCGCTCGATGATGCCGGAGATCCGCTCCTCCTCCGAGGTCTACGGTGCCGCCGAGAGCTCGTCGCTGCTGCGCGAGACGCCGATCGCCGGCATCCTCGGCGACCAGCAGGCGGCGACGTTCGGGCAGGCCGCGTTCCAGAAGGGCGAGAGCAAGAACACCTACGGCACGGGCTGCTTCCTCATCTTCAACACGGGCGAGGAGATCGTCCGCTCGAAGAACGGCCTGCTCACCACCGTCGGCTACAAGCTCGGCGACCAGCCCACGCACTACGCGCTGGAGGGATCGATCGCGGTCACCGGCTCGCTCATCCAGTGGCTGCGCGACCAGCTCGGCATCATCTCCTCCGCCCCTGAGGTCGAGGAGCTGGCCGAGAAGGTCGAGGACAACGGCGGCGTGTACATCGTCCCGGCGTTCTCGGGTCTGTTCGCACCGTACTGGCGTCCGGACGCCCGTGGCGCGATCGTCGGCCTCACCCGCTACGCGAACAAGAACCACATCGCGCGCGCTGCGCTGGAGGCCGTGGCCTTCCAGACCCGCGACGTGCTCGACGCGGTCAACGCGGACGCCGGAGTGGACCTCAGCGAGCTCAAGGTCGACGGCGGCATGGTCGCCAACGACGCGCTCATGCAGTTCCAGGCCGACATCCTCGGCGTCCCGGTCGTGCGGCCGGTCGTGGCGGAGACCACCGCGCTCGGTGCGGCTTACGCCGCGGGCCTCGCGGTCGGCTTCTGGAGCGGCCTCGACGACCTGTCCGCCAACTGGCAGGAGGACCGCCGCTGGGAGCCCTCGCTCGACGAGGCCGAGCGCGACCGCCAGCTGCGCCTGTGGCGCAAGGCCGTCACGAAGTCGATGGACTGGGTCGACGACGACGTGCGCTGATCACCACACGATGAGGCGGGTCCGGGTTTTTCCCGGGCCCGCTTCGTCGTCTCCGGCTCAACGTTCTGCGGAGTCGCCTGCACGATCCGGATACGGTGGCCCGCCCGTTCCGGGGGTTCCGTCGTGCATCCGTTCGCGGGTCGTGCAGCCGGAACAGGGTGTCAGGAGGCCGTGGCGACGATGTCGAGGAAGGCGCGGGCGGCGCTGCGCGGTGCGGCGGCGTCCCAGGCCAGGTGCTCGACACGAACGGGGCCGTCCTGGATGGCCACCGTGTCGACGACGTCTCGATAGCCCCGCACCACCCCGGGCGCGAGCAGCGTGACGGCGAGGCCCGCAGCGACCAGGCCGATCAGACTCGCAGCCGTGTCGGATTCGAAAGCCACGTCCCGCTCGAGCCGCGCGGACAGGAATGCCGCGTCGCTCTGCGCCCGTCCCGAGGTTCCGGCGGGGAAGTCGGCGAAAGCGGAGTCCGCGAGGTCGCTCAGCCGCACCCTCCGCTTCGCGGCGAGGTGGTACCCGCGAGGCAGCACCGCTACCAGCGGCTCGTGGGACAGGGGTCGGGACGCCACGCCCTGGGGCTCCACACCCTCCCGAAGCCCGAGGAAGGCGACATCGAGGTCGCCCTGACGGATCGCGGCCATGAGGCCGTCGCTGTTCCCCTCGCGGAGCTCCACGCGGGCGGCCGGATGCGCGGTGCGATAGGCCACGAGGAGCGCGGGGACGTCGACGGCGGTCACCGTGGGGATGATCCCGAGCCGGAGCGTTCCGACGACTTCGCCTGCAGCGGCCGCGGCATCCTCCCGCGCCTGATCCGCGGCGCGCACGGCGAGACGCGCGGAGCGGAGGAACGCCTCTCCGGACTCGGTCGCACGGACGCTGCGACTGGTGCGCGCGAACAGCCGCACGCCCAACTCGCGTTCGAGTGCGGCGACCTGATGGCTGAGCGCCGACTGCGTGACGTGACAGCGCTCCGCCGCGCGGGTGAACGAGCCGGTGTCCGCCACGGCGACGACGTATCGCAGCTGCTGGAGTTCCATGGTTCCATGATCGCTCGTCATGGATAGCGTGACAACAATGCGTTGGACTCATCTGCATGCGGCGCGCAGGCTGGGAGCATGAACCGCCTCACGCTCACCCTCGTCACGGCCCTCGCGCCGGCGGCGTGGGGTACGACCTACCTGGTGACGACGGAGCTGCTCCCCGCCGGGCATCCGCTCCTCGCCGGCCTCCTCCGCTCGCTTCCTGCGGGTCTCCTCGCGGTGCTGCTGGCCCGGCGCCTGCCGCACGGCGCCTGGTGGGGCAAGGCCCTCGTGCTCGGCGCCCTCAACATCGGCGCGTTCTTTCCGCTGCTGTTCCTCGCGGCCGAACGCCTCCCCGGCGGGGTGGCTGCCGCCGTCGCCGGTGCGCAGCCGCTCATCGTCCTGGGACTCGGAGCGCTCGTGCTCGGAGAGCGCATCCGCCCGGTGTCCGCCGCGGCAGCCGTGCTCGGAGCGGCGGGGGTCGCCCTCGTCGTCCTCGGCCCTGCCGCCGCGCTGGACCTTTGGGGCCTCGTCGCGGCTCTCGGCGGGGTGACCGCGACCGGCCTCGGGATGATCCTCACCAAGCGCTGGGGACGCCCCGCCGGCGTCGGTCCCGTGGCCTACGCGGGCTGGCAGCTCACCGCGGGAGGACTGCTGCTCCTCCCCCTCACCTTCGCGGTCGAGGGCCCGCCTCCTGCCCTCGACGCCGGTGCGCTCCTCGGCTATCTCTGGCTCGCGACGGCGGGAGGGATCGTCGCGTACACACTGTGGTTCCGCGGGATCCAGCGCCTGCCCGTGATCGTGCCCGGGCTCCTCGCGCTGCTCTCACCGATCGTCGCGACGCTGCTCGGCGTGCTCGTGGTCGGCGAGAGCTTCACCCTGGTCCAGGTGGCGGGCATCGTGATCACGCTCGCCGCCCTCGTCGGCGGGCAGTTCGCGGCACGGCCGCGAGGCACGCCCGCGACTACGGTCGATCCTTCGGCCGCGCCGGTCGCCGTGCGCTGAGGTCCCGGCCGCTCAGCCCTTGCCGAACAGCTTCTGGATCTCAGCGAGGTCCGCCTCCGAGGGGGCCGCGCCTCCCCCGCCGAGGCCGAAGCCCGAGCCGGTCGGTGCCGACGAGGCCGCGAGGCCGGCGTTCTCCGCCGCGCGCTTCGCGGGGTTGCCGGAGCGGGAGCGGTTGCCGCCGCCACCCTTGCCCTTCTTGCCGCGCTTCGACGAGGCGCCGGGCTTGCCCATGCCGGGCACCGGGCCCATGCCGGGGATGTTCGGCGTGCCGCCACGGGCGACCGTCTTCATCATCTTCGCGGCCTGCTCGAAGCGCTGGACAAGCTGATTGACGTCCGTGACGGTCATGCCGGAACCGCGCGCGATGCGCAGACGGCGCGAGCCGTTGAGGATCTTGGGGTTGCGACGCTCGACCGGCGTCATGGACCGGATGATGGCTTCGGTGCGGTCGATCTCGCGCTCGTCGAAGTCCTCGAGCTGCTGCTTCATCTGGCCCATGCCCGGGAGCATCCCGAGCATCTTCTTCATCGAGCCCATCTTCTTCATCTGCTGGAGCTGCTCGAGGAAGTCCTCCAGGGTGAAGGCCTCGTTCGCGAGCTTCTCCGCGACCTTGCGTGCCTCCTCCTCGTCGAAGGCCTGCTGGGCCTGCTCGATGAGGGTGAGGATGTCGCCGAGGTCGAGGATGCGGCTCGCCATCCGGTCGGGGTGGAACGGCTCGAGGTCTTCCAGCCGCTCGCCCGTGGAGGCGAAGATGATCGGGCGACCCGTGACCGAGGCGACCGACAGCGCCGCTCCGCCTCGCGCGTCGCCGTCGAGCTTGGAGAGCACGACGCCGGTGAAGTCCACGCCCTCCTGGAAGGCCTTGGCGGTGTTGACGGCGTCCTGACCGATCATCGCGTCGATGACGAAGAGCACCTCGTCCGGGTTGACCGCCGTGCGGATGTCGGCGGCCTGCTTCATGAGCTCGGCGTCGACACCGAGGCGGCCGGCGGTGTCGATGATGACCACGTCGTGCTGCTGCCGGCGGGCGTGCTCGACACCGTCGCGCGAAACCTTCACGGGATCGCCGACGCCGTTGCCGGGCTCGGGCGCGTACACGGTGGCTCCGGCCTGCTCTGCGACCACCTGGAGCTGGTTCACGGCGTTCGGACGCTGGAGATCGGCGGCCACGAGGAGCGGCGTGTGGCCCTCGCTCTCGAGCTGCTTGGCGAGCTTGCCGGCGAACGTCGTCTTTCCCGAACCCTGGAGGCCGGCGAGCATGATCACGGTCGGCGCCGTCTTGGCGAACTGCAGGCGCCGCTGCTCACCGCCGAGGATCTGGACGAGTTCCTCGTTGACGATCTGCACCACCTGCTGCGCGGGGTTCAGCGCCTTGTTGACCTCGTCGCCGAGAGCGCGCTCGCGCACCTTGGCGGTGAAGTCCTTGACGACCGCGAGCGCGACGTCGGCATCGAGCAGGGCGCGACGGATCTCGCGCACCGTGCCGTCGACGTCGGCGGCGGTGAGCTTTCCCTTCGTGCGCAGGTTGCGGAAGGTGTCGGTGAGCCGATCGGAGAGCGTGCCAAAGGTAGCCATGGTGCCTACGATTCTACGCGAGCGGAGCCTCCAGGCTCAGCGCGGCACGGAGGCGGCTCGCCGAAACCCCGCCTCGCTGTCGAGACCCCGCCCGGCATGCGTGAGCACGCCGGGGCCTCGGCGCGAAACCGGGGTCTCGCGACCGCGGTCAGTCCCGCCAGGGGAGATCGTGCACGCGGGCGAGGGCCTCGTGCAGCACGGACTCCGGAGTGCCGCGGCCGGCGCCCTCCTCCGCCCACACCCGGAGCGCCGACATGACAGCGGCCGCCTGCGCGGCCCCGAGCACGTCGGCGCGCATGACGTCGATCCCGGCCGCGCACGCCGCCCGGGAGACGGCGGCGGAGAGGCGGGCCAGACGGACGCCCGTCTCCCGCACCAGCTCCTCCTCGAGAGCCATGGCCGCCGCGTTCCGCAGGGCCAGCGCCAGAGGATCCGGCGCGAAGTCCTGCACGATGCCGTGGAGGATCAGCCGCACCCGCTCCCCCGTGGCCTCGCGGCCGAGGTCGTCCAGCGCGGTGGTGGCGACGCCGATGCGCTCATCGATACCCGACCACAGCACGTCGCTCTTAGACGTGAAGTAGTTGAAGAAGCTCGACCGGCTGACCCCCGCCCGCTGCGTGATGTCCGCGATGGACGTGGCCTCGTACCCGCGCTCCAGGAAGAGCTCGCAGGCGGCCTCGGCGAGGGTCTCGCGCGAGGAGGCCTTCGGGCGGCCGGCGCGACCAGTCCGGTTCATGACTTCACGGTACCGCGCGCCGCGCCGCACCCCGGACGAGGATGTATTGTTGGACGCAATCCATGTATTAGAGGGAAGCGACGACGCATGCTCGACATCCTCACCCCCGGCTTCATGCCGACCCCTGTCCCCTATCCTGACGGCTGGGCCCTGCAGCGCCGCGTGCACGCGGACGTCGTGTCCGGTGCCCGCCCCGACACGCTCATCCTGCTCGAGCACGCGGCCGTTTACACCGCGGGCAAGCGCACGGAGGACCACGAGCGCCCCCAGGACGGGACCCCGGTCATCGACGTCGACCGCGGCGGGAAGATCACCTGGCACGGGCCGGGGCAGCTCGTCGGGTATCCGATCTTCCGGCTGCCGGAGCCGATGGACGTGGTCGCACACGTCCGGCGTCTGGAGCGGATCCTCATCGAGGTGCTGCGTCCGTTCGGGGTCGACGGGCACCAGATCGAGGGGCGCAGCGGTGTGTGGGTGCGCCGACCGCTCTCGGAGGACAAGGTGGCCGCGATCGGCGTGCGGGTGCAGCAGGGCGTGACCATGCACGGCTTCGCCATCAACTGCGACAACAGTCTCGCCCCCTTCCGCGACATCATCCCCTGCGGCATCACCGACGCCGGCGTGACCACGGTGAGCGAGGTGTCCGGCCGCGTGGTCGGCCCGCTCGACCTCGTCGACGCCGTGCAGGACGCCTTCCGCACCGCGCACGCACCCGACCTGACAGGAGTCCCGGCATGACCGCCGCACCCGAGGGGCGCAAGCTCCTCCGCCTCGAGATCCGCAACGCCGAGACCCCGATCGAGCGCAAGCCCGAGTGGATCAAGACCAAGGCCAAGATGGGGCCGGAGTACTCCGCCTTGCACTCGCTCGTGAAGAGCGAGGATCTGCACACGGTGTGCCAGGAGGCCGGCTGCCCGAACATCTACGAGTGCTGGGAGGACCGCGAGGCGACGTTCCTCATCGGGGGGTCGCAGTGCACGCGTCGCTGCGACTTCTGCCAGATCGACACCGGCAAGCCCGCCGACTACGACACCGACGAGCCGCGACGCGTCGCCGAGAGCGTGCAGCGGATGAACCTCCGCTACGCGACCGTCACGAGCGTGGCCCGCGACGACCTCCCCGACACCGGTGCCTGGCTGAACGCCGAGACGGTGCGCAAGATCCACGAGCTGAACCCGAACACCGGCGTGGAGCTGCTGGCCAACGAGCACAACGCCGACCCGGCCTTCCTCGGCCAGATCTTCGATGCCCGTCCGGAGGTGTTCGCGCACAACGTGGAGACCGTGCCCCGCATCTTCAAGCGCATCCGTCCGGCGTTCCGCTACGAGCGGTCGCTGAACGTTCTCACCCAGGCCCGCGACGCCGGACTCATCACGAAGTCGAACCTCATCCTCGGCATGGGCGAGGAGCCGGAGGAGGTCGTCCAGGCGCTGCAGGACCTCCACGACGCCGGCTGCGACATCATCACCATCACCCAGTACCTCCGCCCGACCCCGCGTCATCTCCCGGTGTCGCGGTGGGTGAAGCCGGCC
Source organism: Microbacterium sp. NPDC078814 (assembly GCF_040702645.1). Classification (NCBI taxonomy): domain Bacteria; kingdom Bacillati; phylum Actinomycetota; class Actinomycetes; order Micrococcales; family Microbacteriaceae; genus Microbacterium; species Microbacterium sp. NPDC078814. Next base: position 29,400 of record NZ_JBFBLT010000004.1, read on the forward strand.
GAGTTCGTCGAATTCAAGGAGGAGGCGGAGCGGATCGGCTTCCTCGGGGTGCTCGCCGGTCCGCTGGTGCGCTCCTCGTACCGGGCCGGACGGCTCTGGGCGCAGTCGATGACCTCGAAGGGACGGGAGATCCCCGCGCACCTCGCGCACATCGCGGAGAGCGCCGACCTCGGCTTCGCGCAGGCGGTCTGACGAGCGGCGGTCAGTCGGCGCTCATGACCGACTGCACGCTGCCGTCGGACCCCAGGTTCACCAGCAGCACGTCGTCGGTGGCGCTGTCGTCGAGCGCGTACTCCAGCACGGCGAACGGCTCGGAGCCGCCGTGCTCGTCCGCGAGGATCGTCATGCTCATCAGTCGCAGTGATCGGATGATGTCCACGGCCGCGTCCCCGGACACGTCGATGAGGACGTCGGGGAGGTCGTCGCCGAACACCTCCTGCTGCTGCAGGATGTACTCGGTCACCTCGCTCGTGCGGTCGTCCACCTCGGCGAGCATCCCGCGCCGTGCGGTCGCGTCCACGTTCTCCAGGCCGGCGATGAGCCCGGCGGCGATGTCGAGGGCGTCGGCGGAGACGTCGTCCTGGTCCGGGGCCGTCAGATCCACGGTCACGCTCTGGTCGCCGAGCTCGACCGTCTCCGACCAGAAGATCGAGCCGTCGGGGCCCGACGACAGCAGTCCGAAGTAGTCGTGTTCGATCGCCATAACGCTATGAAACCAGCCTGGTGCTCGGGGCGGAAGCCCTGTGTCAGCCGACCAGCGCCTGCACGAAGACGTGCGGCGTGAAACCGGTCAGATCGTCGATGCCCTCGCCCTGGCCGAGGAGCTTCACCGGGATGCCCGTGCGCTCCTGCACCGCGAGCACGAAGCCGCCCTTGGCCGAGCCGTCGAGCTTGGTGAGCACGAGACCTGTGACGCCGGCGTGCTGCAGGAAGGTCTCCGCCTGCATGACGCCGTTCTGCCCCGTCGTCGCATCGAGGACCAGGAGCACCTCGCTGATGGGAGCCTGCTTCTCCACGACACGGCGGATCTTGCCCAGTTCGTCCATGAGTCCGCCCTTGGTGTGCAGGCGTCCCGCCGTGTCGATGATCGCGATCTCCATACCCTCGCGCTTCGCGTACTCGACGGTCTGGAAAGCGACGGAAGCCGGGTCCTGACCTTCCTGCTGCGGGCGGACGATCGCCGCTCCCCCGCGCTGGGCCCAGGTGGCGAGCTGGTCGACGGCGGCGGCACGGAAGGTGTCGGCGGCGCCGACGACCACGCTCCGCTGGTACCCGCGGAGGAACTTCGTGAACTTCCCGATCGTGGTCGTCTTGCCCACGCCGTTCACCCCGACGACGAGGACCACGGCCGGGCGCTCGGTGAGCTTGAGCGTGGTGTCGAACTTCGCGAAGTGCTCCTCCAGGGTCTCCCGCAGCATGCGCTGGAGGTCCTTGGGGTCGGTGGTGCGGTACTTCGCGACCTTGTCGCGCAGCTCTTCGACGATGCGCTCGCTGATGTCGGGGCCGAAGTCCGCCGTGATCAGCGCCGTCTCCAGGTCTTCCCACGTCGTCTCGTCGATGGTGGGCTTCACGAACATGCCGCGCAGCGCGCGACCGAGAGACCAGGACTTCTCTGCCATGCGTCCAGCCTACGGGTAGCATCCAGGGATGCACCGCGCGCCGCTCCCGCACCGGGTGTTCCTCCATGGCGCCGGGAGGCGCGGCACCGCCGCATGGCCCTCGCAGGGTCCGGAGTCGGGGACCTTCCTCAGCTTCCCGCCGGAGTCGTCCGTCGAAGCGCAGGCGGGCGCTCTCGTCGAGGAAGAACGTGACCGGACGCCGCTCCTGTTCGCCCACTCCATCGGCGCGGTGACCGCCGTCCGCGCCCTCGCCGACGGTCTGCGGGTGTCGGGCCTCGTCCTCGTCGAGCCCGCCCTGTACGACATCGCTCGCGGTGACGCACCGATCGAGCGGCATATCGCCGTGGTCACAGAGGCGCGATCACGCGCGGCCGAGGACGACCTCTACGGCTTCTGGTCGATCCTGCGCCCGCTCATGTTCGGCGGCCCGCTGGACGGCGAGTCCTGGCCGGACGAACGCGCGGTCGCGGAGCACTGGGCAACCGCGAATCTCCCTTGGGGACACGGCATCCGGGAGCATTCTCTCGCCGGGGTGCCGACCCTCGTGGTCACCGGCGGCTGGAACGAGGAGTACGAGCTCATCGCCCGACGGCTCGTCGATATCGGGGCCGAGCACATCGTCCTCTCCGGTTTCGCTCACCGCCCCCAGGACCACCCCGGGTTCCCCGCCGCCGTGACCGCATTCGAACAGTCCCTCACGATGTGACCCGCCCCGGGTCCGTCCGAGCACAGCTTCGGAGACCGCGGGCGACACGCGGGATCCGACCGTCGACACGCCAGGTGCGGGCCACGATCTCCGCAGCTGTGCCTGGGGCGAGTCAAACGGCGGCGGCGGCGCGGTCGCCGACGCGCTGACCGACCACCGCGGAGACGCCGTCCTGGCGCATCGACACACCGTAGAGGGCGTCGGCGATCTCCATAGTCCTCTTCTGATGCGTGATGACGAGGAGCTGGGAGCTCTCGCGCAGCTGCTCGAACACCGTGAGGAGCCGGCCGAGGTTCGCGTCGTCCAGGGCGGCCTCGACCTCGTCGAGGATGTAGAACGGGCTGGGGCGCGCCTTGAAGATCGCCACCAGGAGCGCCACCGCGGCCAATGACCGCTCGCCGCCGGACAGCAGCGACAGTCGCTCGATCTTCTTCCCGACGGGACGGACCGAGACCTCGATCCCCGTCGTCAGCATGTTCTCCGGATCGGTCAGCGAGATGCTGCCCGTGCCGCCGGGGAACAGCAGCGGGAAGACCTGACCGAACGCCTCCTTGGTGTCCTCGAACGCGCTGGCGAAGATCGTCTGCATGCGCTCGTCGAGGTCGGCGATGATCGTCAAGAGGTCCTGCCGGGTCTGCGTCAGGTCCGCGAGCTGCGTGGTGAGGAACGCGTGGCGCTGTTCCAGGGCGGCGAACTCCTCCAGCGCGAGCGGGTTGACCCGCCCGAGTTGGGCGAGTTTCCGCTCCGCGTCCGCGAGGCGCCGCTGCTGGATGCGCCGGTCGAACGGGATCGCGGTGTCGTCGAGCAGTTCGCCGTCGGCCGGCTCCGTCCCGGGATCCCGCGGCACGAGCTGATCAGGACCGTACTCGGCGACGAGCACGTCCTCGTCCAGCGAGAGCTCCGAGGACACGCGCTCCAAGAGGCTGTTCAGGTGGAGCTTCTTCTCGTGGATCTGCAGCTCCAGGCCGTGCACGCTCTCCGTGAGCCCGGCCAGACGCTCCCGCAGCGACGACTCCTGGGCGCGCAGGGCGACCAGTTCCTCGTTCTGCGCCGACCGAGCGGCTTCCGCCTCCGCCAGGGCGACGCGGGCCTCGGTGACCGAGCGGTCGAGGGAGTCGAGGATGCGCGGCAGCTCGTCCACGACTCCGGACGCCGCCTCGCGCTGCGCCCGGCGGATGACAGCGCGGCGGGCGGCCTCCGCCGCGGCGTCCCGCTCCTGCTCGCGCTGCCGTTCCAGCGCGGTCACCCGCGACTGCGCCGCCCGGACCCGCTCGCGCAGGGTCTCGACCTCCAGGCGGGCGCGGACCTCGCCCTCGCGGGCGCGCTCCAGCGCCTCGAGCAGTCCATCCCGCGCAGACGCGTCGAGCACCGGACGCGGCGCCGCGACGGCAGCGTCGAGCTCCGCCTTCGCGGTCTCCGCCTTCGCCTCCGCGTCCGCCACGGCGGCCTGCGCCTGGGCGAGACCGGTCTCGAGGCGGTCGCATTCGGCGACAGCGGCCTCATGGCGCACGGTCACCTTGTTGACCTGCTCCGCGTGCGTCGCGAGGGCGGCGTCGTGCTCGCGGAGGGCGCGCAGCGCGTCCTTCGCCTGCCGCCGCGTCTCCTCCACGGCCTCGTCGGCGTCGAGGCGCGCCTCGCGCAGGGAGTCGACGACGATCTGGATCTCGGTGAGCCGCTCGGTCGCGGCATCGCGCTCGGCCGCGAGTTCGAGGCGAGAGCGCTCCCCTCCGGAGCCGGTCCGCAGCGTCTGGGCGGTGATGACGTCGCCCCCGGTCGTCACGATCGTGGTCGCGGTGTCACCCGCCGCGTCCAGAGCGCGCCGTGCGGCCCGCGCCGCATCGAGGTCGTCGGCGATGAGCACATGGGCCAGGATCCCGAGAACGCCGTCCGGCGCGGTCACCGTCTCGGTCGCGGCGATCACGCCGTCGACGGCCGGATGCGGCGCCCGCTCCCTCGGGGCCTCGGCGACCACGAAGTCGACCACCCCACGGCGGCGCTCCGCGGCCTCCGCCGCCAGGAGGAACGCGTCCTCTGCGGAACCGACCAGCACACCCTCGGCCAGGGGACCGAGCACCGCCGCGATCGCGGCTTCGTATCCCGCCCGCACCTGCACGGCATCGCCGACGAGACCGCGGATTCCGGGGCCGCCCTCCGCGACGATCTCGGCGGCACCTCCCGACAGCGACAGCGCACTGCTCAACGCGGCGGCCTTCGCCGTGAGGGCGTCGACCTCACGCTCCGCGGCGTGCAGGCGCTCGCGAAGGCTCTCCCGTTCCGCCTCCGCCGCCGTCGCCGCACGCTGGGCGCTCTCGTAGGCGGCGGCATACTCGACGGCCGTGCCCTCGGGAGCTTCCGCGTCGTCGATCGCCTCCAGGGCCTCTTCGGCCTCACGCCGCCGGGCGTGCGCTGCTTCGAGGGCGTTCTCCTGACGGAGCACCGCACCGCGGACGGCGGCCAGTGCGGACGCGGCCGCATCGGCGTTCCCGCGGAGCGAGGAGAGCCGCATGTCGTACTCGGAGACGAGCGCGCTCTGCTCCGCGATGTCGACGTCGAGAGTGTCCAGCTCGGCACGGGCGTTCACGACCTCGCGGCTGGCGGCGGCCGCGGCGTCCTGGGCGTCGCCGAGGCCGGAGGAGATCGTCTCGATGTCCTCCTTCGCCTCGTCGATGGTCGCCTGCGTGACGGTCACCGCGGTCACGGCCGCGTCGTCCTCCTCGGACCCGAGGAGCGCGAGGCGCTGGTTGGCGAGCGTGTACAGCCCGCGCATCCGCTCCTGCACCTGTTCGAGTCCGAACGCGACGCTGCGTGCCTCGTCGACCGCGATCGAGTTCTGGTTCTTCTCCAGCCGAGCGATCCCGGCGCGCACCGTCTCGGCCTGGTCGGACAGCACGAGACGCTCGGTGTGCCGCTCCTGCTCGGTCCGGGTGTGATCCGCGAGGGCTGTGCGCAGCGCCACGACGTCGTCGGCGAACAGGCGGGCCTTGGCATCGCGCACGACGGCGGCGATGGTCTGCGCCTCGCGCGCGATCTCCGCCTGGCGCCCGAGAGGCTTGAGCTGTCGGCGGATCTCCCCGGCGAGGTCGCTCAGACGCGTGAGGTTGGCCTCCATCGCGTCGAGCTTGCGCAGCGTCTTCTCCTTGCGACGACGGTGCTTGAGGATGCCGGCCGCCTCCTCGATGAAGCCGCGTCGATCCTCCGGCGAGGCCTGGAGCACGGTGTCGAGCCGACCCTGACCCACGATGACGTGCATCTCCCTACCCAGGCCGGAGTCGCTGAGCAGCTCCTGCACATCGAGCAGACGGCAGCTCTCGCCGTTGATGGCGTACTCGCTGGAGCCGTTGCGGAAGAGCGTGCGGCTGATGGTGACCTCGGCGTATTCGATCGGCAGCGCGCCGTCGGCATTGTCGATCGTGAGCTGCACCTCGGCGCGCCCGAGGGGACCACGGGTCGAGGTGCCGGCGAAGATGACGTCTTCCATCTTCCCGCCGCGGAGCGTCTTCGCCCCCTGCTCCCCCATCACCCACGCGAGGGCGTCGACGACATTGGACTTTCCGGAGCCGTTCGGTCCGACGATGCACGTGACGCCGGGCTCGAACACGAAGGTCGTGGGCTGCGCGAACGACTTGAACCCCTTGAGCGTCAGGCTCTTCAGGTGCATGGGGCGACCGCTCGTCCGGGGAGATTCACGCCGCTACGCTACCGGAATCCCGCGGAACGGCCGGTATCCCGCGCGGTCGTCGCGGACCCCGCCTCCACCGCGACACGCCGGTGCTACCACGAAATGCTTGACGATCTCCTGAGAGTTTCGCTACGGTGGCCTCCGGATCGCCACATGAAAGGAGGTTACCGATGATGATCACTCAGCACACCGCAGAGGTCTTTGGCCTCGCCGCGCCCGCGCACTTTGCGCCGCGCCTCGCGGCATCGGTGACCGCCGGCGTCCGTCACGGCTCGCTCGGCTAGAACCGCAGCCTGGGAACGCAGGCCCGATCCGGGTCTTCTCCCGCCTGTTCTGTCGCGTCCCACCCTCTGATCCCCTCGGATCATGGATCCCCGCCGCCTCCGGCCTCCGCATTCCGCGGCTCCGCAGGCGCTGCTCTCGTCCGCACCCGCCGCGGCCGACGACTCGGTCCTGACGTGGTGCTTCCGCACCCATCCACCCCTTTCGAAGGAACCATCGTGAACATCACGCTGTCACGCAGCACCACCCATCCGCCCGATACCGAGGACCGCGAGGTCCTCCAGATCCCCCGCGACGACGAGCTCCGTGAGCTCGGCATCGCGGACCGCCTCTCGCTCCGGATCGGCCTCTGGCTGTTCCAGCGGGCGCAGCGGCCCCGCCGTCCGCGCCGGTCGTGGACCGTCGATCCCGGAGACCTGTTCCTCGTCGGAGAGCAGCGTCACCGTTCGGCCGCGGAATCCCACGCCCTCCTCATGTACGACATGCAGCGCGGAATGCGCTGACCGGGCGATGACGACCGCATCGACGCCGACCCGGCGTCCGTCCGTTTACCCGCGGACGGGCGCCGGGACACCCGGCACCTCCTCCTCCCTCCGACACGAAGGACCTGACATGACGACCGCCGCACTGACGATCACGCCGCTGATCGTCCCGGCCACCCTCGACGATGCGAACGCCGCGGACTTCCGCGCGTACGGCGCCCTGAACCGACAGATCTGCGACGAGCAGGTCGGTCTCCCCGACCTCGCGCCGGACGCCGCGCAGATGCTGCCCAACTGGCAGGACGACTCCGATGCGCTGGACCTCGGATTCGTCGCCAGGGAGGGGGACGACATCATCGGCATGGTGACGGTGTCCTTCCCGCAGGAGGAGGACGCGCGCGCCGCCGAGCTCGATCTCCTCGTCCCGGCCGCCCACGCCGGACGCGGTGTCGAGGACGCGCTGCTCGACCGCGCCGAGGCCGAGGCCAGGGCGCGCGGCCGGAGCGTCCTGCAGATCTGGACCCTGCACCGGCCCGAGGAGGCCGATCGCATGCTCCAGCCGCGGACCGGCTGGGGACGGATCCCGGCGACACCGCTGAGCGATGTCGCCGAGGCCCACGGCTTCACCCTGGAGCAGGTCGAGCGCAACAGCGAACTCGATCTGCGCGCCGATCCGGAGCCCCTGCGCCGCGCGTTGGATGCGGCCCTCGCGGCCGCGGGGCCGGACTACCGCGTGGTCGAGTGGGAGCTGCCCACCCCGCCGGAGCTCCGCGACGGGTATGCCGCTGTCCTCGCCCGGCTGTCGACCGATGCGCCCAGTGGCGATATGGATTTCGTCGCCGAGGTGTACGACGCGGAGCGGGTGATCCGCCGGGATGCGCGTCTCACGGGCGCTGGTCAGACCGTCTCCGTGGTGGCGGTGGAGCACGTCCCCACCGGCACGCTCGTCGCGTACAACGAGCTGCTGATCGGCGCGGAGAAGTCCGGGACCACCCACCAGTTCGGGACGCTGGTCGCGAAGGATCACCGCGGTCACCGCCTCGGCACGATCGTCAAATGCGCCAACCTCCTGCGCTGGCGGGAGCTCGTCCCCGGGTCGACCGTGGTCTCCACCTTCAATGCGGAGGAGAACCGGCCGATGCTCGACATCAACGAGGCGATCGGCTTCGTGGCCGTGTCGTACGCAGGGGCGTGGCAGAAGAAGATCTGACGACGAGCGGTGGCCGTCATCCTCCCGGATGACGGCCACCGCTCAGCTTCATCCGCCGGGCCGACGACACCGGCACGGCCCCACGGCGAGGCTGGGAGCATGAACACTCCCGTGATCGAAGCCCACGCCCTCGTCAAGACCTACGGCGTCACCCACGCCCTCGCCGGTGTCGACCTCGCGGTGCACCGTGGCGAGTCCGTCGCCATCATGGGCGCGTCGGGCTCGGGGAAGACGACACTCCTGCATGTGCTGGCGGGAATCACCGCACCGGACAGCGGCCGCGTGGTCTTCCAGCCCTCGACGGGCACGGCCATCGACGTGACCGCGCTGGGTGAGGCGGCGCGCTCCCGGCTGCGTCGCGAGCGCTTCGGGTTCGTCTTCCAGCAGGGACTGCTGATCCCCGAGCTGACGGCGGTGGAGAACGTCGCCCTCGCCTCGATGATCAACGGCGTCGCCAAGAAGGATGCCCTCCCCCACGCGGCGTCGTGGCTCGCGGCGCTGGGTCTCGGCGGTATGGAGGAACGGCGCATCGGCGAGCTCTCCGGAGGACAGGCGCAGCGCGTGGCCATCGCCAGAGCCCAGGCGACGGGTGCGGACCTCGTCTTCGCCGACGAGCCGACCGGCGCTCTGGATTCGCACACCTCCGCCGAGGTCATGGACGCTCTCCTCTGGTCCACGACCGGGCAGGGCCGCACCCTCATCGTCGTCACACACGACGCCGACGTCGCCGCACGCTGCACGCGCACCGTCGCCGTCCGGGACGGCCGCATCCTCGGCTCGGCGGTGAACGCATGAATCTCTCCGTCCTCGGCCTGCTCCTGCGCCCGGCTCCCGGCCAGCGCAGCGTCCTCGCGCTGCCGATCGTCGCCTTCGCGGTGGTCACGACCCTGGTCCTCACCGTCGTCGGCGGGGCCCAGGCCTTCTGGACCTGGACCGACGACGAGGCTGTTCTCTATCAGGGCCTCGCCGCCATCGCTCTCGTCCTGCTTGTCGTGCCGCTGACCTCGCTCGGCGGCGCCGCCGCCCGGTTGTCCGCGCGGCGCCGCGACGAAAGGCTATCCACGCTGCGGCTGCTCGGGGTGACCCCGGGTGGTGTGACGACGGCCACGGTGGTCGAGTCGGTCCTCGTCGCCGCCGCCGGCGCCGTCATCGGTATCGGGGGTCACCTGGCCCTGAGTCCGCTCATCGGTCTGATACCGTTCCGCGGCGAGCCGCTCGGCCTGGCTGCCGTCGTTCTCTCCCCGGTGATGATCGCCGCCGTCGTGGGCGGCGTCCTGCTGCTCGCCGCGGGCAGCGCCGTCGTGGGGCTGCGTCGGGTCGTGATCTCGCCGCTCGGGGTCCGCACGCGCACGGCGCCGACGAACGTGCACTGGATCCGCGCCGTCATCGCGGTCGCGGGCATCGCCATCGCGTTCGCGCTCATCAAGGTGTTCCCGATGATCGGCGGGGTCGTGGCGACGATCGCCGTGCTCGCTGCGATGTTCGCCCTCGCGCTGAGCGTCCTCAATCTGCTCGGTCCGTGGGTGCTGAAGGTCTCGGCGGGGCGCCAGCTCCGGCGGGCGGAGCGCCCGGAGCGGTTGCTCGCGGCCCGCCTCGTTCTCGACTCCCCGAAGGCGGCCTGGCGTCAGGTCGGCGGCATCGCGATGGCGAGCTTCATGGCCGTCTTCGCGGGCACCGGCGTCGCGCTCCTCGACACGATCGGGGCGAGCGACGATCCGTCCAGCATTGCGCTCGCGGAGGACATCCGCACCGGGCTCATCATCACCCTCATCGGGTCGTTCCTCATGGTGGCCGCCTCCGTCGGCGTGAATCAGGCCTCGGACGTGCTCGACAAGAGCGACCTGCACGAAAGCCTGCACCATCTGGGCATGCCCGTCGAGACCGTGGACCGCGCGCGCCGTCGCGCGATCATGTCGCCACTGCTGGTCACGGCGGTCGGATCCGCGCTGTGCGCTGCCGTGCTCGTGTTCCCGCTGGTGGGCATCGCGCTGATCGTCGCGCCCCTCTCGCTGATGACGATCGCGACCGTCGTCGCCGTCGGCATCGGTGTCGTGTGGGCGAGCACCTGGGCGACCCGCCCGCTGCTGGATCGGGCTTTCGCTCCGGCGTGAGACGGTGGCGGGCCGGGTCCGTCCGGCCCGCCACGCGCGACTCGGCCCCGGTCAGCGCCTCCGTTGGCAGCGCGGGCAGAAGTGCGAAGAGCGGTTCATGAAAGCGGCACGGGTGATCGGCGTGCCGCAGCGCGGGCAGGGCTTCCCTCCGCGCCCGTAGGCGTTCAGGGAGTGCGCGAAGTAACCGGCCTGCCCGTTGACGTTGACGTACTGGGCGTCGAAGCTCGTGCCGCCCTCGGCGAGAGCCTTCTGCAGGACCGACCGCACTTCCGCGAGCAGGCGATTCACGGCTCGGGTCGGCAGAGCGTCGGCCGGTGTCTCCGGATGGATGCGGGCCGCCCACAGCGACTCGTCGGCGTAGATGTTGCCGATGCCGCTCACCACGCCCTGGTCCAGCAGCACCCGCTTGATCGCGCTGTGCCGCCGGGCGAGAGCGGCCCGGAAGACCCGGTCGTCGAAGAACGGGTCGAGCGGGTCGCGAGCGATGTGCGCGACCTGTGTCGGGATGCGGGAGGGGCCGTCGGCGATGAGAGCGTCGACGGCGAGGGAGCCGAACGTCCGCTGATCCGCGAACACGATCGCGAGCTCGCCGTGTCGGGGATGCTCGATCCCGAGGCGGACACGCTCGTGGCGCTCGGTCGGCGCGTCCGGCGCGCGGAGCAGCATCTGGCCGCTCATGCCCAGATGCGCGATCAGAGCGGAGTCGCCATCGTCCACGGGGAGCCAGAGGAACTTGCCCCTCCGCGCGGCCGCGGTGAAGCGGCGACCCTCCAGACGCTGGACGAAGTCCGCAGCTCCGGCGGTATGCCGGGTGAGGGCGCGTTCGTCGAAGACGCTGACGCCTGTGATGACCGCGTCGACCGCGGCAGGGGCGAGGCCGGAGCGGACGACCTCGACCTCGGGGAGCTCAGGCACGCTCGCTGAGCGTACGCCAGGCGCTGAGGGCCGCGGCCATCTCCGCCGTCTTCTTGCTGCTGCCGGCGCCCGTCATCCGCACGTCGCCGACGGCGACGGTCGCCGTGAAGCGCCGGTCGTGGTCGGGGCCGCTGGCCTCGACCGAGTAATGCGGAGGCGTGGCGCCGAGGCGGGCCGCGAGCTCCTGCAGGCTCGTCTTCGGGTCCATCGCCGCGCCGTACCGCGCGGGGTCGGCGAGCAGCGGCTCGGTCAGACGCAGGACGAGCGCCGTCGCGGCCTCGGGCCCGGCGGACAGATAGGTGGCGCCGATGACGGCCTCCATGGTGTCCGCGAGGATCGAGTCCTTGTCGCGCCCACCGGTCTGCTCCTCACCGCGCCCGAGCAGCAGGTGGCTGCCGAGATCGATGCCGCGAGCGACCTCCGCCAGCGCGACCGTCGACACGACGCTCGCCCGGCGCTTCGCCAGCTCCCCCTCGTCGAGCTCGGGGTGCCGCGTGAACAGCATGACGGTCACGGCCTGACCCAGCACCGAGTCGCCGAGGAACTCGAGACGCTCGTTGTGCGGGATGCCGCCGTGCTCGTACGCGTAGGAGCGGTGGGTGAGGGCCAACTCCAGAAGCTCCGCGTCGATCTCGACGCGGAGCTTATCTGGGAGAGGCCTCGTCCCCCCGGGGACCTCCGTCACGGTTCGCGACTCAGACGTCGGCGACCTTGCGGCCCTTGTACTCGAGGAAGAGCTCGGTGCCCTGCGAGTCGGTGACGACCTTCGCCTGGTGCGGACGGCTGTAGACGACCTTGCCGTTCTCGATGGTCTTGACGAGCGCGGGGGCCTCGGCCTTCCACTGCGCACGGCGCGAGCGGGTGTTCGAACGGGAGACCTTGCGCTTCGGGGGGTTACCAGCCATGACTAGCTCTCTTCTTTCTCGGCGGCACCGCGTTCTGCCGTGCCGTCCTGGTCTGTGATCTGCTGGAGCGCGCTCCACCGAGGATCGATGGGAGCGGCCTGCTCCGTTCCGGTGCTCTCGGTCAGCCTCTCGCCTGTGACCGGGTCGAGCCCGAGGCAATCCGGCTGACACACCGGCTGAAAAGGAAGGGCCAGTACGGCCGCATCCCTGACGAGAGTTTCAAGATCCACGTGGTCGTCTTGAACCTCGAAGTCAGTTTCTTCCTCACCAGGATACGCGAAAAGCTCCTGGAACTCGACTTCGACGGGCCGAGCGATGTCGGTGAGGCATCGACCGCACACGCCGACGTACTCGCCCTCCGCCTCTCCGGTGACGAGGATGCCCTCGTGGACGGACTCCAGCCGCACGTCGAGATCGAGTTCCGAGCCCGCCTCGAACGAGACGATGCCCTCCCCCCACTGCTCCGTCAGGGGCACCGAGAAGGAGTGCTCGCGCATCTCCCCCGGGCGCCGGACGATGTCACGGACGGGGAGGACGAAAGGGCTGTTGAGTCGGGAACGCACCCCGCCATGCTACCCGGGTCACCGGTGAGGAGGGCCGGGAGACCGCCGGGAACGGGACCGTGGTCGCGGATCAGATACCGCGCGCGCCGGTGTCGAGGAACGAGGCGACAGCCGGCGGGACGAACGGCGAGACGTCGCCCCCGAGACCGGCGACCTGACGCACCAGCGAGCTCGAGACCATCGCATGCGCGGGGTCGGGCAGCAGGAAGACGGTCTCGATGTCGGCGAGGTGCCGGTTGACGATCGCCATGGGCGACTCGTACGCCACGTCGACCTGCGAGCGGATGCCCTTCACGAGCACACCGGCGTTCACGTCGCGCGCATAGTCGACGAGGAGTCCCATGCTCCAGGAGCCGATGACGATGTTGCCCGCCATGCCGTCCTCGGCGATCGAACGCTCCAGGAGGGAGAGCCGCTGCGCGATCGGCAGCATCGCCTCCTTGCCCGGGTTGTGCACCACGAGCACATGCAGCTCGTCGTAGAGGGCGGCCGCGCGCCGGATCACGTCGAGGTGACCCAGGGTCGGCGGATCGAAGGAACCCGGGACGACGGCGATCCGGCTGCTCATGGAATCCAGCCTAGGGCACCCGGAACGGCGATCAGTTCTTCGCCAGCGCCGCGCGATCCTCGTCGGTGACGCGCCGCCCGATGGCCTCCCGGAGCCCGGGGTGAGCGGCCAGCTCGGGGTCGGCGGCGAGGATGTCCTCCGCGAGCTCGCGGGCCCGGGTGATGAGAACGGCGTCCTTCACCACACGCAGCAGCTTGAGGGACGACCGCACCCCGGCCTGTGCCGCGCCGAGCACGTCGCCTTCGCCGCGGAGTTCGAGGTCGACCTCGGCCAGCGCGAACCCGTCGAGGGTGGCGGCGACCGCATCGACGCGTTCGCGGGCCACCGATCCGGCCTCGGCCTCGGTCACGAGCAGGCAGAGACCCGGGACGCCCCCTCGTCCCACCCGACCGCGGAGCTGGTGCAGCTGGGACACTCCGAAACGGTCGGCGTCCAGCACGATCATCGTCGACGCGTTGGGGACGTCCACGCCCACCTCGATCACGGTCGTCGCGAGCAGGAGGTCGATCTCCCCGCGGGCGAAGGCCTGCATGACGGCGTCCTTCTCCTCCGAGGGCATCTTCCCGTGGAGCACCGCACGTCGCAGACCGCCGAGGGTCGGATGCGTGGCCAGCGCCTCGTCGAGCTGAACGACGCCCCACCGAGGGCCTTTGCCGCCCTCCGGGGCGAGCAGCGCCTGCTCCCCCGCCTCGGCCGTCTTCGCCGCGGTGTCGATGGCCGCGCAGACCGCGAACACCTGCCGGCCCTGCGCGATCTCCTCCGCCGCCCGCTCCCACACCCGGTTGAACCAGCCCGGGTGCTCGGCCAACGGCGCCACGTACGACTCGATGCCGGCGCGCCCCGCCGGCATCGTGCGGATGACCGAGGTGTCGAGGTCGCCGAAGACCGTCATCGCGACCGTCCGCGGGATCGGGGTCGCGGTGAGGACGAGCGCGTGCGGGCTGGACCCCTTCGCCCGCAGCGCCTCCCGCTGCTCGACTCCGAAGCGGTGCTGCTCGTCGACCACGACGAGACCGAGATCGGCGAACGTGGTCTTCTCCCCGAGGAGCGCGTGGGTGCCGACCACGATCAGCGCCTGGCCGGAGGCGACGCGCAGCGCGGCCTTGCGGCGATCCGCCGCCGGCATCTGCCCGGTGAGCAGCGTCGGCATCAGCAGCGGGGCGAGCTGCGGGCCGAGCATCTTCGTGATCGAACGCAGATGCTGCGCCGCGAGGACTTCCGTCGGGGCGATCAGGGCCGCCTGTCCCCCGCTCTCGGCGACCTGCAGCATCGCCCGCAGCGCCACCAGCGTCTTCCCCGAACCGACCTCGCCCTGCACGAGCCGGTTCATCGGCCAGGAGCCGACGAGATCGTCTGCGATCTGGGCGCCGACGGTCTGCTGATCCGGCGTGAGCGTGTAGGGCAGGGCGGCGTCGAAGCGCTCCAGCAGCCCGCCGGGCGCCGCCGGCCGCGAGGTGGCGGCCAGGGCGCGCACCGCGTCGCGCTGCTGGAGGAGGGCCGTCTGGAGCGTGAGCGCCTCGTGCATGCGCAGCGTGCGCACCGCGGGATCGATGTCGTTGCGGGAGCGCGGGCGGTGGATCGCCTCCAGGGCCTCCCGCGCCGTCAGCAGCTCTTCGCGGGTGCGGATCTCCGGGGTCAGCGGGTCGGGGACCGACGACAGGTCGTCGAGGACGCGCCCGACGAGCCGGGCGATCTGCCACGTCTGGATCGCGGAGGTGGCCGGATAGATCGGGATGGGCACCGCCGCCCTCGCATCCGCCCGCCGGCGCGCCGCGTCCTCGTCATCGAACAGCTCGTACTCCGGGTGGGCGAACTGGGTCATGCCGTTGAACTCGCCGACCTTGCCGGAGAACACACCACGGCGCCCGACCGCCAAGTCCTTGGAGCGCCACTCCGCCGCGCCGACGTTCTTCGCGAAGAAAGTCAGCGACATGCGACCGACGCCGTCGCCGATGACGACGTCGACCATGGCCCCCGGTCGATTGCGCATCCGGCGGAAGCTCGACGAGAGCACTTCGGCGACGATCGTGACGGTCTCCCCGATCGGGAGGTCGCGGATGGGAGTGAGCTCCCCCGGGTCGGCGTACCGACGCGGGTAGTGCGCGAGCAGGTCGCCGACGGTCTTCATGCCGAAGGCGCGGTCGAGCGTCTTGGCCGACGCCGCACCCAGGGCCTCCTCGAGCGAGGATTCGAGCGTGAGCGACATGCTCCGAGTCTAGGGAACCGCACGGACACGACCGTCCGCGGCCTGTCGTATCGTGAACGGGTGACGAGGATCATCGCCGGAACGGCACGCGGTACCCGGCTCGACGTCCCCGGCGCCGGGACCAGGCCCACGAGCGACCGCGTGCGCGAATCCCTGTTCGGCGCCCTGGAGTCGCTCGACGCGATCGGGGACGCCCGCGTGCTCGACCTCTACGCGGGCTCGGGAGCGCTCGGGCTCGAGGCCCTGAGCCGCGGCGCCCGGAGCGCCGACCTCGTCGAGCGGGGCCGGCAGGCCGCCGCCGTCGTGCGGCGCAACGCCGCGGCCGTCGCGAAGGCCTCCGGTACCGCGACCGCACGGGTGCAGGAGGCGACGGTCCGAGCGTTCCTCGGCCGCGCGTCCGGGCCCTACGACCTCGTGTTCACGGATCCGCCGTACGACATCGACGATGAGGCGATGGACGGCGACCTCGCCGCCCTCGCTCCGCTGCTCAGCGACGATGCCGTGGTGGTCGTCGAACGCGCCCGCCGCTCCGCCGCCCCCGACTTCGCAGCCGCCGGGCTCCGGGTGTTCCGGGAGAAGACCTACGGCGACACGACCCTGTGGTGGGCGGAGCCCGGCCCGCAGGACACCGCGTCGGCGGACGTTCAGCCCGAGACGGAGTCCCAGTCCCGGTAGGGATCCCAGCCGCTGACGTCCACGGGACCGTCGTCGCAGAGCAGGTCCTCCTCGCCGCGCGGACGTACGACGCCGATCGCACGGAAGCCCGGCGGCAGCACGCCGTCGGGGAACGTCGCGAGCAGCGCATGGTCCTCGCCGCCCGCGAGCGCCCGCTGCGGACTCGCGCCGAGCGCGGCGCCGTCCAGCGCGAGGGTGACGCCGGAGGCCTCCGCGAGGCGCCGCGCGTCGAGGGCGAGGCCGTCCGAGACGTCCATCATCGCGGTCGCGCCGGCCGCGGCCGCGACGACGCCGAGGCCGATGGGCGGCGACGGCCGCAGCTGCGCGGCGACCGCAGCGCTCTCCCCGGGTGCGAGAGCCGCGGGATCGACCGGGACCGGCGTCTCGCCGTCTCGGAAGCGTCCGAACAGCACGGCCAGCCCGTGTGCGGCGTGACCCAGTTCTCCGGCGACGGCGACGACATCGCCCGGTCGTGCCCCCGCCCTGGTCACCGGGGGGCGGCCTTCGAGGTCGCCCAGAGCCGTCACAGCGACCGTGAGCACCTCGGACACCGTGAGGTCCCCGCCGACCACCGCGCACCCGGGGGCGAGCGCCGCGCAGGCCTCGCGGAAGCCGTCGGCCAGGCGCTCCACGAAGGACAGCCGGAGGTCGCGCGGCACCGCCAGGGCCACGAGCAGCGCGGTCGGGCGTGCGCCCATCGCGGCGATGTCGGCGAGGTTGACCGCCGCCGCCTTCCAGCCGAGGTCGTACCCGCTCGTCCAGGCGAGCCGGAAGTCGGGCCCGTGCACGAGCGTGTCCGTCGTCGCGACGACCGATGCGGAGGGGGCGGCGACCACGGCGGCATCGTCCCCGGGACCGAGGAGCGTGTGCGCGCCCGGTGCGGTGCGCTGGAGGATGGAGCGGAGGATGCGACCCTCCGAGAGATCTCCCAGGCGCGGATCGTCGGAGTCGGGTCGGGAGGGCATGTCGTCAAAGGTAGCCTGGATACATGCTTCGTTCCCGCCGCCTCGCTGCCGTCGCGGGGGCGATCGCCCTCGCCGCCGGACTCGCCGGATGCTCCACCACCGTGCACCTCGAGCCAGCCGCGGACGCGAATGACCCGGCCTGCGCGAACGTCTCCGTGCTCCTGCCGGACACCGTCGGCGGGTACGAGCGCGTGTGGACCGACGCGCAGGCCACGGGCGCCTGGGGAGACCCCACGGTCGTCCTGCGATGCGGCGTGGAGCCGCCCGCGCCGTCCGATCTCGTCTGCACCACCCTCGGCGGCGTCGATTGGCTCGTCCTGGAGCAGGAGGAGGAGCGCCAGCGCCTCGTCACCTACGGTCGCGAACCGGCCATCGAGGTGATCATCCGCCGCGGCGAGCAGGTCGACTTCCAGTCGATCGTCGACAGCCTGTCGTCGAACATCCAGTCGGGGCTGGCGCCGGCCACCGCGCAGTGCACGGACCGGGTGGAGTTCCCCGCGGGCTGAGCACGCGCGGGGAACCACGCCGTCAGCGGCGCAGGCCCGCCTCGACCAGTTCGGTGATGAGGTCGCCGTAGCTCAGTCCCGACGCCACCCAGCACTTCGGGAACATCGAGATGGGCGTGAATCCGGGCATCGTGTTGAGCTCGTTCACGACGAGCTCGCCGGTCGGGGTGAGGAACATGTCCACCCGGGCGAGGCCGCGACCGTCGACCGCCTGGAAGGCCCGGACGCCGGCCTCCTGGACGGCGGCCACCTCCGCCTCGGTCAGCTCCGCCGGGCACACCACGTCGACACCGTCGCCGCCGAGGTACTTCCCCTCGAAGTCGTAGAAGCCGCGGTCGGTCAGCACGATCTCGCCGGGGAGGGAGGCGCGGACGCCGTCGGCCGTCTCGAGGACGGCCACCTCGATCTCCCGGCCGGTGACACCGGCCTCGATGAGCACCTTGTCGTCCTCGGCGAACGCGATGGTGAGGGCGGCGTCGAGTTCCTCCGGCGCCGACACCTTCGAGACGCCGACGCTCGACCCGGCGCGAGCGGGCTTGACGAAGACGGGCAGGCCGAAGTCGGCGGCGCGGGCGCGGAGGGCATCGGGATCCGCATCCCACTCACGACGGCGCACGGTCACACCCGGCGCCACCGCGATCCCGGCGGCCTGCAGGGCGATCTTCATGAAGTGCTTGTCCATGCACAGCGCCGAGTCGAGCACGCCGCCCCCGGCGTAGGGCACCTCGAGCGTGTCGAAGTAGCCCTGGATCGTGCCGTCCTCGCCGTGCGGTCCGTGCAGGATCGGCAGCACGACGTCGATCTCGCCGAGTCCCTCGGTCTCGCCGCCCGGATGCACGACCCGCAGGGTGCGGTCGCCCCCGGGTTCCGGCCAGAGCACCCGGGTGCCGTTGTCGACGACCTCCGGGAGATGCGCGGCGTCGAGCGGGAACTTCGCCGGGTCGTCGTCCTCGAGGACGAAGGCACCCTCGCGGGTGATCCCCACAGGGATCACGGCATACCGGTCACGATCGATCGCGCCCAGCACTCCCCCCGCCGTTGCGGAACTGATCGAATGCTCGCTGGAGCGCCCTCCGAAGAGCACCACCACCGTCTGCTTGTCCATGGTTGGTCCTCTCCCCCTGCGGGGTGTCGTCGTCCGTCGTGAGATGCGGGGCGATGTCCCGGGGATCCATCTTGCCGTCGAGCACCATCTTCACCTGCTCGACGATCGGCATGTGCACATCGGCTTCGCGGGCGAGCTGCAGCACCGGCGCGACCGAGGCGAGCCCCTCGGCCGTCTGCTGCATCTGCTTCACGACGTCCTGGAAGCTGTAGCCCTGCCCGAGCAGCCGCCCGGCGGTGTTGTTGCGGCTCAGGGGCGACTGGCAGGTCGCGATGAGGTCGCCGAGACCGGCCAGTCCCTGCAGGGTCTCCGGCTGGGCGCCGTTCGCGACCGCGAAGTCGGTCATCTCGACGAGGCCGCGGGTGATGATGGACGCCTTGGTGTTCTCGCCGTACCCGACGCCGTCGACGATGCCGATGGCGACGGCGATGAGGTTCTTGAGCACTCCGCCGAACTCCGTGCCGATGACGTCCGTGTTCACGAACGTCCGGAAGTAGGAGTTGCGCGCGGCCCGAGCCACGACGTCCGCGGTCTCCTGGCTGCGCGACGAGATCACGGCTGCGGTCGGCTGCTCCCGCGCGATCTCCAGGGCGAGATTCGGTCCGGAGGCCACGGCGATCCGGTCGGGATCGCACTGCAGCTCCTGCTGGATGACCTGGCTCATGCGCAGGCCGGTGCCCCGCTCGACGCCCTTCATGAGGCTGACGATCTTGGCGTCGCCCGAAGCGATCAGCGGGCGCAGTGCCTTGAGGTTCTCCCGCAGCGACTGGCTCGGCACGGACAGGTACACCTGGTCGACGCCGTCGAGCGCGGTCGCCAGCTCGTGCGTGGCCGCCATCGTGCGGGGCAGGTTGATGCCCGGCAGGTAACGCGAGTTGCGCTTCGCCTCGTCGATCTCATGCGCGAGCTCGGCCCGGCGCGCCCACATCGTCACGTGGGCGCCGCCGTCGGCGAGGATCTTGCCGAACGTCGTTCCCCAGCTGCCGGCGCCGATCACGGCGACGCGGGGTCCGGCCGGCGCGGTTCTCTTAGGGGTCAAGGCGTCCGGTCTCCTTCTGGCCGTGGCTCGCCGGGTTCCAGCGCTCCGCGGGGGCCTTCTCGCCGCGCACCTGCTCCAGCAGCGCGGTGATCGCGTTCATGAGTCGGTTGGTGGCCTCCGTCAGCGCCGCCGGCTCACCCGCGCGGCCGCGGAGATCGGAGACGTCGACGGGGTCGCCGACGATGACGGTGACGGGCTTCCGGAGCGGCCAGAGGCTGAGCCCCTTCTGGTAGCGCCCCATGATCGCCTGGGTCCCCCACTGAGCCATCGGGATCAGCGGGATGCCGTCGGCGAGGGCGAGCCGCACCGCCCCCGACTTGCCGCGCATCGGCCACATGTCGGGGTCACGGGTGAGCGTGCCCTCCGGGTACACGATCACGCCGCGGCCGTGCTCCACGAGAGCTGCCGACTGGGCCATCGTCTGCTTCGCGGACGACGCCGACGAGGTGCGTGCGACCGGGATCATCCCCGTCTTGCGCAGGAACCACCCGAGCACGGGCACGCGGAAGAGGCTCTCCTTGGCCATGAACCGCGGAGCGCGCCCGATCCGCCAGACCGCCAAGGCGACGATCAGCGGATCGAACTCCGAGTAGTGGTTCGGCGCGAGGACGAAAGCACCCTCTCGCGGGAGCTTCTCCGCCCCGATGATGCGAACCTTCGCGATCAGCGACACCAGCGGGACGACGATCGCCGCGAGCGGCCAGAACACGCTCGGCCGTGTCTTCTCCGGCGACCGGGAAGCCATCGGGCTCACCGGAGGACGTCGAAGTCGGCGCCGAGCGCGTCGAGCTTGGCGAGGAACTTCTCGTATCCGCGACTCAGGATGTCGACGCCCGACACCTTCGACTCGCCGGTGGCCGTCAGCGCCGCGATCACGTGGCTGTAGCCGCCGCGCAGGTCGGGCACCACGATGTCGGCGCCGTGCAGGGGCGTGGGACCGGTGATGACGGCAGCCTGCTCCAGGTCACGACGCGGGACGCGCCGCGGGCCGTCCTGCAGGCCGCGCGGATGCACGACGATGTCGGCCCCCATTTTGACCAGTGCCTCGGTGAAGCCCATCCGGTTCTCGTACACGGTCTCGTGCACGACCGAGCGGCCGTGCGCCTGGGTGAGGGCGACCACGAGCGGCTGCTGCCAGTCGGTCATGAAGCCCGGGTGCACGTCGGTCTCGATCACGACCGGCTTGATGTCGCCGTCGCGGCGGAAGAGGATGCCGTCCTCCTGGATGTCGAACCAGCCGCCCGCCTTGCGGAAGACGTTGAGGAAGGTGAGCATCTCCTGCTGCTTGGCACCGCCGACGAAGATCTCGCCGTCCGTGGCCAGGGCGGCCGAGGCCCACGAGGCCGCCTCGTTGCGGTCGAAGATCGACCGGTGGTCGTAGCCACGGAGCTTCTCGACGCCCTCGATGAGGATGACGCGGTTCGGCTCGTAGGAGATGATCGCGCCCATCTTCTGCAGGACGGCGATCAGGTCCATGATCTCGGGCTCGATCGCCGCGTTGCGCAGCTCCGTGACGCCCTCGGCGCGGACGGCGGTCAGCAGCACCTGCTCGGTCGCGCCGACGCTCGGGTACGGGAGGTGGATGTTCGCCCCGTGCAGACGGGTTCCTCCCGTGGAGAGGCGGATGCCGCTCGGGAGCTTCTCGACGATCGCGCCGAACTTGCGCAGCGCGTCCAGGTGGAAGTCGATCGGACGGTCCCCGATGCGGCACCCGCCGAGGTCGGGGATGAAGGCCTGGCCGAGGCGGTGCAGCAGCGGGCCGCAGAACAGGATCGGGATCCGGGAGGCGCCCGCGTGGGCGTCGATCTCCTCGAAGTGGGCCGACTCGACATCGCTGGGGTCGAAGACCAGGGAGCCGGGCTCGTCGCCCTCCGACACGCGGACGCCGTGCACCTCGAGCAGCGAGCGCACCACGGCGACGTCGCTGATGGCCGGCACGTCGCGCAGGACGCTCGTGGTCTCCCCGAGCAGGGACGCGACCATCGCCTTGGTGGCGAGGTTCTTCGCCCCCTTCACGTCGACCCGTCCGCGCAGCGGACGACCTCCGCGAATGGCGAGGACGTCTCCGGTCAGCGCGGGGACGTCGTCGGAGAGAGCGTCGCGCACGGGTGTCGTCATTCGGGGCCTCACTTCATTCATCGGGGGCGGGGTTACCCCTGGCTCCCCCGCCCCCTCCGTCTCACTGGACGGGGAGGGTCCGCGGCCGCCACGACTCGCGACGGGCCTCGAACTGCGCGATCTTGTCTTCGTTGCGCAGCGTGAGCCCGATGTCATCGAGCCCTTCGAGGAGCCGCCATCTAGTGTAATCGTCGATCCCGATGTCGGCCTGGAAGCGGGCCTCCGCGCCTCCGGTGGGGTCGCCGATGGCGGCGGTGCGCGCCTCGAGGTCGACCGTCATGCGCGCGCCGGGATCGGCGTCCATGATCGCCCAGAACCGCTCCAGATCCGCCTCGGAGATGGTCGCCGCGAGGAGGCCCTGCTTGCCCGCGTTGCCGCGGAAGATGTCGGCGAACCGCGGGCTCAGCACGACCTTGAAGCCGAAGTCGCGAAGCGCCCAGACGGCGTGCTCACGGCTGGAACCGGTGCCGAAGTCGGGCCCGGCGACGAGGACGGACGCCCCCTGATACGGCGCCTGGTTGAGCACGAACTCCGGGTCCTGCCGCCAGCCGTGGAACAGCGCGTCCTCGAAGCCCGTCTTGGTGACGCGCTTGAGGAACACCGCGGGGATGATCTGGTCGGTGTCGACGTTCGACCGCTTCAGCGGCGCGGCGATGCCCGTGTGGGTGGTGAACTTCTCCATGGTCAGGCCTCTAGATCGCTCGGGCTGGACAGGGTGCCGCGGATGGCGGTCGCCGCCGCGACGAGCGGCGACACGAGGTGCGTGCGGCCGCCCTTGCCCTGGCGCCCTTCGAAGTTGCGGTTCGAGGTGGAGGCGCAGCGCTCCCCCGGGGCGAGCTGATCGGGGTTCATGCCCAGGCACATCGAGCATCCTGCGAAGCGCCACTCCGCTCCGAAGTCCTTGATGACCTGGTCCAGGCCCTCGGCCTCGGCCTCCAGTCGCACGCGGGCGGAGCCGGGAACGACCATCACCCGGACGCCGTCGGCCTTCTTCTTGCCCTGGATGATGGAGGCGAAGGCCCGGAGGTCCTCGATGCGGCTGTTCGTGCACGAGCCCATGAACACCGCGTCGACCGGCACCTCCTTCAGGGGCGTGCCCGGCGTCAGGTCCATGTACTCCAGCGCCCGCTCGGCGGCGGCCCGCTCGTTCGGGTCGGCGATCTCCGCCGGGTTCGGCACCGAGGCGGAGAGCGAGCTGCCCTGGCCGGGGTTCGTCCCCCACGTCACGAACGGCTCCAGCTCGTCGGCGTCGATGAAGACCTCGGCATCGAAGGTAGCGCCCTCGTCGGTCGGCAGCGTGCGCCAGTAGGCGACCGCGTCGTCCCAGTCCTGGCCCTTCGGCGCGTGCGGACGCCCCTCGAGGTAGGCGAACGTCGTCTCGTCCGGAGCCACCATGCCGGCGCGGGCGCCCGCCTCGATCGACATGTTGCAGATCGTCATGCGGCCCTCCATGGAGAGCGCGCGGATCGCGCTACCGCGGTACTCGAGCACGTAGCCCTGACCGCCGCCGGTGCCGATCTTGGCGATCACGGCGAGGATGATGTCCTTCGCCGTGACGCCGGGACGCAGCGTGCCCTCGACGTTGATGGCCATCGTCTTGAACGGCTTCAGCGGCAGCGTCTGGGTCGCCATGACGTGCTCGACCTCGCTGGTGCCGATGCCGAACGCCATCGCGCCGAACGCGCCGTGCGTGGACGTGTGCGAGTCGCCGCAGACCACGGTGATCCCGGGCATGGTGAGGCCGAGCTGCGGGCCGACGACGTGGACGATCCCCTGCTCCGCGTCCCCCAGGGAGTGCAGACGCACGCCGAACTCGGCGGCGTTGCGGCGCAGCGTCTCGATCTGCGTGCGGCTGGTCAGGTCGGCGATGGGCTTGTCGATCTCCCACGTCGGCGTGTTGTGGTCCTCCGTGGCGATGGTCAGGTCGAGCCGGCGGAGCGGCCGTCCCTCGCTGCGGAGGCCGTCGAAGGCCTGCGGGCTGGTGACCTCGTGCACGAGGTGCAGGTCGATGTAGATGAGGTCGGGCTGGCCGTCCTCGCCCTTGACGACGAGGTGGTCGTCCCAGACCTTCTCGGCGAGCGTCCTGGGGCGTGCGGAATCCGCACCGGCGGTGGTGGTCATGGCGTGTCTCCTGTGGATGGCGGTTCGGCCCACGATGGACTCCGCGACGAGGAGGGGCTCAGATCGAGGTCTCGCCGCGGCCGCTAAGAAGGAGCACGGTCCGCATGACGTCAGGTTACCACCGCTCGGACACGCCGAGACACGCCGTGACACTCTGTTGCTCACCCGATCGACCGAGAGGCCCCCGCATGACCGTCGAGACCGCCCGCTTCGCCACCCGCGCCGTCCACGCCGCGAGAGGCCGAGCCGCTGCCGCCTCCCGTGTGACGCCGATCTACCTGACGGCCGGGTTCGAGTTCGACGACTTCGATCACGCCGCCGACCACTTCGGCACCGGCACCGGATTCGGGTACACCCGCACCGGCAACCCCACGGTGCACGCGGTGGAGCGGCAGCTCGCGAGCCTGGAGTCCGGTGCCGACGCCGTGCTCGTGGCCAGCGGACAGGCCGCGGTGACCACCGCTCTGCTCTCGGTCGTGGGGGCGGGCGACCACATCGTCTCCTCGACCCACATCTACGAGGGCACCCGCGGGCTGTTCCTGGACAACCTCGCCCGACTCGGCATCGAGACGACGTTCGTGAACGACATCGCCGACCCGGATGCCTGGCGGGAGGCCGTACGCCCGACGACCAGGGCGCTGTTCGCGGAGTCGCTCGCCAACGCCCGCAACGACGTGCTCGACGTGGCGGCGGTGAGCGCCGTGGCTGACGAGATCGCCGTCCCCCTGATCGTCGACAACACCCTGGCCACGCCCGCCCTCCTCCGACCGCTGGAGCACGGCGCGGCGATCGTGGTGCACTCCGCGTCGAAGTTCCTCGCGGGGCAGGGCGCGGTGCTCGGCGGCGTCGTGATCGACGACGGCCGGTTCGATGCGGAGCGCGCCGGGCACAACGCCCCGCACCTCGTGCTGCCGGGGCGGGGCGGCGCACCCAGCGTCTTCGCCCGGCACGGCGGCCGCGCACGCATCGGGTACGCCAGGGAGTCGGTGGCTCCGCGGTTCGGTGCCTCGCCCTCGCCCCTCAATGCGTTCCTCATCGGCCAGGGCACCGAGACGCTCAGCCTGCGCGTGGAGCGCCAGTCGCAGAACGCCCTCGCCGTCGCACGCTGGCTCGCCGCACACGACGCCGTGGAGAGCGTGGACTACGTCGGCCTGCCCTCGCATCCTCACCACGAGACCGCGCTGCGCTACCTCGACGGCGGATTCGGCTCCATCTTCACCTTCACGCTGCGCGGCGGTCTCCCCGCGGCCCGTCGCTTCGTGGAGGAGGTGTCCGTGTTCACCCACATGACGCACATCGGCGACGTGCGGTCGCTCGTGCTGCACCCCGGCACGACCAGCCACGCGCAGCGCACCGACGAGGAGCGTCGGATCCTCGGCGTCGGCCCCGGCACGCTGCGGCTGTCGATCGGCATCGAGGATGTCGACGACCTGATCGGCGACCTCGCGCGGGTGCTCGAGAGCGTCAGGGAGACGGTGGCATGAGCCGCCTGCAGCACTTCGGGTGGTTCCTCGCCCGAGGCTTCGGTCCTCAGGGGTGGGGATATCCGTCCCTGGACTGGGACTACGACTGGACGCGACCGGAGGTCTACCAGGAAGCCGCCCGCACCCTGGAGCAGGCCGGTTTCGACCTCGTGATCATCGAGGACAGCCCCTCGCTCGGCTCGGCGGACACGATCGACCTGCGCGTGCGTCATGCGTTCGGCGGCCCGAAGCACGATCCCCTGCTGCTCGCACCGTACCTCTTCCAGGCGACCCGTCATCTCGGGGTGGTGCCCACCGTGAACCCCGCGGCCTCGCTGCCCTACACCTCGGCCCGGCAGTTCGCGACCCTGCAGCACCTGAGCGGGCACCGGCTCGGCCTCAACGTGGTCACCGACACCGGCAGCGCCCGGCACTTCTCGGCGGCCCCGCAACTCGGCCATGACGAGGCGTACGACCGTGCCGAGGAATGGCTCGCCGGCATCCGCGCGCTCTGGCGGAGCTGGGACGACGGTGCGCTGGTCGCCGATCCCGTCTCAGGGGTCTACGCGGACGGCACGCGCATGCGTCCGGTGCAGCACCGCGGCGCCCACTACGACTTCGACGGCCCTCTGAACGCCCTGCCCTTCACGGACGGCGAGCCGGCCATCGTCTCCCCCGGCGGCTCCGGACGCGGCCTGGCGTTCGCGGGAGCGAACTCCGACGTCCAGCTGGCGCTCGCTCCCCTGCACGAGAAGTCGGTGCGGGAGTACCGGCAGCGGGTGCACGACGCGGCTCTCGCCCGCGGACGCCGGGCCGAGGACGTCAAGATCCTCTTCGCGATCCAGCCCGTGATCACGGCGTCCGCCGAGGAGGCCGACCGGATCGTGGCCGCCTCCGCACACCCGGACGACGCCGCACTCGCGCAGATCGCCCGGAAGCAGTCGAGTGATCTGGAGACCGATCTCACGACCCTCGATCTGGACCGCCCCCTCGACACGTCGATCTTCGGAGCGCACGTCTCCCGCGGGAGCATCCAGCGCCTGATCGGCGATCGGGGCGAGGACGCCCCGCTCCGCGCGCACCTCACCGCACTCGCCCGCACCGGCCGGCTGCGCGACCGCAGCGGGTTCGTGGGCACCGCGGAGGAGTTCGCCGATCTCGTCGAGGAACTCGGGGAGTGGGGCAACGACGGCGTGCTCCTCTGGGGCGACTTCCATCCCGTGACCCTGCACCGCACCCTCGACGAGCTGGTGCCGATCCTCCGCCGCCGCGGGATCCTCCGCCGCGACTACGCGGACGGCGGTCTGCAGGCGAATCTGCAGGCGTTCTGACCCGCTCCGCGCGGACTCAGTCGCCGACCGGGATGGTGCGCTTCTCGGCGCGCTTCTCCCGGGACGAGGCGATCAGGCTCGCGATCGTCGCGACCGTCATCGACACGAGGATCACGGCGAGCGACACCATGTTGTCGATGTCCGGCACCCATTCCACGTGCTCGCCGCCGTTGATGAACGGGAGCTCGTTGACGTGCAGCGCGTGCAGGATCAGCTTGATGCCGATGAACCCGAGGATCACGGCGATGCCGTAGTGCAGGTAGCGGAGGCGGTCCAGGAGGTCGCCGAGGAGGAAGTAGAGCTGGCGCAGCCCCATGAGAGCGAAGATGTTGGCGGCGAAGACGAGGAAGCCGTTGGTCGTGATCTCGAAGATCGCGGGGATCGAGTCGATCGCGAAGATGAGGTCGGTGACGCCGATCGTGATGAACACGATGATCATCGGCGTCCACATCCGCTTCCCGTCGACGGTCGTGCGGATCTTCGAGCCGTCGTAGGTCTCGCTGATGTCGATCCGGCGGCGGAGCAGCCGGACGATGAAGTTCTCGCGCTTGACGTCGTCCTCGTGCTCGCCTTCCGGCATCGCCTGCCGGATGGCGGTGTAGACGAGGAAGGCGCCGAACAGGTAGAAGATCGGCGAGAAGTTCTCGATGATCGTCACGCCGACGAGGATGAACAGCCCGCGCAGGACCAGCGCGATGATGATCCCGACCATCAGCACCTGCTGCTGCAGACGTCGCGGCACCGCGAACTGCGCCATGATCAGCACGAAGACGAAGAGGTTGTCGACGGAGAGGCTGTACTCCAGCGCCCACCCGGTGATGAAGTCCCCGGCGTTCCGCCATCCGCCCACGGTCCCCAGCAGCACCGCGAAGAGCAGGGCGAGACCCACATAGAACACGACCCAGAGGGTCGACTCCTTGGTGGAGGGGATGTGCGGGCGCAGCCGGATGAGGAGCAGGTCGCCGATCAGGATGATCGTGAGGACGACCATCGAGGTGATCTCGAACCAGACGGGGATGTCCACGGGCGCTGTGCACCTTTCGCGAGGGGTCGGGAATGAGTCGAAAGTCTCTCCCCCGCAGATGTGCGGCGCGCGCCCGGAGCAGCGATGTCGGTGCTCGTGATGACGTTACGCGCGGATTCGGGATACTCCCTCTCGCCCGGGCCATGCTACCGGAGGTGGGGGTCATCGGGACGAGGAAGTCGACACACGACGGCGGATCCGCATCCGTGCTGAGACGATGGGACATCCGCCGACACTCTCGAGGGAGAGACACCGAACGGAACCAGGATGCCCGGACAGACGAGTGACCAGCGATGGGCCGCCCAGGCGGCGGCCGGCGACCAGAGCGCCTTCCGCGCGCTGTACCGTGCCCACGTGCGCCCCGTGTACTGGATCGCCCATGGCATCCTGGGCGCCGCCGCCGACGCGGAGGACGTGACGCAGGAGACCTTCGTGGTCGCCTGGCGCAAGCTTCCGGGCCTGGAGCTGCAGGGAGAATCGATACTCCCCTGGCTCGCGACGATCTGCCGCTTCCAAGCGGCGAACCGGCTGCGTCAGCGGCGCCGCGACCAGGCGCACACGACGGACGCGGCCGACGACCAGCTCCCCGACGTCGTCAGCGTCGAGGACCAGGTGATCACGGCGGCGCTCGCCGCGCGGATCGCCGCGGAGGTGGGCACCCTGAACGAGCTCGACCGGGAGATCTTCCGGCTGTGCGCGTCCGAGGGCTACGCCTACCAGGCCGCCGCCGACGAGCTCGGCGTGACGCACGCCGTCGTCCGGAACCGTCTCTCGCGCGTGCGCACCCAGCTGCGCGGCGCCGTCAAGGAAGTGAGGGACGCATGAACGACCAGACCCCGCGGCAGAGCCTCCCGCCCATGTCCGACGCGACCGTCGCGCGGATCGAGGACGCCGTCTTCAGCGAGATCCAGGGTGAGCGGCCGCCGGTTCCGCCGCGCGCAGAGCGCGCCAGGAGACGTCGACGCCGGTGGCTCACGGCCGGCGGGATCGCGGCGGCCTTCGTCGTCGGGGTCCTGGTGACGCCGCCGATCCTCGGTGCCGTGGGAGGCGGCGGCTCGTCCGTGTCCACCGCGGACGGCGTCGTGGGCTGGTCGACCGACGAGGCGGGCTCGGCCGTGCCGGACCGGGCCGTCGAAGGGGCGACCCTCCCCGGTGCCGTCGGATCGGACGCGGCGGCATCCGCCGAGGATGCCAGGGAGATCGTCGCCACGGCCCAGGCTTCTCTGCGCGTGAAGGACATCGTCGACGCCGCTGCCGCCATCGGCGACCTCGCCGCGGACCACGGCGGCTACGTCGAGAGCACCGAGGTCGGCAAGGCGGTCGCGACGGATGCCCCCGCCGAGCGGGTCCCCGCGGACTCCGGGTACGGCTGGATCACGGTCCGCGTCCCCGCCGACGACCTGACCACGGTGATCGCCGCCCTCGGCGACACCGGCGAGGTCCTGTCGTCCTCCGTCACGAAGCAGGACGTCACCGCCACCGCGATCGATCTCCGCGCCCGCGTGGAGTCGACCCGCGCCTCGGTGCAGCGGCTCACGGAGCTCATGAGCCAGTCGGGCTCGGTCGCCGATCTCATCGAGGCCGAGGTCGCGCTCACCGATCGCCAGGCGCAGCTTGAGTCGTACGAACAGCAGCTCGCCGCCCTGGAGGACCAGGTGGCCCTGTCGTCCCTCACCGTGGAGCTGTCGCGGGCGGACGCCCCGGCCGCAGCCGACCCCGCGGGCTTCGGCGACGGGCTGCGAGCCGGATGGAACGGTCTGGTGGTCTCGCTGAACGCCCTGGTGGTCGCGTTCGGCTTCCTCCTCCCCTGGCTCGCGGTGGCCGCTGTCGTCGTCCTGGTCGTCTGGCTCGTCCGCCGCGGCCGACGGCGCCGGAAGGCCGCGTCCGCTGAGCCCCGCACGGAGGAATAACCCGACGTTCCGCGGTATACAAGAAGTCTTGTGCGTCTCCGAACCGCTGCATAGCCTTCGGGGCGTGGAAGACATCTCCGTGATCACCGCCGTGCACCATCCGCTGCGGCGTCGCATCTACGACCACCTCCTGCTCTACGGCACGTCGCAGGTGACGGCGATCGCCCGCGCGCTCGACAGCCAGGTCGGCAGCATCAGCCATCACCTCCGGATGCTCGAGCGCGCCGGGATCGTCGCGCGTGCCCCCGACCCGACCGGCGATCGGCGCACGAGCTGGTGGACGGTCGCACGACGCGGCCTCACCTGGTCGGTGGAGGACTTCGCCGACTCCCCCGCCGATGCGCTCCTCGCGAGGGAAGCACAGCGGCAGGGCATCCGCATGCAGATCGACCGTCTGCAGCGCTGGCACCGCCGCCGAGGCCATCCCGCCGTGGCGGACTACGACGCCTCCAACACGGAGGCCACCGCCTGGGCGACCCCGGACGAGCTGCGCGATCTCTCCGCACGCGTCCTGCAGGCGCTGCGGGACTGGCAGGCATCGATCGACGAGGACGACGGCCAGGAGCGCACGCCCGTGTTCTTCTTCGCCCACGCGTTCCCCACGGAACCGTGATGACCGCACTCACCCCGCCCCTCGAGCTCTCGGCCCCTCCTCCGTTCCGGCGCGACCGGATGGTGCACGCGTGGATCGGCGTGAAGGCCCTGTCCGATGCCGGCGACGCCGTGTGGACGATCGCGGTGGCGTGGACGGCCGTGCAGATCGCCTCCCCCGCCGTCGCCGGACTCGTCGTCGCCGCCGGCACGATTCCGCGCGCCCTGGTCCTGCTCTTCGGCGGAGTCATCGCGGATCGCGCCGACGCCCGCCGGGTGATGATGGTCTGCAACGCGGCGCGTGTGGGCGTGCTCGTCGCCGCTGCCGTGTGGACGGTCTCGCAGGCGCCGACCGTGCCCGTCCTGCTCGCCGCCGCCGTGGCGTTCGGGGTGTGCGACGCGTTCTACGAGCCCTCGGCCGGCACCATCGGGCGACAGCTGGTGCGCACGGACGATCTCCCCTCCTACGCGGCTGTCATCCAGACGGCATCACGCCTGGGCACGATGGGCGGCGCCGCGCTGGGCGGCCTGCTCGTCGCGCAGGCCGGTCTCGCGGGGAGCGCATCGGCGAACGCGGTGACCTTCGCCCTCGTCGTCGGATTCCTGGCGATCGCCCTGCGCCCGCGGTTCCGGCTCGCCCGGGCCCCGCGCACGTCGTCCCTGCGCGCGATCGGCGCGGCGTTCGCCCACCTCGGGGCGAACCCCACGACGCGCACGCTCGTCATCGCCCTCTCCGGGCTCAACCTCGCGGTCGGGCCGGCCGTCGGCATCGGCCTCGCCCTGCGGGCGCACGCCGAAGGCTGGGGAGCTCCCGCGGTCGGCCTGTTCGAGGGCCTCCTCGGCCTCGGTGCCGCCGTGGGCGCGGCCGCGGTCGCGAGATGGCGGCCGCGCCACGAGGCGCGGAGCGGATTCGGCGCTCTCCTCTTGCAGGGAGCGGGCATCGTCGCGCTCGGGTTCGGCCCCGTCTGGACGGTGGCCGTCGCCGCGGCTGTGGTCGGCGCCACCGCGGGATACGCCTCCGTGTTTCTGAGCGCGACGTTCGCCGCGACGGTGGACACCGCGTTCCTCGGTCGGATGGGCTCCCTCACCCGGCTCGGCGACGACTGCCTGATGCCGCTCGCGATGGCGGGCTTCGGCGCACTCGCCTCCCTCACCGCCGTCTGGGTGCCGTTCGTCGTGGCCGGTGGCGCGATGATGACGCTCATGCTCGTGCCGCTCCAGGCCCGCGCGTTCCGGACCCTGTCGCTGCGCGCGGACGACTGACGCGCACGGTCGGGAACGACGAAAGCCCCCCGGAGAACCGGAGGGCTTTCGTCGTGTTGTGTGACCCCAGCGGGATTCGAACCCGCGTTACCGCCGTGAGAGGGCGGCGTACTAGGCCGCTATACGATGGGGCCGTCTTGCGGAACTTTTCCGTTCCGCGACAACCGTTCAAGTATGCCACGGCGATTCTCACTGCGCCAAATCGAGGCCGCTTCACCCCAGATCCCGGGCGTGGCGCGCCGATTTCCGTTTGCCGCAGACCCCGGGAAGGAGTTGACTCTTCTCATGCGCGTCACCAAGTTCGAACATGCCACCCTTCGCCTGGACCAGAACGACGACACCCTCCTGATCGATCCGGGATCCTTCACCGCCCCGCTGCACGATCTCAGCGGACTGGTCGCCATCGTGCTCACGCACGAGCACCCCGACCACTGGACGCCGGAGCACCTCGACCGGATCCTCCGCGCGGCCCCAGGCACCCCCATCTTCGGACCGGAGGGCGTGGCGAAGGCGGCGGAGGGCTACGAGGTCACCGTCGTCTCCCCCGGCGACACCGTGGAGGTCGGCGCCTTCACCCTGCGCTTCTTCGGCGGCACGCACGCGGTGATCCACTCGTCGATCCCGACCATCGCCAACGTGGGCGTGCTCGTCAACGACACGTTCTACTACCCCGGCGACTCCTATGCGGTGCCCGAGGGCGTCGAGGTCGGCACCCTCGCCGCGCCGCTCGGAGCCCCGTGGCTCAAGATCGGGGAAGCCATCGACTACGTGCTCGCCGTGAAGCCCCGCCGCGCGTTCGGCACGCACGACATGACCCTGTCCGTGATCGGCAAGAACATGCACCGCCAGCGGCTGCAGTGGGCGACCGAGCAGGGCGGCGGCGAGTTCCTCGTGCTCGAACCCGGCGACGCCGTGGATCTGTGACCGCACCGCGACGCCTCCTGCCCGCCCCGACGCCGCGGCTCGCCTTCCGGGAGATGACCGCCGACGACCTCGACGAGATGGCGGCGCTCCTCGGGGATCCGGAAGTCATGGCCTACTACCCGGCGCCGAAGTCGCGAACCGAAGCCGCCGCGTGGATCGCGCGCATGCAGCAGCGCTACCGCGAGGACGGCCACGGTCTCTGGATCATCGAGACGCACGACGGGGAGTTCCTCGGCGACTGCGGTCTCACCTGGCAGTCGGTGAACGACTCCCCCGTCCTCGAAGTCGGCTATCACGTCCGCGCCGACCGCCAGCGGCGCGGCTATGCGACCGAGGCGGCGCGCGCCTGCGTCGACCTCGTCGCGCAGACGTTCGCGCCGATACTCCTCACCGCCATCATCCACCCCGAGAACCAGGCGTCACGAGGCGTGGCGGAGAAGCTCGGCATGAGCCACATCGCCGATGACCACGCCCATCCATGGATCGTGCGGACCGTGATGGGCATGACCGTGGAGGACGCGGCCGGCCGCGCCTCCTGACTGCGGGCCAGGATACCGGGGCACTCTTGCTCCGGTCGTGACCGGATGCTGTACTGGGCGCTCGTCACGTGTTACCTGTCACCAAAGGAACAGTCCTCATGATGATGACCGGAGTTCACCAGAGCAGGAAGAGGATCGGGCTCGCCCTCGCCGGCGTCGCCCTCGTCGCGTCCGGCCTCGTCGGCACGACGGCGGCGACGGCACGGGCGGACGACGATTTCGGCGACCGCGAGGAACGGGCCAGCTCGCGGATCATCGGAGGCACGGCGGTGCCGAACGACGCCTATCCGTTCATGGCGTCCCTCCAGTTCGCCGGCGAGGCCTTCTGTGGCGGCTCGCTGGTGGCGCCGCGCGTCGTGATGACCGCCGCGCATTGCGTCACGGGCGCCGACCCCCTCAGCGGGCTCCCGGTGCCCGACGTGGACGGAGTGACGGTGACGGTCGGCCGCACCGTGCTGTCCGACGGCAGTCAGGGTCAGGATCGCGGTCTCGCCGGCGCGGACGCCGGCGGCCCGGTCGTCGTGCACCCGCGGTACCTCCAGGGGGATGAGGCCTACGACCTCGCCTTCGTGACGCTCGACCGCCCGGTCTCGGGCATCGTGCCCGTGAAGCTGCCCACCAAGGGGACGGACGCCCTCCTCCGTCCTGGACAGTCGGCGACGGTCATCGGCTGGGGCAACACCGACACCGCTCTCGGGAACTTCCCGGACCGGCTCCGTCAGGTCCAGGTGCCGATGCTCGCGACGGAGGAGTGCGAGCTCAGCTACGACTCCTTCCGCCCGGGAGTGAACATGTGTGCCGGCGTCGTCGGCAAGGACTCCTGCCAGGGAGACAGCGGCGGGCCGCTTTTCCGCCGACCTCCGGCGCGCGACACCGCCTACCAGATCGGCGTCGTGTCCTACGGGGACGGCTGCGGCGAGCAGGGCGCGCCAGGGGTGTACGTGTCGCTGAGCTTCGCAGACCTCTGGGACACGCTGGCAGAGTCCCCTGAGGGCAAGGCCATCGCGAAGAGCCTGAGGCGCTGACCGCTGCCGGGATCGCTGTCGGTCAGCCCTGAGCGCCCCGCACCCGCAGGTCACGCGCGAGGTGGTCGCGCTGCTCGATGAGGAGTCGTCGCAGCGCCGCCGGGGCCTCGGGGGTGGCCGACAGCCAGGCATCGACCAGGTCCAGCGAGGACCGCGCGGGGAACAGACCGATCACCAGGCGACGAGCGATCTCGATGCTCCGCTCCGACCACGCGGTCCCGATCCGCTCGAAGTACTCCTCGTCGAAGGACTCGATGAGTTCGCGGCGGCCGCCGGCGCGGAAGCCCCCGATCTCGGCATCGAGGTGGTCGTTGGTGAGCGACCGGTCGTCCCACGCGGCCGTCCAGGCGGCCGCGCGCACCGCCGCGTCGGGGACGGAGGCGCGAGCGCGGCGGGCGGCGGTGCGTCCGTCGCCGGTGTCGTCCCGCTCCTCCTCCGCAGCGATGTCCGCGAGATCGGCGTGGCCGGTCGTCACGAGGGCCGTGAGGAGCTGCCAGCGCAGGTCGGGATCCACGACGAGCCCTTCGGGCACATCGCCGTCGAGCAGGGCACGGACCTCGGCGTGATGGATGTCATCGAAAGCCGAGGCCGCCGCCAGCGCGCGCGCCCAGGAGAGCTGGGCGTCGCTGCCGGCGTCCGCCTGCTGCAGCGTCGACCACGTGGCCTCGGTCCAGGCGCGCTGCTCCGCGTCGCGTCGGTCGTCGCGGACGAAATGCCGCAGCGCGAAAGCGGCGTCGAGGAGCGCTGCGGCCAGCAGACCGCCGTTCGACTCCCGCGGCGCGTGCGCCCGCACGATCGCGACGAAGCGAGCCGCGTCGAGTTCGCCGTCACGGGTGGCGTTCCAGAGCGACGACCACACGAGCGCCCGGGCGAGCGGGTCCTCGATGTCGGACAGCGACTCCTCGACGGTGCGGAGGGACCGCTCGTCGAGGCGCGCCTTCGCATAGGTGAGGTCGTCGTCGTTGAGCAGCACGAGATCGGCCTCGGGGAGGTCGATGTCCACGCGCTCCCCGATCAGGTCCAGCTCCCGCTGCTCCCGCCGCACGATGCGGCCATCCATGCGGTCGTACAGCCCGATCCGCAGGCGGTGCGGACGGACGTCGTCCTGCACGAGGTGGTGTCCTCCGTCGGCGTCGGTCTCCGTCCAGATCGTCGAGACGCCCGTCGTCTGCAGCCAGGCGGCCGCCCAGTCGGTCATGTCCCGGCCGGAGACCGCGCTGAGCTCGACGAGGAAGTCGTCGAGAGTGGTGTTGCCGAAGGCGTTGGCGGCGAAGTACCGGCGAGCCCCCTCGAAGAACGCCTCGTCGCCTACGAAGGCGACCAGCTGCTTCA
Organism: Microbacterium sp. NPDC078814; assembly: GCF_040702645.1. Classification (NCBI taxonomy): domain Bacteria; kingdom Bacillati; phylum Actinomycetota; class Actinomycetes; order Micrococcales; family Microbacteriaceae; genus Microbacterium; species Microbacterium sp. NPDC078814. Next base: position 64,577 of record NZ_JBFBLT010000004.1, read on the forward strand.
GCACCGAAGCGCCCTTGGCGTAGGTGATGCCGTCGAAGTTCAGCTTCGCTGCCTCGAGGTCGGGGATGTCGGCGACGATGGGGTGGGTCGTGGGGAGCTGATCCTGCTGATAGGCCCAGGCCTTGCGACGCATGGCGAACGTCACCCACGCGTCGTGGAACCGGGTGGCCACCGCCGAGGCGTGCGAGCCCATGTAGTCGGCGAACGACTCCTTGAGCCAGAGGTCGTCCCACCACGTCATCGTGACGAGGTCGCCGAACCACATGTGCGCCATCTCGTGGAGGATCGTGTTGGCTCGGCTCGCCCGCTGCGCCTCGGTGGCGGCGCCGCGCGAGAGGTAGCCCTCCGTGAAGGTGACCAGACCGGGATTCTCCATCGCACCGAGGTTGTACTCGGGGACGAAGACCTGGTCGTACTTGCCCCACGGATAGGGATAGGCGAAGGCGTCGGTGAAGAAGTCGAGCCCCTGCCGGGTGACCTCGAGGATCTCGTCGGCCTCGAGGTGATCGACGAGCGAGCGGCGGACGAACACCCCGAGGGCGACCTGCTGCTCGTCTCTGGTCCACTCCCCGTCGACGCGGGCATAGGGGCCGGCCGCGATCGCCGTGATGTAGCTCGAGATCGGCAGGGTGGGGGCGAACTGCACCCGCTGCACGCCGACGCCGAGGTCGACGTGAGCCGGCGACTGGTTCGAGAGCACCTCCCACCCGGACGGCGCGTCGACGACGAAGGTGTACTCAGCCTTCATGTCCGGCTGCTCGAAGCAGGCCATCACCCGGCGGGAGTCCGCGGGCTCGTACTGGGTGTACAGGTAGGTGCGGTCGTCTGCCGGGTCGTGGAACCGGTGCAGACCCTCCCCCGACCGGCTGTAGGCACCGACCGCCTCGACCAGGACGACGTTCGAGGCCGCGAGGCCGTCGATCGTCAGGCGCGCCCCGTCGTAGACGACGTCCCGCTGCTCCCCGTTCACCTCGACGCGGACGACCTCCTCGCCGATGAAGTCCAGCCACGTGCTCTGGACGGTCGCATCGAACTCCAGGACGGTCGTGGTCGGGAAGCCCGTGCGCGCTCGCTCCGGGGCTCCGGTCAGGTCCAGCTCGACGCGGATGCGGTGCAGGGTGATCGCAGCGGATCGCGCCGCGGTCTCCTCACGGGTCAGGTTCGCGGTGTGCATCCCCCCATCCTGGCATCTTCCCGGCGACGACCGGGGAGCGTCTGCGCGTTCAGCCGCGCCGCCCCGTTCCTCGCCGGTTGACCTTCCGCGACGTCTCCGGTCCGCCCAGCAGTCGCCGGATCGCCGTCTCCGGCGTCACGTCGAGGTCGAGCGTCCGCCCCCGACCGTACTGCCGGAACACACGGGGATCGATGTAGCTGTTGCGGGCGACCGCGGTCGTGTTGCCGAGGGCGGTCGCCGCCGCCTGCACCGCGAGACGTTCGGCCTGGTTCCGCTGACCGCGGCGGTCGAGGGCTCCGATGCGGGCGAGGGCGTCTGCGGCGATGATCGTGCCGTGCAGCGTCCGGAAGTCCTTGGCCGAGAAGCTGGCCCCGAGCACGTCCTTGAGGTACGTGTTGACCTCGGCGGGCGTGATCTTCACCCGCCGCCGGCCTTTCCGGTACGCCAGGAGGAAGGCGGTCGAGGCGCCGCTCGCGAAGTCGGTGAGGGCTTCGGCGAGGGATTCGTCGGTGATCTCGATCGCGGCGGTCTGTCCGCTCTTCGCCGGGAAGGAGAGGGCGACGTCGCCGCCGTCGATGCGGACGTCGCGGCGGCGGAGCGTGGTCAGGCCCCGGCTGCCGTGACGCGCCAGGTAGCGTTCCGAACCGATCCGCAGCGCGGCGTCGTCGAGGAGGCGGAAGGCGATCGCGAGGGCGCGCTCCTTGGTCTGCCCGTCCTCCTTGAGCGCCTTGGTGACCTGAGCCCGAGCGCTGGGCAGAGCTGCGGCGAGGTCCAGCGCACGGACGAACTTGCGACGGTCGCGGGAGACCCGCCAGAGCGGGTGGTAGAGGTATTGCTTGCGCCCGGCGGTGTCGATCCCGACGGCCTGGATGTGCGCGAGCGGGTCGGCCGCGATCCACACGTCCTGCCATGCCGGCGGGATCACCAGGTCGCTGATGCGTTCGCGATCCGCCTCGGGCGCCGGCTCCCCCGTCGGATCGACGTACCGGAATCCCGAGCTCGTCCGCTTCCGTGTGAAACCCGGGTCCTGGCCGGGTACCACTCGCACCAGTCGCGCCATGCGTCTCTCCTCCCGCCGTGCAGCTCCTCCGAGTGTGGAGTGACCGCGGTCTCGGCGGGAAGGGAGTGGCGTCTCACCCCGCCGGCGTGCTATCCGCGTCGGCGTCCTTCGCGAAGACCGCCCGCATGTGGTCGCTGGTGAGGAAGTCCGCGATGCCGATCATGATCAGGCTGAAGACGATCTGCTCGGTGACCATCCAGACCGGGTATAGGCCGGGGATCGCCGCCATGACGAGCGTGATGACGGGGAAGATCTGCGCGAACAACCGCAGCCGGAGGTAGGCCCAGCGCCATCCGCGGCGTGCGCGCCACGCGAAGTAGAACAGCGTCGCGGTCATCGCCAGCACCACGAGGGTGCGCATCCACACGGCGAAGGGCACGCTGTCGCCGTCGGCGGCGAGCACCAGGGCGATCACCACGGCACCCACCCCGAGCACCAGTTCGGCGACGAGCAGCCAGAGGATCCAGGTGAAGGCACGGACGGTCCGCGGATGGGTGCGACCGGCTTCGCTGATCAGCACACCGGCCTGCCGCCCACCCGCGATCCGGTCGAGACGGAGAAAGAGCGGTTCGAGGGCCATGCTCGGAGCCTAGACCGGCGGCGTCCGTTCGACCTCGTCCGTTCGATGGACCTCGGCGCTGCTGCCGTTGGCCGCTGCCGGGAGCACCCGCTCCAGTACGACCGCCAGCACGCCGACGGCGAGGCTGCCCGCGACCATGACCGCGATGAACCAGCCGCTGACGCCGACGCCGAGGAGCACTCCCGCGACGAGCGGGCCGAGGATGGCACCACCCTGGAAGGCCGCGGAGTTGAGGGCGTTGTAGCGCCCGCGGGTGCGGTCCGTCGCGAGATCGTTGTAGATGGCCGGGATCGTCGGCTGCATCATGGTCTCCCCGAAGGCGAACACGCCCATGAACGCGATCACCGCGATCGCGGCCGTGACCGAGTCGGGAAGCAGGCCCGCGGCGCCGAGCATGACCCAGGAGACGGCCCAGATGAGGGCCATGACCTGCATGACCCTGGTGCGCCGGCGCCCGGTGATGAGCCGGAGGACGGCGAACTGCAGTAGCACGATGACGGCCGTGTTCACCGCGAACGAGATGCCGACGACGGCGGTCGAGACCTGGGCGATCTGACGGGCGTAGGCGGGGAAGCCCGCCTCGATCTGTCCATAGCCGATGAAGACGGAGAAGAAGGTCAGCAGCGTCATCCAGAGCACCGCAGGGCGCCGCAGGATCTCCCGGTAACCGCCCTCGGTGGTCACCGCAGGGTCCGGGTCCGCCTGGGTGCGCACGTGCCGGAGCGTGCCGAGGAGCAGAGCGAGCGGGATGAGGCTCGTGGCCGCGTCGATGAGGAAGATCGTGGTGAACGTCGACGGCTCCGTCACGTCGACGAAGAAGCCGCCGATGATCCCGCCCACGCCGATGCCGAGGTTGACGAGGGCGAAGTTCACGCCGAAGTACTGCTGACGGACCTCGCCGTCGACCACCGAGGCGATGAGGGCGTTGAAGCCGGGCCAGGAGACCCCGAAGTTGATCCCGATGAGCACGACCGCGACCGTCGCGACGGCGGGATGCGTGGCGTAGGCGAGGAGCGTGCACCCCGCGATCATCGCCAGGAGGCCCACGATCAGCACGCGCCGGGCGCCGAAGCGGTCGATGAGCGTGCCGCCGGGACCCGTGACCACGAGCCCCGTGATCGCGATGAGGCTCATGAGCGCTCCGGAGAACCCGAGGTCGAAGCCGCGGACCTCGTGGAGGTAGATGATCGTGAACGGCAGCGTCATTCCCCGCCCGAGGGTCTGGATCGCCACGGTCGACAGCAGCCAGCGTCCCTCGGTGGGCAACGCGTTCCAGAAGGACTTCATACCGATCACCTCGTCATTGTTCCAGGAGCCGGGGACATCGGATGACCGCCCGGGTCGCGGGGAAGAAGCCGATATTCTGCGAACATGCCCGTGTCGTTCGAAGACTTCCGCTCCGCCCTCCCCCATGCACCGGCCCGTGACGCGTGGGGCCTCGTGCTCACCGACGCCGAGGCGCAGCAGGTCGCCGCGGACGAGCAGGCGAGCCGGGCGTGGTACGACTACTTCCTCGCGACCACGGCCACGGCGGCGCCCGCCCCCGCGGCGGCGGCACCGCTCGGGGGACACGAGCTCCCCGTCGCCGCCGCGCCGGGATTCGCCGCGGCACCCCCGCCGGCACCGGTCGCCGCCCCGTGGACCCCCACGCCCGCGGAGGGCCCGGAGCGGAAGAGCCGGGTCGGACTCTGGGTGACGCTGGGCATCGTGGGCGCGCTGCTCCTGATCGCCGCGATCGTGACGGTGTTCGCCTTCGCGACCGCACGCCACTGGACCAAGATCGACGTGCCGGAGAAGCCCGAGACCTTCCACAGCGAGGAGTACGAGACCGGCAAGTACCTCGTCGCCGACGACGGCGTGAGCCCGTGCGCGGTGGACCAGGACTGGACGGACTGCATCGGGCTCATGGAGGCCGAGTACGCGGGAGCATGCGCCGGGGTCGACCTCGTCCCGGCCTCCGCGGACCTGTGCGCGCAGCACCGTACCGAGATCGACCGGATGATCGCGGAGGACGCGGACGGGATGTACGTGGCCTCCCTCGGCGACTTCGGGCACCTCACCCGGACGCCGGAGACCGCGACGCGCCAGGTCTCGAACGACGATGCCGAGCCGGCCGTCACGCATGAGGCCGTGTGCTATCTCGGGTTCCTCGGGGAGTGCGAGTAGCCGGTCAGCCATCCGCGGGTCTCGCCGGGGAGGGTGACCGAGCGTATCGTCGGGCACAGACGTGATCGGGTCGGGGACGAGGTGTCGACATGTGTCGGTGGCTGGCGTACGTGGGAGAACCGCTGCACCCATCGGAGGTGATCCTCGACGCGCGACATTCCCTCGTGGCGCAGTCTCTGGACTCGCCCCTCGGCGCGGAGACCGTGAACGGGGATGGGTTCGGCCTCGGCTGGTATCCGGTGTCGAACGGTGACGACTCTGGGCAGCCTCCGAAGCCTGGACTGTTCCGCAGCATGGAGCCCGCCTGGAACGATCTGAACCTGCGCGAGATCTCCCGCACGATCCGCAGCCCGCTGTTCTTCAGCCATGTGAGAGCTGCCGCCGGGCCGCCGGTCCAGCAGACCAACTGCCACCCGTTCCGGCACGCGAACTGGCTCTTCATGCACAATGGCGGCTTGGCGGACTTCGTGACCGTGAAACGCGACCTCATCCTTGCCGTCGATCCCTCCCTCTACCCCGAGATCCAGGGCACCACCGACTCTGAGGTACTGTTCCACCTCGCCCTGACCCTCGGCCTCCAGGACGATCCGATCGCGGGGATGCGGGCGGCCATCCGCGAGGCCGAGCGCGTGGGGCGCGAGCATGGCGTCCGCTTCCCGGTCCAGGGAACCTTCGCGGTGTCCGACGGCACCACCGTCTGGGCGTTCCGGTACTCGACGGCTGGGCGCTCCCGCTCCCTCTTCCACTCCACCGACATCGAGACTCTTCGCCGGATGTACCCCGATGCCGAACGGCTTCGCGTCTTCGGCCGCCGGGCGCACGTGATCGTGTCCGAGCCCCTCAACGATCTGCCCGGTGCATTCACAGAGGTCCCTGAATCGACGGTATCGATCGTGGATGAGGCGGGCTATCGGTACGAGCCCTTCCTTGAAGCCGCGTGAGGAACTGAGGCCACCGTGCCGGAAACGAAAAACCCCCGCCGGAGCGGGGGTTTTCGAAGTGCTGGGGTACCTGGACTCGAACCAAGAACAACTGAACCAGAATCAGCCGTGTTGCCAATTACACCATACCCCAAGGGCGAAACCGGAGCCTCGCACCGAGAGTCAAGCTTACCCGAGCGGCGACCGATCACCAAAACCACCGGTGTCGTGTCGCCGCTCGGGCGCGTCGCGGATCAGTCGGCGAGGAACGCCGAGAGCGCGCGCAGGCGGCGCAGCGACTCGTCCTTGCCCAGCAGCTCCATCGACTCGAACAGCGGCGGCGAGACGCGGCGGCCGGTGATGGCCACACGCGGCGGCCCGTAGGCCACGCGCGGCTTCAGCTCGAGGTTCTCCACGAGCGCCGTCGACAGCGCCTCCTGGATCCTTTCCGGGGTGAAGTCCGTGACCGGCTCCAGGGCGGTGACGCAGGCGTCCAGCACCTCGGCCGCGTTGGCCGGCAGCCCCTTGAGCGCATCCGCGTCGTACGACACCTCGTCGCGGAACAGGAAGCCGAGCATGCCCGGAACTTCGCCCAGCAGCTGCACGCGCTCCTGCACCAGCGGAGCCGCACGGAACGCCAGGACGAGCTGCTCGTGGGTCGGCTCGTCGAACAGGCCGGCCGCGGCGAGGTACGGCACCGTGCGCTCGGCGAAATCCTTCACGTCGAGCATGCGGATGTGGTCGCCGTTGATCGACTCGGCCTTCTTCTGATCGAAGCGGGCCGGGTTGGGGTTCACGTTCTCGATGTCGAACGCGGCGATGAACTCGTCGAGCGAGAAGACGTCGCGGTCCGGGCCGATCGACCAGCCCAGCAGCGCGAGGTAGTTCAGCAGGCCCTCGTGGATGAAGCCGCGCTCCCGGTGCAGGAACAGATCGGCCTGCGGGTCGCGCTTGGAGAGCTTCTTGTTGCCGGTCTCGCCCAGCACGAGCGGCATGTGGGCGAACCGCGGCACGAACGTCGTCACACCCGCGTCGATGAGAGCGGCGTAGAGCGAGAGCTGGCGCGCGGTGGACGGCATGAGGTCTTCGCCGCGGAGGACGTGGGTGATGCCCATCAGCGCGTCGTCGACGGGGTTCACGAAGGTGTACAGCGGCACGCCGTTGGGGCGCACGACGACGAAGTCCGGGAAGGAGCCGGCGGGGAAGGTGACCTCGCCGCGGATGAGGTCGACGTACGTGAGGTCCTCGTCCGGCACCCGCAGGCGGAGGGCTGGCTGCCGGCCCTCGGCGCGGAAGGCGGCCTTCTGCTCATCGGTGAGGTCACGGTCGAAGTTGTCGTAACCGAGCTGCTTCGCGCGGCCGTTTACCTCGTTGCGGGCGTCGATCTCCTCGGCCGTCGAATAGCTCTCGTAGAGCGCGCCCGTCGCGAGGAGCTTGTCGATGACCTCGCGGTAGATGTCGTGCCGCTCGGACTGGCGGTACGGGGCGTGCGGGCCGCCGACCTCGACGCCCTCGTCCCAGTCGATCTTCAGCCACGTGAGCGCGTCGACGAGCTGGCGGAAGCTCTCCTCGCTGTCGCGGGCGGCGTCGGTGTCCTCGATGCGGAACACCATCTTGCCGCCGTTGTGACGGGCGTACGCCCAGTTGTACAGAGCCGTGCGGACCATGCCGACGTGCGGCAGCCCCGTCGGGGAGGGGCAGAAGCGGACGCGGACGTCGGCGCCGCTGGCGGTCGTGGTGAGGGGATGCGGAGTAGCCATAGCCCTTCGATTCTACGGGTGCGGGCCGGTCAGCCCCGGCGCGAGACCGCCACGGCCGCGCGGTGCTCCAGGGGCAGCACCGTTCCCACCCGATGCGCCGCGACGGTCTCCTCGAACCCCGCGCGGAACCGGGATCGCTCGGCGGAGGAGAGCCCGGCATACTGCGCCCCGGCGCCGGCCACACCGCCCTCGACCGAGACCCACAGGGCGTCCGGGTCGGCGCGCCAGGTCCAGGTGTGCTCGCTGACCGCCACCTCCGGGAGTCCGGCCTCGACGAGCATGGCCGCGAAGCCGTCCGCCGTGCGATCGAAGTCCTCCTCGGCCGGAAGCCTCTCCCCCGCAGACGGCGGCAGCCCCGCGCGTTCGACGACCTCTGTCCAGAACCACGACGGGGAACGGGTCCAAGTCGTCGCGGCGACCGCTTCCCGTGCGACCCGCCCCAGCTCCCGGGCGGCGGTCCGCGGGGAGGAGACGTGGTTCAGCACGAAGTTCGCCACGACGGCGTCGACGGAACGGTCGTCGAAGGGCAGCGTCGGCAGGCCGCCGTCGATGATGCGCAGCGTCGGGTGCCGCCGGCGGGCGACGGCGCGCATGGTGGGCTCGGGCTCGCAGGCCGTGACGTTCCACCCCAGGCCGACGAAGCGGGCCGCGAGGCCGCCCTCCCCCGCCCCGACGTCGAGGAGGCTGCGACCCTCCGCTGGTCCGAGGGCTGCGGCGAGGACATCGACCGTGCCCGCGCACAGGGCGGCGTACGAGGCGGCATAGGCCTCCCCGACGCCGTCCCAGGCTTTCACCGCGCGCTGCTCCGGGCGAGCGGCGACAGCGCGACGATCGCGAGGACGAGCACGGAGGCCGCGATGCCGAGCCCGGCGTACTGGAAGTTCGACAGCACGACGCCGGCGAGGACCGACCCGGCGGCGGCTGACAGGCTCATCAGCGAGTCGCTGCGTCCCTGTCGCCGCGTGCGGACGTCGGGGGCCGACGCCTCGGTGAGCAGGGCGGCGCCGGCGACCGTGCCGGCGCTCCACCCGAGGCCGAGGAGGATGAGCGCCACCATGACACCCCACGCCTCGGTGCCCGCGAAGACGGCGAAGGCCAGGGCACCGCCGAGCAGCGCCTGCCCGAGCAGCACCACGCGCAGCCGCCCCCAGCGGTCGGCCAGCACTCCGAACACCGGCGAGAGCGCGTACATGCCGCCGACGTGCAGCGCGATGGTGATCCCGACGAGCGCCGAGACGTCAGCGGGGGTCGCCGCCGCACCGTGGGCGCCGTGCGCCATGTGGGACAGATGCACCGGGGTCATCGCCATGACCGAGGCCATCACTACGTGCGAGCCCGCGATGGCGAAGATCGCGTAGCGGGCCACGTGCGGGCGGTCCGCCACGGCGGCGCTCGTCGTCGCGGCCGCCGCCTGCGCGAGTCGCTGCGCGGCGAGGAGCGGATCCGGGCGGAGGGCGACGAGGTAGAGCGCGAGCGCCGCGCATTGCGCCACGAACGAGAAGACGTACGAGCCGGTCTGCGGCGGCATGCCGATCGCCTGGCCGACGATCTCCCCCGGACCGAGCAGCAGCGGGCCCGCCACGCCGCCGATCGTCGTGGACCACACGACGATCGAGAGGTCGCGCCCACGATGCTGCGGGGCCGCGAGGTCCGTGGCCGCGAACCGGGACTGCAGGTTGCCCGCGTTCCCCGCACCGATCAGCAGGATGCCGACGAGCAGGAGCGGGAAGACGCGCACGGATGCCGCGAGGATCACCACGGCGATGCCGACGAGGGCGAAGAGGTTGCCGAGGGTGAGGGCGCGACGCCGTCCGAGGCGCGCGGCCATCCGGGCCAGCGGGATCGCGCAGACCGCGGCTCCGAGGGTCACCGACGCCGTCGCGAGTCCGGAGAGCGCGTCGCTGCCGGAGATGTCCGCGGCGAGCAGCGCACCGAGGGACACGGTGGCTCCGAACGCGATGCCGCCGAGCACCTGCCCCAGCGACAGCACGAGCACGGTGCGGCGCTGGACCGCCTGCTGCTGCGTCGCCGTGAGGGCGACCTCGGTCATGACGCGGGAGCGGCGTCGCGCGCGGTATTGCGGAGGATGCCGAGTCCGGAGATCTCGACCTCGACCGTGTCACCCGCCTCGAAGGTGCCCACGCCGGCGGGGGTCCCCGTCATGATGACGTCGCCCGGAAGGAGCGTGAACACCGCGGAGGCGTACTCGATGATCGCGGCGACCGAGTGGATCATGTCGGTGAGCGGCGCATGCTGGCGGACCTCGCCGTTCACCCGCGTCTCGATCGTGGCCTGTGCGGGGTCGAAGTCCGTCTCGATCACGGGGCCGAGCGGGCAGAACGTGTCGAAGCCCTTCGCCCGCGACCACTGCCCGTCCTTGCGCTGCAGGTCGCGCGCCGTGACGTCGTTGCCGATCGTGTAGCCGAGCACGTGGTCGAGGGCGTTCTCCGCCTTCACGTTCTTGGCGATCCGCCCGATCACGACTACGAGCTCGCCCTCGTACTCCGTCCGCTCGGACAGCGCGACAGGACGCACGATCGCGTCGTCCGGGCCGATCACGGCGGTGTTCGGCTTGAGGAACAGCAGCGGCTCCTCGGGGGCCACTCCGCCCATCTCGGCGGCGTGGTCGTGGTAGTTCTTCCCGACGCACACGACCTTGGAGCGCGGGATCACGGGCGCGAGCAGCGTGGCCTCGGTCAGCGGGATACGCGCGCCGGTCGTCTCGTACCCGGAGAACATCGGGTCCCCGGCGAGGACCACGAGCTCGCGGTCGTCGATGATCCCGTACATGATGGCGTCGTCGTGGCGGAACCGAGCGATCTTCATCCCTCCACCCTAGATCCCCTGCTCCCCCGTCGAGACCCCGCTCTCTCGTCGAGACCCCCGCTCACGTGCGGAGGCGGGGTGGGGTCTCGACGCGACCCCGGGGCTCGACAGACCTCAGCCGGGCGGACGGATGCCGAACGCGGCGAGCCGGCGCCCGAGATCCTCGGGGGTGCGGATGTGTCGGGAGCCCCAGCGCACCACCCGCCACCCCGTGACCCCGCGGATCTCGTCCTCGCGGTGCTTCTCCGCCATCACCGCATCGGCCGCCGTGGGCGTCGTCCGCAGCTCCGCGTCCCGGTACTTGTCCTCCCCGTCGAACTCCCCGAAGGCCTGCGACCGCGGGAACCCGAAGTCGGCGAAGTACCGCGCGCCGTCGGGGCCGACGACGGGGATCTGCAGATCGATGTCCCGGAAGCCGAGTCGGTGGAGCTGCAGGCGGCTCACGCTCTCGCCCGGAAGCTGCGCCCGTCCGTCGGCGAAGGCTCCGATCCACCGCGCGCGACGCACGCCCCGGAGCCCCGCCACGCACAGCCGGTCGACCTCGGCCCGCCAGGCGTCGACCTCACCGTGGTCGACCTCGTGTCCGTCGATCGAGACCATCCGCAGAGCCGCGTCTCCGGCCGCGACGACGGCCTCCGGACGCAACAGCCGGGCGAGGTCGACCACGGTACGGATCAACGAGGTGCACCGGAGCCCGTGCCGCCGGACGATGTCGCCCTCGTCGAGCGCCATCTGGTGTCGGACGACCCCGGCCTCGGTCCTGCTGTGCCGACGGCTGCGGATCGCGGTGTGCACGTCGTCCCGGATCGGCCCCACGAGCGGCAGCCCCCAGAGCGCCGCCGCGGAGAGATGCGAGAACACCGGACCTCCGCCGAGGCTGGCCCGACGGACGGCGCACACCCGCACGAGCTGCCTTCCCTCGGGCCACAGCTGGTCCCAGACCTCCCCGTCGACATACGCCCCGCGGTGCACGCGCCGCAGCCTGCCGTGTGCGACCGCCTCCCCCAGCTCCCGTTCCGTGACCCCCGTGTCGAGGACGTCCTCCCGCGATCGCACAAGATCCCAGGCTTCGGAGAACGAGAGGCGCCGCGACATCCCCTCACTCTCCCCCGCCTACTCCCCTCACCTCTCGTTCTCCACACCCCCCACCTCTCTTCCCCCACTCCCCCCGCATTGTGCAGGAACAGTCCCAGCGCGCGAGCCCCCCGGTACACGCCGAGACCCCGCCTTCCACGCGTCGACACGGCGGGGTGTCGGCGGGAAGACGGGGTCTCGGGGAATCGGATCAGGCGTCGAGGCGGAGCAGCCAGCCGTGCTTGTCCTCGCGGCGCCCGTACTGGATGTCGGTGAGCTCCTCACGGAGGGACAGCGCCAGCTCGCCCAGCGGCTGCGGCTCGTCGAAGCCCTCGCCCACGAGCGCTCCGATCGGGGTCACGACCGCGGCCGTGCCACAGGCGAACACCTCGACGATGTCACCGGAGGCCACGCCCTCACGCCACTCGTCGATCGAGATCGGACGCTTCTCGACCGTGTAGCCGCGGTCCTCGGCCAGCTGCAGCAGCGAGTCGCGCGTGATGCCCTCGAGGATGCTGTCCGACTCGGGCGTGACGACGCGACCGTCCTTGAACACGAACACGACGTTCATGCCGCCGAGCTCCTCGACATCGCGGTTCTCGTTGAGGAACACGACCTGGTCGCAGCCCTTCGCACTGGCCTCGGCCTGCGGCAGGAGGCTGGAGGCGTAGTTGCCGCCCGTCTTCGCCTTGCCGGTGCCACCGCGACCCGCGCGGGCGTAGTCCTCGGAGAGCCAGATCCGCACGGGCTTCACGCCTCCCGTGAAGTACGCACCGGCGGGGCTCGCGATCACGTAGTAGGCGACCTTCTGCGCCGCGCGCACGCCGAGGAAGGCCTCCTTGGCGAACATGAACGGCCGCAGGTACAGGCTCTGGTCGGCGCCGGAGGGCACCCAGCGGCCGTCGACGGCGATGAGCTCGCGCAGCGACTGGATGAAGTACTCCGTCGGCAGCTCCGGCAGCGCCAGGCGGCGGGCGCTCGCCTGCAGGCGCGCGGCGTTGCGGTCGGGACGGAAGGTGTGGATCGAACCGTCCGCGTGCCGGTAGGCCTTGATGCCTTCGAAGATCTCCTGCGCGTAGTGCAGCACGGACGCCGCGGGGTCGAGCGGGATCGGGCCGTAGGGCTGCACGCGCGGACGGTGCCAGCCGCCCTTGGCCGACCAGCAGATGTCGACCATGTGGTCGGTGAAGACGACCCCGAAACCGGGGTTCTCCAGCACTTCGGCGACGCGTGCCGGCGAGGCCGCGTTCAGGTTCTTCGTCACGGCGAACTCCAGGGGAGCCACGCTCGTCTCGGCGTCGATCGTCGTCATGTCGTCATCCAATCCTCGTGGGGTGGGCGCATCCTCGCGCCCTGTCAGCCTACGCCCGCCGTTCAGAGACAGGCAGTGATCGCGGAGCCGATCTCCGCGGTGGTGCGGGCACCGCTGCGGGCGGCGATGTCCGCCTCGACCGCGGCGCTCACACGCGCCGACTCGGCCGTCAGGCCGAGGTGGTCGAGCAGCAGCGCGATGGAGAGGATCGCGGCGGTCGGGTCGGCCTTCTGCTGACCCGCGATGTCCGGAGCCGAGCCGTGCACGGGCTCGAACATCGACGGGAAGGCGCCATCGGGGTTGATGTTCCCCGAGGCGGCGAGGCCGATGCCGCCCGTGACGGCGCCGGCGAGGTCGGTGAGGATGTCACCGAAGAGATTGTCCGTCACGATCACGTCGAAACGCGAGGGATCGGTGACGAGGAAGATCGTGGCGGCGTCGACGTGCAGGTAGTCGACGGCGACGTCGGGGTGCTCGGTGGCGACCTCGTTCACGATGCGCTGCCAGATCGCACCGGCGTGCACGAGCACGTTGGTCTTGTGCACGAGGGTGAGCTTCTGACGGCGGCGCTCGGCAAGCGCGAAGGCGTAGCGGACGACCCGCTCGACGCCGAACGCCGTGTTCACGGAGGTCTCGTTCGCGACCTCCTGCGGCGTCCCCTTCCGGATCGCTCCGCCGTTGCCGACGTAGGGCCCCTCCGTCCCTTCACGGACCACGACGAAGTCGACCTCGCCCGGGTCGGACAGCGGACCGGGCGCTCCGGCGAAGAGCTTCGAGGGGCGCAGATTCACGTAGTGGTCGAGGGTGAACCGGAGCTTCAGCAGGAGTCCGCGCTCGATGTTCGCGTCCCTCAGGCGCGGGTCCCCCGGCGTGCCGCCGACCGCGCCGAGGAGGATCGCGTCGTGGGCGGAGATCGCGGCGAGGTCGTCGTCGGTGAGCGTGTCGCCGGTCTCGAGGTACCGGCCGGCACCGAGCGAGAAGCGGGTCTTGTCGAACGTCACGGCGCTGTCGGCGGTGACGGCGTCGAGCACCTTCTCCGCCTCGGCGATGACCTCGGGACCGATGCCGTCACCCGGGATGACGGCCAGCTTCACGACACGCGACATGAGACTCCTTGCGCACTGCACGGGGGTGGACCGGCCGCGGCGCGACCGCGGGTCGAACGGGCCGGTCCCCCCAGCGTAGTGGTCAGTGCGTGGGTGCCTTGCGCAGTGTGACGGCCGCGATGACCGCCGCGACGACGACGAGGCCCGCACCGATGAGCGACGTGACCGTGACTCCCGAGCCGAACGCGTCGGCCGCCGCCTGCCACAGGGCGTCGCCGAGCGCGGCCGGGAGCTCGTGGGCGGCGGTGTACGCGCCGGCCAGCGTCTCCTGCGCAGCGCGGGCCACCTCGGCCGGAAGCCCCTCGGGCAGCACCAGCGCGCCGCGGTAGAACGCGGTGATGATGCCGCCGAGGATCGCGGTCCCCAGCACGGCGCCGAGCTCGTACGCCGTCTCGGACACCGCGCTCGCGGCACCCGCCTTCGCCGCGGGGGCGCTGGAGAGGATGAGCTCGTTCGAGATGGTCTCGGCCGCACCGATGCCGATGCCGAGGACGACGAAGGCGAGGATGAGCGGTGCCACGCCGTGCTCGTGCGTCGTGAAGGCGACGATGAGGTACCCCGCGACGGAGAACACCAGCGCCGCCGGGATGAGCACATGCGGCGGAACCCGCCGCGAGATCGGCACCACCGTGAGTCCGGCGACGATCATGGCCGCCATCCCGGGCACGAGAGCGAGGCCCGCGACCATCGGCGAGAGCCCCAGCACGAGCTGCAGGTGCTGCGAGACGAAGTAGAGGAACCCGACGAGAGCCACGACGCTGAGCAGGTTCACCAGGATCGCGCCCGAGAACGACCCACGGCGGAACAGCGCCATGTCGAGCATCGGGGTGTCGGCGCGGAGCTGACGGCGCACGAACAGCGTCCCCATCACAAGACCGAGCAGAGCCCATCCCCCGGCGTACAGCGACGGACCGTCGACCGCGAACGACTTGATCGCGTAGACGACCGGGATCATCGCGGCCATCGAGAGGGCGATGCTGAGCGGGTCGATGCGGCCGGGGTTGGGGTCACGGCTCTCCGGCACGAGCAGCGGTGCGGCGATGAGCAACGGGATGAGGACGGGGACGGCGATGAGGAACACCGAGCCCCACGCGAAGTGCTCGAGGAGGAAGCCCCCGACGATCGGGCCGAGCGCGGATCCGGCGGAGAACGCGGACGCCCAGACCGCGATGGCCATGCGGCGCTGGTCGCGGTTCTGGAAGATCGACCGCAGCAGCGACAGCGTCGACGGCATCAGCATGGCGCCGAAGAAGCCGAGCAGGGCACGGGCGGCGATCAGCAGGCCCGCGGTCGGCGCGAAGGCGGCCAGCGCGGAGACCACGGCGAATCCGGTGGCGCCGATGAGGAGCAGGCGGCGACGCCCGAAGCGGTCGCCGAGCGTTCCCATGGTCACCAGGAGTCCGGCGAGCACGAGCGGATAGACGTCGATGATCCAGAGCTGCTCGGCCCCGCTCGGCGCGAGCGAGATCGAGATCTCGGGCAGCGCGAAGCTCAGCACCGTGTTGTCCACCGACACCAGCAGCACCGGGAGCATGAGGACGACGAGCGCCGCCCACCCCCGAGCCCCGACGCGGGGAGCTTCCGTCTCTGTCGTCGGGATCGACGCAGTACGGGTCATGGAACACCTTTCCTTCCTGCGGACGACTCGTTACTAAACCGTCCGGCTGGTATAGTAACAGATGCTGCCCTCCCGTTTCCGCTCAGAGGATGACCGATGCCCCGCCCTCCCCTCGCCCGCGAGAAGGTCCTCGACGCCTTCGAGGCGATCCTCATCGACGACGGCGAACGCGCCGCGACGCTCGAGGCCACGGCGAAGGCCGCGGGCGTGTCGAAGGGCGGCCTGCTCTACCACTTCCGCTCCAAGGACGACCTCGAGGCCGGGCTCCTGGAGCGCCTGGACCACCTGACCACGCTCGACCTGGAGCGCATGCGCGCCGCCGAGGAGGGCCCCGTCGCGTACTACGTCCGGACCTCGGTGATGGAGGACGACGCCCTCGATCGGGCGCTGATCGCCACGACGCGGCTGGCCCAGGGCGGTTCGAGCGCCGCGTCCGACATGCTCCGGGATACCCGGCGCCGCTGGGCGGAGACGATCCGCCCGCACGTCCGCGACACCGCCAGCCTCGACCTCGTGATGCTCGTGAGCGACGGCCTCTACTTCAACAACTCGCTCGACGTTCACGGCCCGGAGCGCCTGGTCCCGCGGAGCGACGAGCTCGCCGACCTCATCGCGCTCGTGCTGCGGGCCACCGCCTGACGCCGGATAAGGCTGCAGATACGGAGAAGGGCGGGAGCATCGCGCTCCCGCCCTTCTCCCCCGCTCTGCGGTGTCAGACCTCGGTGATCTCGATCTGACGGAAGAGGTCGGCGTCGATGGCGCCGCGCACGTCGTCCAGCAGCTCCTCGGACACGGGCGAGTCGAGCGTCAGCACGCTGAGCGCCTGGTCGCCCGCCGCGAGCCGCGAGATCTGCATTCCGGCGATGTTGATCCCGGCCTCGCCGAACTTCTGCCCGTAGACGGCCACGATGCCCGGGCGGTCGGTGTAGAGCATCACGACGTGGTGCTTCTCGATCGGCAGCTCCAGGGCGTGGTCGTTGATGCCGACGAGCTTCTCGGCCTGCTTCGGTCCGGTCAGCGTGCCCGACACCGAGAGCTGCGATCCGTCGGACAGCGCCCCCGTGAGGGTGATGACGTTCCGGTACTCCTCGCTCACGTCGTCCTTGAGCAGGCGCACCGTGATGCCGCGCTGCTCCGCCAGGAGCGGAGCGTTCACGTACGACACGGTCTCGCTCACGATGTTCGTGAAGACACCCTTGAGGGCGGCGAGCTTGAGCACGCTCACGTCGTAGTCGTTGAGCTCGCCGTGCACCTCGACGTCGAGGCTCGTGAGCGGCGACGTGGCCAGCGCAGCGAAGATCTGGCCGAGCTTCTCCACGAGCGAGATGCCGGGACGCACGTACGGGTCGATGACGCCGCCCGCGACGTTGACCGCGTCCGGGACGAGGTCGCCGCCGAGCGCGAGCCGCACCGAGCGCGCGACCGAGACGCCGGCCTTCTCCTGCGCCTCTTCCGTGCTCGCACCGAGGTGCGGGGTCACGACGACGTTCGGGAGGTCGAGCAGAGCGCGGGCGCTCCCGCCCTCGGCCGGGGGCTCGGAGGTGAAGACGTCCAGGCCGGCGCCGGCGATCTCGCCGGCGACGAGCGCCTCGTGCAGCGCCTCCTCGTCGATGAGCCCGCCGCGGGCGACGTTGACGACGAAGGCGGTCGGCTTCATGGCGGCGAACTGCTCGGCGCCGATCATGCCCGTCGTCTCCGGGGTCTTCGGCATGTGGATCGTGAGGAAGTCGGCCTCGGCGACGAGCTCGTCGAGCGAGAGGAGCTGCACGCCGAGCTGCTGGGCGCGCGCCGAGGTGACGTAGGGGTCGTACGCGACCACGCGCATGTCGAAGGCGGCGAGGCGAGCGGCGACGAGAGCGCCGATCCGGCCGAGTCCGACGATGCCGACGGTCTTCTCGAAGAGCTCGGCGCCGGTGAAGGAGCTGCGCTTCCACTGCCCGGCGGACAGCGAGGCGTGCGCGGCCGGGATCCGGCGGGCGAGGCTGAGGATGTGGCCGACCGTCAGCTCGGCGGCCGAGACGATGTTCGACGTCGGGGCGTTGACGACCATGACGCCGGCCGCGGTCGCGGCCTTGATGTCGACGTTGTCGAGGCCGACGCCGGCCCGCGCGACGACCTTGAGCTTCGGCGCGTGCGACAGCGCCTCCTCATCGATGCGGGTCGCGGAGCGGATGAGCACCGCGTCCGACTCCGCGAGGGCGGCGAAGAGCGCCTCGCGATCGGTGCCATCGACGTGGCGGACGTCGAAGTCGGGGCCGAGCGCCTCGATCGTGGCGGGAGAGAGTACTTCGGCGATGAGCACGACAGGCTTCGGCACAGTGGATCCTTCGGGGCAGCGCGACAGGCGGGAGGGGCCGATGCGCCGCACACCGTCGGGGGCGCGATCGCGACAACTCTACCGGAGCGCCGGGACCGCTCCGTGCCGTGTGACGGCGTGACGGATCCTGCTCAGGCGCTGGGCAGCGTCAGACTCAGCGCGAGCAGGCTCATCCAGAACACCGCGACGATCCCGAGTCCGGCGAGGAACGTCAGGGCGAGCTCGCCCACCCGGCGCCGCCGGCCGATCGCGAAGGCGAACCCGAACACGAGGACGGGGAACACCACGCCGAACAGGAGCGTCGCCCATCCGGTGCCGGTGAGGCCGGTCTGGGCCATGGTGATGAGGTGGGCGACCGCGTTCCACACCGCGTAGGCGTAGAAGAGCCCGGCGAGGGCGACGACGGTCCATACGAGCCAGCGCGGCGAGCCGGTCGCCACCGCGGACGGGGACTTCGGAGCAGTCATGAGCCGATCACCCCCACGGTCACGAACGGCCACGGAACGAGCAGCACGACGCCCGCCAGGAGCAAGGCGGCGCGGATCCAGGAGGCCCGGCCCCGCGTCAGCACCCATGTCGCGAGGAACCACAGCGCGGGGGCGGCGATCGCCAGCACGAACCAGGGCAGGAACATGAAATCCGCGACGAGGAACGAGGCGAGCGGCTGCAGCCGGAGACCGCCCGCGATCCAGCCGAGGGTGTAGAGCAGGTAGACGCCGCCGACGACGCCGACGAGGACCAGCATCGCGTTGCTGAGCCCGGAGGGCGCCGCGGTCGCCTCGTCCCCCGACGCCGGTGCGGACGCCGCGGGCGTGACGGCCTCGGCCGGGGTCGGTTCCGGAGCCGGCGTGGTGCGCCGTGCGGCGTCCCGGGGGCGTCGCTCCGCGCTGTCGTCGCCCTCCCAGCTCAGGGCGTCGTCCGAATTGGATGTCATCTCTCCAGCGTAGGACACCGCGGCCACTAGGCTCGGGGATGCCTCGGCGGGGTCGCCGGGCACTTTCGGGGGAAAGGACAACCATGGCCGAGAACGAGCAGACGTCTTCCGCCGCGCCGCGTCGTGCCACGACCGGCGCCACGATCGGCGCCACGACCGGAGAGCCGCCCGCTGGGTGGACGCCGAGCCCGGAGGCCAAGGCCTCCGCGACGCGCTTCCGCATCATCGCCGCCATCCTCTGGGCGCTCGCGATCGCGGGCGAGGCTGTCGGCATCTTCTGGCTCCTGCGCCAGCGCGAGTTCGTCGACGAGGGCGGCGCGCTGCTCCGCGATCCGGACACCGGCCTCCTGGAAGAGCAGGGAGCGACCGCGCAGTTCCCGCAGTGGGCGTTCATCGCCCTGCTCGTCCTGCTGGTCGTGATCGCCGCGCTGTCGATCATCGGCTCGCTCCTGTGGAGGAAGGCGAACACCCTCGACCCGGCGCGGCGCGCGGACAAGACACGGTTCTTCGTCCAGAACCAGCTCGGCGCGATCATCGCGGTCGTCGCCTTCCTCCCCCTGGTCATCCTCATCTTCCTGAACAAGGACATGGACAAAGGACAGAAGGCGACCGCCGGCATCGTCGGCATCGTCCTCGCCGTCCTCGCCGCGATCGTCGGGACGAGCTTCGCCCCGCCGTCCGTCGAGCAGTACACCGCGGACCAGTCCGCCGTGATCCAGCTCCTCGGGGCCGATGAGGTCGTGTGGGTCGACGGCGGCAAGGTCTATCACGTCTGCGACGAGGTGCCCGCGATCCAGACCGGCAGCGAGATCCGCACCGGCACGACCTCCGAGGCCATCGAGGCGGGGAAGATCCGGCTCACCCTGCAGTTCGCGTCCGAGCTGCGCACCTGCGGACTGGCGGTGCCCGAGAACGCGGACGAGATCACCGAAGCCCTCCGCGCGATCCAGGCCGGCCAGGTCGACACGCCTCTGCCTGCTCCGGTCTGGGCCGACCCGACGGATGCGCCGATCCAGATCGAGGACGCCCCCGCCGACGCGGGCTGACGTCAGGAGGCGCCCAGGGCCTCGACGAGACGATCCTCCGCCGAGGCGAGGTGGGCACGCAGCACCGCGGCCGCGCGCTCCGCGTCCCCGGCGGCGACGGCCTCGAGCATCTCCGCGTGCTGCGCGGCGATGAGTTCCGCGTCGAGGAGACGCCGCCCCTGCACCTGCGCCATGCACAGCCGCACCTCGTCCAGCACGCTCCGGTACATGCGACTGGTGCGCTCGCTGCCCAGCCCGTCGATGAGGGCCGTGTGGAAACGGAGGTCGGGATCGACCGTCGCGGGATCGGGGCCCGGTGCCATCGCCTGCAGCTCGGCGTTCGCCGCCACAGCGGCCGCCGGCACGGCGGCGCTCTCCGCCAGTTCGCGCAGCGCCGCGCTCTCCAGCCGGATCCGCGTGCGGTAGACGTCGCGGACGGTCTCCGCTTCGATGCCGACCACACGCGCCGTGCGATGGGCCGTCCGCACGAGCAGTCCGCTGGCCACCAGCTGCTCGATGGCCGCTTTCGCGCTGGGGCGGGCGACGCCGTAGGCCTGGGAGACCGCCGCCTCGGTGAGCGGCTCCCCCGAGCGGATCTCGCCGGAGAGGATCCGGGTGCGCAGCTGTCCGGTCACGGCGTCGACCACGCCGACCACGCCGAGGGGGCGCTCCGCGATCGAGGTCATGCGGAACAGTCTAGTGAGGCGTCCGTCGTTCAGTACACTTGTCTGACAATCTTCGAGCGGAGCAGAGGAGCACCGTGCCCACCACCCTCGACCACCCTCTCGACCCGGCGCTGCTGGGAGCCGAGACGCAGGTCCACGCCCGATCCATCGACCGGTTCGCCCGCGCGCACGACGCCTCGCATTACCTGCTCGTCCCGGACGCGGTGCTCTCCCCCGCGGACGCGGAGGGCGTCGCCCGCGCGTTCACGGCGGTCCGGGCGGCCGGGCGCACGCTCACGTTCCGCTCCGGCGGCACCAGCCTGTCCGGACAGGGCATCAGCGGCGACATCCTCGTCGACACGCGCAGCCACTTCCGCGACATCCACATCGAGGACGACGGCGCCGCGGTGCGGGTCGGCCCCGGAGCCACCGTCCGGCAGGTGAACACCCGGCTGGCCCGGTACCGCCGCAAGCTCGGGCCGGATCCGGCCAGCGAGATCGCCTGCACGATCGGCGGCGTCGTCGCCAACAACTCCAGCGGCATGGCCTGCGGCATCACGGAGAACTCGTACCAGACGATCACCTCGATGCTCGTCGTGCTCCCCAGCGGAACGATTCTGGACACCGGACGCGCGGACGCCGCGGACGTGCTCCGCGCCGCGGAACCCGTCCTGTTCGCCGGGCTGTCGTCGCTCCGGGAGCGGCTGCTCGCCTCGCCCGAGAATGTCGCCTTCCTCCGGCAGCAGTTCTCGATGAAGAACACCATGGGCTACGGACTGAACGCCCTGCTCGACTTCGACGACCCGGTGCGGATCCTCGAACACCTCCTCATCGGATCGGAAGGGACCCTCGGCTTCGTCGCGGAGGCCCGTTTCCGCACCATCGAGGTGCGCCCCGCGATCGCCACCGGTCTGCTCGTCTTCGACACGCTGTCGGCGGCGATGACCGCGCTCCCCGCTCTCACGGAGCTCGGGCTCGCGACGATCGAGCTCCTGGACGCCGCCTCACTGCGCGTCGCCCAGGGCCTGAGCGACGTCCCCGCCGCGATCTCCGAGATCGACGTCCAGGGCCACGCCGCGCTGCTCGTCGAGGTGCACGCCGCCGACGAGGAGTCCCTTGCCGTCGCGAGCGCGACCGCGCAGGCGCACTTCGACGCCCTCCCCCTTGCCGTCACTCCGCGACTGACCACGGATGCGGCAGAGCGCGCCGCGCTGTGGCACGTCCGCAAGGGCCTCTACACGGCGGTCGCGGGAGCGCGGCCGTCCGGCACGACCGCCCTCCTCGAAGACATCGTCGTCCCCGTCCCCCGGCTGCTGGCCACCTGCGAACGCCTGATCGAGCTGTTCGCGGAGCACGGCTACGAGGGGTCTGTCATCTTCGGGCACGCGAAGGACGGCAACGTCCACTTCCTGCTGAACGAGCGCTTCGACGACCCGGACAGCGTCGCGCGGTACCGCCGCTTCACGGACGACCTCGTCGAGCTCGTCCTCGCGCAGGAGGGATCCCTCAAGGCTGAGCACGGCACCGGCCGCATCATGGCGCCGTTCGTGCGGCGGCAGTACGGCGACGAGCTCACCGACATGATGTGGGAGATCAAGCGGCTGTTCGATCCGGACGGGATCCTCAACCCCGGCGTCGTGCTGTCCGACGACCCGGACTCCTATCTGCAGGATCTGAAGCGCGTGCCCACGGTCGAGCGCGAGGTGGACCGCTGCGTCGAGTGCGGGTACTGCGAGCCCACGTGCCCGAGCAAGGGCATCACGCTCACACCCCGGCAGCGCATCGTGCTGCGCCGGGACATGGCCTGGGCCGAGGAGCAGGGCGACACGGCGCTGCTGCGCGACCTGCGCGCGGACTACGACTACGACGGCGTGCAGACCTGCGCGGTCGACGGCATGTGCGGCGTGGCGTGTCCGGTGGACATCAACACCGGCGACCTCGTCCGCCGCCTCCGCGCCGAGCAGGAGAACGCCGTGGAGGGGGCCGCGTGGGGAACGGCGGCGAAGCACTGGAGCACCGTCACGCGCGCCGGCGGCGTCGCCCTGACGGTCGCCGACGCGCTCCCCGTCCCGCTCGTGCGCGGCGCGACGCGGATCGGACGGGCGGTGCTCGGCGCCGACACCGTGCCCCTCTACGACGGCGGCCTCCCCCGCGGCGGCACTGCTCCGGCGCGACCGGTGTCCCCGCCCGATGCCCAGGCCGTCTTCTTCGGCGCCTGCATCGGCACGATGTTCGGACCGGAGGACGAGGGCCCCGGCTCCCGCGACGCCCTGCGCGCTCTGCTCGACCGCGCCGGGATCCCCGTCGTGGTCCCGGAGGAGAACGGCGGGCTCTGCTGCGGGACGCCGTGGAAGTCCAAGGGACACCTCGACGGCTATCGCCTCATGTCGGACCGGGTGCTGGCCTCGCTCTGGGAGGCCAGCCGCCACGGGGAGCTCCCGGTCGTCTGCGACGCCGCCTCCTGCACCGAGGGCCTCGACGTGATGCTCACCCAGGCCGTCGCCGCCCATCCGGAGTACGCCGGTCTGCGCATCGAGGACGCCACCACGTTCGTCGCGCGGGAGGTGCTGCCGCGCCTCTCCGTCGATGCGAAGCTCCCCTCGATCGCCGTGCACCCGACCTGTTCGACGACCGCGCTCGGCGCGACGGGCGCGCTGACAACGATCGCTGCCGCCGTCGCCGACGAGGTCTTCGTGCCCGACGGCTGGGGCTGCTGCGCGTTCGCCGGCGACCGAGGAATGCTGCACCCCGAGCTCACCGCGAGCGCGACGGCGCAGGAATCGGCCGAGGTCTCCGCGGCCGATGCGGCCCGCGGCGGCTTCGACGCCTTCGTGTCGGCCAACCGCACCTGCGAGATCGGCATGACCCGCGCCACCGGCCGCCCGTACCGCCACGTGATCGAGGTGCTCGAGGAGCGCACGCGCCCCTAGTCCAGCGACGAAGGGCCCCCGTCGGATCACCGACGGGGGCCCTTCTGCGGCGCCTGTGTCAGGCGCCGTGCGCGGTGAGCACGGCGACCGGAGCCTCGCGGAGTCCGGCCGGGATCACGATGCGGGTCGAACCGCCGTCCGCGGACGTCTGGGCCGGAGTCCCGTCCGCCCACGACAGCGCAGCGCCCGCGAGCTCGGACGGCAGCTCGAACTCGCCTGCCGCCGGGTCCAGCGCGTGCACGTGCACCGCATCCGTCGACGTGGTGTAGCGACGAGGAGCCCCCGTCCGCTCCCCCATCCGCGTCCAGGGCCGCGTGCCGTAGATCGCCGCGCCGTTCACGGCCAGCCAGCCGCCGAGCTCCTGCATCGCCTTCCGCTGCAGCGCCGGAATGGACCCGTCCGCCGCGGGGCCCACGTTGATGAGCAGGTTGCCGTTCTTCGCGACGACGTCGACGAGGAGCCGGATCAGGGCCGCCCCGGAGAGCGAGTGCCGCTCGTCCTCCGCCTGGTTGAACCCGAACGAGTAGCCGAGCCCGCGGGTCGACTCCCAGGGCTCGGGGATGATGTCCGGGATGTCCGTGTATTCGCGGGTGAGGAAGCCGTGGTACGGCACGCCCCACCGGTCGTTGACGACGCCGTCCGGGACGGCGTCGAAGTAACGCCGCAGCAGTGCGGCCACGGCGTAGTCCTCCGTGCCCTTGCCGCCGTCCGGCCACTCGATGTCGTTCCAGAGCACGTCGGGTGCGAACCGCTCCACGAGCTCCTCGAGCTGCGCGGCGGCGTACCGGGAGAAGTGGGCGTCGTTGCGACGGAACCGGAACAGGTCGGTGTCCGACTCGATCGGCGGGAAGTCGCTCACGTGCCAGTCGAGCGCTCCGGAGTAGTACACACCGAACCTGGCTCCGGCCCGCCGCGTGGCGTCGTGGAACTCGGAGATGAGGTCGCGACGAGGGCCGCGCGCGACGGCGTTGAATCCCGTCGTGGCGGTGTCCCACAGACAGAACCCCTCGTGGTGCTTGGTCGTGGGCACGACATAGCGGGCCCCGGCCGCGACGAGCTCGCCGACGAAGGCGTCGGCATCGAACGCGGCGGCGTCCCATCGGTCGGCGAGGTCCTCGTAGGAGGTCCCGGGTCCGTAGGTGCGCTGGTGGCGCTCCCACGTCGGGCTCCCCGGGATGCGGACCGTGTTGCCGTACCACTCCGCGTACTGGTGCCACGCATAGGCGTCCTCGGTGGGGATGTTCACGCCCTCCCCGTGCTGCACGGCCCACGCCGGCACGGAGTACAAGCCCCAGTGCACGAAGAAGCCGAGCTTGGCGTCGCGGTACCAGTCCGGCACGCCGTTCGCCGGGTAGACCGGGGCCGCCGCACCGAAGTCGGGGCCGGTGCGCTTCTCGAAGTTCATCATGATGCCGTGTCCTCCTCGTCGGCGCCGCGGCGCACGACCACCGCGGTCAGGTCGGGGTCGCCGGTCGTGTCGAACGGGAACACCCCGGGGCGCAGGCGATGGTGTCCGAGGCGGAGCAGGTCCTGGTCCACCCCGCCCGGGGTGAGCGCCAGCGTCCATCCCGCTGCCAGCTCGTACAGCTCCGGCTCCAGATAGCCGATCTTCACGACCACGACGTCGGCCGTCGTCGGCTCGAGCCCCAGCATCCGGAAGTCGGAGAGATGGTGGAAGGGCTTGCGGCGCGCGGTCACGATGGCGTGCAGCCCGCCGACAGCGATCACCACCTGGGTGCCGGCGTCCGGGTCGCCGTCGGTGACGGAGAACACCGTGCCGGTGATCTCGACCGGTCCGTGGGGCCCGGAGTCGACCGCAGCTCCGGCGGACAGCGTGACCGTCGCACCGACGCCCGCCTCCACGGCTTCGGCGACGGCCCGCGGATCGAAGATCGAGGCGACCAGCGTCGTGTGCGTCCCGTCGGTGAGCTCGGGTCGCTGGAGCAGCTGGGCGAGGGTCCAGGTCACATCGCCCGCTCCCCCGGCCGTCGGGTTGTCCCCGGAGTCGGAGATCACGTACGGACGCGGGGCTCCGGACGCCAGAGCCTCCTCCAGTGCGTCGTCGAGGCTTCCGGTCTTCGCGACGAAGACGAAGTCCTCCCGCGCCTCCCAGAACATCCGGGCCACGCGCTCCGCCTCCCGGGCGATGACCTCCCGGTCGTCGCCGGTGACCACGACGTAGGCCTGGCAGCGCGGCTCGTCCGCCCACGCGTAGCCGATCCACACCGAGGCGTCGACGACACCGGGCAGGGCCTCGATCCCGGGGAGCTCGGCATAGATGCTCTGCGCGGGTTCCAGCCGCGTACTCGTCTTCTCCCCCGGTAGCAGCACCGGAACGGGCACCCAGGCGGTGAAAGGCCGCCGCGCCTGCACGTCGCCGCCGCGCGGGCCACGGAGACGGTCGAGCAGGTTCCACACCGCTCGCTCCTTCGTGTTCAGCCAATCCTCGTGCGGGGCCATGCGATAGCAGGTGAGCAGATCCACCGCGTCGCGCAGCGTCTCCGACACGTTCCCGTGCAGGTCCATCGACGTGGAGACGAGGGTGTCCGGCCCCAACGCCGAGCGCACCGCGAGGGCCAGATCGCCCTCGGCATCGTCCATCCCGACGACGCTCATCGCGCCGTGGATGTCGAAGAAGAAGCCGTCGAACGGCCCCTGCGCGCGGATCCCCTCGACGAGCGCATCCTTCATCCGCTGGTAGGTGTCCGGGTCCACGGCGCCGCCGGGCAGCGACCGGCCGTGGGTGAGCGGGACCCACTCCGCGGCCTCGGCGAGCTCACGCCCGGCATCGAGGAACGGGTAGTACGCCCGCAACGCGTCGCCGGTCCGGATCGTGAAGGCCTCGTCCCCGGAGATGTGCGGGGAGAACGTGCTCGACTCGATGGAGATGCCGCCGATGCCGATCCGGGGCCGCGCGAGCCCGCCCTCGGCGAGCGGCGGCAGCGGACCCATCCAGATCTCGTGGGCTTCCGGGCGTGCGGTCACGGTGCTGTTCTCCTCTGCGGTCGCAGTCGTGGTCAGGAAACGGGGGCGAGGGCGCGCCGGGCGCTCTCGATGGCGCCGAGCGCGACGGCGTCGGCGCCCAGGACGGCGGGGACGATGCGCAGCGCGATGCCGGACACCGGGGCGTCGGTGCGAAGGGTTCGCTCGATCGACGACGACAGGAGGTCCCAGGCCGCCGTGACCCCGCCGCCGACGATGGCGGTCGGCAGGTCGAGGAGCGTCGCCGCACTGGCGCAGGCGAGAGCGAGCGCACGCCCGGCGTCGTCGAACACCGCGCGGGCGTCGGCGTCGCCGACCCTGGCAGCCTCCGCGACCTCCCTGGCGTCATTCACCGGACGGCCGGTGCGCTCCGCGAAGCGCCGGGCGATCGACGTCCCGGAGGCCAGGGTCTCCAGGTGGCCGGTCTGCCCGCAGGTGCAGACGAGATCGCTGTAACCGGGCGTGTGCCCGATCTCCCCGGCCGCGCCGTGCGGGCCGTGGTGCAGCTCCCCGCCGATGACCAGCGCGCCGCCGACGCCCGTGCCGAGCATCACACCGAGCACATCGGGCACGCTCGGACCCGCCGCGGCGGCTTCACCGAGGAGGAAGGCGTTCACGTCGTTCTCCACCCGCACCGGGACGCCGAGGCGCTGCGCCAGCTCCGGGCCGAGCGGGAAACCCGCCCAGTCCGCGAACAGGGCGGACGCGGCGCGGATGGTGCCGCTCTCGTGGTCGATGACCCCCGCGGCACCCACCCCCACCGCGGCGACCGTGACACCGGCCTCGGCCGCGAGCCGCGCGACGAGACCGGCCGCCGCATCCGCCATCGCCGCGCCGCCGACGCTCGCGGGCGCCGGCACGCTTCCGCGTGCGAGGACGGCTCCGAAGGCGTCCACGACGAGGGCGGCGATCTTCGTGCCCCCGATGTCCACCCCCGCCAGCGCCAGGTCGGCCGCGAGGCCCGTGGTGGTTCGTCGAGGGTCGTCCGTCTGCTGCCCGACCGCGCTCATCGTCCGCCCAGCCCGGCCATCGCGATGCCCTTGACCAGGTGCTTCTGCAGCACGATGACGAGCAGGGTGGTGGGGATCATCGAGATGATGGCGGCGGCCATCTGCAGGTCCCAGCGGGTGCCGGTGAGGCCGGCGAAGCTCGCCAGACCGACGGGCAGCGTGCCATGCGCGTTGTAGTCGACGGTGACGATGAGGGGCCAGAGGTAGCTGTTCCAGAACGAGAGGAACGTGAAGACCGCGAGCACGGCGACCGCGGACTTCGACAGCGGCAGGATGATCTGCAGGAACGACCGGACGGGACCTGCGCCGTCGACACGGGCCGCCTCCTCCAGTTCGTAGGGGATGCCGCGGAAGAACTGCCGCATCAGGAACGTGCCGAAGGCGCCGAACGCGAAGGGCAGGATGAGCGCCTGATAGGTGTCGACCCAGTTGAACCACTGCATGACCTGGAACATGGGGATGACGAGCACCTCGGCGGGCACCATCAGCGTGGCGAGGAAGAGGACGAACACCGCGTCCCTGCCCTTCCACCGCAGGCGCCCGAACGCGTATCCGGCCGTGGTCGACACCACCAGCACGACCAGGGTGCCGCCGATCGCCACGATGAACGAGTTCATGATGTACGTCAGGAACGGTCCGTAGGCGAAGACGTCGACGAAGTTGCTCCAGCGGATCTCGGAGCCCACCAGGGTCGGCGGCATCGAGAACATCTCCGAGTTCGGCTTGAGGGCCGAGAAGAACGCGTAGACGAGCGGCGCGATGAAGATGAGCGCCGCGACGTAGATGGTGACGTGCGCGAGGATCAGCCGGGCACGCGCGCCGGGCGTTGTCGCCGCGCCGCGGGCCCGCTCCCGCTCGCGCTGACGCCGCGGGGCGGTGCCGGTGGGCCGGACGAGGGTCTCAGTGCTCATAGTGCACCCACTTCTTCTGTGCGGCGAACTGGATGCCCGTGATCGCGATGATGATCGCGAAGAGGATCCATGCGGCGGCGGCGGCGAGCCCGAGGTCGCCGAACGTGAAGCCCTGCTCCCAGATGTACATCACGAGCGGCTTGGTGGCGTTGCCGGGGCCGCCTCCGGTGAGCATCTGCGGCTGGACGAAGACCTGGAGCGAGGTGATCATCGTCATGATCGTCGCGAAGAAGATCGACGGCGAGATCATCGGGATGATGATGCTCCAGACCCGCCGGAACCCCTGCGCACCATCGATGCTGGCGGCCTCCAGCACGCTCTCCGGGAGCTGCTCGAGGGCTGCCGAGAAGATCAGCATGTTGTAGCCGAGACCCTGCCAGACGCTCATGACGACGACCATGATCATCGCCCAGTTGGGGTCGGCGAGGAAGTTCGGCAGCTCGATGCCGAACCAGGTGACCGAGAGGCCGTTGAAGAGCCCCTGGGGCTGCAGCATCATCTTCCACACCAGGACGTTCGCGACCATCGGGGTCACGACGGGGATGAAGAAGAGGACGCGCAGGGCACCGCGGCCGCGGATGCGGGGGCCGAGTCCGAGGGCGAGCACGAGCGAGAGAGCGACGCTCAACGGCACGTACAGCAGCGTGTACACGGCCGAGTTCCGCAGCGCGGGCCAGAAGTCCGGGCTGCTGGTGAACAGCTTGACGTAGTTGTCCACCCCGTTGAAGGTGCGTTCGCCGAAGGTCGGCCAGTCGAACACGCTCATCACGATCGACAGCCCCACGGGCACGATCGTGAACAGGGCGAGGCCCACCAGGGCCGGGCTTGCGAAACCCAGCGCCTGGCGGCCCTCGACCTTGGCGAGCGATCCTCGACGTCTCGTCGTGATCGTCATCTCGTCGTCTCTCTCTGTTACTGCTGTGCGGGCCGGATCCGGCTCACTCGCCGAACTGCGCCTGGGCGTTCGACAGCAGCTCCTCCATCGTCATCTGGCCGTTGTAGACGCTGACGAGGTTGGGCTGGATGTAGCTGTCGAGCTTCTGCCAGTTCTTGGTCATGTAGAGCGGCACCGTGTCGCCGAACGCGGCCTCGAACACCGACTGGACCTGGTCCCGGTACTGCTCGTCGATCGACTCGAAGTACAGCGGCTGCGACGAGGTGCGGGCCGGGTAGGAGCGGCCGGACGAGGCGATGTAGTCCTGCGCGTCCTCGCCGACGAGGGAGCCGAGCACCTTCAGCGCGGCCTCCGGGTTCTTGCAGTTCTCGGCGATGCCGTAGCCGGAGCCGAGGATGGGACCGGGGTTGCCGTCCACGCCGGCGGGCAGCGGCACCATGCCGGCGGCGAAGCCGGACTCGTTGTTGAGGTAGCTGACCGCGTTCCAGGTGCCGTCGACGGCCATCGCCGCGTTGCCGCCCGTGTACTGGTTCTCGCCCCAGCCGGTGTCCGACGCGGAGGCGACCGGAGCCGCGACCTTCTTCTCGGTGACCAGGCCGGCGTACCAGGACGCCGCGTCGACGAAGTCCTCGTCGTCGATGTGCAGTGTGCCGTCCTCGGAGGCGGGCTGCGTGGCGGAGTAGGCGATCGGCATCGACATCCACTGGTAGCCGCCCATGCCCATGCCGAAGCCGTACATGCCGTCCTTCGTGGCGTCGGCCGCGATCGTGGCGAAGTCGTCGAACGTCCAGCCGATCTCCGGAGTCGCGGCGCCGGTGGCCGTCAGCATGTCCTGGTTGTAGTAGACGAGCATGGTGGCGACGTCGAACGGCACGCCGTAGACCTTGCCCTCGAAGCTGAGGATGCCGTCCGCGCTCGGGTTGAACTCCGACCAGTCGATGCCGGCGGTCTCGAGGTCCTCGTCGCTCAGCTGACGGAAGCCCGCCGTGTAGCCGCCGAGCTGCGCACCGCTCATGCCGGTGATGCAGGCCATGTTGCCGCTGGCCATGTTGGTGGTGAGCTTCGTGAAGAAGTCGCTCCACGGCGAAGTCTGCAGCTTGATCTTGATGTCCGGGTTCTGCTTCTGCGCGAACTCGATCTGCGCCTCCAGCGCGTCGACGTCCGACTCGCTGCCGGCCCACATGTCCACGACGATGGTGTCGCCGTCGGCCGAGCCTCCGGATCCCCCGCTGCTCGCACAGCCGGTCATCGCCACGGCCACGCCCGCGACAGCGGCGACAGCCCCCACACGCAACTTCTTCATTGAATGCCTCCTGAGAAGGGAACGGTTATTTCGAGACTCGAACTAACCAATTAGGATTTCGTATGAAGTTACGCTGTCATAGTTCGCAAGGTGCCGCAAGCTGAACATCCGATGTTTATAGGGTGGTGATAATTCGTCACTCCCCCGAAACATGCGACACCCCCGCTACGCTGACGATGCTCCGAGACGAAGGGCCTCCATGACGAACCCCGCCGACACCCCCGTCGACGATCCGCACACCCGGCGCATCCTCGACTTCGTCGCGCGCGGTCAGGCCCGCTCCCGCTCGGAGCTCGCCTCCGCTCTCGGCGTGGCCGCCTCCACCGTCGGCCTGCGCGTGCAGGCGCTTCTCGATGCGGGCGTGCTGGAGGAGGCCGGGGCCGGCACCTCCCGCGGCGGACGACGGCCGCGCGTGCTCCGGATCGCCGGCGACGGCATCGTGCTGTCCGCCGATCTCGGCGGGCGCCATGCCCGCATCGGGCGGCACGACCTCAGCGGCGGCCTGCTCCACTCGGAGACCATCGCGATCGACGTCGCGGACGGCCCGGAGGCCACGCTGGAGAGAGTGTCGGAGGTGTTCGAGCGCCTGCTCGCCGAGACGCGGGTCCACGCGATCGGCGTGAGCCTGCCCGGCCCCGTCGACGTCGCGACCGGCTCCGTGGATCAGCCCTCGCGGATGCCGGGGTGGCCCGGATTCCGCGTCGGCGAGCACCTCGCGGAGCGCCACGGCGTCCCCGTCGTCGTCGACAACGACGCGAATCTCGCCGCCCTCGGCGAGCACCGTCGCCAGCTCGGGCACACCCAGCACAGCATCACCGTCAAGGCGGGCACCGCGATCGGCAGCGGGATCATCGTGGACGGCCACATCCACCGCGGGGCCACCGCTGCGGCCGGCGACATCACGCACACGCGGATCGACGGCAGCGGGGACATCCCCTGCTCCTGCGGCAACACCGGCTGCCTGGAGACTGTGGCCAGCGGCGCGAGCCTCGTCCGCCAGATGCGCGAGCGCGGCAACACCGACGTCCGCACCACGGCCGACGTGCTGACACTGGCACGGGACGCGGACCCGCTGGCGACGACGCTCGTCCGCACCGCCGGGACCCACCTGGGTCAGGCGCTCTCCGGTGTCGTGAACTTCTTCAACCCGCACGCCCTCTTCCTCACCGGGAGCATGAGCGCCTCCGAGCCGTTCATCGCCGCGGTGCGCAGCCGGGTCTACGAGGCCTGCCACCCGCTCGCGACCCAGCGCCTGCGGATCGAGGCTGCGGCCACCGGCGCGGACGCGATCCTGCACGGCGCCGCGCGCCTCGCGCTGGAGGGCATGGAGATCCCGGTGGCGACGGCCTGAGCCGTCGCCACCGACGGCCTCACTCCCCCGTCAGCCGCAGCTCGATGACCGGCATCAGCACGTCGGGACGGCGTACCGGGAGGTGCACCGTGAGCGTCCCCTCGGCCTCGCCCGCCGGCGTCATCAGGTCGGCCTGCTGGTCCGGGTCGCTGACGCTCGTGCGCAGCCAGGACCCGTCGTTCAGCAGGCGCGCATACGAGACCTTGCCCGCAAGACCGGGCAGATGCACGAAGCCCAGCGGCCAGCTGAACAGGCTCAGGTAGAGCCGGTCGCCGCGGAGCGTGTACACGCCCTCTCGGGGCGGCGTGAACGGCGCGTGGCCGGCCCCGATCACGGCGCGGTCGTGGAGCCGCATCCACTCCCCGATCTCGGCGAGGGTCGCCGCGTCCCGGGGCGCGATCGCCCCGCGCCCGTCCGGACCGATGTTGAGCAGCATGTTGCCGCCCATCGACACCGAGTCGACGAGCATCTGCACGAGCAGCACCGGCGACTTCTGGTCGGTGTTGTCCCGGTGATAGCCCCAGGAGCCGTTGAGCGTCTGGCACGCCTCCCATACGAGGGGCAACCCGTCGCGGACGATCGGAGCCGTCGGCTGGTACTGCTCGGGCGTCACGAAGTCCGCGGGGATGCCGAGCCGGTCGTTGACGAGCATCTCCGGCTGCAGCTCACGGCACAGCGCGAGCAGCGCCTCGGCGTCCCAGTCCTGCGGCCCCTTGCCCTCCCAGCCGTCCTTGGACTCCGGGTAGGTGAAGTCGAAGAACAGGTAGTCGATGTCGCCGTACTCGGTGAGCAGCTCGCGGACCTGACCGTGCAGGTACTCCCGGTAGCGGGCCATGTCGCGCCCCTCGTTCAGGGCGTGCGCGTTCTCGTCGTCACGTCGGGGGTGGTTCCAGTCCACCGTGAAATCGGGGTGATGCCAGTCGATGACCGAGTGGTAGAGGCCGACACGGATGCCCTCGGCACGGAGAGCGTCGACGTACTCGCGCACCAGGTCCCGTCCGACCGCCGTGACGGAGGTGAAGTCGGTCAGCTTCGAGTCCCAGAGGCAGAAGCCGTCGTGGTGCTTCGTCGTGAGCACGACGTAGCCCATCCCCGTCTCCTTGGCGGTCTTCGCCAGGGCCGCGGCATCGAAGAGGTCGGGGTCGAAGTTGTCGAAGTAGGGGCGGTACTCCTCGTCGGTGAGGCGTTCGTAGTTCTGCACCCACTCGTGCCGCGCGGCCCCGCTGTAGAGGCCGAAGTGGACGAACATGCCGAAGCGGGCGTCATCAAACCATTCCTGTCGCATGCGTCCATCCTGGCACAGACATCCGATGTCTGCGCCGCTGAATGCCGTACCGAACGCCGAACGGGCGCCCCCGGAGGGACGCCCGTTCGTTCGCGAGTCGAATCAGCGCGCGGCGCTGCCGTCGACGTAGTCCTCGTCCTGCTGCTTCCAGGCGAAGAGCGAACGCAGCTCCTTGCCGGTCGCCTCGATGGGGTGCTGCTCCTCCTTGGCGCGGAGGGCGAGGAACTCCTCGGCCCCGTTGTCCTGGTCCTCGATGAAGCGCTTCGCGAACGCACCGGACTGGATGTCGGACAGGACGCCCTTCATGCTCTCCTTGACGCGCTCGTCGATCACGCGCGGGCCGGACACGTAGTCGCCGAACTCGGCGGTGTCGGAGATCGACCAGCGCTGCTTGGCGATGCCGCCCTCCCACATGAGGTCGACGATGAGCTTGAGCTCGTGCAGCACCTCGAAGTAGGCGATCTGCGGCTGGTAGCCCGCCTCGACGAGGGTCTCGAAGCCGGCCTGCACCAGGTGGCTCATGCCACCGCAGAGCACGGCCTGCTCGCCGAAGAGGTCGGTCTCGGTCTCCTCGGTGAAGGTCGTCTTGATGACGCCGGCGCGGGTGCCGCCGATCGCCTTCGCGTACGAGAGCGCGAGGTCCCAGGCCTGGCCGGACGCGTCGCGCTCGACGGCGATGATGTCCGGGATGCCGCGGCCGGCGACGAACTCGCGGCGCACGGTGTGGCCGGGAGCCTTCGGCGCGACGAGGATCACGTCGACACCCTCGGGAGCGTCGATGTAGCCGAAGCGGATGTTGAAGCCGTGCGCGAACGCCAGGGTCTTGCCCGCCGTCAGGTTCGGGGCGATCGACTCGCTGTAGATCGTGCGCTGGTGCTGGTCCGGCGCGAGGATCATGATGACGTCGGCCCACTCGGTCGCCTCGGCGACGGTCTTCACGGGGAAGCCGGCCTCCTCGGCCTTCGCGGCGGACTTCGAGCCCTCCTTGAGGGCGATCGCGACCTCGACACCCGAGTCGCGCAGGTTCTGGGCGTGGGCGTGGCCCTGCGAGCCGTAGCCGACGATGGCGACCTTCTTGCCCTGGATCAGGGACAGGTCGGCGTCGTCGTCGTAGAAGATCTCGGTGCTCACTGGTTTCTCTCCTTGGTTGTGGTTGTGCGGGACGCGCGGTCCCTGAGTCTGTCGAAGGGTCAGCCGCGCAGGACGCGCTCGGTGATGCTCTTGCCGCCGCGGCCGATCGCGAGGAGGCCGGACTGGGCGATCTCCTTGATGCCGAAGGGCTCCAGAGCGCGCAGCAGCGCCTCGACCTTGCCCTTGTCTCCGGTGACCTCGATCACGAGGGCGTCGGCGGCGTAGTCGACGACCGAGGCGCGGAAGAGGTTGACGACCTCGATCACGTTCGAACGGCTGGCGTTGTCCGTGCGCACCTTCACGAGCATGTGCTCGCGCTGCACGGACGACGCCGGGTCCAGCTCGACGATCTTGATGACGTTGATCAGCTTGTTGAGCTGCTTGGTCACCTGCTCGAGCGGCAGCTCCTCCACGTCGACGACGACCGTGATGCGGGAGATCCCCGGCACCTCGGTCACGCCGACGGCGAGGGAGTCGATGTTGAAGCCCCGGCGCGCGAACAGGCCGGCGACGCGGGTCAGGAGGCCGGGGGTGTTCTCCACCAGCAGGCTCAGGACGTGGGTCGACATGGCTCAGTCCTCCTCGTCGAACGCGGGCGCGTGGTCGCGCGCGTACTGGACATAGCTGTTGCTGACCCCCTGCGGCACCATCGGCCACACCATGGAGTCGGCACTCACGACGAAGTCGATCACCACCGGGCGGTCGTTCGTCTCCAGCGCGAGCTGGATGGCGGCGTCGACCTCCTCCTCCTTCTCCACGCGGATCGCGAGGCAGCCGTACGCCTCCGCGAGCTTCACGAAGTCGGGGATGCGGATCGTGCCGTGCCCGGTGTTCAGGTCGGTGTTGGAATGACGGCCGTCGTAGAAGAGCGTCTGCCACTGCCGGACCATGCCCAGCGACGAGTTGTTGATGATCGCGACCTTGATCGGGATGTTGTTGATCGCACAGGTGGCGAGCTCCTGATTGGTCATCTGGAAGCAGCCGTCGCCGTCGATCGCCCAGACCTGGCGCTCCGGCTCCGCGACCTTGGCGCCCATGGCCGCCGGCACCGAGTAGCCCATCGTGCCCGCTCCGCCGGAGTTCAGCCAGGCGTTCGGACGCTCGTACTTGATGAACTGCGCGGCCCACATCTGGTGCTGCCCCACACCGGAGGCGAAGATGCCCTCCGGACCGGTGAGCTCGCCGATGCGCTGGATCACGTACTGCGGGGCGAGCAGACCGTCGGTCGTCGGCGCGTACCCGAGCGGGAACTCGTTCCGGAGCCCGTCGAGGTACGACCACCACTCCTCGATGTCGGGCTTCGCGTCGGCCGTCGCTCCGCGGAAGGCGGCGTCGAGGTCGGTGAGCACGTCGCGCACGTCGCCCACGATCGGCACGTCGGCCGTGCGGATCTTGGAGATCTCCGCCGGATCGATGTCGACGTGCACGACCTTCGCGTGCGGCGCGAACAGCGCGGCCTTGCCGGTGACGCGATCGTCGAACCGGGCGCCGAGCGAGACGAGGAGGTCGGCCTCCTGCAGCGCGAGCACGGCGGGAACGGTGCCGTGCATGCCGGGCATGCCCAGGTGCTGCGGGTGCGAGTCCGGGAACGCGCCGCGCGCCATCAGCGTCGTCACGACGGGCGCGCCGGTCGACTCGGCGAGCTCGAGCAGCTCGGCCGCGGCCCGGCCGCGGACGACGCCTCCGCCCACGTACAGCACCGGCTTCTTCGCCTCCGCGAGGAGGGCGGCGGCCGCCTGGATCTGCTTGCCGTGCGCCTTGGTCACCGGTCGGTACCCGGGGAGGTCGATCTTCGGCGGCCACACGAACGGTGCCGTCGCCTGCTGCGCATCCTTGGTGATGTCCACGAGCACCGGACCGGGGCGCCCGGTGCCGGCGATCTCGTAGGCCGCGGCGATGGCGCCGGGGATGTCCGCGGCGTCCTTCACCAGGAACGAGTGCTTCGTGATCGGCATCGTGATCCCCACGATGTCGGCCTCCTGGAACGCATCCGTCCCCATCAGCGTCGAGAACACCTGACCGGTGATCGCCAGCAGCGGCACCGAGTCCATGTAGGCGTCGGCGATCGCCGTGACGAGGTTGGTCGCTCCCGGACCGGAGGTGGCGATGCACACGCCGACCTTGCCGGATGCGGACGCGTAGCCCTCGGCCGCGTGGCCCGCGCCCTGCTCGTGCCGCACGAGGATGTGGCGGAGCTGCGAGGCGTCCATGAGCGGGTCGTAGACCGGGAGGATCGCGCCGCCGGGAAGGCCGAAGACGTCCGTGACGCCGAGCAGCTCGAGCGAGCGGACGACGGCCTCCGCACCGGTGATCTCCGGAGCGGATGGGCGGGCGGGCGGCCTCGGCACGGCCGAGACGGAGTCAGCAGTCATGACTTTCCTTCTGATGAACTGTGCGGGACACCGGCGCTCCGATCGAGCGGTTGCTGAGCCGGTCGATGGATCAGCCGGTCGTCGCGCCCTCGGCGGCGGACCGCACGAGGCGCGAGTACTTGGCAAGAACGCCTCGGGTGTAGCGCGGGGGAAGCGGCTCCCAGCCAGAGCGGCGGGAGGCGAGCTCTGCCTCGTCGACGAGTAGATCGAGAGAGCGAGCTGCGATATCGACCCGTATCAGATCACCATCGCGCACGAAGGCGATAGGACCTGCGTCCACCGCTTCGGGTGCTATGTGGCCGATGCACAGGCCGGTTGTGCCGCCTGAGAATCGTCCGTCCGTCAAGAGTAGTACATCTTTTCCGAGCCCCGCGCCCTTGATGGCCGCGGTGATGGCGAGCATCTCGCGCATGCCCGGTCCGCCCTTGGGGCCCTCGTACCGGATGACGATGACCGTCCCCGGCTCGATGCTGCCCTCGGCGACCGCGTCCATGGCGGCGCGCTCCCGCTCGAAGACCCGCGCGGGACCTTCGAAGACGGCCGCGTCGAAGCCGGCGGTCTTGACGACGGCACCCTCCGGCGCGAGCGATCCGTGCAGGATCGTGAGTCCGCCGGTGGCGTGGATGGGGTTGTCGAACGTGTGGATGACCTCGCCGTCGATCGGCTGCGGGTCGAGCTCGGCGAGGTTCTCGGCGAGCGTCTTGCCGGTGACCGTGAGCGCGTCGCCGTGCAGCAGCCCTTCATCGAGCATCGCCTTCATGATCACGGGGATGCCGCCGTGCCGGTCGACGTCGTTCATGACGTACTTGCCGAACGGCTTCATGTCGGCCACGTGCGGGACCTTGTCGCCGATGCGGTTGAAGTCGTGCAGGCTCAGCTCGACCTCCGCCTCGCGGGCGATCGCGAGGAGGTGGAGGACGACGTTGGTCGAGCCGCCGAGGGCCATCGCGAGGGCGATCGCGTTCTCGAACGCCTCCTTGGTGAGGATGTCGCGCGTCGTGATCCCCTGGCGGAGCAGGTTCACGACCGCCTCGCCCGACCGGTGCGCGAAGTAGTCGCGACGACGGTCGGCCGCGGGCGGCGCGGCGGAGCCCGGGAGGCTGAGCCCGAGCGCCTCGGCGACGGAGGCCATGGTGTTGGCCGTGTACATGCCGCCACACGCGCCCTCACCAGGAGCGATGGCGCACTCGATGCGCTTGAGGTCCTCCTCGCTCATGAGGCCGGCACGGCAGGCGCCGACCGCCTCGAACGAGTCGATGATCGTGACGTCCTTCTCGGTGCCGTCGGAGAGCTTGACCCAGCCCGGTGCGATCGACCCGGCGTAGAGGAAGACGCTCGACAGGTCGAGGCGCGCGCTGGCCATGAGCATGCCGGGGATGGACTTGTCGCAGCCGGCGAGGAGGACGGAGCCGTCGAGGCGCTCGGCCATCATCACGGTCTCGACCGAGTCGGCGATGACCTCGCGGGACACGAGCGAGAAGTGCATCCCCTCATGGCCCATCGAGATGCCGTCCGAGACGGAGATCGTGCCGAACTGCAGCGGGTACCCGCCGCCGGAGTGCACGCCCTCCTTCGCGCCCTGCGCGAGCCGGTCGAGGCTCAGGTTGCAGGGCGTGATCTCGTTCCAGCTGGACGCGATGCCGATCTGCGGCTTGTCCCAGTCGGCATCCCCCATGCCGACGGCGCGGAGCATGCCGCGGGAGGTCGTGGCCTCGATGCCGTCGGTGACGACGCGACTGCGGGGCTTGATGTCGATGGGCGCGCTGGCGGAGGGATCATGCGAGGACATGACGAGAGTCTATTCCTGCGCGACGGACCTCTCGTTCGCGAGCGTCTCCAGAAGCGCGGCGATCTGTTGTGGGGAGTCCACACGGAGGGTCGCGGCGCTCTCCCCCGGCCCGACGCGCACGCCGAGGTCGCCCTCCTGCAGCACGCGCATCGCATCCTCGTCGGTCACGTCGTCACCGGCGAAGAGGATGCCCGTCGCGTCGAAGCGCTCCCGGAGGGCGATCATCGCTGCGTCCTTGCCCTCGTTCCGCGACGAGAACTCGAGGACCCGGTGACCGGCGCGCCGCCGCCAGTGCGGGAAGCGCTCGGCGACGAGGGCGTCGATCTCGGCGAAGACCTTCTCCTCGGTGTCCCGGTCCGCGCGGCGGGTGTGCACGCCCATGCCGAAGGCCTTGGGCTCCAGCTCCGCCCCCTCGTAGCGGTCGATGATCGGCTGCGCGGCCGCCCACAGCTCCTCCCGCGCCCCGGTCTCGGTCGCATCGCCCGGCGCGTCGGCGGCCCCCTCGCCGGGGAACCAGTACTGCGCGCCGTGGGAGCCGGCGAGCACCACGACGGAGTCGTCGGTGTGCTCGGTGATCTCCCGGAGGTCGTGCATGCTGCGCCCCGAGACGTAGGCGACCACGGTGTCGGGCATGGCAGCGAGGCGATTCATCTGCGCGGCCACCTCGGGAAGCGCCCGCGCGGCCATGGGGTCCACGACGAGCGGGGAGGCGGTGCCGTCGAAGTCGAGGGCGACCACCAGGCGCGGCGTCGTTGCGAGGGCGGTGAGGTCGGCGTCGGCGGTTCCGGGGATCCAGGGGCGCGTCACGGTGTCTCCGATCGAGAGGAAGAAGGGGGTGCAGGAAGGGCGGTCAGCGGCTGCGGACGTCCGCGAGGGCCTCGAGGAAGGACGACGACCAGGCGTTCACGTCGTTGTCCAGCACACGTCGACGCAGGGACCGCATGCGGCGTCCCTGCTCGGCGGGCGACATCTCCACGGCCTCCATGATCGCGTCCTTGAGCCCGGCGATGTCGTGCGGGTTGACGCGCACGGCCTGACGGAGCTCGTCCGCCGCGCCGGTGAACTCGCTGAGCACCAGCACGCCGCGGTTGTCCGTCCGCGTGGCGATGTACTCCTTCGCGACGAGGTTCATGCCGTCGCGCAGCGCCGTCACGAGCATGACGTCCGCCGCGAGGTACAGGGCGACCATCTCCTCGCGCGGGTATCCCTGATGCAGGTAGCGGATGGCGGAGTGGCCGACCGTGTCATGGTCGCCGTTGATGCGGGCCACCGCGAGCTCGATCTCGTCCCGGAGGTGCGCATAGGCGTCCACCCTCTCCCGGCTCGGACTCGCCACCTGGATGAGCGTGACGTCCTCCACATCGAGGCGGCCGTCTTCGAGGAGCTCGCCGTAGGCCTTGATCCGGTGCCCGATGCCCTTGGTGTAGTCCAGGCGGTCGACGCCGAGGAGGATGCGCTTCGGGTTGCCGAGGCTCGCGCGGATCTCCGCGGCCCGCGCCCGGACGTCCTCCCGCGCGGCGAGTTCGAGGTACGGGGCGGTGTCGATGGAGATCGGGAACGCCTTGGCGATCGCCGTCCGCGAGCCGCCCTGCTCCGGGACCGTGATGTTCGGCCCCTTCACCTCGTAGCGCAACCGGCGTCGCACCGCGGTGAGGAAGTAGGTCGCGTCCTGCGCCCGCTGGAAGCCGATGACGTCGGCGCCGAGCAGTCCGCGGAGGACCTGGTCGCGCCACGGAAGCTGCGCGTAGAGGCCGTGCGCGGGGAACGGGATGTGGTGGAAGTAGCCGATCGTGACGTCGGGGCGCAGCTCGCGGACCATCTGGGGCACCAGCTGGAGCTGGTAGTCGTGGACCCAGACGGTGCCGTCCTCAGCGGCGGCGGCCGCGGCGGCCTCGGCGAACCGGCGGTTGACCCGCACATACGCCTCCCACCACTCACGGTGGTACTGCGGCGGGGCGATGACGTCGTGGTAGAGCGGCCAGATCGTGTCGTTGGCGAAGCCCTCGTAGTAGTCCGCGACCTCCTCGGAGCTCAGCGACACCGGGATGAGATGGATCCCGTCGGCGTCGAAGGCCTCGAGCTCCACGTCCGGCTGACCGGGCCAGCCGACCCAGGCGCCGTGCACGCGGCGCATCATCGGCTCGAGGGCGGCGACGAGGCCGCCGGGCGACGTCCGCCAGGTCTCCTCGCCGTCGGGCCCCACGACCCGGTCCACCGGGAGGCGGTTGGCGACGACGACGAAATCAGCAGCGGTCACAGGGGCACTCCTCGGTCCAGGAGCTTCCAACCTACCGAGGATGAGCGCCGACCGCTGGTCCGCGCTCAGGCCTTGACAGCGGACGTTCCGCGGTGCAGACCGCTGAGGGCCCAGTTGGCGAGACCCGCCGCGAACGCGATGCCGGCCGCGATCATCGGAAGCACGAGGGCGGCCGACGTGCCGAGACTCTCCGCGACCTCCCCCGCCACCGCGGCGCCGATCGACTGGCCGACGATCACGCCGGAGCCGAGCATCGTCATCACCGTCGCCGATCGGCCACGGGGGCTCCGCGCCGCTCCGAAGCTGTACTGGGTGACGAGGGTCGGGCCGATGCCGATGCCCATGATGGCCAGGGCGAGCATCATCCCCGCCGGCGAGTCGACGATGCCGAGCAGCAGCGAGCCGGCGAGGAGGACTCCGGAGAAGACGAGCCATCGCGCCCGGAGCGAGAACCGCGCGGGGAGCCACGCGACACCCAGGGCCAGCAGCGCGGAGCCGACGCCCATCACGCCGTACAGCAGGCCCGCCTGCTCCGGGGCGCCGAGGTCGGCCATGAACGACGTGAGCGAGGTGAGCATGGTTCCGAAGAAGATGCCGACGCCGAGGATGCCGAGGACGACGATGAGGAGCTGCGGCCGGAACAGCTCGGAAACGGCGGAGGGCGCCCGACCGTCCTCGGTGCGGTCCTGCGAGACATGCCGTCCGCTCGGGTGCAGCGCGAAGGCCCCGACGAACACCAGGGTCAGCACGGCGGCGCCGACCAGCGGGGCCCAGGGTGCGAGTGCCGAGGCGAGGACGCCCACGAGGAAAGGACCGAACACGAAGACGGTCTCGTCGGCGGCCGACTCGTACGCCATCGTGCCGGAGACGGTGCGGGCGCGGCGCTCCGCCGGCATCCGCTCGCCGATGATCGTGACCAGACGGGAGCGCGAGAGCGGCGCCACCTGCGGAGCCGTCGCACCGATGCCGATCGCGGTGAGAAGCACGAAGCCGTCGGCGGCCGGACCGTAGACCACCGCGGTGAAGAGCAGGAGCATCGCCGCGTTGCCCACGGCGAGCGCGAGGAGGACCGTGCGCTGGCCGAAGCGGTCGGCGGCGGCGCCCAGGAGCGGGCCGAAGCAGGCGGTGCCGAGACCGACCGCAGCGGACGTGAGCCCGCCGAGCGACAGGGATTCCCGCGCCGACACGACGACGGTCAGCACACCGACCACCATCATGGCGAAGGGCAGACGCGCGATGAACGCGATGAGGAAGTAGGGCAGGCCGGCGAGGCGGAAGAGGCTCGGCTCGGCGATATCGGGCGTGGTGCTGGCGTGTGTCATGGCTCTCGCGCGTCGACGACGCGATGTCGGGTGCCGCCGCTGTCCGCCGGAGATGCCGACGGCCGGTAGATACACGG
Organism: Microbacterium sp. NPDC078814; assembly: GCF_040702645.1. Taxonomy (NCBI): domain Bacteria; kingdom Bacillati; phylum Actinomycetota; class Actinomycetes; order Micrococcales; family Microbacteriaceae; genus Microbacterium; species Microbacterium sp. NPDC078814. Next base: position 106,729 of record NZ_JBFBLT010000004.1, read on the forward strand.
TTTCTGCGGCCGCGGGCGAACCGCGACCCTCCCATGATATCCGGTGCCTCAGGACGCATGCCCTGCCAGTCGCTCCCCCGCCTTGTCAAGCCACCGACCCGCGTGCGCTCCCTGCGGGTACCGTAGGGGCATGCGCTACCTCTTCAGCACCGGACTCGTCGCCGCGATCTCGGCTGGGATCTCGCTGCTGCGCGGCACCCGCAACGAACCCATCACCTGGCGCTCGCTCCTGTCGTGGGTGAGCTGGGGCATCACCATGGCGCTCGCGGTCGGCGCGGTCGTCGACATGCGCCGTGAGCGCCACGGCGTGCCGGTGGACGCGGACTCCCCGCAGTCGGTGAAGAAGTCCAAGAAGGCGCAGCGTCTGCAGTTCCGTTCGCAGAAGGCCCTCGCCGACGCGCAGGGGCACGCCCAGGACAAGCGGTCCTGACGCACCCCCGCGCCTCCCGCGTCACCGGGTGAGGATGAGTGCCTCGCCCTGACCGCCGCCGCCGCACAGGCCGACCGCCGCGGTTCCGCCTCCCCGGCGGGCCAGCTCGTGCGCGACGTGCACCACGAGGCGGTTGCCGGAGGCACCGATCGGATGACCGATCGCGATGCCGCCGCCGTGCACGTTGACGATCTCCCCGTCCAGCCCGAGCTCGGTCTGCGAGCGGGCCACGACGGCCCCGAACGCCTCGTTGATCTCCACGAGGTCGAGGTCCTGCGGCGTGATGCCCTGTTTCCGGCATGCCTGCTCGATCGCCCGCGCCGGCTGCGCCTGGAGCGAGTTGTCCGGGCCGGCGGTCTGGCCGCTCGCCCCGACGGTCACGAGCACCGGCCAGCCCTTGGCCTCGGCCGTCCCGCGAGTCGTGACGACGACGGCGGAGGCGCCGTCCGAGATCTGGGATGAGTTGCCCGCCGTGATCGAGCCGCCCTCGGCGAAGGCGGCGCGCAGTCCCGCGAGGGTCTCCACCGTGGTCTCGGGGCGCACCCCCTCGTCTCGGGTCACCCGCACGGGTTCGCCCCGGCGCTGCGGCACCTCGACGGCGACGATCTCCGCGTCGAGCACACCGCTCTCCTGCGCGGCGGCGGCCCGCTGATGCGAGAGCGCGGCGACCTGGTCCTGGGCCTCCCGGGTGAGTTCGTAGCGCGCGTTGTGCCGCTCAGTGGACGCGCCCATGCTCTCCCGGTCGTAGGCGTCCGTCAGCCCGTCGTAGGCCATGTGGTCGAGGACCTCGACGGTGCCGTAGGTCCAGCCATCGCGCGATCCCATGAGCAGGTGCGGTGCGCGGGTCATGGACTCCATGCCAGCGGCGACGACGACCTCGGCGTCCCCGGTCCGGATCATGCGCGCCGCGTCGATCACGGCCGTGAGACCGGACAGGCACACCTTGTTCACGGAGTGGGCGGGGACGTCCCAGCCGATCCCGGCGCCGATGGCGGCCTGACGGGCGGCGTTCTGTCCCGACCCCGCGGCGAGCACCTGCCCCACGATGACCGCATCGACGTCTGCCGGGTCCACCCCGCCCTGCTCCAGCGCACCGCGGATCGCGAACGATCCGAGCTGCGGCGCGGTGAAGGCGGCGAGCTGTCCTTTCAGCCGCCCCTGCGGGGTGCGCGCCGCGGCGACGATGACGACATCGTTCTCACTCATTGATCTCGGTCCTTCCGTTGTCCAGTTCCGGGGCGAGGCGGAGAGGCGGCTCCGTGGCCTGCCGCACTTGCTCCACCGAGACGTCGGGCGCGAGCTCGACCAGGACGAGCCCGTCCGGCGTCACGTCGATCACCGCGAGGTCCGTGATGATCCGGTCCACGACGCCGCGTCCGGTCAACGGCAGCGTGCACGCGTCGACGATCTTCGCCGAGCCGTCCTTGGCGACGTGCTCCATCAGCACGATCACCCGTCCGGCGCCGTGCACGAGGTCCATCGCACCCCCTGGGCCCTTGACCATCTTGCCGGGGATCATCCAGTTCGCGAGATCTCCCGTGGCGGAGACCTGCATCGCCCCGAGGATCGCGGCATCGATCTTCCCGCCGCGGATCATGCCGAAGCTGAGGGCGGAGTCGAAGAACGCCGCCCCGGGCAGCGTGGTCACCGTCTCCTTCCCCGCGTTGATGAGATCCGGGTCGACCTCGTCCTCCCGCGGATAGGGCCCGACCCCGAGGATGCCGTTCTCCGACTGCAGCACCACGGTCACGTCGGACGGGACGTGGTTCGGCACGAGCGTGGGCAGGCCGATGCCGAGGTTCACATACGCGCCGTCCGGCAGCTCGGCCGCCGCACGCGCGGCCATCTGGTCTCTCGTGAGCGCCATGTCAGGCTCCTTCCGCGGCGACGGTCCGTCGCTCGATGCGCTGGGGGATGTCCTCGCCGACTTCGACGATCCGGTGCACGAAGACGCCGGGCAGGTGGATCGCGTCCGGGTCGAGCTCTCCCGGTTCGACGAGCCGCTCCACCTGCGCGATGCACACGCGCCCGGCCATCGCAGCGAGCGGGTTGAAGTTCCGCGCCGCCTTCCGGAACACGAGGTTGCCGTGCCGGTCGCCGCGGACCGCATGGACCAGGGCGAAGTCGGTGGTGATCGCCTCCTCCAGCACGAACTCGCGCGGTTCGCCGTGCACCGTGAACGTGCGTACGTCCTTGCGCGGCGAGGCCACCGCGATCGAGCCATCGGCGTGGTACCGGCGAGGCAGACCGCCCTCGGCCACCTGGGTGCCGACGCCCGTCTGGGTGAAGAACGCCGCGATTCCGGATCCTCCCGCCCGCAGCTTCTCGGCGAGCGTGCCCTGCGGGGTCAGCTCCAGCTCGAGCTCCCCGGACAGGAACTGCCGCTCGAACTCCTTGTTCTCCCCCACGTACGACGACGTCATCTTCCGGATGCGCTGCGCGGCGAGCAGGATGCCGAGGCCCCAGTCGTCCACCCCGCAGTTGTTGCTGACGACGCTCAGGTCTGTCGTGCCCTGGGCGAGGAGCGCCTCGATGAGGGCGATCGGGTTCCCGGAGAGCCCGAAGCCTCCGACCGCGAGCGAGGCGCCGTCCGGGATGTCGGCGACCGCGGCCGCCGCGGACTCCCATTGCTTGTCGATCACGTCTGCTCCTTCGGTTCCGTGTCCCCACCAGCCTCCCGCCCCGGCGGAGCCATGACCAGCGCCCTCTTGCGATGTGGACGCCCGCGCCACTAGCGTCCACTATGTGGACACTGCGACGAACCCGGTCCCCGGCACTCAGGCGGTCGCGCGGGCAGCGCGGCTCCTGCGACTGGTGACGGCCGCCGGCACCGACGGCGCCACCCTGCAGGAACTCGCCGGCAGCGCCGGCCTCTCCCGGCCCACCGCGCATCGCCTGCTCAGCGCCCTCCGCGCGGAGGGACTCGTCGACCGCGACGCCGACAGCACGCGCTGGATGCCCGGACCCGAGCTCTTCCTCATGGGATCCGTGGCCGCCGCACGATACGACGTGACGGCCCTGGCCCGGGACATCGTGCGGTCGCTCGCCGTGAAGACTGAGGAGAGCGCGTTCTTCTCCGTCCGCCGCGCGGACGAGACGGTCTGCCTGCTGCGCGAGGAGGGGTCGTTCCCCATCCGCTCGTTCGTGCTGAGCGAGGGGGTGCGCTTCCCGCTCGGCGTGGCGAGCGCCGGCCTCGCGATCCTCGCCTTCCTCCCCGACCACGATGTGGATGCCTACCTGGAGCGCCATCCGGAGCTCGTCGAGAACTGGGGACGCGCTCATGGCGAGCGCCCGTTGCGGAAGCGCCTCGCCGAGACGAAGGAACGCGGGTTCGCCGTCAACCCCGGCCTGATCGTCGAGGGGAGCTGGGGCCTCGGCGCGGCGGTGTTCGACCGCGCCGGACGCCCGGAGTGGGCGCTCAGCCTCACCGGTGTCGCCTTCCGCTTCGGCCCGGAGCGTCAGGCCGAGCTGGGCCGGATCCTCCTCGCTCACGCGCATCAGCTCTCGGCGAGGATCGCGCACGCCCGACGGTGACCTTAATACATACCAGCCGGTATATACTTTCTGGTATGAATCGCTCTGAGGTCATCCCGTCGCTCGTGCTCTCGGGCTACGCGCTGGGTCGCATCGCCGCCCAGGACGCGGGGAACGAGGCGCCCGCCGCGCAATGGCGGGTGCTCAGCCTGCTCGACCAGTCGGGTCCCCGTCGCGTCGGCGAGCTCGCCGCGGCGGCCCGCACGACACAGCCCGGGATGACCCGGTTGCTCGGCACCCTCGAACGCGAGGGCCTCGTCCGCCGCTCCCCCGACCCCGACGATTCCCGTGCCACCGTCGTCGCCGCGACCCCCGACGGCACGGCGGCCCTGGCCGCCTGGCGCTCCGAGTTCCGGGAAACGATCGCACCGCGGTTCGCCGACCTCGACGACGACGACTGGCATGCCCTCACCCGTGCGGCCGAGATCCTCGCCGCCCGCACCTCTGCCGACCGGACAGGAGACATCCGTTGAACACCGCCCCCGCTACACCCGCCCCCTCGGTCTGGCGGCAGCCGGCCCAGGTATGGGCCGTCGCCTTCGCGTGCGTCGTCGCTTTCATGGGCATCGGCCTCGTCGATCCGATCCTCCCGGCCATCGCGGAGTCCCTCGAGGCCACGCCGGTCGAGACGGAACTGCTGTTCACCAGCTACCTCCTCGTCACCGGCCTCGCGATGCTCGTCACCAGCTGGATCTCCAGCCGGATCGGCGCCAAGGCGACCCTCCTCGTCGGTCTCGGCCTGATCGTCGTGTTCGCCTTCCTCTGCGCGATCAGCGGCAGCGTCGACGCGGTCATCGGCTTCCGTGCCGGCTGGGGGCTGGGCAACGCGCTGTTCATCTCGACGGCGCTGGCCACGATCGTCGGCGCCGCATCCGGCGGCAGCAGCGCGGCCATCGTGCTGTATGAGGCGGCACTCGGCCTCGGCATCGCCGTGGGTCCCCTGCTCGGCGGCATCCTCGGCGAGCAGAGCTGGCGCGGCCCGTTCTTCGGCGTCGTGGCCCTGATGGCCATCGCCTTCATCGCCGTGCTCGTGCTGCTGCGGGGTCCGGGCGAGAAGCGCACGCCGGTGAAGTTTTCCGCCCCCTTCACGGCCCTGCGCCGTCCCGCGCTCGCGATCCTCGCCGTGGCCGCCCTGTTCTACAACATCGGCTTCTTCGTGCTGCTCGCGTTCTCGCCCTTCCCCCTGGGCTTCGGCGCGATGGGCATCGGCCTGACCTTCTTCGGCTGGGGTGTCGCCCTCGCGATCACCAGCGTGTGGGTCGCGCCGGTGCTGATGCGCCGGATGCCGCGGACGCACGTGATCCTCACCGTGCTGCCCCTGCTCGCCGTCGATCTCGTGGTCGCGGGACTCGTGGTCGCCGAACCGGCCGCTCTCGTCGTGTGCATCATCGTCGGCGGTCTGCTCCTCGGCATCATGAACACCGTGCTGACCGAAGCCGTCATGGAGGCGACAGACCTCCCCCGCTCCGTCGCCTCTTCGGCCTACTCCGCAGTCCGCTTCCTCGGCGGCGCGATGGCCCCGCCGATCGCCGCCCTGCTGTGGCACCTGTTCAGCGCCACCGTGCCGTACCTCTTCGCCGCCGCCGCCGTCCTGCTGGCCGCGCTGACGATCCTCCTCGGCCGGAAGGTCCTCGCGCACATCGACGACGAGCCGGCTGATGCGACCGCCGAGGACGCGGCGGCGATCCTCGTCGGTGACGCCGGCTGACCTGCTCGGCTACCGTGGGGGCATGACCGACGCTCCTCCCCTCCCCGAGCGCAGCCGACGGGTGCAGGAACACCTCCTCGCGGCCGGTGTCGAGACCGAGATCCGGGTTCTTCCGGACTCGGCGCGCACCGCCGCCGAGGCGGCCGCCGCCATCGGCTGCGACGTCGCCGCGATCGCCAACAGTCTCGTCTTCCTCGCCGACGGCCGCCCCGTCCTCGTCATGACCAGCGGCGGGCACCGGGCGAACCTCGCCGTCCTGGCGCGAAGCGTGGGGGCGAGCGAGGTCGTCATGGCACCGCCCGCCACCGTGCGCGACGCCACCGGACAGGCGATCGGCGGAGTGGCGCCCGTCGGCCATCCCACGTCCCTCCCGACCTTCATCGACAGCGCGCTGCAGGTGTACGACGTGGTGTGGGCGGCGGCGGGCCACCCGCACACCGTCATGCCGCTGACCTTCGCCCAGCTGTCGGATCTGACCGCCGGCACGGTGATCGAGGTCGTCTGACCCGATGTCCGCGCCATGCCCCATGATGGAGGCGATGCCGGCCGCGGCGCGAGCGACCGGCGAGACGGAGGCGATGACATGTGCGGACGATTCGCGAACGACGCGGCGACGGACGAGCTGATCAGGGAGTTCGTCGCCGAGGGCGGCCGCCCGGAGGACTGGTGGAAGTCCTGGCACGGCGCCTACTCGATCGCGCCCACCGAGAGCGCCCCGATCGTCCGGGACCGCGGTGAGGGCCGCATCCTCGAACTCGTGCGGTGGGACTGGCAGAGTCCTCCCAACCGTCCGCAGCGCGCCCCGCTGATCAACGCACGGATGGAGAAGCTCGCCGCCGGGTTCTGGGCGCCGGCGTTCTCCGCCGCGCGGTGCCTCGTGCCGATGCGCGGGTACTTCGAATGGACGGGCGAGAAAGGCCACAAGACCCCGCACTTCCTCCACGGGGACGGCCTGCTCGCCGCCGCCGGCCTCACCTGGTCGATGGAGCATGAGGGAGAGAAGGTGCGCTGCTTCGTCGTCGTCACCCGGGAGGCACGCGATGCCGGTGGGGAGGTGCACGACCGGATGCCCGCCTTCCTGACTCCGGACACCTGGGACGCCTGGCTCACACCGGAGAAGCTCACCGGGCAGACCAAGCTCGATACGCTGGCGATGCTCGATCACACCTCCGCCGATGTCGCGGCGACGCTCCGCGGACACGTCGTCGACCGCAAGGTGAGCAACACGCGCACCGTCGACCCGTCCGATCCCACGCTTCTCGATCCGGTGGCCTGAAACAGGGAGACACGCGACGACGCACGACACCCCGGTCGGGTAGGAGAACGGGCAGAAGTGTGAAACGCTGAGCACACCCCACACCAGCGGTCATCGCGTCCGCGCCTCTTAGCACAGGTTCCCGTGGCGAGAAGGGAATCTTGCGATGGGCAAGTTCATCTACGAGAACAGCGTCAAGGTCGACATCGAAGACCGCGCTCTCACTCACATCCAGCTGGTCATGACCGCGAAGCTCCGCCGTGGCGAGCCCTTCGGCTTCACCTGGAAGGACGACGTCAGCATGGGCGGCGGCCGGACGACGGTCTGGATCCATGCCGGAAGCTCGCTGGTGTACAAGTACCACGGCAGTCGCCAGCCCAGCGTCAACCGCGCCTGGATCGAGGCCCTCGCATTCACCGCCAACGCCCCGAGCGGTCTGTACCTCGTCCCCGAGCCCGCGGACCAGCAGCAGCCGGACGGCAGCGAGAGCGCTCTCACCCGGTCCTAACACGCTCTTCGGCGGGGTTCAACCCCTCTTGTCGGGGATCGAGGTGGTTCGTACCGTGGAGCCCATGGGGAACCAGACGGGAATGACGACGACGCACATCGAGATCGATGGGCACGACTTCCTCCTGCCTCGCAGCACGGATGTCGCGGACCTCATGTCTCGGATCGAGGCGGCGGCGCGCTCGCAACCGACGTTCATCGACTTGGCGACCGGCGACGCTCTGACGAGCGTGCTCATCACCGCGCAGTCGCGCGTCGTCGTCTACCTGATCCGCGAGGACGCCGGCCATGATGCCCCCATCGACGTGCGCTCCACGCTCGACTGGGATCTCTGAGCAGCACGGTCCGCTCGTAGACTGGACGGATGCTTGTCGCCCTCATCCGCCCCCGAGGATCCATGACCGTCGACGTCACCGGGACATCCCTCGAAGACGTCCACGCCCAGCTCGATGCTCATCGTGAGCCGGGCTACGCGCTCACTTCCGCCCCGGTGCGCATGCTCAAGGGTGAGGCGAAGATGGAGGCCACGGGGACGTTCCAGCGCGTCGACGGCGTCGAGCAGATCGAGGCCGAGGACATGGCGGGCATCGAGGCGAAGGTCCCGGAGGGCTGGCAGCTGCTCTCGGTCCGCCGGGCCTGACGCGCGCGCCACCCGCCGCCACAGCGCGCGTTTCCGATCCCCGCGTCGGCAGGTCGTCGCCTCCGCCCCATGCCGGTTCGAAAGGTGCCTCTCCCGGCCGCGAGAGGCACGGTTTTCCCGGCCGCGAGAGGCACGGTTTCGATCCCGCCCTGAGCGATCCAGCCCCGAAACAGGCAGAGAAAAAGCCCCGGAGATGGCGAGATCTCTGAGGCTTGTTCCGTGCACCCCCAGGGACTTGAACCCTGAACCCACTGATTAAGAGTCAGTTGCTCTGCCGATTGAGCTAGAGGTGCGTGGCCCGGGATAACCCCGACCGAGGAATTACATTACCAGCGGTTGGCGCCGACACGAAATCCAGCGCGGCCCGGGCGTGGCTCGGGCGTTTCGCCCCCTCATCCTGGCCGATGGTCTCTGCGGGCGCCGTCGGGGCGGCGACTATCCTGAGAGCGTGACCGCCACTCCCGACGCCGCCGACCTGCGCGCCGATCTCCAGCTCGCCCTCCGCCTAGCCGACGCCGCGGATGCCCAGTCGCTCCCGCGTTTCGACGCCGCCGACCTGGAGATCTCCACGAAGGCGGACCACTCGCACGTGACGGACGCCGACCTGGCGACGGAGCGGGCGATCCGCCGGATCCTCGAGGAGGAACGTCCTGACGACGGCATCTTCGGCGAAGAATTCGGCGCTCAGGGCAGCACCGCCCGGCAGTGGATCATCGACCCGATCGACGGCACCGCGAACTTCCTCCGCGGTGTCCCGCTGTGGGGCACGATGATCGCCCTCGCGATCGACGGCGTGCCGCGCGTCGGCGTGGTCAGCATGCCCGCCCTCGGTCGACGCTGGTGGGCGGCAGCCGGACATGGCGCCTGGACCGTCAGCGACCGCACCGAGCGCCGTCTCGCCACCTCGACCGTCTCCTCGCTGGACGAGGCCAGCGTGAGCTTCCAGAGCATCGCGCAGTGGCGTGACGCCGGACAGCTGGATGCCCTGCTGCGCCTGAGCGCGCACGTCTGGCGCGATCGGGCGTACGGCGACGTCTACGCCTACATGCTCCTCGCCGAAGGACGACTGGAGGCGGTCGCGGAGTTCGATGTGAAGGAGTACGACATCGCAGCGGCTGTGGCGATCGTGAATGAGGCCGGCGGGCGCATGACGGCATTCGACGGCTCCGAGACGATCTCCGCCCGCTCAACACTCGCCACCAACGGCACTCTTCACGACGAGTTCCTCCGTCTCCTGCACGACTGACCACCCCGAGGCCACGATGACCACCCGACGACTCGCGATCCTGACCGGTCTCGTGCTCGCGGGAGCCGCCCTGACGGCGTGCACGGGTGGCGGCACCCCTGAGCCGTCGGCGCCGGGCTCGGCCGCTCCCACGGGAGACGGCGGCGCGAGCGCGACACCGGGCGGGGACGAGCTCACGTGCGAGTCGATGATCTCCGAAGGCACCGTCGCGGCCCTCACCGACGCCGGCTGGACGGCAGAGCCACGCGAGTTCCGCGTCGGGGACGTCGAGCTGACACAGGGACTCCTCTGCCTCTGGGCGGACTTCAGCGTGCCCTCGGACCACGGTCAGATGTACGGCTGGTCCCCCCTGTCCGCCGAGGAGGCGGAGCGCGCACAGGCGGGCCTCGAGGAGGAGGGGTGGCGGAGCGAGGAAGACGCTCAGGGCACGTACGTCACCGAGGACCCGCAGTTCGCCATGAGCACGGACGAGGACGGGTACGGCATGACGTATCTCTTCGGGGACGGCTGGGTGAAGGTCGCCGACACGAAGCAGGGACTCCTCCTCATCGAGGGACAGCGCTGACGCCGCACACCACTCGGGCTGGTGTTGTCAAGCCGCTGGGCCTGAGGCCGCAGACGGACGAGGCTGGTGACATCCGTCGAGGAAAGGAATGCGCATGGGTAACGACAGCGACCGCAACGACATCAGCACCGAGCCCTCCCCCGGCCCCGAGGAGAACGACAACCTCGGCGCCGAGGACAACAAGGGCGAGCCGCGCACCGTTCCGCCCACGGACGGATCGGATGACGACGGCGGCGACGTGCGCGCCGAGGACCCCGACCGCTCGCACTGAGTCTGCCGCCCCGATGCCAGGAGCCCCGCCTCGCACGAGGTGGGGCTCCTTCGCCGTCACTCGGCCGTGGAGCCTTGGACGATCTCGTCGACGAGCGTGATGCCTCCGGTGGAGTTCGCCGATTGCATGAGGTCGTCGATCCACTTCGGGTTCAGCTTGGGCGGCTCCCGCCCTTCGAACGTGAAGCGCAGCGGGATCGACGGATGCAGCCAGATCGTGGAGCGTCCGTACGCATCGCCCTCGGGGTGGGTCCACGACACCGTGAAGCTCTCGTTGCGTCGGAGCTTCGTCGCGATCACGACCTTGAGGTGCGCGAGCGCGCGGTCCTCGATGTGGAGCTGGCTCGTGCTGTCGTACATGATGAACCCCATGTGCGAATGGTAGGCCTCGCCCGACTCCGCCACCAGGGCCGTCATGCCGCGCCTCCCCACCCGCGTCTCAGCCGCGGACGTCCCTCGGGTCGTTGCCGTAGCTGTTCCGCTCCCCGATCGTGCCGTCCTCCCGTCGGATGAGGTGCTCGACCTGACGCGCCCGAGCCGTCTCCCGACCGACGGCGACCGCCTCGTCCTTCGTGTCATGCGGCCCGCTGAACGTGTTCACCTCGCCCTGGACGCGATTGAACCAGCCGCCTTCCTGGTGGAACGTGTCGACATCGCCCTTCGGCATGGCGTCTCCCTTCGTCGTGGACCCCCTTGGTACCGCGCGACCGCAGTCGCCTCCGACCCCCTTGCGCGCGCCGGTTCGGTCGTACGCGCACCGCGCATCGGTCGCGTCCCCCGAAGAGGGGACAGACATCCGGTCACTCCGCCTGCGATCATCGCGATGAGGGAGTCGAACGGGCGGGCGCTGTCCCGCCGATCGGGGAAGGAGACTTCTGATGACGACCGACATCATCGCGGGGCCGTTCCTGACGGCGGTCCGCGAGGCCTGGGACCGTGGGCGGGGAACACTCATCGTCCCCCGGGATTTCACCCTGACGCAGTTGGCGGCCGGAGCGGGGTCGCTGAGCGCAGAGGTCACCGACTCGACGGGGACCCGGTTCGGCTTCCGCGTTCCGCTTCCGGCAGCCGCCCGGTGGGAAGGGAGGGCACAAGGTGGTGAAGGCACGCCGGAGCACTGGGCGCTGTGGAGCGTCATCATCCCGCTCATGGAGGAGCTGGAGACGGACGCCGGGCGCCGCTTCGCCCCCGACGCCGACGGCGTCCGCTGGGTGACCGCATAGTCGACCGCGGTCACCAGCCGCGGAGCCTATCGCAGGCCGTCTTCGCAGTCGCTTCCCCGGCGGGCTTCCCACCAGAGCGCGTACTCGGGTCCCTCCGCGGTCTCGATCGTCCACGGTGGGAAGGTGATGAAGCGGTCGAGCGCGAGTGCCCACGAGCTGTCTGCTCTGGTCGATCCGGGGTCGTCGGCAGGAAGCTCGTCCTCTGTGGACCACGACTCGGCCGGATGGGTCTTCGCCCATTCGTAGATGAGCTGGCCCGTCTGAGACCAATCGCGGTCGTTCATCTCTTCCGCGATCTCCGGGGGCATCGGCGCGCGGTGCGGGGTCCTGTAGTCGTAGGTACACGAGTACGTCCGCCCGTCGTCGCCGACATAGCTCAGCGCGATGGTCACGTTCGTGACGAGGTCCACCCTCCGCCCCAGCACCCACGCTGCGGCGACGAGGAGCACGGCTGCCACCACCACCGCGATCACCGCGACGAGCCAGCCGGTGCGGCGCCGGCTCCGCACGGGCGGGCGGGGTTCGGACGACATCTTCCCATCGTAGCCAGCTCGACGTTCCGACCCCGCGGGGGTCTCTGCGGCCCGTTCCCCGACACGAAGAAGCCCGCCTCCCCGGATACATGACCAGGGAGGCGGGCCTCGTTCTGTGTGACAGCGACCTGGTGGAGCTGGGGGGAATCGAACCCCCGTCCAACGCTGAGTCTCCACGCCTTCTCCGGGCGCAGTCTGTGGAAGCGTTCTGCTCGGCTCCGACCTTTGTCACAGACACCTAAGTCGACGAGCCCAGCCTGGGAAGAGTCCCACGTGACGTCCAGACGCCGTCACGCAGCAAGATTCCTAGATGACGCCAGGATCCGTATCGGAATCACATACGGTCTGACGGACTATCGGGCTCGCTTAGGCAGCGAGGGCGAAGTCGTTGCGCTTGGATTCGGCAACTATTGTTTTGCAGAGAGCGTTTACGAGATAACTCTGCATCCTCGGCCCGCTTCTCGTGGATTCACAGGCGCTGTCGAAACCGATCAGCCCCGTGGTCCTTCTCTCGAAGGAGCCGCTGTCACACTGTGGAATTGTCAGCCTCGGACGACGAGCACCCGAGCATCACAGGATACAACGTTCCCGCCCGCGTCGCCATTCCACGCCGCCCGCGGAGGTCGCGTAGAGTCGGCGCCATGAGCGATGTGACTGTCACCGTCCGCGGCGAGCACGAGGCCCGTCTGGCTCCGGAGCGCGCCACCGCCCACGTCGCGGTCCGCGCGGAAGGGCCGGACCGCGCCGCGGTCGTCGACCATGTGATGCGCTTGGCCGAGCCCGTGCGGACCAGCATCGTGGGCCGCGTGGAAGCCGGCTCCGCTCTCGACTGGAGCAGCACCCGCCTCTCGGTCCGTGCGGAGCGCCCGTGGAACGCCGACGGGAAGCGTCTCGCCCCGGTCTACTACGCGAGCATCGACGTCACCGCGACCTTCGCCGAGGCGTCGGAGCTGTCGGTCTGGATCTCCGACATCTCCGCCTGGGATGGCGTCGAGGTCGGCGGTGTCGACTGGCACCTCACCCCCGAGACCCGCGTTCGCGTGGAACGAGAGGTGGCCACGCAGGCCGTCCACGTGGCCGTGACGAGAGCCGAGGCCTACGCCGCCGCGCTCGGCCTCGCCGACGTGGCTCCCCTGGAGATCGCCGATACCGGCCTGCTCTCCACCACGGCGCCGACGCCCGGCACACCGCTGGGGAAGGCGCGCGGTGCCGTCGCTTTCGCGGCCGACACCGCGCCGGCCATGGAGTACGAGCCGCAGGACATCGTCCTCACGGCGACCGTCGAGGCGCGCTTCCTCGCTCGCTGAGCCTCCGCCGTCAGTCGCTGACGACGTAGGCCGCGAGGTCGGCGGCGAGACGCTCGGACACGTGCGCGTGCACCGCGGTCCCTGCCTCCTGGTGCTCGACGGACAGCAGCATCCCGGTCTCGTGGATCGCCGCGACGAGGTCACCGCGGTCGTACGGGATCACGGCGTGGAGCTCGACGGCCGGCTTCGGCAGCGCCTCCTCGATCGCCGCGCGGAGCTCGACGATGCCCTCGCCGGACCGTGACGAGACGAAGTGCGCCTGCGGCTCCAGGCCGCGCAGCACGAGCCGCTCGTCCTCGGGGATGAGGTCGGCCTTGTTGAAGACGACGATCTCCGGCATGTCGCGCACGCCCACATCGCCCATCACGTCGCGCACGGTCTGCAGCTGGCCGGCCGGGTCGGGGTGCGAGCCGTCGACCACATGCAGCACGACGTCCGCGTCACCGACCTCCTCCAACGTGGAGCGGAAGGCTTCGACGAGCTGGTGCGGCAGGTTGCGCACGAATCCCACCGTGTCGGTGAGCGTGTACACCCGGCCGTCTTCGGTCTCGGACCGACGGACGGTCGCATCGAGGGTCGCGAACAGCGCGTTCTCCACGAGCACGCCCGCGCTCGTCAGCGCGTTGAGCAGACTCGACTTCCCGGCGTTCGTGTACCCGGCGATGGCGACGGAGGGGATGGTGTTGCGCTTGCGTTCGGCCCGCTTCGCCTCGCGCGCGGGAGCGAAGTCGCGGATCTGCTTGCGCAGGAGCGCCATCTTCGTCCGGATGCGTCGGCGGTCGAGCTCGATCTTCGTCTCACCGGGTCCGCGCGAGCCCATGCCCGCGCCTCCGGCGCCGACCTGTCCACCGGCTTGGCGGCTCATCGACTCACCCCAGCCGCGCAGGCGCGGCAGCAGATATTCGAGCTGCGCGAGCTCGACCTGGGCCTTACCTTCTCGGCTCTTGGCATGCTGGCTGAAGATGTCGAGGATCACGGTGGTCCGGTCGATCACCTTGACCCTCACGACGTCTTCGAGCGCACGACGCTGGCTGGGGGCCAGCTCGGTGTCGGCGATCACGGTGTCGGCGCCGACGGCGGCGACGATGTCCTTCAACTCCTGCGCTTTGCCGCGTCCCAGGTAGGTGGCGGCATCCGGGTGCGGACGGCGCTGCAGCACGCCGTCGAGCACGACGGCGCCTGCCGTCTCCGCGAGCGCGGCGAGCTCGCGCAACGAGTTCTCCGCGTCCTCCTGGGCGCCCTGCGGATACACGCCGACGAGCACGACGTTCTCGAGCCGCAGCTGGCGATACTCGACCTCGGTGACGTCTTCGAGCTCCGTCGACAGACCGCCCACACGCCGCAGCGCATGCCGGTCCTCGAGGTCCCACTGGTCGCCGTCTGCGGTCGAGTGCGCGGCCGTCGCTTCGTCCTGGAGCGCCTGCGCGGCGCCGAACATCCGCACCTCCGAGCGCTTCTCTGCGTTCGCCAGCACGCGGTCGACCGTCTGGTCGTCGGTGGAGGGTGTCTTCGTCTCCGTCATCCGTTCCTGTCTCTGGTTTCCTCGCGAGCCTTAACCTTAGCCCGCGCCGTCCGGTACGCTCACCGTATGGGGTCCGACCACTACTTCACTGCGGCCCCGGCTAGCCCCGAGAACCTGCGCAAGATCCGCGTATCCCTGGCAGGACGTGAGCTCGAAGTGACCACCGCGGGTGGCGTCTTCAGCCCGGATCGACTCGACGCCGGCACCGCAGTGCTTCTCGCCAACATGCCTCCGGTTCCACCGGGAGGTCATCTTCTCGACCTCGGCAGCGGGTGGGGGCCGATCTCCCTGTCGATGGCGCTGGCCGCTCCGCACGCGACCGTCTGGGCGGTCGATGTGAACGAGCGGGCTCTGGACCTCGTGCGTCGCAACGCCGCAGCCCTCGGCCTCACCAATGTCAACGCTGCACTGCCCCAAGATGTTCCCGCCGACGTGACCTTCCGCACGATCCGATCCAATCCCCCGATCCGGGTGGGGAAGAACGAGCTGCACGGTCTGCTCGAGAAGTGGATCCCGAGGCTCGACGAGCGCAGCGATGCGTGGCTCGTCGTCCAGCGGAACCTCGGCGCCGACTCCCTGCAGCGCTGGATCGCGGCGACCTTCCAGCCCGGCTACAGCGTCTTCCGGACGGCGACCGGCAAGGGGTACCGCATCCTCAAGGTGCGCAAGCACGGAACACCGCCGACGGAGCCCATCGCCCTCGTCTGAGAGGTCCGCCCCGCGACCTCAGACGAGGTCGACCTCACCCTGATAGACGAGCTGCGCGGGCCCGGACAGGGCGACGTGCTCCCCGTCTTCGGCGGGGAACATGCGAACTCCGAGCGTGCCGCCGGGAACCTCGACCTGCCAGTTGTCGGGGGCCTGTGCGCCGGCCCAGTAGCGCACAGCGAGAGCCGTGGCGGCGACACCCGTCCCGCAGCTCAGTGTCTCGCCGACGCCGCGCTCGAAGACACGCATCCGCACGTGCCCGATGCCGTCGCGCACGAGGGGCTCACCGGGCACCACGAACTCGACGTTGGCTCCCGCGGGCGGAGCCGGCTCCAGCTCCGGCGTGCGGGTGAGTTCCAGCAGTCCGAGTTCCGCGTCCGAGGCCAGTGCCACCACGACGTGCGGGTTCCCGACGTCGATGCCCAGTCCCGGACGGGTGACGGTCAGCCCGTCCGCGCGCACCAGCGGGTCGTCTCCCGACAGCTTCCACGCGCCGAGGTCGACCTGATAGCCGCTCACGCTGCGGGTGACGTCACGGACGCCGGCTCTGGTGCCGATCGGGAGCGTGCTGCCGGGCTCGATCGCCGCGAGACCCGAGCGGACGAGGTAGTGGGCGAAGACCCGGATCCCGTTCCCGCACATCTCCGCGACGGAGCCGTCGGCGTTGCGATAGTCCATGAACCATTCGGCATCCGGCTCTTCTGCCAGGGCGGCTGCACCCTCCGGGATCGCGGACGAGCGCACGACGCGCAGCACGCCGTCCGCGCCGATGCCGAAGTGACGATCGCAGAGCACGGCGACCTGCTCCGCCGTCAACTCCAGCTGCCCGTCGGGGTCGGCGATGATGATGAAGTCGTTGCCGGTACCGTGCCCCTTGGTGAATGCGACCATGGGACCAGTCTAGGGAGCCGACGACCCTGCGCCCGGCCGTGCGACGCGATAGCGCCCGCAGAGGAAGCTGCGGTTGCGAGCCACCTCGATCAGTTCCAGATCGAGCCGCCGCGGCAACAGCGGGGCGCCGCTCCCGAGGGTCACCGGTGCGTACTGCACCCAGACCTCGTCCAGCAGCCCCGCGTCGGCGAACTGCCCGGCGAGGTCTCCCCCGCCGACCACCCAAAGATCCTTGCCACCCGCGGCGTCGAGCATCGCGCTGTGCACGTCGCGGATGTCGGCACTCGTCACCCGGACATCGGCCCCGGCCGGCACCGCAAGGTCACGATGCGACAGCACCCACGTGGGCTGCGTGTACGTCCAGCGGCCCTCCTCATGGCGCATGACCCACTCGAACGTGGATGCCCCCATCACCAGCGCACCGATGCTCTTCTCGAAGGCGGGGTACGCCATCGGACCCTCCATGTCGATGTCCTGGCTCAGCAGCCAGTCCAGGGAGTGCTCGGCAGTGGCGATGAAGCCGTCCAGGCTGGACGCGGTGAAGTAGTGAGTGGCCATACGCGCATGCTCGCACGGGCCACCGACATCGCGGTCAGTCCCGCAACAGGTCGGCGACGGCCACGGGTGGCGTCACCCACTCCAGCTCCGGGTAGCGCTTGAACCACGACACCTGTCGACGTGCATAGCGTCGCGTGAGAGCCTGCGTCTCGGCGATCGCCTCTTCGGCGGTGGAGCGACCGTCCAGCTGTGCGAGCGCCTGTGCGTATCCGATCGCCCGCGGGGCTGTCGTCCCGCGCTCCAGACCGCGGTCCCGCAGCCCGGCGACCTCGGCCACCAGGCCGTGCTCCCACATCCGACGCACACGCGCATCGAGGCGGGCGACGAGTTCGCCCCGATCCACGTGCAGCCCGATCAGACGCGTGTGCGGATACCAGAGCGTCGGCGTCTCGGGGAGGACGGCACCATGCGTCGCGCTCCCCTGCTCGATGATCTCGAGCGCGCGGATCACGCGTCTCCCGTTGCGCGGGTCCACTCGGGCCGCGACCCCCGGATCACGCTCACGCAACCGCTGGAGCAGGGACCCGACACCCTCGCGATCGAGTTCCTGCTCGAGACGCTCGCGGATGGCGGGGTCCCGGGGCGGGAAGTGGAACTCGTAGACGACGCTCGACACGTAGAGTCCCGATCCACCGACGAGGATCGCGTCCCCTCCCGCCGCGTGGATCTGCTGCACGGCCTCTCGTGCGAGCGGCTGATACCAGGCCACGGCAGCGTCCTGCGTCACCTCTCGCGCGTCGAAGAGGTGGTGCGGAATGCCGCGACGTTCGGCGACCGACAGCTTCGCGGTGCCGATGTCCATGCCGCGGTAGAGCTGCATAGCGTCGGCGTTGACGATCTCCGCCGGGTTGCCGCGCCGCCGGAGCTCCTCGGCGAGATCGAGCGCCAGATCGCTCTTCCCCGTGCCGGTCGCGCCGACGACGGCCCAGAGCCGAGGCGCGGTCACACTCCGACGCGGAGGGTCGGCAGGCCGAGGGAGACGGCGCGCGGAGCGCCGTCGCTCGGTGCCGGCACGGCGCACGACTCGGCCTGTCCCCGATCCCAGGCGTCGCCACCACGCGTCCGACGGATGCGGAGCGGGGCACCCGTCGGGTCGTCGGCGAGGAGGTGGAACGGCGCGGCGTGCGTCACCGTCACCGTGACGACATCCCCTGGGCGCGGCAGCTCGGACCCGGGAGTGACCTCGAAGTGCACGAGCCGGTTGTCCTGCGCCCGCCCGGTCAGGCGACGCGTCTCCGTGTCCTTCTTGCCTTCGCCCGTGGACACGAGAACCTCGACCTCCCGGCCGACCTGCTTCTGGTTCTCCTCGAGCGAGATGCGCTCCTGGAGCGCGATCAGCCGGTCATAGCGAGCCTGCACGACGTCCTTGGGCACCTGGTCCGGCATCGTGGCCGCAGGGGTGCCTTCGCGGATCGAGTACTGGAAGGTGAAGGCTCCGGAGAAGCGCGACTGCTCGACGACGCGCATCGTGTCCTCGAAGTCCTCCTCGGTCTCGCCGGGGAAGCCGACGATGATGTCGGTCGTGATGGCCGCGTGCGGGATGCGCTCGCGGACGCGGTCCAGGATGCCCAGGAAGCGCTCGCTGCGGTAGGAGCGACGCATCGCCTTGAGGATCCGGTCGCTCCCCGACTGCAGCGGCATGTGGAGCTGCGGCATGACGGCGGGCGTCTCCGCCATCGCGTCGATCACGTCGTCTGTGAAGGCGGCGGGATGCGGGCTCGTGAAGCGGATGCGCTCGAGCCCCTCGATCTCGCCGGCGGCGCGGAGGAGCTTTCCGAACGCCTGACGATCCCCGAACTCCACCCCGTAGGAGTTCACGTTCTGCCCGAGGAGCGTCACCTCGATGGCGCCGTCCTCCACCAGCAGACGGATCTCGTTGAGGATGTCGCCCGGGCGACGGTCCTTCTCCTTGCCCCGGAGGCTCGGGACGATGCAGAAGGTGCAGGTGTTGTTGCAGCCGACGGAGATCGACACCCAGCCGCTGTGTGCGGAGTCGCGCTTGGTGGGAAGCGTCGACGGGAAGACCTCGAGGGACTCGAGGATCTCGAGCTCGGCGTCACCGTTGTGGCGCGCGCGCTCGAGGAGGCCGGGCAAGGATCCCATGTTGTGCGTGCCGAAGACCACGTCGACCCAGGGGGCCTTGTCGAGCACGGCCTGCTTGTCCATCTGCGCCAGGCAGCCGCCGACGGCGATCTGCATCCCGGCCTTGCGGCGCTTGACGGCGGCCAGGTGCCCGAGCGTCCCGTAGAGCTTCCCGGCGGCGTTGTCCCGGACGGCGCAGGTGTTGATGATCACCACGTCAGCCTCGGCCCCGGCCTCGGCGCGGATGTAGCCGGCGCTCTCCAGGGACCCGGACAGACGCTCGGAGTCGTGGACGTTCATCTGGCAGCCGAAGGTGCGCACTTCGTAGGATCGCTGGCGCCCGTCATCGTCGACGGCCGCCGACGACGCGCTGATGATCGTCGGTTCACTGCGGGGGATAGTCATGATGCTCCCATTGTACGAGCGTCGTCGAGAGCCGATCGCGTGCGAACCGTCAGTCGGAGTCCACGAACCGGACGCCGGAGACGCCCCCGCCGAACGAGGCTTCCCGCAGCGCCGTCTTCGCCGCGTTCATGGCGACCGATCCCCCGTACCCGCGGCGCGACAGCTGCCCGATCAACCGGCGGAGCGCCGCGTCGGGGTCGAGGCGTCCCATCGAACGCGCTTTGGTCCGGGCGAACTCCAGGGCCCGCTCCGCATCGTCGTCGGGCAGCTCGTCGAGCGCGGCGTCGATGACGTCACGAGGAATGCCCCGCTGCGCGAGCGCACGAGACAACGCGACCCGCCCCTGGCCCTTGCGTTCGACGCCGGACGTGACGAGGAGCTCGGCGAGCACGGCGTCGTCGAGGTATCCGCGCCGTACGAAGTCGTCGATCACGTCTTCGACGGCGTCCGTCGCAAGCCCGTGCCCTTTCAACACCAGCCGGGCCTCGGAGACGGACAGTGACCGCGTGCGGAGCTTCCGCACCAACGACTCCTCCGCCGTCGCTCGGATCTCCGCCGCCGAGGGGCCGTTCTCCGTGCCCTCTCCCCCTCCGGTCGACCGGGACGTATCGCCGACGGCGCGCAATGTGGTGGTCTTCCCGCCCCGGGAAGCGGCCCGCGCCGAGGCACCCCGGGCGGGGTGCCTCGCGCTGGGAGAACCGTCGTCGACCGACGGGGACCCTGCCGACGTGGGCTCGTGCCACGTCGAGCGCCAGAGTCCCGCCGCGTCCGCGGGTGGCCCCGACCGCGCAGGCGGTGCGGACGACGACTCGTCTGCACCGCCTGCGGCTGGATGCTCCGCACGCGTGGGTCCGCCGAAGAGAGGGATGATGGGGGCGATCCGCTCGGAATCGCCCCCACGCTGGTCACTCATCAGGCCGGGCGACGCTCGGCCAGCTCATCAGCACCCGGAGCGGCGGCCGGGCCGCCGATACCGAGCTTCTGCTTGATCTGGCTCTCGATCGCCAGGGCGATGTCGGCGTTGTTGAGCAGGAACGTGCGCGCGTTCTCCTTCCCCTGGCCCAGCTGATCGCCGTCGTAGGTGTACCACGATCCCGACTTCTTGACGATGCCGTGCTCGACGCCGAAGTCGATCAGGCTGCCCTCGCGGGAGATGCCGACGCCGTAGAGGATGTCGAACTCCGCCTGCTTGAAGGGCGGCGCCATCTTGTTCTTGACGATCTTGACGCGGGTGCGGTTACCCACGGCGTCCGTGCCGTCCTTGAGCGTCTCGATGCGGCGGATGTCCATACGCACGGAGGCGTAGAACTTCAGCGCCTTACCACCGGCAGTGGTCTCCGGCGAGCCGAAGAACACGCCGATCTTCTCGCGCAGCTGGTTGATGAAGATCATCGTCGTGTTCGTCTGGTTCAGACCACCGGTGAGCTTCCGCAGCGCCTGCGACATGAGGCGGGCCTGGAGACCCACGTGGGAGTCTCCCATCTCGCCCTCGATCTCCGCACGCGGCACCAGGGCCGCCACCGAGTCGACGACGATGAGGTCGATGGCACCGGAGCGCACGAGCATGTCGGCGATCTCGAGAGCCTGCTCACCCGTGTCGGGCTGCGAGACGAGAAGGGCGTCGATGTCGACGCCGAGCTTCGCGGCGTAGTCGGGGTCGAGCGCGTGCTCCGCGTCGATGAATGCCGCGATACCGCCGGCCCGCTGGGCGTTGGCGATGGCGTGCAGCGTCAGCGTCGTCTTACCCGAGGACTCCGGGCCGTAGATCTCGACGATGCGGCCACGCGGCAGACCTCCCACGCCGAGGGCGACGTCGAGGGCGATGGAGCCGGTGGGGATGACGGCCACAGGGGCACGCTCATCGCTGCCCAGCCGCATGACCGAGCCCTTTCCGAACTGGCGGTCGATCTGGGCGAGGGCGGTCTCGAGGGACTTCTCGCGGTCGGCGGGTGATGGCATGGTGTGCTCCTTCTGCGCGTGTGCTGCCGCCTGTAGGCTGTCGCGGCTCTTCCGGCGGAAGGAACTCTCCGACAAGGCGTATGGCTTTTCAGCCTGGACCTCACGGTACGGCGGGCCTCCGACATTGCGTCGAGGAGCCGGGGATCGTGGGGACCAGAACCGTCTGACCACTTGTGCAGAAGACTACGCCTGGTTCGAACAGATTTTCGACAACACGCACGTTCGGCGTGTCGGACTTCCGCACACCCGGGAAGCCGCCGTCACCGGCCGCGCGGCTCCAGACGCCCCACGCCGTGGCGACGGGATTCGGGGACATCCATGTCGGCGCAGAGCGCGAGCCAGATGTCGCGCGGAGGTACCCCGGCTTCGAGAGCCTCGAGCGCCGTTCGTCCCCCCATGCCGGAGAGCACGAGGTCATTCACCAGAGAAGATGCTCGGGTATGGAACTCGGCGTCGACGGCGCGCAGGAACTCACTGCGTCGCATCAGGGTGATCTCCGAGTGTCAGCGGAGCGAGAGCTCGGGCTCCACGGACGCGACCAGGTCGTCCGGAACGACGTCCGGGAAGACCTGGATGCCTTCGAGCACCGAGATGCGGTCCCCGACCTCGCGCATGATCGTGGAGATGGGGACGTCGAGCGCCTCTGCCACCGAGGCGAGGATCTCGCTCGAGGCCTCCTTCTGTCCGCGCTCGACCTCGCTGAGGTAACCGAGAGCGACGGATGCCTTGCTCGCGACCTGCCGGAGCGTCCGCCCCTTCTGCAGACGGAAGTCCCTCAGCACGTCGCCGATCTCCTGTCGTACAAGAATCATCGGAACCTCCTCCGCAGTTCGTGAATCGAGGTCTCCCTCGAAGAGACGGCCAGTCTAGTCCTCCTGGCTTGCACAGAATCTACCCTTGCACTCTGTGGTTTAAATGTGAGCACATCCGTATCAACATGACGCGGCGGGCCGCTATTCCCGCAGCGCAGCGGCCAGCACATCGAGGACCGCCGCGACCGTCTGTGCTCGCACCGCGTCGCGGTCCCCCTCGAAGTGGAACGGTCGGGTCCGGCTCACTGTCGGGGTGACCACGCCGATGTGGACGGTGCCCACGGGCTGCCCATCCGGGGACTCCGGGCCCGCGATCCCCGTGGTGGACACCCCGACATCGGCGGGGAGACCATCCACCGCGACGGCGTCGCGCACTCCGGCAGCCATCTGCCGCGCGACCTCCGGGTGCACCGGCCCGTATCGCTCCAGCAGGTCGGTGTCGACGTCGAGCAGCGTGTGCTTGACGGGGGTGGCGTAGGCGACGACGCCGCCGAGGAGCACGGCGGAGGCGCCGGGAACCGCGACGAGCGCCGCGCACACCGCACCGCCGGTGAGCGACTCCGCGACACCGACGGTCCAGCCTCGCTCACGCAGAGCGTCCAGAGCCTCGGCCGGTGTCGTGCCGCTCATCGGCTCTGACGCGCGCCGCGCACCTGCGCGACGATGTAGTCGATCCCGCTGACGACGGTGAGCACGAGCACGATGACCATGAGGACGGTCGTCACGACGGTCCACGGGCCGAGCCCGATGAACACGTGCAGCGGCAGGAGAGCCCAGCCGAGGGCGACCCCCTGGAAAGCCGTCTTGATCTTGCCCATCCAGGCGGCCGCGACAACGTGCTCGCTCGCGACGACCAGCCGATGGATGGTGATCCCCCACTCGCGGACGAGGATGATCACGACGATCCACCAGGAGACCTCGCCCAGGATCGCCAACCCGACGAATCCGGCGCCGGTGAGGAGCTTGTCCGCGATCGGATCCCAGAGCTTGCCGAAGTCGCTGACGATGTCGTAGCGACGTGCGAGGTAGCCGTCGACCCAGTCGGTCGAGATGGCGACGATGAAGAGGACGGCGGCGATCCAGCGCACGGTGAGATCGGCGAGGCCGTACGTCCCGCCGACGAGCAGGAGGACGAAGAACACCACGGCGAGCGGGATGCGCGCCACCGTGATGGCGTTGGGGAGCTGCCGAGGGATCGCCATCAATCGCGTCCCGTCAGGCCCCAGGCGTCTTCGTCGCCCTCCGCTTCGACGACCGGCAGGCCGTCGTACTGCGCCTCCAACGGGTCCCGTTCGGCCGGCGGCACCGCTGCGGCGGCGGGCGCAGCCGGAGCCGCAGGAGCCGACGGAACGTCTTCGCCGCGGAGCTTCGCCATGACCTGCGGCAACTGCTCGGGGGTCGCGAGCACATCGCGCGCCTTCGAGCCCTCCGAGGGACCGACGACCTCGCGCGACTCGAGGAGATCCATGAGGCGTCCGGCCTTGGCGAAGCCGACCCGCAGCTTGCGCTGCAGCATCGACGTCGATCCGAACTGCGAGGAGACGATGAGCTCGGCCGCCGCGAGCAGGAGCTCGAGGTCGTCGCCGATGTCCTCGTCGACCTCCTTCTTCTTCGCCGGCTCCATCGCCTCCTGGACGTCGGCACGGTACTCGGGACGCGCCTGACGCGTGACGTGCTTGACGACCGCGTCGATCTCCTTCTCGTCGACCCACGCACCCTGCAGTCGGAACGGCTTCGACGAGCCCATGGGCGAGAAGAGCGCATCACCCTGTCCGATGAGCTTGTCGGCGCCGGGGCTGTCGAGGATCACGCGGCTGTCGGTGACGCTCGTGACCGCGAACGCGAGACGGGACGGCACGTTCGCCTTGATGAGGCCGGTGACGACGTCGACGCTCGGGCGCTGCGTGGCGAGCACCAGGTGGATGCCGGAGGCGCGGGCGAGCTGCGTAATGCGGACGATCGAGTCCTCGACGTCGCGCGGGGCGACCATCATGAGGTCCGCGAGCTCGTCGACCACGACGAGGAGGTACGGGTACGGCTTGAGCACCCGTTCGCTGCCCGGGGGCACCTCCACCTCCCCCGCACGCACGGCGCGGTTGAAGTCGTCGATGTGGCGGAAGCCGAACGACGCGAGGTCGTCGTACCGCATGTCCATCTCCTTCACGACCCACTGCAGCGCCTCGGCGGCCTTCTTCGGGTTCGTGATGATGGGGGTGATCAGGTGCGGGACACCGGCGTAGCTCGTCAGCTCCACACGCTTCGGGTCGATGAGGACCATGCGCACGTCGGACGGGCGCGCCCGCATGAGCAGGCTGGTGATCATCGAGTTCACGAAGCTGGACTTACCGGACCCCGTCGAGCCCGCCACCAGGAGGTGCGGCATCTTCGCGAGGTTGGCGACGACGAAGTTGCCGCCGACGTCCTTGCCGACGCCGATCGTGAGCGGGTGCGTGCTCTTCTGCGCGGCCGCCGACCGCAGCACGTCGCCGAGGGCGACCGTCTCGCGGTCGGTGTTCGGGATCTCGATGCCGATCGCGCTCTTGCCGGGGATCGGCGAGAGGATGCGCACGTCGTTGGAGGCGACCGCGTAGGCGAAGTTGTTGCTGAGCTGCAGGATCTTCTCGACCTTGACGCCGTGGCCGACCTCGACCTCGTACTGCGTGACCGTCGGACCGCGGGAGAAGCCGGTGACCTTGGCGTCGACCTTGAACTGGTCGAGGACGCTGGTGATCTGCTCGACGATGCGGTCGTTCGCCTCCGAGCGGGCCACCGAGGGCGGTCCCTCGGACAGCACACCCGGCGACGGGAGGATGTAGGGGGCCACGGGGGCCTGCGGACCGCGGTCGCCGGGGCCCTCGGTGCCGAAGCCGTCCAGTCCGGGCAGCTCCGGCATCTCGCCGGTGTCCGACTCGTCGTCCAGCAGCGCGGTCGTCTGCTGCTCCGCGAGCGCGTCGGTCACGGAGCGCACGTCGCTGAGCACCTCGGTCGCCGCGTCGTACGGGTTCGCCACCGTCACGGCCTGGTCGTATGCGGGGGTGGCCTCGGTGGTGGACAGGAGCGCGGTGATGTCGTCGGACGCGAGCGTGCCCTCGTCGGGGTCTTCCTCGCGACCGGTCTTGTTGCGTCGCCACCAGGGCAGCACGTCCGGGTCGTCGACCTTGTCGGCCTCGTCGACCGCGGCCGCGGTGTCCTTCGCCGGCTTCTCCGGGCGCTCCGCGTCGAACATCCACGCGTAGAGATCTCCCAGCCGGGCACCGATGCGGTTCGGCGGGGTCTTCGTGAGGATGAGGATGCTCAGGGCGGCGAGCAGCCCGAGGATGAGGTACGCCGGGATGTCGGTGAGGTACGTCAGGGGCTGGCCCACGAGCCACCCGAGCAGGCCACCGGACTCGCTCAGCGCGGGCATGCCCTGGTTCGGGTGGGGACGAGGGCCGGCGACGTGGAAGATCCCCGCCAGAGCGAGCACGAACATCCCGAAGCCGATACCGATGCGCCCGTTGTCGTGCACGGACGACGGATGCCGGAACAGCCATCCCGCCAGGAGGAGCAGCAGCACCGGCATGATGAAGGCCACCCGACCGACGAAGAGCCCCACCGAGTAGGCGCTGATGTTCGCCGCGACCTCGTTGCCGATGAAGAACCACTCGTTGACGGCACCGAGCGCCGCCAGGATCACCAGCAGGAACGGGAATCCGTCCCTGCGGTCGTCCTTCTGCAGCGTTTCCGGCCCGAAGGCCCGGAAGAGTCCGCCGACGCCGTGCGCGAGCCCGTTCCAGGCGCGCGCGGCGACGGGCGGCTTGTCCGCCTCGTCGATGTACTTCTTGGGTGCGGGCTGCGCCTTCGGAGCCGCCTGCCGCTTGGGGCGCGACGGGGCGCTCGTCGAGGCGCGCTCGGTCTTGGTGCTGCTCCTGGCCATGCCTCCACGGTACGACCCGCGACCGACATCTCCGCGTCACCACGCGGAACTCGACGATCACGGCGCGCGACGGCACGCCGTGATCCGAGGGTCAGGCCTCGATGACGAGAGGGACGATCATCGGGCGACGACGCAGCTTCTGGTTCACCCAGCGGCCGATCGTCCGACGGACGACCTGCGACAGCGCGTGCGTGTCGCGCACGCCGTTGCCGGACGCCTCCTTCAGCGCGGCGACGATCTTCGGAGCGACGTCGTCGAACACGGCGTCGTCCTCGGCGACGCCGCGCGCGTGGATCTCCGGCCCCGAGATGATGCGCCCGGTCGCGGCATCCACGACGACGATGACCGAGATGAACCCCTCCTCGCCGAGGATGCGACGGTCCTTGAGGTCGGCATCGGTGATCTCGCCGACGGTCGAGCCGTCGACGTAGACGAACCCGAGGTCGAGCTGCCCGGCCACCCGGGCGACGCCGTCCTTCAGGTCGATCACGGTGCCGTTGGAGGCGATGATCGTGTTCTGCTCGGGGATCCCGGTGTCCTGGGCGAGCTTGGCGTTGGCGATCAGGTGCCGGTACTCCCCGTGGACAGGGAGGACGTTCTTCGGCTTGAGGATGTTGTAGCAGTAGAGCAGCTCGCCGGCCGCGGCGTGCCCCGACACGTGCACCCGCGCGTTGGCCTTGTGCACGACGTTCGCGCCCAGCTTCGTGAGCCCGTCGATGACGCGGTAGACGGCGTTCTCGTTGCCCGGGATGAGGCTCGACGCCAGGATGACCGTGTCGCCCTCGCTCACCTCGATGGCGTGGTCCATGTTGGCCATGCGGCTCAGCACGGCCATCGGCTCGCCCTGCGAACCGGTCGACATGTAGACGATCTGCTCGTCCGGGAGGTCGCGTGCCTTCTTGAAGTCGATCAGCACGCCCGCCGGCACCTTGAGGTAGCCGAGCTGCTCCGCGATCGTCATGTTGCGGACCATGCTGCGGCCGAGGAACGCGACCCGACGCCCGTGCGCGTGCGCGGCGTCGATCACCTGCTGCACGCGGTGCACGTGGCTGGAGAAGCTCGCGACGATCACGCGGCGCGGAGCCTTGCCGATGACCTGGTCGAGGACCGGGCCGATGGAGCGCTCCGTGGGCGTGAAGCCGGGGACGTCGGCGTTGGTGGAGTCGACGAGGAAGAGGTCGACGCCCTCCTCCCCCAGGCGCGAGAACGCGCGCAGATCGGTGATGCGGCCGTCCAGGGGCAGCTGGTCCATCTTGAAGTCGCCGGTGGCGAGGGCCATGCCCGCGGGGGTGCGGATCGCGACGGCCAGCGCGTCCGGAATGGAGTGGTTCACCGCGACGAACTCGAGGTCGAACGGCCCGACCTTCTCGTGCTGGCCTTCCTTCACGGTCAGGGTGAAGGCCTTGATGCGGTGCTCCTTCAGCTTCGCCTCGACGAGGGCGAGCGTGAGTCCGGAGCCGATCAGCGGGATGTCGCTCTTCAGCCGCAGCAGGTACGGAACCGCCCCGATGTGGTCCTCGTGCCCGTGCGTCAGCACCACGCCCACGATGTCGTCGAGACGGTCACGGATCGGCTCGAAGTCGGGGAGGATGAGGTCGACGCCGGGCTGGTGCTCCTCCGGGAAGAGCACCCCGCAGTCCACGATGAGGATCTTGCCCGCGTACTCGAACACGGTCATGTTGCGACCGATCTCCCCCAGGCCGCCGATCGGGATGACCCGGAGCGTCCCTTCGTCGAGAGCGGACGGTTCGGCCAGGGGAATGGACATGCTGTCTCCTCAGTCGGACACTCCACGCGTCCGTTCGTTCAGGGTGACGCGGCTCAGCGCGTCGTGCCGTGCACCTTCGGCAGGGCGCCGCCCGCGGCCGCGTTGCGGTCGGGCCGGAAGTTCGAGAAGTCCGCCCCCGGCACGCCGCTGACGAGATCGAGCTCGTCCTCGATGAGGGCGGCCTCCCACTCCTCCGGGCCGACGAGGGGAAGGCGGACACGCGGACTGGAGATGCGGCCCAGCCCGTGCAGGATGTACTTCGCGGCGACCGTGCCGGGGACGTGCGTCATGACGGCCCGGACCAGCGGTTCCAGCCGCTTGTGCTCGGCGGTCGCGGTGGCGAGGTCGCCTCGGTTCACCGCATCGATGATGGTCCGGTACGGAGCGGCGGCGACGTTCGCCGTCACGCCGATGAGGCCGGTCGCCCCGATCGACAGGTGCGGCAGCACGTTCGCGTCGTCACCGGAGAAGTACATGAGGTCGGTCTGGTTGAGCACACGGCTCACCTCGGAGAAGTCGCCCTTGGCGTCCTTCACCGCGAGGATGTTCGGGTGCTTGGCGAGCCGGAGGATCGTCTCGTACTTGATCGGGACACCGGTCCGCCCGGGGATGTCGTACAGGATGACCGGCAGGTCGGTCGCATCGGCGACGAGCCGGAAGTGCGTGAGGATGCCCGCCTGCGTCGGCTTGTTGTAGTACGGCGTGACGATCATGATGCCGTCGGCGCCGGCCTTCTCGCTGGCCTTGTACAGCTCGATCGCATGCGCGGTCTCGTTCGATCCGCCACCCGTGATGATCTTCGCGCGTCCCGACGAGACGGACTTGCCGACCTCGACGAGCTTGAGCTTCTCCGGGTCCGTCAGGGTCGAGGTCTCGCCGGTCGTTCCCGTCACGACGATGCCGTCCGCGCCTGCGGTGATCACGTCATCGATGTGCTTCTCGACGGCGGGCCAGTCGACTTCGCCGTCGGCCGTCATCGGAGTGACGAGCGCGACGAGAACCTGTCCGAAGGGGTTGCCCGAGTGCGTCATGCGTCCAGCGTATCGGGTCGGATGCCGCTGTCGCGGACGGGTCCGGTCCTCCTCCCCTGTCGGCCGTAGGCTCGCACCATGGGTTGGATCACGCACGCCTCACGCACGACCTACGAGAACGCCTGGATCCGCGTCCGGGAGGACGACGTCACCGGACCGGGTGGCCGGGGCGTCTACGGCGTCATGACGGTGCGGAACCCGGCGGTGTTCATCGTCGCGATGGACGCCGACGACCGAGTCTGCCTGGTCACCGTCGATCGCTACACGATCGGCCCGTCCGTCGAGGTGCCCGCCGGCGGCACCGACGGCGAGGACCCGCGTGCCGCCGCGGAACGCGAGCTCCTCGAGGAGTGCGGGTACCGGGCGCTCCGGTGGGAGCTCCTCGGCACGACCCACGCGCTCGACGGCGTCGCGGAGGCCACGGAGCACGTCTTCCTGGCCCGGGAGATCGAGCGCGTCGACGATGCGGTCGACAGCCGCGCGGAGGAGGGCATCGACACCGTGGAGTGGGTGGCGTTCGGCGAGGTCCTGCGGATGATCGCCGACGGCCGCATCACGGACGGCGAGACGATCGCCGCCATCGCCCTCGCCGGGATCCGTCTCGGGCGGTTCCGCTGACGGCGGGTCAGACCCGACCCCGGCGGGCGACCGCCGCGGTGAGGGACCGAGGCAGCACCTTCGTCGCGGCCACGACGGCCTTGTACCGCACCGAGGGGATGGACACGGCCTTGCCCCGCGCCGCGTCGCGGAGCCCCTCGCGCACGACGTCTCGGGCATCGAGCCACAGGAAGGTCGGCACGCCCTCCTCGCCGACCGCGAGACCCATCCGCTCATGGAAGGAGGTGTGCGTGAAACCGGGGCAGAGCGCCGTGACGCTCACGCCGTCCGGGCCGTAGGCGGTGTTCGCCCACCGGCTGAAGTCGATGAGCCAGGCCTTGCAGGCGGAGTACGTCGACCGCGAGATGAAACCGGCCACCGAGGCGACGTTGATGATCCGACCGCCCCGCCCCCGCATGGTCTGCAGGGCCGCGTGCATCAGGCGCATGGAGGCCTCGACGTGCACACGCAGATGCCGCACCTCGTCCTCGATGTCGTTGTCGGCGAACTGCAACGGCAATCCGAAACCGGCGTTGTTCACGAGCAGGTCGATCGGATCGTCCCGATCACGGAGCCGAGCCGCGACGAGCTCGACGCCGACCTCCTCGGACAGATCGGCCGGGAGCACCTCGACAGCCACTCCCCACTCGCCGCGCAACTCCCCCGCGAGAGCCGAGAGCGACTCCTCCGAGCGGGCCACGAGCACGAGGTCGGCGCGTCGACGTGCCAGCTGACGGGCGAACTCGGCGCCCAGCCCCGCGCTGGCTCCGGTGATCAGTACGGTGGGCATCAGCGCTCGTACCTCAGGAAGCGATACCGGACGCCGGTGCGGGACGTCTGCCAGTCCCCCTCGTCTACCACGCGCCACCCGGTCTTGGGCGGAGCGAACGTGTCACCGTCGACCGTGAGGTCGAGCTCGGTGACCTCGAGCCGGTCGGCGTCGGCGATCACCTGACGGAAGATCTCCGCACCGCCGATGATCCACACCTTCTCCTGGCCGCGCACGGCCTCGGACACCGTGGACGCACGGCGGGCGCCCTCCGCCGTCCAGTCCTGCTGGCGGGTCACGACGATGTTGTCGCGACCGGGCAGGGGGCGGAATCGCTCGGGCAGCGAGTCCCAGGTCTTGCGTCCCATGACGACCGGAGCGCCCTGCGTGGTCTCCTTGAAGTGCGCCAGATCCTCCGGCACGTACCAGGGCATGCCGCCCTCGGCGCCGATCACGCCTCCGGCGGCCTCGGCCCAGATGAGCCCCACCCAGGTCATACCGCCACCGCCGCCCTGATCGGTGCGTGGTGCTGGTAGTCCTCGACGACGAAGTCCTCGAACCGGTAGTCGAAGATCGACTCCGGCTTCCGCGCGAAGCGCAGCGTCGGGTACGGGTAGGCCTCTCGCGTGAGCTGCTCGCGCACCTGCTCGACGTGGTTGTCGTAGACGTGGCAGTCCCCGCCGGTCCACACGAAGTCGCCGGGCTCCAGCCCCACCTGCTGCGCGATCATCATCGTCAGCAGCGCGTAGGAGGCGATGTTGAAGGGGACGCCGAGGAACATGTCGGCGCTGCGCTGGTAGAGCTGGCAGGAGAGCTTTCCGTCGGCGACGTAGAACTGGAACAGAGCGTGGCACGGTGCGAGGGCCATGTCCGGGATGTCCGCGGGATTCCAGGCGGAGACGAGCAGGCGCCGCGAGTCGGGTGTGCGCCGGATCTGCTCGATGACCTCGGTCAGCTGATCGATGCTGCCGCCGTCGGGAGTCGGCCAGGACCGCCACTGGACGCCGTACACCGGGCCGAGATCGCCGTCTGCATCCGCCCACTCGTCCCAGATCGAGACCCCGTTCTCCTGCAGCCAGCGGACGTTGGAGTCGCCGCGCAGGAACCACAGCAGCTCGTACGCGATGGACTTGAAGTGCACGCGCTTCGTGGTGATGAGGGGGAAGCCCGCCGCGAGATCGAAGCGGATCTGCCGCCCGAACACGCTCGTGGTCCCGGTCCCGGTGCGATCGCTCTTGTGCGTGCCCGTCTCGAGCACGTCGCGGAGCAGGTCTTCGTACGGAGTCGGGACAGCGGCGCTCATGGTTGTCAGGATACCCGCCCCGCTCCCGGCGGGGGCGGTGGCCGTGACGCGATCCGCACGTCACGGACCGAAACATCGCGACGCTTCTGCGGTCACGGCTCTAGCCTCGAAGGATGTCCCCCGCGCTCGCTCTCGCCGCCCTGGCCGCGCTTCTGGTGCTCGCCACCGTGGTCGGGCTCGTGCTCCGCGGGAGAGAGGGTCGCCGCCGCGACGGCGGCGACCTGCGGTTCGATCCCGCTGATGCGGAGGGCGCGGCGCTGGGGGCCGCGGCGACGCTCGTGCAGTTCAGCACGGAGACCTGCGCCCGCTGCCCCCAGGTGCGTCGTCTTCTCGGCTCCTTTGCGTCCGAGGACGCCGGCCTCGCGCACATCGAGGTCGATCTCACGCACCGCCCGGATCTCTCGGCGCGCTACCGTGTGCTGCAGACACCGACCACCTTCGTGCTCGACGCCACCGGGCGCGTCAGGGCCCGGTTCGCGGGCATACCCGCTCGCGAGAGCCTGACCCACGCCCTCGCCGCCGTCTGAGACCCCGTCTGGAGCAGATGATGACGCCTCCCCCCGGAATCGATCCGCGCGGGCCCCGCTTCGCCGCCGGGATCACCGCACTCCTGCTCGCCGTCGCGACGTTCCTGGCCCTCATCGGGATCTCCACCGCGCGGACCACCGATGGCTGGTTCGCGCTCACGGCGTCGTCGGAGTTCGCGTTCATCGGAGGAGGCGGGTGGGCGGTCTCCGCCGCGGGGCCGGTCGCGCGTGTCCTCGACCCGGGCTTCCTCCTCGCCACACTGATCGCGCTCCTGTTCCTCTGGGGCGTCGTCTCTCCCGCCACCGCCCCGTGGGGCGTCCTCTACCGCCGCCTCGTCCGTCCGCGCCTCGCGCCGCCCGCAGAGCTGGAGGATCCCCGTCCCCCGCGGTTCGCCCAGGGCGTGGGTCTCGTCGTCGTGGGACTCGGCCTGCTCCTCCACCTCGCCGGCGTGCCGTGGGCCCTTCCGATCGCCACCGCCGCCGCGTTCCTCGCCGCCTTCCTCAACGCCGTGTTCGGACTGTGCCTCGGGTGCCAGCTCTACCTCCTGCTGCAGCGCGTCGGGCTCACCGGACGACCGCGCCGCGCCGCCTGACGCCGGTTCCCGAAGGCCCGGTCGCTCGGTAGGCTGACGAGCAAGCGACGCCGCTCCCCCGGTGGCGTCAGAACCGGAGGAACCATGCCCGTCACCAGTGAAGCCGCCGCCACCTGGACCGGATCGCTCACGGAGGGTTCCGGCACGGTCGCCTTCTCCTCCTCGCATCTGGGGACGTTCCCGATCGACTGGAAGTCGCGCAGCGAGGGCAGCGACACGACCACGACGCCGGAGGAGCTCATCGCCGCGGCCCATGCCTCCTGCTTCAGCATGGCGCTCTCGCACGCACTCGCCGAGAACGGCACGCCCCCGGAGCGCGTCGACACCAGCGCCTCGGTCACCTTCAAGCCGGGCGTCGGCATCACCGGCAGCCACCTCAACGTCAACGCGACGGCGCCAGGTCTGACCGCGGAGAAGTTCCAGGAGATCGCCGAGGGGGCGAAGACCGGATGCCCGGTGTCCCAGGCTCTCGCGGGCATCGAGATCACGCTCGAGGCGACTCTCGCCTGAGCCGCGTGGACGTCAGGCGCGGGAGAGGCTGATCGCCTGTCGGATGCTCGCCCTGGCGTCCTTGCGGCGTCCCGCCGCGTCCTGCACAACGCCGAGACGGTAGCGCGCCCGCCAGTCGGTGGGCGCCGCCTCCGCCTCCGCCGTGTAGCGCGCGACGAGCGCGTCGGCATCCTTGCGGGCGATGCGTCCGCTGGGCGTGAGCTCGGTCTCCACGGGCGGCATACCGCCCTCGGCGTCGAGCAGGCGTCCCAGACGGTCGGCACCGAACCCGAAGAGCATCTCGCGCACCAGCGCCCACCCGCCCACGGGTGCGAGCACGAGGAGCGTGATGCCCATCCCGATGGAGACAGGCGTGCCCACGGCGAGGAACATGACGGCGAGCCAGCCCGCCACCACGAGGTAGAGCAGGAGGGCCGCGGCCATCAGCCCGACCCCGATCCGCGACATCACGAGCGGATGCCGATGTCGAGCATGTTCTCCAGGCCCACCACGACGCCGGTGGCGGTGGCCGCATAGGGCACGGCCAGGCGGATCCCCGGCGCATACGCCAGGCCCGGGTCGGTGGTGTCATGCGTGAAGGTCAGCGACTCCCCCGGACCGGACAGGATCACCTCCTGCTTGGCGATCACCCCGGGGCGGCGGAGCGAGTGGATGGGCACGCTGCCGACCTGCTGACCTCGGGCGCGCTGATCGGCATGCGGCGCACTCACCGGACCCTGCGTCGCGCGCGCGGCGGCGATGAGCTCCGCCGTGCGGACGGCTGTCCCGCTGGGCGAGTCCACCTTCGTCTCCCGGTGTGCCTCGACGATCTCGACCGAGCCGAAGTAGGGCGCGGCGGCCGCCGCGAGGGCCGAGCCGAGAACGGAGCCGAGGGAGAAGTTCGGGATGAACACCGCTCCCGTGTCGGCGGCTTCGACGAGCGGCCGGACGAGGGCGATCCGCTCCGCCGACCAGCCGGAGGTGGCCACGAGGATGTTGAGCCCGTGCTCCACGGCCGTGCGCACCACGTCGATGCTGACCTGCGGGGTTGAGGCATCGATCACGAGGTCGGCGCCCGCGAGCTCCGACAGGTCGCTCGCCGACGTCAGCACCCGGCTCACCTCGAAGCCCTCGAGCTCCTCGATCACCGCAGCGATGATCGTCCCGAGCTTTCCGGTCCCGCCGACGAGGGCTACCTTCGTGGTCATGCGTCCAGTCTATTTCCGGGCGTCGGCCGGGGGTCGCGGCGCGCGGAGGCGTCGATCAGACCAGCAGCGCGTCCGGGATGCCCGTCCGCAGCTCCATCGGAAGATGGCCGGTGTCGTTGTGCGTGAGCAGGGTCCATGGCCGTCCCTGCTTCTGCGCGATCACCGTCAACCCGCAGTGCGACTGGTTCAGGGTCATCCAGCGCCAGTCCGGTGCGGCGAGCACCTCGCGCACGAACCACGAGATCACGAAGTTGTGGGTGATGAGCACCTCGTGCACGTCGCCGGTCTTCCGCACGAGGAACTCGTTGACGGCATCGGACATCTGCGCGCGGCCCGCCTCGATCTCCGCCTCGGTCACGGAGCCGAAGAAGGGCTCGAACACGGCCGGCGTCTCCTCCGTCATCCCCGTCGGCACGCAGTCGAAGAGCAGAGCGGAGGGCTCCGGATCCACGGACGGGAGTCGGCCGGCGATCGCTCGCGCCGTCTCCGCGGCGCGGAGGAGCGGAGAATGCCAGACGGCGTCGAGCGGGAGGCCGGACAGGCGATCCGCGATGAGCTCCGCCTGCCGCTGACCGCGCGGGGAGAGGGGTCCGTCGGCGAGGCCGTGCTCGGCATCCTGATGTTCACCGTGTCTGACCAGATATATGTAGTGCGTCACAACTCGCTCGCTCGCCTCGTCGCCAGCATCCGCCGGTCTTCCTCTTCCACCCTATGTCACGGGCGCCGCGAGCTCAGGCGCCCGCGCGGGTGAGGTCGGCGACCTGTACCCGGGACAGCGTCACGCCCGCGCCCTGCATGAGCTCGTCGACGTGGTCGGTCGCGAACGTGTTCACGATCGGCGCGGCGACCGTGCGCTGCGCGAGCAGCCACGCGATGGACACGGCCGCGACAGGCACGGCGAGCTCCGCCGCGACCTGATCCAGCGCACGCAGCACCTTGGTCCCTCGGCGGTTGAGGTGACCCCGGAGCTGCTCGCCGCGGACGCCGCGCGACGCGACCGCCTTCGTCCGGTGACGGCCGGACAGGAATCCGTGCTCCAGCGCGTGGGAAGGCGTCACGGCGAGGTTCTGCGCGCCGGCGACGAGCCGCAGGTCGCCCTCGAACGGCTGCCGACGGACGAGGTTGTACGGCGTGTCGATGACCGTGATGCGCGGATATCCCGCCGACGCGAGGATCCGCGCCTCGACGAGCCTCTCCGGCGTGAAGCCGTACGCGCCGAGCGCCCCGATCTTCCCCGCCTCGACGAGCCACTCGACCGTGGCCAGGGTGTCTTCGAGGTTGGTCGTCGCATCCAGCGTGGCGTCCAGGTACAGCACGTCGATGCGCTCGACGCCGAGCCGGGTCAGCGACCCCTCGACGGCACGGACGAGGTTGACCGATCCCAGGCCGGGGTTGTCGGCGTGCGCTCCGATGCGCACGCTCAGGACCACCCGCTCGCGCTGGTCCCGCGACCGCAGCCACTGCCCGAGGATGTGCTCGCTCCGCCCGCCGGAGAACCCGTCCGCGGTATGGATGGCGTTGCCGCCGAACTCCACGTAGCGGTCGAGGATGCCGTGGCTCGTCTCGAGATCGACGTTCCATCCGAACTCCGCGGCGCCGAGCATCAGCGGGAACGTCTCGTACCCGGTCTCGCCGAGGGCGGCGCGGATGGACTCCCCCACGCCGGGCCCGACGATCGGGATGGGGGCGGACGGGTGGTCCTCGTGCTTTTGCGGGGCGCGTTCAGCAGGTGTTCCTGCGCCTACGCTGAACAACCGCATACTCTCACCCCCGCCGTGATCGGCCGGAACCGATCGACATCACTGCTTCGCTGGCACCCCCCGGTGCGTACTTCGAGGGTATGCGACGTGCGCGAACGTCCCGACCAATCCGGGGAACGGCGCGCAAACTTCCCATAACGTTTCGATCACGGCACAGACGACGGAACCCGGGCCCCTCCGACGGAGAGACCCGGGTTCCGTGTCATCCGTTGTCTTACTCGGCGGCGTCCTCGGCCGGAGCCTCGTCCGCAGCGGGCGCATCGTCGAGCACGGGCTCGAGCGACAGCTTGCC
Organism: Microbacterium sp. NPDC078814; assembly: GCF_040702645.1. Lineage (NCBI taxonomy): Bacteria > Bacillati > Actinomycetota > Actinomycetes > Micrococcales > Microbacteriaceae > Microbacterium > Microbacterium sp. NPDC078814. The sequence goes on from NZ_JBFBLT010000004.1 coordinate 143,137, forward strand.
GCGGTCGTCGATCTTCGTGATCTTCACAAGGATCTTCTGGCCGACGGAGAGCACGTCCTCGACGTTCTCCACACGCTTGCCACCGGCGAGCTTGCGCACCTCGGTGACGTGCAGCAGACCGTCCTTGCCCGGCAGCAGCGAGATGAAGGCGCCGAAGGTGGCGATCTTCACGACGGTGCCGAGGAACTGCTCGCCGACCTCCGGGTTGGTCGGGTTGGCGATCGCGTTGACCTGGGCACGGGCGGCCTCGGCCGAGGGGCCGTCGGTCGCGCCGATGTAGACGGTGCCGTCCTCCTCGATGGAGATCTGCGCACCGGTCTCGTCCTGGATCGCGTTGATCGTCTTGCCCTTCGGGCCGATCAGCTCGCCGATCTTGTCGACCGGGATCTGGACGCTGATGACGCGCGGCGCGGTGGGTGCCATCTCGTCGGGAGCGTCGATCGCGGCGTTCAGGACGTTGAGGATCGTCAGACGAGCGTCCTTGGCCTGGGTCAGCGCGCCCGCGAGCACCGACGACGGGATGCCGTCGAGCTTCGTGTCGAGCTGGATGGCGGTGACGAACTCGCTCGTGCCGGCGACCTTGAAGTCCATGTCGCCGAGCGCGTCCTCCGCACCCAGGATGTCGGTCAGCGCCGCGTACCGGGTCTCCCCGTTGACCTCGTCGGAGACGAGGCCCATCGCGATGCCGGCGACGGGGGCGCGCAGCGGCACACCCGCGTTGAGGAGCGAGAGGGTCGACGCGCAGACGGAGCCCATCGAGGTGGAGCCGTTGGAGCTCAGCGCCTCGGACACCTGACGGATCGCGTACGGGAACTCCTCGCGGCTCGGCAGAACCGGCACCAGAGCGCGCTCGGCGAGGAAGCCGTGCCCGATCTCGCGACGCTTCGGCGAACCCACCCGGCCGGTCTCACCGGTCGAGTAGGGCGGGAAGTTGTAGTGGTGCATGTAGCGCTTGCTGGTCGTGGGCGACAGCGAGTCGATCTGCTGCTCCATCTTCAGCATGTTCAGCGTGGTGACACCCATGATCTGGGTCTCGCCGCGCTGGAAGATCGCGGAGCCGTGCACGCGCGGGATGACCTGCACCTCGGCGTCGAGCGGACGGATGTCCGCCAGCCCGCGGCCGTCGATGCGGGTGCCCTCGGTGAGGATGCGACCACGCACGATCTTCTTCGTGACGGACTTGTACGCCGCGGAGAACTCCAGCGGGGCCGCAGCCGGGAGCGAGCCCGCCTCGGTGGCCTCGATGAGCTCGGCCTTGACGCGGTCCTTGATCGCGTCGTCGGCGTTCTGGCGCTCGGTCTTGTCGGCGATCTGGTAGACGTCGCTCAGCTCGGCGAACGCGCGCTCGGACACGAAGTCGTAGACCTCGTCGCTGTACGCGGGGAAGACCGGGTACACGCCCGGCTCCTTCGACGCGGTGGCGGCGAGCTCGGCCTGGGCCTTGACGAGCTGGGCGATGAACGGCTTCGAGGCCTCGAGGCCCTGGGCCACGATGGTCTCGTCGGGCTTGGTGGCGCCGGCCTTGATCAGGTTCCAGCTGCCCTCGGTCGCCTCGGCCTCGACCATCATGATCGCGACGTCCTCGGAGCCGTCGGCCTTGGTGACCACGCGGCCGGCGACGATGAGGTCGAACACGGCCTCGGAGACCTGCTCGGCGGTCGGGAACGCGACCCACTGGTCCTCGTGCTGACCGTGACCGGGGATGAACGCGAGGCGCACACCGGCGACGGGACCCGAGAACGGCAGACCCGAGATCTGGGTCGACGCGGACGCGGCGTTGATCGCGAGGGCGTCGTAGAACTCGCCCGGCGCGATCGAGAGGACCGTGATGACGATCTGGACCTCGTTGCGCAGGCCGTCGACGAACGACGGGCGCAGCGGGCGGTCGATCAGACGGCAGACCAGGATCGCCTCGGTCGAGGGACGACCCTCACGACGGAAGAACGAGCCGGGGATCTTGCCGGCGGCGTAGGAGCGCTCCTCGACGTCGACCGTCAGCGGGAAGAAGTCGAAGCCCTCACGCGGGTGCTTGCCCGCGCTCGTGGCCGACAGGAGCATGGTCTCGCCGTCCAGGTAGGCGGCGACGGCGCCCTGAGCCTGCTGCGCGAGGCGGCCGGTCTCGAAGCGGATGGTGCGGGTGCCGAAGCGGCCGTTGTCGAGAACGGCCTCGGTGGCGGTGATTTCAGGACCTTCCAAGAGGTCTCTCCTTCTTTGTTTAGACTCGCGAATCCGTGTGACGCGCGAGCGTGTTCAAAGGAGCGGAACGGAAGGGTTCGGGCGCGCGGGCATTCCCGCGAATCTCGCCTGCGCTGGCCACCAGTAGAAAGCCACCCGACCTGCGCCGAGGAACCCACCACAGGGGACCAGCTTCTCCGCCGATCGCTCCATGAGTCGATGTGAAGTTATCGGATGACCGGGGTCACCCTCGACCACACTACCAGCGTGTGCCCGAAGACCCGAGGGCTCCACGCGCGACCCGGTCCCGACACCCGACCGTCACCCGGTGTTCACCGCGCGTGCGCCGGAGCGAGAGACGGCTCGGCTGTGCTGAGCGCATGCGGATGTCAGTGATCGGATGCGGGTATCTGGGAGCGGTGCACGCCGCGGCGATGGCCTCGCTCGGTCACGATGTCGTGGGGATCGACGTGGACGAGGGCAAGGTCGCCGACCTCACCGCGGGTGCCGCGCCCTTCTTCGAGCCGGGCCTCGCCGAGCTCCTCGAGGAGGGAGTGCGGTCAGGGCGGTTGCGCTTCGCCGCGGATCCGGCGGCCGCTGCCGGGGCGGAGGTGCACTTCCTCGCGGTCGGCACCCCGCAGTCCGCCTCCGGGCCCGCAGCCGACCTCCGCTTCGTCGACGCGGCGATCGACGGGCTGCTCCCGCACCTGCGACCGGGGGCGGTGGTCGCCGGGAAGTCGACGGTGCCCGTGGGCACCGCCGCCCGTCTCGCCCGTCGGATCGCGGAGACCGGCGCGACGCTCGCCTGGAACCCCGAGTTCCTCCGGGAGGGCTGGGCCGTCCACGACACCCTCCGGCCCGACCGTCTGGTGGTCGGGGCCGAGGACACCCGGCAGGGCGTCGCCGCCGTCGACCTGCTCCGCCGCGTGTACGCCGCGGCGATCGACGCGGGCGCGCCCTTCCTCGTCACCGACCTCGCCACCGCTGAGCTCGTGAAGGGTGCCGCCAACGCGTTCCTCGCGACGAAGATCTCGTTCATCAACGCCATGGCCGAGATCGCCGAGGCGGCCGGAGCGGACGTCACCCTCCTCGCCGAAGCACTCGGACACGACTCGCGCATCGGCCGCCGCTACCTCGGCTCGGGGATCGGGTTCGGGGGCGGCTGCCTGCCCAAGGACATCCGCGCGTTCGCGGCGCGCGCCGAGGAGCTCGGACGCGGGGAGGCCGTCGGGTTCCTCCACGAGGTGGACGCCATCAACCTCCGCCGACGGGATCGGGCGGTGCGCCTCGTGGTGGATGCGCTCGGCGGCCTCGTCTTCGGGAGGAGGATCGCCGTCCTCGGCGCGGCCTTCAAGCCCTTCAGCGACGACGTCCGCGATTCCCCCGCCCTGGAGGTGGCCGTGCGGCTGCGCGGACTGGGCGCCGATGTCGTGGTGACCGACCCCGCGGCGATCGAGAACGCCCGCGCACGGCATCCGCAGCTCGGGTACGCCTCGTCCAGGGACGAGGCCCTGCGGGACGCGGATGCGGTCGTCGTCGTCACGGAGTGGGACGAGTACCGCCGGGAGCTCCATCCGCAGCACGCCGGCGGGCTCGTGCGGGGCCGCATCGTGATCGACGGGCGGAACTGTCTGGACGCCGACGCCTGGCGGGCTGCCGGCTGGACCTACCACGGGATGGGGCGACGCTGAGGCCTCGCGCCCGTCAGACCACACTGGCGTCCTGCGGCACGGTGGAGCGCCCGAGGTAGACGTAGTCGTCGTGCTTCGCCCGACGCCCGTCTCCCGCGGCGCGGCCGTGCAGTCGTCGCCACACCCACGGGAGCGCGTACTGCCGCCACCAGGCCGCTCGTCCGATCGGCTCGTTCTCGTGCAACGCCGCATCCAGCGCTCCCAGCGCATCGGCGTGCGGTACCCCGAGCACCTCCGCGACGCGATAGGCGAGCACGCGGTGCCCCCGACTGCCGAGATGCACGAGGTCCTCGCCCCAGTGCTGTCGCTCCCCCAGCGCCGGGAGCAGATCGGTGTCGATGAGGATCGCACCGGTCCGCGCAGCGACCCCGGCGAGCGCCGTGGCGAAAGCGGAGAAGCGCCGCGCGTACAGCGCCGCCGCTCGACGGGCGGGCAGGAACGGCGTGACCAGGATCACGTCGGCACCGGTCGCGCGCAGCCGCCGCACCGCGGTCTCCAGGCTCGCGGCGAGCGCGGGCACGTCGACGCGGTGCCTCACGAGGTCGTTGGCACCCACCAGGACGGTGACCAGGTCGGGGCGGAGTTCGCGCGCCCGCTCCAGCTGCGGTCCGCACACATCGGACACCCGCTTCGACCGGATCGCGAGGTTCGCGTAGTGGAGGCCTCCCCGCGCGGCGAGGAGCAGCGCGAGCCGGTCCGCCCACCCGCGGAGCACCCCATCGGGTCCGGGATCGCAGAGACCCTCGGTCACCGAGTCGCCGAGGGCGACGATCCGCCGCCAGCGGCGCGCGGGGGCCGGCAGGGCCGGCTCCGGCCGGACGAGGCGGCGAGCGCGCAGACGACGGTCCACGGCATGCAGCGTCCGCGCCTCCTCGAAATGATCCAGGAGCTGATCTCCGAGGTGCGCCCAGCTCCGGCCCTGCACCGCGCTCCAGCCCGCCTCCCCGAACGCCCGACGCCGGCGCTCGTCTCCGGCGAGATCGGTCACGCGACGGCGGAGGTCTGCGAGGTCTCCTGGTCGGTAGAGCCACCCGTCGACGCCGGGCCGGACGAGGTCGAGCGGGCCTCCTCTGCCTGTGGCGACCACGGGGACACCGCTCGCATGGGCCTCCTGGAGTGTCTGCCCGAAGGTCTCGTTCTCCCCCGGATGCACGAAGACGTCGAAGGAGGCCAGCGCCGCCGCGAGCGCCTCCCCGTCGAGCCGCCCGAGGAAGAGGGCGTCGGGAAGCTGCTCCTGCAGCCGCTCCCTCCGGGGGCCGTCTCCGACGATGACGAGACGCGTGCCGGGGATGCCGTGCAGCGCGGCGAGATCCTCCACCTGCTTCTCGGGGGCGAGGCGTCCGACGTAGCCGATGACGGTCTCGGCTCCCCACTCGGCCCGGAGCGCGTCGCTGCGCCGCGAGGGGTGGAAGAGCTCGGCGTCGACACCCCGCCCCCAGGGCCGGATGCGGTCGATGCCGAGCCGGCTCAGCTGCTGTGCCGACTCGGTGGACGGCGCGAGCGTGAGAGTGGCCCTCCTGTGCAGTCGGGCGATGTGGGCATGGGCGATCCCGGTCGTCGCCGCGACGCGATATCTCTCCGTATAGGCGCCCACGTCGGTCTGGTACGCCGCGACCGTTCCGACACCCCCGCGTTCTGCGGCGAGCAGGCCCCGCCACCCGAGCGCGAACGGCGACGCCAGGTGGACGACGTCGGGACGGAAGCGATCGAGCTCCGCGCCGATCCTCCGAATGGTCGCCGCGCCCACCCGGACGTCCCGGTACCCCGGGAGCGGGACGCTGGGAATCGCGGTGACAGGCGCGCCGTGCAGCTCCGCCGGCATTCCGATCGCGGCCGGAGCGAGCACACAGGAGTCATGCCCTCGGCGCTCCAGGTGACGGAGGATCTGCATCACGGATCCGGTCACACCGTTCATGTGCGGAAGGAAGGACTCGGTGACGATCGCGACTCTCACACCCTCAGGATGGCGGCGCTCCCCGTCCCCGCCGAGGGGAATCGGCGTCGGGCACCGGATGTTCACCGGATGCTGGATAACGGGTCACCGGCTATCCGCGCTCTGGTTCCCGCCCACCGCCTCGGGGTCGGTCGCGACCGACGCGGCGACCCTCGCCGCTCGACCGGCCGTGCTCTAGGCTCGGGAGCATGAGCACCGAAGAAGGCGCCGGCTCCTCCTCCGAGGACATGAAGCGCAAGTTCAAGGAAGCGCTCGAGAAGAAGAACGCGCACCACCGGCAGGGCGAGGCTCACCTCGACGGCGATTCCGCCGTGCACGCCGCCCACGCCCCGCAGACGCGGCGCGAGTTCCGACGCAAGAGCGGTTGACCGCGAGGATGCGGGAGCCGGTCTCCTGCTCCCGCATCCCCCTCCGCAGACACGGACGTGCCCCGCGCCGGAAGGCACGGGGCACGTCGCTGTCGGGCGGCCGTTCCGGTCACTCCCCGGCGAGACCGCCGAGCATGTGACCGAAGGAGCGTCCCTCACCCAGGTAGGTGGCGGGGTCGTACGGGTCGACGACCGCGGCGGCATCCCGGCGCGCGACCGCCTCAGCGAGTTCCCTCGCTCCCTTCTCGACCCGCTTCGCCAGCGGCGCGACGTCGTCCCCCGCGCCGCCCCAGTCGCTCGACGCCGCGAAGACGCCCGTCGAGACGGCCTCGGCATGCAGGTAGGCGAACAGCGGACGGATCGCGTAGTCGATCGCGAGCGAGTGCCGTGGCGTTCCCGCGTTCGCTCCGATCAGCACCGGCTTCCCGGTGAGCGCGTCCGGGTCGAGCACGTCGATGAACGACTTGAACAAGCCCGAGTAGCTCGTCGAGAAGATCGGGGTGACCGCGATCAGCGCGTCGGCCGAGACGACGGTGTTGATCGCCGTCTCGAGTGCGGGAGGCGCGAAGCCGGTCAGCATGTTGTTCGTGATGTCGTGCGCGTGGTCGCGCAGCTCGATCACGTCGACGGTGGCCTCGATGTCGCGCTCCGCGAGCGCCTTCACGGTCTCCGCGGCCAGCCGGTCGGCGAGCATCCGGGTGGACGAGGGGTTGGACAGCCCCGCCGAGACGACGGCGATGCGACGCGTGGTCATGTCAGGCCTCCTTCCGGCCGAGTCCGAAGGCGGCACCCGCGGGCGCCGGCGTGTCCTGGTAGGGCGAGTCCCCGGTGAGGTTGTCTCCGCGGTTCGCACCGGGGCGCGCCTGCCGGGTAGGCCCGTCGCCGTACGTCGCCCGCACGCGCGCGGCGTGGGTCGGCGCGTCGGGCACCGTGGACGGGCGGTCCTTCGCGAGCTCCTTGCGGAGCACCGGCACGACCTCGGAGCCGAGGATGTCGAGCTGCTCGAGGACCGTCTTCAGCGGCAGACCCGCGTGGTCGATGAGGAACAGCTGGCGTTGGTAGTCGCCGTAGTGCTCGCGCATCGCCGCGTACCGGTCGATCACCTGCTGCGGTGATCCCACGGTCAGCGGGGTCATCTCGGTGAAGTCCTCCATGCTGGGGCCGTGACCGTAGACGGGCGCGTTGTCGAAGTACGGGCGGAACTGGTTCACCGCGTCCTGCGACTTCGCGGCCATGAACACCTGGCCGCCGAGACCGACGATCGCCTGCTCGCGCGTGCCGTGGCCGTAGTGCTCGAAGCGCTGACGGTACAGCTCGATGAGCCGCTGGTAGTGCTCCTTCGGCCAGAAGATGTTGTTCGCGAAGAAGCCGTCGCCGTAGTACGCGGCCTGCTCCGCGATCTCCGGGGTGCGGATCGAACCGTGCCACACGAACGGGGCGATGCCGTCGAGCGGACGGGGCGTGGAGGTGAAGCCCTGCAGCGGCGTGCGGAACTTGCCCTCCCAGTCGACGACGTCCTCGCGCCACAGCTTGTGCAGCAGCGCGTAGTTCTCGATCGCGAGCGGAAGGCCCTGACGGATGTCCTGCCCGAACCACGGGTACACCGGGCCGGTGTTGCCGCGGCCCAGCATGAGGTCCATGCGGCCGTCCGAGACGTGCTGCAGCATCGCGTACTCCTCGGCGATGCGCACCGGGTCGTTCGTCGTGATCAGCGTCGTCGAGGTCGAGACGATGAGGCGTTCCGTCTGGGCGGCGAGCGCGGCGAGGAATGTCGTGGGACTCGACGACCAGAAGGGCGGGTTGTGGTGCTCGCCGATGGCGAAGACGTCGAGGCCCACCTCCTCGGCGTGCGTGGCGATGGCCAGCGTCGCCTTGATCCGCTCCTGCTCGCTGGGGGTGACTCCCGTGGTGGGGTCGCGGGTGATGTCGCTGACCGACATGATGCCGAACTGCATCGCCTGCGCGCCTGACTGCTCGCTCATGATTGCTCCGTGTTCTCCGAATCGGATGCCGGACATCCGGTTCTATTCATTTGAATGTAATTGGGTCAACGCGTGCACGGCAACTTTATTCCCGACCGGTAGCCTCGGAGAATGAGCACCACCGGGGTCGGCACCACAGGACCCAGCACCGGACCGGTTCCCCGCAAACGCCGCCGCGTGCCCTTCTGGGACAACGCCCGCTACGCCTGCATCGTCCTCGTCGTGCTGGGCCATGCCATCCAGCGCCTCAGCTACGACTCGGACATCGCCTTCGCCTTCTATCTGGCGCTCTACGCGTTCCACATGCCGGCGTTCGCCATCATCTCGGGCTACTTCTCCAAGTCGGGCTCCCCCACCCGGACGCAGATGGCCCGCGTCATCACCGACATCATCCTCCCCTACGTCATCTTCGAGGCGCTCTGGACGCTCACGAAGTGGCTCGTGGAGGGAGAGACCACCCCGAACCCGACGCAGCCCAGCTGGACGCTCTGGTTCCTGCTCGCGCTCGGGATCTTCCGTCTCGTCCTCCCGTACCTCGCGCTCCTGCGCTGGCCGCTGCTGTGGACGATCGTGATCTCCATCGGCGCCGGCTATCTGCCGAACGTCGACAGCACGTTCTCACTCTCCCGGACCCTGGGCCTGCTGCCGTTCTTCACCCTGGGCTGGTGGCTCCGGGAGAAGAACGTCGTCGACCGCCTCCGCCTCCTCGACGTCCGCCCGTGGTGGAGCCGCGTCCTCGCGCTCGTCGTCCTCGGCACGGCCGGATGGGCGGCGTGGAACTGGCTGCCGCTGTGGCAGGCGGTCGACCTGCGGCACTGGCTGTTCTACGAGGACTCCTACGTCGACCTCGTCGGCGACCAGTGGTGGGCCGGCGGCATCCGCATCCTGCTCATGCTGCTCGCGGTCGTGCTGTGCGCCGCCTTCTTCGCCCTCATCCCCCGCGGCGCGTACTGGTGGACCACGTTCGGTCAGTACACGATGTACGTCTACCTCCTGCACTCCTTCGTGCTCTACCCGTTCCGCGAGAGCGGCGTGCTGCGCGACCTCGAGCCGACCTGGTTCTGGCTCCCTGCGGTCACCGCACTCTCGGTGGTCCTCGCCCTGCTGCTCGCGACCAAGCCCGTGCGGCGGGTGTTCCGTCCGCTCGTGGAGCCGCGGCCGCGGTGGCTGTTCGCCGATCCCGAGCTCGCGTCGCGGGAAGGTCGCCGCAACGATCCGACCGGCTCCCGGCGTCCGCGATGACAGCCGCCCGCCCCGCGTCCGAGGTCCGGGACCGGCTCGTCGCCATCGCCGACTCCCAGGGGTTCGCCGCGCACGGGCTCCACGTGCGCATCGGCGACGACACCGCGGATCACCGCTGGACGCCCGACGTCCGTGAGGACGTGCACTCGATCGCGAAGGGCGTCTGCGTGCTTGCGGCCGCCCTCGCCGCCGACGACGGACTGATCGGCCTGGACGACACCGTCGCCAGCCTCCTGCCGGAGCACGAACTCGGCGAGGGCGTCGCTCGCGTCACCCTGCGTCACCTGCTGTCGATGTCGAGCGGCATCGACCTGCCGTGGTCCGAGACGCTGATGACGGACTGGCCGGATCTGGCCCGCGAGTTCCTGCGACGGCCGTCGCGCGGGCGTGTGTTCCAGTACTCCAACGCGAGCACCTACACCGCGATGACCGCCCTCGCGACCCGCGTGGGCGACGTCGGCGACTACCTCTCGACGCGCCTCTTCGCCCCGCTCGGCATCGAGGACGTGACGTGGTCCCGCTGCCCGAACGGACGCATCGAGGCGGGTGGCGGCCTGCCGCTCCGCACCGAGGAGGTCGCGCGCCTGGGGCTGCTCATCCGTGATCGCGGCTCCTGGCAGGGACGTCGACTCGTCGCCCCGGAGTGGATCGACGCCATGCACGAGGACGGCGTCGTCGCGGGCGTCAACCCTGGCTATGACCGCTATGCGCTCGCGGGCTGGCAGGGTCCGGGGCGGGCGTGGCGGCTGCACGGAGCGCACGGCCAGCTGCTGCTGTTCCTCGGCGACGCGGTGGTGACGGTGACCGCTCACGATCACGCCGGAGCGGATGCGTTCGCCGCGGATGCCGTCGCCGTCCTCGAAGACGTCGTCGCCGGCTGAGTCTGCTCAGGCGAACAGCTCCGCCCCCACGTACGAACCCGGTCGCGCTCCCGGCGGGATGGCCCAGATGCCCGAGCCCACGTGACGGATGTACTCGTTGAGACGGTCGGTCGACAGGCGGCGCTGCAGGCTGATGAACTGGGCGGGATCACGCTGGTAGGACAGGAAGAACAGCCCGGCGTCGAGTCGTCCCAGGGCGTTGTTGCCGTCGACGTAGTTGTACCCGCGGCGCAGGATGCGGATGCCGTCGTTCTGCTCCGGATGCGCGAGCCGGACGTGACTGTTCGCATCGATCTCCGTGCCGCGGAAGTCGGGGGCCGTGAACTCGTCGCCTCCGGAGAGCGGTGCCCCGACCCCCTTGTCCCGTCCGATGATCGTGTCCTGCTCGGCCAGGCGCACCCGGTCCCAGGTCTCGATGAGCATGGCGATCTTCCGGGCGACCAGATACGAACCGCCGGCCATCCAGGACGGCTCGTCACCCTCGGCGACCCAGACGTGCTCGGCGAGCGCCGCGGTGTCGTCGGCGAGGATGTTGGCCGTGCCGTCCTTGAAGCCGAAGAGGTTCCGGGGCGTGGCCTGACTTGCCGTCGTGCGCGAGGTCTTGCCGAATCCGAGCTGCGACCAGCGCAGGCGGGCCCGCCCGAACGCGATGCGGCTGAGGTTGCGGATCGCGTGCACAGCGACCTGGGGGTCGTCGGCGCAGGCCTGGATGCACAGGTCGCCGTGCGACGCCGCCGGATCGAGGTCGTCCCCGAGGAAGGCGGGGAGCCGTTCGAGGCCGGACGGACGCCGAGCGGCGAGACCGTAGCGATCGCCGTCCTCGTTCTCGAACAGCCCCGGACCGAACCCGAACGTGAGGGTCAGGCCCGCGGCGGGGAGCCCCAGCGCCTCTCCCGTGTCATCCGGGGGCGCTTCGGCGGGACCGTTCACCGCGCCGCTCGCACTCACCTCCAGCCCCTGCGTCATCCGTGCCGCGGCGTACGACCAGTCCTGCAACAGGGAGATGAGGTCGTCCCGATCGGTGCGGGGCATCATGTCGAAGCTCGCGAAGTGCAGGTGGTCCTGCACCGGCGTCGTGATGCCGGCCTGGTGCGCGCCGAAGAACTCGTACCGCGACTCGGCGTCCTCGGCGGCACGCGCACGCCCGAGCGCCATGCCTCCGGCCGTCCCGGCCCCCAGCCCGACGGCCAGGCCGGCGACACCACCGCCGACGGCCAGCCCGAGTAGCCCGCGGCGGCTGAGACCGCCGCCGGAGGGCTCCGATGGCAGGGCCGCCGGCGCCTCCCGGGCGACGGATTCCGACTCGTTCACGTCCGTGCTCCTCCGTGTGCCGCCGTCAGTCGAGCACCGTGCCGGTGAGCTGCGAGAGCGGCTCGGCGAGCGCGTTGATGAGGTCGGTGAACTCGCGCTTGTCGGCATCGGTCAGCTCTCCGTACCCCACGAAGCCCTCGGCGAGCGAGCCGTGCGCGGCGAGGGACTCCTCGAGGGCGGTGTATCCGGTCTCGATCTCGGAGACGAGGGCCTCGCCGTCGTCGCCCTGCGCCGCGGCGAAGTCCTGCACCAGCGAGAAGGCCATCTTGGAGCCCTCGACGTTCGCGGCGAAGTCGAAGAGATCCGTGCCGGACCACCAGTCCTCCTCGCCGGAGATCTTACCGGTGGCCACCTCGTCGAGCAGTGCGATCGCGCCGTTCGAGATGCCGCCGATCCCCTGGTCGTCCAGCGCGGTGGTGAAGTCGTCCGAGTGCACGTAGTCGTACAGCTCCTGCACGTCGGCCAGGAGCAGGTCGCCGTAATCGGCGCGCTCCGCGGGCGTGGACGGCGCCCAGTCCTGCCATGCCGGGGTCTCTCCGTCGGCGTTCAGCGCGTCCTTCGCCGGCACCCAGAGGTCCTTCTCGATGCGGTGGAAGCCGGTCCAGTCCAGGCCCTCCGCCACCGCATCGACCTCTCGGTAGTCGATCCGCGGGTCGAGGTCTCCGAGCGCCTCGGCGACGGGCTCGATGCGCTCGTAGAACGCCCTCGTCTGCGGGAAGAGCGTGCGGGCGGTCTCGTCGTCGCCGGACTCGTAGGCGGCCACGAGGTCTTCCACGGCCGGCACGAGCTGCCCGACCTGATCCTTCACGAACGCCCCGTAGAGATCGACCGCCTTCTGCTTCTGCTCGGCGTCGGGGCCGTCCACCGCCACGCGGTCTCCGGTCACCGTGAACGACGCCCGGCCGACACCGTCGCCGACCATGCCCGGCTTGCAGAGCGTGAAGTACTCGCCCGGCTGGGCGACCACCGTGAGGGTGCGGGACGCGGCCGGGGCGATGTTCTCGACCTCGCCGACGATCCGCAGTCCGTCCTCGGCCAGCAGGTAGAACTCGGAGACCTGGTCGGTGTCGTTCGTCACATCGAACGTCAGCGTCCCGCTCTTCGCGGTGGACGCGGAGACGGCGCAGTCCGTGGCGGTGGATGAGACGTCGAACGCCGCCGTCGCCTGGGCATCGCTCTTCGCGACGCAGCCGCTGAGGAGGAGGAGGACGGCGGTACCCGCGGCGGCTGCCGCGGCGAGGACCCGGTGCGAGGTGATCATGCTGCTCCTTGCTGTGTGAGGGAGGACGTCGGGGTGGCGGCGGAGGCGCCGCGCGTCGAAGGGCGTGCCGAGCGCAGGCCGCGGAGGTAGAGCCCGCCCACGACGAGGATGTAGAGACCCCAGGCGAGCACCTGCAGCCAGGTCATGGCGGGCATGAAGCCGACCGTGGCCTGCAGGACGGAGGCCAGCGCGCCGCCGGGAGCGATCGCCGCCGACACGTCGAACGCCCAGCCGAACGGGAAGCCGGCCGCGCCCACGGCGACGGCACCGGTGACCGGATCGAGCGGAGCGGCGGCGGTGAACGGGCCGGGAAGCGCGCCCGCCTCCTGCAGATCCATCAGCGCGTAGGCGAGGACGCCGGCGGCGACGATCACGAGGAAGCCGCCCGTCCAGGCGAAGAAGCGCCGCAGGTCCAGGCGCAGCGCCCCGCGGGAGATGAGCCAGCCGAGCACGACGGCCACGGAGAGTCCCAGGAGCGCGCCGACGAGCGCCGAGGGGGCGTCGCCGAAGGACTGCACCATCGACCACAGCAGCAGCGTGGTCTCGATCCCCTCGCGGGCGACGGAGACGAAGCCGATCGCGATGAGCGCCCAGAGACCACCCACTGTCAGCGCGCGATCGATGCCGCCCTCCAGAGTCGCCTTCATGGTGCGGCCGGCGCGCTGCATCCAGAAGATCATCCACGTCACCATCGCCACCGCGACGAGGGACAACCCGCCGCCGATCAGCTCCTGCGCCTGGAAGGTCAGTTCGTAGGCTCCGAAGGTCAGGATCGCGCCGATGCCCAGAGCGAGGGCGATCGCGAGACCGACCCCGGCCCACATCTTCGGCAGCGCGTCCCGGCGACCGAGACGGCGGAGGTAGGCGACGAGGATGCCGACGACGAGCGCGGCTTCGAGACCCTCGCGGAGTCCGATGAGGAAGGTGGCGAGCACGGGAGACACTCTCTGACTGACGACTGAGGTAAGGCATCCCTTACCACCGAGACTCTAGCACCGCGACCGACGCGGCTCCGACATCACCGCCGGAGGTAATGGAGTGCAACAGAGCGTCCTCCGGCCACATCCCCGACATAGCCTCGGTCCATGGCTGAACTCTCGCTCCCCATCCTCGACCTGTCCCAGCTCGACGACGGCCCCGAGGCCGCGGCGCGCTTCCGCGACGACCTCCGCGCGGCCACTCACGACGTCGGCTTCTTCTACCTGACCGGCACCGGGATCTCACCGGAACTCGAGGCGCGGCTGCACCAGGCGGCCCTCGACTTCTTCGCCCTGCCGGAGGAGGACAAGCTCGCGATCGAGAACGTCAACAGCCCGCACTTCCGCGGCTACACCCGGATCGGCGGGGAACGGACGCAGGGCAAGGTCGACTGGCGCGAGCAGATCGACATCGGCCCCGAGCGCGAGCCGGTGGACGGCGGCCCCGCCTTCAACCGCCTCATCGGCCCCAACCTCTGGCCGGCCGCCCAGCCCGAGCTGAAGCAGGTCGTCACCGAGTGGCACGACGCCCTGACGGAGATCGCCCGCAAGCTCCTGCGCGCCTGGGCCCTCACCCTCGGGGCCGAGGAGACCTACTTCGACGAGACGTTCCGCGATCCGTCCACCCTGATCAAGATCGTGCGGTACCCGGGCACGAACGAGCCGGAACCGCAGCAGGGCGTCGGCGCGCACAAGGACTCCGGGGTGCTGACGCTGCTCTGGGTCGAGCCCGGCAAGGGTGGGCTCCAGGTCGAGCGCGACGGCGAGTGGGTGTCGGCTCCCCCGGTTCCCGGCGCCTTCGTCGTCAACATCGGCGAGCTGCTCGAGTACGCCACCGGCGGCTACCTCAAGGCGACGAACCACCGGGTGATCTCGCCGCGGGCGCCCGAGGAGCGCATCTCGATCCCGTTCTTCTTCAACCCCGCCCTCGACCAGCAGCTGCCGTTGCTCGAGCTCCCCGCCGACCTCGCCGCCGAGGCCACCGGAGTCACCGAGGACCCGAGCAATCCGATCCACGCGACCTACGGCGAGAACGCCATGAAGTCACGCCTGCGGGCGCACCCCGACGTGGCGGCCATCCACCACCCCGACCTCGTGCAGGCGACCGCCTGAGCGGATCCACGCCGTCCGGACATGACGAAGGCCGCCCCACACCGTGGGGCGGCCTTCTCAAGAATGTTCTGCGCGATTGAACGCTGGGTCCGTGGTGCCTTATCGGCGAAGACCAAGGCGTGCGATCAGCGAGCGGTACCGCTCGATGTCGACGCTCTGGAGGTAGCCGAGCAGACGACGGCGCTGACCCACGAGCAGGAACAGACCACGACGCGAGTGGTGGTCGTGCTTGTGCTCCTTCAGGTGCTCGGTGAGGTCCTTGATGCGCTGCGTCAGCATCGCGGCCTGCACCTCGGGGGATCCGGTGTCACCGGGGTGCGTCGCGTACTCTTCGATGATCGCCTTCTTGACGTCTGCTTCCAGTGCCATAGATTCGATCCCCTCTCTGCTTGTTGCGCGGCGCCCGACGCCTGATGCGTGAGCTCTCTTTATCCGCGGCCGATCGAACGGCAACCTGACGAGTCTACCAGCCCGAACGACCACGGCGGGACACGGGGTCCGGAGCGAGGCGCACCGGTCAACTAGGCTCGGGATGTGCAGAAGAAGATCGCCCTGTGAGCTCCCGACGCGGCCATCTGATCGACCTCACCCCGCTGAAGGCGAGTTCGGCCTTCGCCCGGATGTGGATCGGCTCGACGCTCGCAGGCATCGGCGGTCAGCTCACCATCGTGACCGTGATGCTGCACGTGTTCGAACTGACCGAGAGCACGTTCGCCGTCTCGATGATCGCCGTCGCCGGTCTCCTCCCGATGATCCTCGCCGGTCTGTACGGCGGCATGCTCGCCGACGCGTTCGACCGCCGGCGGGTCGCGCTGATCGCGGCCACCGTGACGTTCGCCTCCACCGCGCTCCTCGCCGCGCTCACGTGGACGGGGACGGAGACGATCTGGTGGCTGTACGCGCTGAGCATCGTGAACTCGGCGGCGAACTCGGTCGGCATGGCCACCCGGACGGCGATCGTCCCCCGACTCATCCCCCGCCGCATGCTCGCCGCCGCGTCCGCGCTCAACGGCGTCGCCTTCGGACTCACGGTCATGGCCGGCCCCGCGCTGGCCGGACTCCTCGTGGCCCTCACCGGATACGGCTGGACGTACACGATCGACGTCGTGCTCATGCTGTCGATGTTCCTCGGACTGTGGACCCTCCCCGCCCTGCGCCCCGAAGGCGACACCGTGCGCCCCGGTCTCGCCTCACTCGTCGACGGCTGGCGCTTCCTCCGCCGGGCGGGCAACATCCGGATGCAGTACGTCATGGACATCATCGCGATGACCTTCGGGCAGCCGCTCGTGCTCTTCCCGGCGCTGGGCACCGTGATCCTCGGCGGCGGGGCGTTCACGACCGGCATCCTCACGGCGGCGGTCGCCGTCGGCACCTTCTCCTCGAGCCTGTTCTCCGGCCGCGTGGTGCAGTACCGGTGGCACGGTCGTGGGATCGCCCGTGCCATCGAGGCCTACGGCGCCGCGATCGCCCTGTTCGGCGTCGTCCTCCTGATCGGCGCCTTCTCCGCGACGCCCGCGGCCGGGGACCGGCCGCACGTCCTCCTCATCGTCGCCGCCTGCGTGGCGCTCGCGCTCTCCGGCGCCTCGGACAACATCAGCTCGATCTATCGCAACACCATGATGCAGGCGGCAGTGCCCGACGCCATGCGCGGACGCCTGCAGGGGCTCTTCGTCGTCGTGGTGACCGGCGGCCCCCGCGTCGGCGCCCTCTACGCCGGGACCCTCGCGACGCTGACGTCGCTGTGGTTCCCCCCGCTGCTCGGCGGCATCCTCGTGATCGTGCTCGTCGCCCTCCTCGCCCGTCGGCACCCGCGGTTCCGCGCCTACGACGCAGAGAACCCCGAGCCTTGACGGGCCCGGGGTTCGGAGAGGTCTGCGCGCGTCAGTCCTGCTGCAGCGCACCCTGGAGGTCGAGCGTGATCGTGACGTCCTTGCCGACGA
The DNA here is from genome assembly GCF_040702645.1 of Microbacterium sp. NPDC078814. Taxonomy (NCBI): domain Bacteria; kingdom Bacillati; phylum Actinomycetota; class Actinomycetes; order Micrococcales; family Microbacteriaceae; genus Microbacterium; species Microbacterium sp. NPDC078814. Next base: position 160,032 of record NZ_JBFBLT010000004.1, read on the forward strand.
GCACGCCGCCGGTCTCCAGCGCGGCGTTCCAGGTGAGGCCGAAGTCCTCGCGGTTGATGACCGTCTTGGCCGAGGCGCCGGCCTTGTAGTTGCCCCACGGGTCACTGCCGAAGCCGCCGAAGTCGAGCTCGAAGGTGACGGGCTTGGTGATGCCGCGGATGGTGAGGTCGCCGTCCACGAGGAAGTCGCCGCCCTCGACGCGCGCGCCGGTCGAGACGAAGTCCATGGTCGGGAAGTTCTCGGTGTCGAAGAAGTCGGCGGAGCGGAGGTGCTGGTCACGACCCTCGTCCTTCGTGTCGACGGAGGTCACGTCGACCGAGGCCTCGACCTTGGCGTCGAGCGGGTTCTCCGGAGCCACAAGCGTCGCGCTCTTCACACCGAAGGTGCCGCGCACCTTCGAGATCATCATGTGGCGGACGCTGAAGGTCACCTCGCTGTGGGACGGGTCCAGGACCCAGGTGCCGGGGCGGTAACCGGGGATGTCGATGCTGCTCATGATTGCTCCTCAGGAGACGTCGGCCGCGGCGGCGGCGAAGGGATGGCACCGCGATCGTCCGCGGCACCCTTCCGACAACATACATTCACTCGCATGTATTCCCGTGTCGAGCAGAAAGTCCGGAGACATCGAAAGCGCCCCGCACCACAGGGTGCGGGGCGCTTCCGAACGAGGATGTCAGCCGACGGCGACGAGATCGATGATGAAGATCAGCGTCTTGCCGGAGAGGAAGTGCCCTCCCCCGGCCGGGCCGTACGCGAGGTGCGGCGGGATGATCAGCTCGCGGCGGCCGCCGACCTTCATGCCGGGGATGCCGTCCTGCCAGCCCTGGATCAGGCCACGGAGCGGGAACTGGATGGTCTCCCCGCGACCCCACGACGAGTCGAACTCCTCGCCGGACTCGAACTCCACGCCGGCGTAGTGGACGGTCACGGTGTCGCCGGGCTTGGCCTCGGCACCGTCACCCTCGATGATGTCGCGGATGACCAGTTCTGCGGGGGCAGGGCCGGTCGGGGCGTCGAACTCGGGCTTTGTGCGATCAGTCATGGCTCCATCCAACCCGACCGTCGCGCGCGCGGTCAACGCGACCACACCTGCTCACAGCGAACACCTCGTCGAGCTGCTGTGGCCGCCCGTCGCGGAGACCCTTGACACATCCCCGGGGCCGGGTGCACCCTGGTGGCAGATCAACTCAGCGCCCGGGAGACATGCAGGCATCGCCGCAGCACCGGGCGCTGAGTCTGTCCGAAGCGGTCCCTCAGTAGGCCAGCAGCGCGGCGCGTGCCGCCCTCGTGCGGATCAGCAGAGCACGCTCGTCCTCGACCGCGAGCGGGTCGCGACCGGTGATCGCCCGCTGGCGAACCGCTGCCAGAGCCGTCGCGTCCTTGATGAACTCACGCATCAGCGGCCGGCGGTCGCCGCGCAGCTGCGCCGCCCACGCCAGCCCGACCTTGCGCCCGGCGGGCGTGGCGAGCATCGTGACCTCCTCCGGCGTGAACCAGCCGGCGGCCGCGTACTCGGCCAGGCGCGCCCGCGTGAGCCGCGCCTCCTCTCGCCGCAGCGCGACGATCCCGAGGATGAAGCCGATGAACAGCGGCACCTGCAGGGTGAAGTAGAGCCCGAAGAAGTCGGCGAAGGTGGCCGAGCCGTTCCACAGGCCGTGCAGGAGGATCGCCCCGACCATGCCGAGCAGGCCCGCGCCGGCGGCCGCTCCCGCGGAGGCGTGCCGGCGAGCCACGAGGCCGATCGCGAACCCGGTCAGCGAGGTGAACATCGCATGGGCGAACGGCGAGAGCACCGCCCGCACGATGAAGGTGACGCCGAGCTGCTCGCCGCCGCCTTCGATCAGGCTGATCGCGAAGTACTGGATGTTCTCGGTGAACGCGAAGCCCGCGCCGACGAGCGCCCCGTAGACGACGCCGTCCACCGGACCGTCGAAGGAGCGCCGCGCGAGCAGGAAGATGAGGAAGACCCCGAGGCCCTTCCAGAACTCCTCGACGATGGGCGCCTGGATCACCGCGGAGAACTCCTCGGAGCGGATGTCGAACAGCATAGTGAGGCCGATGTCGACGAGGAGCGTGAGGCCGACCGCGGCCACGGCACCCCAGGCGATGGCGAACGCCACGAGACGCTTGGGCTCCGGCTCCCACCGGTCGATCATGCGCACCCCGAGGAAGACGATCGTGAGCGGGATCAACGCCAGGACGAGCCCGATCACCGAGGCGGTCGGTCCGAGCGCCCAGCCGAAGTAGCCGATGAGCGCCAGGAGGAGGAACCCGAGGAAGCCGAACAGCCACAGCGAGATCGTCCGGCCCTTCTTGTTCGGCACCGGGAGAGCCGGCAGCGACTCGGCGGGCGACGGCGCGACGGGAGCCGGTGGCGTGTAGGGCGTCGGCTGCGCGAGGGCCGACGCATAGCCCGGCTGCTGTCCGAACGTCGGCGGCAGATACGGCGACTGTGCGTACTGCGCGGCGGAGTACGCACTCGGCTGCGCGGGCGGCGCGGACGGCGGCGTGTACCGGGCGGGCTGCTGGGGGTCGGACGGTCCTCCGAAGGTCATGCTCAAAGCTTATGGGGCACAAGCATCCGCGCCGGGCTCTGGGGGCTTCCTCCACCCGACCGGCCGCACGCACCCGGTAGCGTAGAACCATGCGGTTCGCTCACCTGCGCCGTCCAGACTCCTCCCAGGCGGTTCTCGCCGTGGTGGAGGGCTCGGACGCCATCCTCGTCTCCGATCTCCTGTCCGACGCGCCTGCCACCCTGCAGCAGCTGATCGAGCGAGGAGACGCCGGACTCGACGAGCTCCGCGCCGCCCTGCGCGACAGCACGGCCCCGCGCCACCCGCTGACCGGCTGGGGGTTCGCCTCCGCCGTGATCGCGCCGCCGGCCGTGCTCGCCGTCGGTCTCAACTACGCCGCGCACTCCAGCGAGCTCGGACTCAAGACCGACGCCGCGCCGACCGTGTTCACGCTGTGGCCGAACTCGCTGACCGGTCACGACCAGACCACGTCCTGGCCCCGGAGCCTCAGCGAGGCCGTCGACTACGAGGCCGAGCTGGGCGTGCTCATCGGCACGCCCGCGAAGGACGTGCCGGAGGCGGACGCCCTGACGCACGTGTGGGGATACACGGTGGTCAACGACATCACCGCACGGAACATCCAGTTCTCCGAGGCGCAGTGGTCCCGCTGCAAGTCGTTCGACGGCTTCACCCCCACCGGCCCGTTCGCGGTGACCGCCGACGAGATCGCCGACCCGCAGGACCTCCACATCTGGACCGTGGTGGACGGACACACCGTGCAGGACGCCAGCACCGATCAGATGGTGCGCTCGGTGGCGAAGCTCATCGCCCACCTCTCCCAGTCGCTCACCCTGCTCCCCGGCACCCTGATCTCCACGGGCAGCCCCGGCGGCGCCGGCTACTCGCGCGACCCGCAGATCTTCCTCCGCGACCGCTCGACCGTCACGGTCGGCATCGACGGCATCGGCGAGCTCACGACGCACTGCCGCATCCTCGACTGACCCGGACGCGACGAAGGGGACGGGAGCTGTGAGCTCCCGTCCCCTTCGCGTATCCGGTCGACGCTCAGATCTGGATGAGGTCGTCGGGGGTGACGATCGGGATGGCCGCCGTGACCGCCTCCAGGCCCGACAGACGGGCGGGAGACAGCTGCTTGGTGACCTCGTCGCGGGACATGAGTCCGGCCTCGACCACCAGGTCGGCGACGTTGCGGTTGGTCAGCAGGGCCGTCTTGGCCAGGGCGGCGGCCGCCGCGTAACCGATGAAGGGCGTGAGCGCCGTGATGACGCCGACCGACGCGCCGACCATCGCGCCCAGACGGTCGCGGTTCGCGGTGATGCCCTCGACGCAGTTCACGCGCAGCGTCCACATGGCCTGACGCATCCAGGTGATCGACTGGAAGATCGAGTGCGCGATGACGGGCTCGAAGGCGTTGAGCTGGAGCTGACCGCCCTCGACGGCCATGGTCACGGTCATGTCGGCGCCGACGACCGCGAACGCCACCTGGTTCACGACCTCCGGGATCACCGGGTTGACCTTGCCCGGCATGATGCTCGAGCCGGCCTGGCGTGCGGGCAGATTGATCTCGCCGAGGCCCGCCTGCGGACCCGACGACAGCAGGCGCAGGTCGTTGCAGATCTTCGAGAGCTTGATGGCGTTCCGCTTGAGCGACGAGGAGAACGACATGAAGGCGCCCGTGTCGCTCGTGGACTCGACGAGGTCGGTGGCCGTCTCCAGGTCGAGTCCGGTGATCTCGCGCAGGTGCTTCAGCACGGCGGGCGCGTAGTCGGGGTGGGTCGTGATGCCGGTGCCGATCGCGGTCGCGCCCATGTTGATCTCGAACATGAGGGAGGCGTTCTCGGTGAGGCGGCTGTGGTCCTCGCCCAGGGTCGTGGCGAAGCCGTGGAACTCCTGGCCGAGCGTCATGGGCACGGCGTCCTGGAGCTGGGTGCGGCCGACCTTGAGGATGTCGTGGAACTCCCCCGCCTTGCCGAGGAAGGCCACGCGCAGGGCGTCCAGCTCGTCGAGCAGCGAGCGCAGCGTCAGCGAGAGGCCGATCTTGACCGCGGTCGGGTACACGTCGTTGGTCGACTGGCTGCGGTTCGTGTGGTCGATCGGAGAGAGGAAGGCGTAGTCGCCCTTCTCGCGTCCGGCCATCTCGAGCGCGATGTTGGTGATGACCTCGTTCGCGTTCATGTTCGTCGACGTGCCGGCGCCGCCCTGGATGACGCCGACCGTGAACTGGTCGTGGAACTCGCCGTCGATGACGCGCTGTGCCGCGCGGTCGATGAGGTCGGCCCACTCGGCGTCGAGGACGCCGATCTCCTTGTTGGCCCGGGCGCTGGCCTGCTTCACCATCGCGAGGGCGATCACCAGTTCGGGGTAGACCGAGATGGGGCGCTTCGTGATCGGGAAGTTCGCATCGGCGCGGGCGGTGTGGATCCCCCAGTACGCGTCGGCGGGGATCTCCATGCTCCCCAGCGAATCGGTCTCGGTGCGGGTATGGGCGGGCGCGGCAGAAGCCATGTCACATCCTCGTGGGTCGTGGCGAACGGAAAAGTGGGGGATGCGACCAGTCTACGCCGGTCCCTGCGGGGTTTTCCGGGAGAACGCCTCCAGGCGCTCCTCCGGGGTCAGCGCCGCCATTCGCGCGATCCACTCCTCCGAGAAGTAGTCGTCGGTCGGCGCGTCGACCACGGGGACGACCGTGTGCGTGAGGGTCTCCGGCCGCACGTGCACGAGCTGGAACGCCTGGGCGGCGTCCATGCCGTTCACCTCTGCCGCCGGACGGGCGACGTTCATGCTGTAGCAGGTCGCGGACGCGACGCTCACCGGGACGCCGGCGAACAGACCGTGTGAGGAGTAATGCAGGTGGCCGGCGAGGATGCCGCGGACGTCGGTGCCGCGGATGACGGCGGCGAGCTCGTCCTGATGACGGAGCTCGAGGATGTCGAACAATGGCAGATGGCTGGGCAGCGGCGGGTGGTGCATCGCCAGGATCGTCCCATGCGGCGCGGGTTCGGCGAGGACGTCGGCCAACCACGCGAGCTGCGCCGGGTCGAGGTCGCCGTGGTGCCATCCCGGGACGCTCGTGTCGAGGGCCACGAGGCGCAGCCCGTCGAGATCCCACACCCCGGTGACCGGCTCCTCGGTGGGCTCGCCGTCCAGGAGCGCCTCGCGGAGCGCCGGGCGCTCGTCATGGTTGCCCGCGACCCAGACCACGGGAGCGCCCAGTTCGGCGGCGACCGGCTCGATCGCCGCACGCAGCCGGCGGTACGCATCCGGCTCGCCGAGGTCGGCGAGGTCCCCGGTGATCACGATGGCGGCGGGAGCGGGATGCACGGCGCGGATCGCCTCGAGCGTCCGCGCGAACGTGTGATCGACGTCGTACCGTCCCCCCAGCGCCGCGCCTCCGGCCAGGAAGTGCGGGTCGCTGACATGGATCAGGACATGGGACGCGGGGGCGTATCGGCCGAAGACCGGGGGCGTTCCGTTGGTTGCGGACATGCCCTCAGCCTAGGGGCGGGTGCCGACGCCCGTCCCTGGCGCGCCGGAGGCTCAGTGGCCGACGACGATGAGCAGGATGCCGGCGATGACCGCGGCCCCGCAGAGCACGAAGCAGCCGTAGGCGCCCACGAGGGCGAGGGTCTTCTGCCCCTCGGTGAGCGGGCTCTTCCTCGCCGCCTTCGCCGCCTGCTTGGCGGCCCGCTTGAGCTCCTTCTCGGAGATCACCGTGATGGCGTCGGTGAACTCCGCCGGGCTCACGACGGGGGCCCGGCCGCTGCGTACGAGCAGACGCAGGCCCAGGGCGTAGAAGGTGACGATGGCGGCGGCGCCGATGAGCGCGGCGGCGAACACCTGCAGGAAGGCGATCCAGTCGATCGTGACGTTCATGCCGAGTCCCCGTTCTGCGAGGCGTCGGACGAGGAGACGCTGCCGGTCTTCGCGGCCTTCGCGTCGGCCTTGGCCTTGGCCTTCTTCTTCGCCTTGTCCTTGGCCTCGGCCTTCGCCTTCTCCTTGGCCTCGGCACGGGCCTTGGCTTCCGCCTTCGCCTGGGCGATGCGCTGCTGGCGACGCGTGGGCGGCGGGGTGTCGGGGACCTCGACCGCGAGGTGGGACTCGGCGACGTCGCTCATGGCGTTGGCCGGCGTGACGGCGTTCCGCCGGGAACGCATGTACAGCCCGAGGATGATCACCACCGCGAGCACCGCATCGATGGCCACGCCCCAGGGACCGAGCCAGACGACGAGCAGCGCCGCCAGGGCGCCGACGCCGCCGGCCGCGGGCAGGGTCAGCAGCCAGCCGACGCCGATGCGGCCGGCCGTCCGCCAGCGGACCGTCGAGCCGCGGCGACCGAGACCCGATCCGATGACCGATCCCGAGGCCACCTGCGTGGTGGAGAGGGCGAAGCCGAGGGCGCTGGAGGCGAGGATCGTCGCTGCCGTCGAGCTCTCGGCCGCGAAGCCCTGCGCCGGCTTGACGTCGGTCAGGCCCTTGCCCAGCGTGCGGATGATGCGCCAGCCGCCGAGATACGTGCCGAGGGCGATCGTGAACGCACAGGCGACGATGACCCAGAGCTCGGGCTCGTGGTGCGCACCGGACTGCCAGCCGATCGTGATCATCGCGAGGGTGATGACGCCCATCGTCTTCTGTGCGTCGTTGGTGCCGTGGGCGAGCGCGACGAGGGACGACGTGAAGATCTGACCCCAGCGGAAGCCGTCGCGCCCGTCGGGCTTGCCGTCATAGCGCCGGGTGATCGAGTAGGCGATCTTCGTCGCCACGAAGGCGATGATGCCGGCGGTGATCGGGGCGATGAGAGCGGGGAGGACGATCTTCGACAGCACGGCGCCGAAGTCGATGCCGCCGAGGCCGGCTCCCACGAGCGTCGCACCGATCAGACCGCCGAAGAGGGCGTGGGACGAGCTGGACGGCAGCCCGAGCAGCCAGGTCAGCATGTTCCAGGTGATCGCGCCGATGAGTCCAGCGAAGATCAGCGAGAGGAACAGCTCCGCCCCCGCGGCGAGGATCGCATCCTCCTGAATGATGCCGCCGGAGATGGTCTTGGACACCTCGGTCGACAGGAAGGCGCCGACGAGGTTGAGGAGAGCGGCCAGGAGCACCGCGGTCTTGGGCTTGAGCGCCCCGGTCGCGATGGGCGTGGCCATCGCGTTCGCGGTGTCGTGAAACCCGTTCGTGAAATCGAAGAAGAGTGCCAGCGCGATGACGAGCACGACGATGAGGGCTGCGGTTTCCACCGTTCGCTTTCGGTCTTGAGGAAGAGGGAGATGTCGACGGGATCGACGTGACGAACGAAGAGTTCACCGTGGGTTTGACTTCCGTTTACCGGCCCCGGTAAATCCTGCCACCGTCCCCCGTGCCGGTCAACTCGACCTGGGATAGCGTGGGACGGTGACTGACGCCCCGATCGCCGCCCGCCGTTCCACCTTCCGCACGCACCACGGCGACACGGTCGACGACCCGTACGAGTGGCTGCGTGCCAAGGACTCCCCCGAGGTCATCGCGCACCTGGAGGCCGAGAACGCGCACACCGAGGCGGAGACGGCGCATCTGGCGGCGCTCCGCGAGACGCTGTTCCAGGAGATCAAGGGCCGCGTGCAGGAGACGGATCTCTCCGTGCCCACGCGACGCGGAGACTGGTGGTACTACAGCCGCACCGAGGAAGGCGCGCAGTACGGCATCCACTGCCGAGCCGCCGCCGTCGAGGGCGACTGGACGCCGCCGCGTCTCGAGCCGGGGGTGCCCGTCCCCGGAGAGGTGGTGCTGCTGGACGGCAACGCCGAGGCGGAGGGGCACGAGTTCTTCTCCCTCGGCGCGTTCGACACCTCCGACGACGCGACGAAGCTGCTGTGGTCGACGGACTTCGAGGGCGACGAGCTCTACACCGTGCGCGTCCGCGACCTGGAGACGGGCGTCACGCTCGCCGACGAGATCCCGGACACCGGCAGCGCGTTCTTCACCCCCGACGGCACCGGCATCCTCTACACGACGCGCGACGACGCCTGGCGCCCCGACACCCTGTGGCTGCACCGGCTCGGGACCCCGGTGTCGGACGACATCAAGCTCTTCCACGAGCCCGACGAGAAGTTCTGGCTCGGCGCCGGGATCACGCGCAGTCGTCGCTACCTCGTGATCGGCGTGGGCTCCAGCATCACGAGCGAGGAGTACCTCGTCGACCTGACCGGTGACATCACCGCGGAGCCGCGTCCGGTATGGCCGCGGCGGGAGGGCGTGGAGTACTCGCTCGAGCACGCGGTCGTGGACGGCGAGGACCGCCTGCTCATCCTGCACAATGACGACGCCCTGGACTTCGAGCTCGTCTCCGTGGCGGCGGACGACCCGCAGGGCGAGCGCCGCGTCGTCGTCGCGCATCAGCCGGGACGACGGCTGCTCGGGGTGGATGCGTTCCGCGACTTCGCCACGGTGGAGTACCGCAGCGAGGGCCTCGAGCGCGTCGGGCTCCTGGACTACGCGACGGACGCCGTGGAGGAGCTGCAGTTCGACGAGCCCCTCTACTCGGCGGGCGTCAGCGGCAACCCGGAGTGGCACTCCCCCTTCCTGCGCCTCGGCTACACGTCGTTCGTCACCCCAGGCACGGTCTACGAACTCGACCTCGCGACGCGCGAACTCGTCCTCCGCAAGCAGGTGACGGTGCTCGGCGACTACGACCCCGCCGGCTACGGACAGCGGCGGGAATGGGCCACCGCGGAGGACGGCACGCGCGTGCCGATGTCCCTCGTCTGGAAGCGCTCCTTCGGAGAGCCCGGAGCGACGCCCCGGCCCGTCCACCTCTACGGCTACGGCTCGTACGAGCACTCCATCGACCCGGGCTTCTCCGTCGCCCGACTCTCGGAGCTGGACCGCGGAGTCGTCTTCGCCGTGGCGCATGTGCGTGGCGGCGGCGAGATGGGCCGGCAGTGGTACGAAGAAGGCAAGCTCCTGCACAAGCGGAACACCTTCACGGACTTCGTCGCCTGCGCCCGGCACCTCGTCGACGAGGGCACCACGACGCCGGCCCAGCTCGTCGCGGAGGGCGGCAGCGCGGGCGGTCTGCTGATGGGCGCGGTCGCCAACCTCGCTCCGGAGCTGTTCGCCGGGATCCTCGCGGGGGTGCCGTTCGTCGATGCGTTGACCACGATCCTCGACCCCTCGCTCCCCCTCACGGTGATCGAGTGGGACGAGTGGGGCGACCCGCTGCACGACCCGGAGGTGTACGCGTACATGAAGTCGTACACGCCGTACGAGAACGTGCGCGACGGCGTGGAGTACCCGCGGATCCTCGCGGTGACCTCGCTGAACGACACCCGCGTGCTCTACGTGGAGCCCGCCAAGTGGGTCGCCCGGCTGCGGGAGGCCGGCGCGAAGGACGTGCTGCTCAAGTGCGAGATGGTCGCGGGGCACGGGGGCGTGAGCGGGCGGTACAACTCCTGGCGCGAGCGGGCGTTCGAGCTCGCCTGGCTCCTGGACACCCTCCACCTCGCCTGACGCATCGGTCACGCGCGGCATCAGGCGCGCGGCATCAGGCATTCGCGCGGCATCAGGCGCGAGTGGCTCTCCTGGCCTGATCTCGCGCGGAGGCCTGCACTCCCGTGTCCGACGTGGGCTCAGGCTTCCGCGCGGCATCAGGCGCTCGCGTGGCATCAGGCGCAAGAGGCTCTTGCTGCCTGATCTCGCGCGGACGCCTGTGGTGACCACACGCGACGACTGATCCTGCACAGGGCCAGGATTCCGCGAACGATCTCCCCATCCCGAGTGCAGCGATGGAGAGTGCTGCGCGAGCGCTCAGGGTGGAGGGGTGAGACGCACGAGGGTCGAGAGCTGGGTTCGAGAGCAGGGAGGCTCCGCGCATTCGTCGCGCGTACGTGAGGCGGGTTTCACCGAGTACCAGATGCGTCGTGCGGTGCAGGAAGGCACGCTCGAGCGTGTGCGCCGGTCGTGGCTCCTCCTCCCCGATGTCGATCCACGGCGCCGGGCGGCTGCTTCGGTCGGCGGGAGAGTCACCTGTGTGAGCGCTGCGGCTCTCGCCGGATGGTGGGACATCGGGGCCACGGACGTGCACGTCGCCCTCCCCCGTACCGCTTCTCGGTTCGACCGCGGCGGCGTCCAGGTGCACTGCGCCCAGGGGCCTGTGCCGGCGCATCAGCGCGCGGCGGTCGATCCCGTCCTGAATGTCCTCTTCCAGGTCGCGCGATGTCGGCCGCCCGTCGAGGCCCGCGCGATCTGGGAGTCCGCCATCCGCCACGGGGCGGTGGAGCTGGATACGCTCGCGCGGGTGCGGTGGCGGTGCCACGCCGCTGACCGCCTCGCTCGAATCGTCCGCGGCCGGTCGGACTCCGGTCCCGAGACGGTCTTCGTCGAACGGATGCGCGCGATCGGCATCGACGTGCGACAGCAGGTGTGGGTGGACGGCCATCCGCTCGACGGTGTCATAGGCGAACGGCTCGCCATTCAGATCGACGGCTTCCGCCACCACAGCGCCGCCGGCGACCGGCGGCGAGACCTCGCGGCGGACGCGAGGCTCGCACTCCGCGGGTATACCGTCCTGCGCTTCGATTACCACCAGGTCATGGTCGATGACACTCACGTGGAGGACACCGTCCTGTCCGCGCTCGCGCAGGGGCTGCATCGCGCACGCCGTCGCGCGACGGCTCGCGCGGAGCAGACCGACCACAAGCTCAGGCACTCGCGCGAGAACAGGCGAGAAAGACAGCAGGACGCCTGAAGCCCCGCGAGAGCCTGACACCGCGCGAGGCCGTGAGAACAGACGAACGCGCGGACACAGGCCCTCACGCAAGTTCAGGCAGGGAAGACAGCAGGACGCCTGAAGCCCCGCGAGAGCCTGACACCGCGCGAGGCCGAAAGAACAGGCAGCCACGCGGACACAGGCACTCACGCAAATTCAGGCAGGGAAGACAGCAGGACTCCTGAAGCCGCGCGAGGGGCTGAAGCCGGCGGTCAGCCGAAGAGGGCGGCGGCCTCGTCGTAGCGATAGCGGGGCACCGTGTTGAGCTCGCCCAGAGCATCCGCGAACGGGACGCGGACGATGTCCGTCCCCTGCATCGCGACCATCTGCCCCCAGGCGCCGTCCACGATGGCATCCGCGGCGTGCAGGCCGAGCCGGGTCGCGAGGACGCGGTCGAAGGCCGACGGCGAGCCGCCACGCTGGATGTGGCCGAGGATCGTGGCCCGCGTCTCGATGCCCGTGATCCGCTCGATCTCGGGGGCGAGCAGATCGCCGATGCCACCGAGCCGCGGACGGTTGAACGCGTCCAGGCCCTTGTCGCTGTAGGCCTCGTCCATGCCGGCGAGCTTGAAGCCCTCGGAGACGACGACGAGCGGCGCGCGACCGCGATCGTGGGCGCTCGTGACGAGAGCGGTGATCTCGTCCAGCGACATCGGCACCTCGGGGATGCAGATGACGTGCGCACCCGCGGCCATTCCGGCGTGCAGGGCGATCCAGCCGACGTGACGACCCATGACCTCGGCGACCATGCAGCGCTGGTGAGAGTCGCCCGTGGTCCGGAGCCGGTCCATGGCGTCCGTGGCGATGTTCACGGCGGTGTCGAAGCCGAACGAGTAGTCCGTGGCCCGGAGGTCGTTGTCGATCGTCTTCGGGACGCCGAGCACCTTGATGCCGTCCTTGGCGAGACGGTCCGCCGCCGCGAGGGTGCCTTCGCCGCCGATCGCGACGATGCCGTCGATCTTGTGCCCGTAGAGGGTCTTCGCGATGTTGTCGGCGCCTCCGCGCTCCCCCTCGTAGGGGTTGGTGCGGCTGGTGCCGAGGATCGTGCCGCCCACCTTGGACAGGCCCTTCACCTCATGCCGCGTCAGGGGCATGAAGTCGCCCTCGACGACGCCGCGCCATCCGTCGCGGATGCCGACGAACTCCAGGTCGTAGGTCGTGGTGCCCTTGAGCACGATGCCGCGGATGACCGCGTTGAGTCCGGGGCAGTCGCCGCCGCTCGTCAGGATGCCGATCTTCATGCTGCTGCCTTCGGAGGTCGAGGGATGGGGGTACGGCGACAGTGCCTGCGATCGACACTAGCGCGCCGCCCCCTCGCGTGGCCATTCGAGCGCGTCGAAAACCGGGGATCTTGACGGCCGCGAGGAGTGATAACGCCGAACTTCGCGTTCCGGCAGGATGAGGCCTCGGAATCGCCGTTAAGAACCTGTGTTCTTGACGACGTCTCAGCGCCCGCCCAGAGCCTCGCGCAGAAGGTGCGTGAGCGCCGCCAGCTGCACCGACTCGCTCGCCGTCTCCTCCGTCGCCTCGCCGTCCAGAGCGCGGGCCGCGAGGCCCTGCTTCTGGTCGATGAGCTCGGCGATCTTCGTGTCGATCGTGTGCGCGGCGATGATCCGCCAGGCGGTGACCGGCTCGTCCTGGCCGATGCGGTGGACGCGGTCGATGGCCTGCGTCTGCTCGGCAGCGGTCCACGACAGCTCCGCGAGGACGACGTTCGAGGCCGCCTGCAGGTTGAGTCCGACGCCGGCCGCCGTGAGCGAGCACACCGCGATGCCGACCTCGGGGTCGCCGTTGAAGTCGTCGATGGCCTGCTGCCGTGCCGTGTTCGTCTGGTCGCCGCGGATGGACACCGCGCGGATGCCCGCGGAGGCGAAGTGCGCCTCCGCCTGATCCATGACGTCGATGTGCTTCGCGAAGAACACGACCTTGCCGACCGACCGCTGCAGCTGTGCGGCGTAGTCGGCGGCGAGGAGGGCCTTCGCCTGACCGATGCGGCGCACCATGGTGAAGACGTTGTCTCCCCCGGTGCCGGCTGCCTTCGACTCCTCGAGCTCGTTCTGCGCCACGAGCCGGACGATGTCGTCGTCGATCTCTCCGGGCGCGAGACCGCGGTCGCCGCGTGCCTCGATGATGCGGCGGTAGCGGGCGGCCAGGCGCTCCCCCAGCTCGCGCTCGGCCTGGCGGATGCTACGACCGAACTCGTCGTCGAGCTGCACCGGCAGATCGGCGACCAGCTTGTCGGGCAGGTCGGCGGCGACGTCCTTCTTCTTGCGCCGCACGATGCCCATCGAGATCACCGCGTCGCGGGCCTCCGGGTAGAAGGCCTTGTCCGCGGGCGTGAGCCCCGTCGCATCGAGCTTCTCCATGAGCTCGGGCCCGGGCTTCTCGCCGTTCGTCCAGCCGAGGAAACGCCAGATGGCGTCGAAGTCCTCGACATCGTTGATGAGCGGGGTGCCGGTGAGGGCGAGCATGAGCGGATCGTGCCCCGGCGTGCGCTCGCGCACCTGCGCCGCGAGCGAGAGCACGTTCTGCGAACGCTGCGACGAGAGGTTCTTGATGAAGTGCGCCTCGTCGACGACCATGCCGCGCAGGCCGATCGACGCGAGCCAGGACATGTGACGGTCGAGGATCTCGTAGTTGACGATGAACACGTCGGCGAAGGCGTCGATGTCGTCGCCGTCGCCCTGGATGACCGTGGCACGACGCTGCGGCGTCCACCGCTCGACCTCGCGCGCCCAGTTCATCTTCACGACGTTGGGCACCACGACGAGCAGCGGATAGGCGCCGGCGACGGAGGCCGCGAGCACCGACTGCGCCGTCTTGCCGAGGCCTGGCTCGTCGGCGAGCAGGAAGCTGCGGTGTCCGGCGCGCACAGCCTCGAGGAAACGGGACTGGTGCACCATGATCTCGCGGCCCTTGGGCGAGATGTGATCGAACTCCGGAGCCGGCGGAAGCTCCATCGACGCCGCCGCACCGCCCGCGCCGGTCTCGAAGGCCTTGTACAGCGGCCCCATGAGCTCCCAGCCGTCGAGGCGGCGGCGGGGCGTGCTGGCCGGACGCGGGGTCAGGTCGGGCGCGAGGAACGGGTTGGCCAGCTGACGGGCCTCCACCGAGGGCGGGGTGACCTGACGCTCCGCGATGGCCGCGGGGACCACCGACACCTGCACGGGCGCGGGGTCGGCGATGATGAGCTCCTCCGGCGGGAGCTCGGCCCCCGACTCGAGCAGCCAGTCGCGCCGCATCCGCTTGGCGACCGGCGAGGTGGCCTGGTCGGCCTCGAGCAGCTGGATGAGCGAGGTGTCCCGCGCGGCCGTCTTCGCGAGGATCGTCGCGACACCGTCGAGCCGCTTGAGCAGCTCGACGCGGGCCGCGTCGGTGATCTCCGTGTCGGCCTTCACCCTGGCGCGCTCCTCGCGCACCAGGAACGCGATCACCTGGAACTTCGTGCGGTTCGTGGGGCCCAGCTTCCCCCGCTGGGACTTCGCCTCGATCTCGCGCACCTTGCGCGCGAGGATCGGGATGAGGGGTGCCTCGTCATCGCGACGGGACGTCTTCTTGCGCCGCGGGGCGGCGGTTGCCGTGGTCGGCATGCTCCTCCTGAGCCTGAAGGGCTCCGGCGCCCTCAGGGAGCCGTGAGCCGTTCTCGTCGTCCGCGTGTGGCGTGAGCCAGGACCGTGCGGACTGTGGATCGGTGTTCCCGCCGGAGCACGCGATACGTGCGGGGCCGGTGAGAGCCTGACCCTATTCTATGTCATCCCTGGCACTGGCCGCGGGAGCACGGCGCCGTCGTGTTACGCGGACACGTCCAGGATGGTCGCGGCCTGCGTCACATCGGCGGCCATCTGGGTCATCAGCTTCTCGATGCCCTCGAACGCGACCATGCCGCGCAGCCGCTGCACGAACTCCACCGTCACGTCGTGACCGTAGAGATCGAGCCCGGTCTCCCCCAGCACGTGCGCCTCGACCTGACGGACGAGCACGTCGTCGAAGGTGGGGTTCGTGCCCACCGAGATCGCCGACGGGTGCCGGATGCCAGTGTCGTGGTCGACGAGCCAGCCGGCGTAGACGCCGTCGGCGGGGACGAACGCGTCGATGATCGTGGAGAGGTTGGCGGTCGGGAACCCGAGCTCGCGTCCGCGCTTCAGCCCGTGGACGACGACGCCGCGCACGTCGGGATACCGCCCGAGGGCGCGGGCCGCCTCGGCGACGTCCCCCGCCATCAGCAGCTCGCGGATCCAGCTCGACGAGACCCGGCGGCTCGACCCCGGAAGGTAGACGTCGTCGACGACCTCGACCGTGAACCCGTACCGGGGGCCGAGCTCCCGCAGCAGCTCGGGGGTGCCGGCGCCCCGGTGTCCGAAGCGGAAGTCGGCGCCGACGAGCACCGTGGACACGTGCAGCGCGCCGACGAGGATGTCGACGACGAAGTCCTCCGCGCTCCGGGCGGCGAGCGTCTCGTCGAACGTCAGCACCAGCGTCGCGTCGAGTCCGAGCTCGCCGAGGAGCTCCAGCTTGCGGTCGACGGTCACGACGTTCTCGGGACACCGGTCGGGACGGATCACGGCGAGGGGGTTGCGGTCGAACGTGACCGCGACGGCACGGCTCCCCGAGGCCGCGGCAGCCTCCTCCAGGCGACGGATGACGGCGCGATGCCCCTCGTGCACGCCGTCGAACTTGCCGATGGCAACGGCGCTGGGCCCGAAGTCCTCCGGCACCTCCTCCGGATTCCGGAACACGATCACGCGGCGACCTCGACCGGACGCGCGGTCTCGACGGGCCGGTGCGTGCGCAGCCACCAGATCCCGAAGATCGGGAGGACGAGGGGGATGAAGAGGTAGCCGCGCCCGAACAGCGACCATACGGTCTCGTGCTGGAAGAGCTCGGGGAGGACGAGGCTGAGCACGCCGACGACCAGGACACCGGTGAGTTCGAAGACGATCGCCACCCACGCGACGGTGTACCAGCCGCGACGACGCGCGAAGACGAGCGCGAGCGTCGCCAGGACGTACACGACCGCGGCCAGCGCCGAGAGGCTGTAGGCCAACGGGGCCTCGTCGAATCGCCGGACGATCTGCACGAAGCTGCGCCCGGTGGCCGCCAGCGCCATCACGGCGTAGACGATCACCAGGACACGACCGATACCGGTCATCCGAGTGGAGGGGGCGGTGGAGCTCATAGCGCATTCCATCCTAGAGCCGGGCGAGCTGCCCGGCGTCCGCTCCGGGTGCTCCTCAGGCGACCTGCACGGTCCAGATGACCTGCATGCGCCAGAGCATGATCGCGATCGCGAGCGCGGCCACGCCGAGCACGACGGTGCTCCACCGGCTGCGTTCCATGAGGGCCCAGAGCACCGCGCCCACGGGCAGCAGAGCCGCCGAGACGAGATACACCCAGAGCTCCAGCAGGTCCCCGGTCGGCGGGTTCCCCGCGAGCGGCGCGACGATGGCGACGACGATCTGCACGATCAGCAGCACCTCGACGAGAGCGAGCGCCCCGACGGAGAAATCGCTGGGGCGACGGCCGGCGAACCCCGCGCCGAGGCAGAAGAGGCCGGCGGCGACGGCGACGACGATCTGCACGATCGTGAACCACAGGATCATCGGGAGACCTCCGGCATGTTCATGGCGCTCTTCACATCGGCACCGCGCTTCTCGACGATCCCCACGAGCGTGCCGTCGTCTTCGATGGCGGCCGCGAGCGGGCCGTCCAGCCGCACCGCCTGCCCGGTGAGGCGCTTGCCGTGTCGCAGGTCCCGCGCCTCGTCCGCCGTGACGGGGAGGACGGAGAGCACGCGGCCGGCGGCGGCGGCGGGGGTGAGCACGGGAGCGCCCTCGAGGGCGTCGATCGTCACGGCGTCACGCACGTCGAACGGGCCGACACGGGTGCGGCGGAGGGCGGTCAGGTGGCCGCCGACACCGAGGGCGGCACCCAAATCGCGGGCCAGCGAGCGGATGTAGGTTCCGGACGAGCAGTCCACGACGACATCGAGGTCGATCGCGTGGTCGTCGCGGCGACGCGCGACGACGTCGAATCGGGACACGACGACGTCTCGCGGCGGGAGGACGACCTCCTCCCCCGCACGGACGCGGTCGTAGGCGCGGCGGCCGTCGACTTTGATCGCCGACACCGCACTCGGGACCTGGGAGATCGCGCCCGTCAGCGCGGCCACTCCGGCATCGATCGCCGCCTCCTCGATCGCCGCGAGGGCGCTCTCATCCGCGCGGTGGAGGATCTCGCCCTCGGCGTCATCCGTGGAGGTGACGGCACCGAGCCGGATGGTCGCCTCGTAGGTCTTGTCCGCGCCCACGATGTAGGTGAGGAGGCGGGTCGCGCCCTCGATGCCGATGACGAGCAGTCCGGTGGCCATCGGGTCGAGGGTCCCCGCGTGACCGACCTTGCGGGTCCCGAAGGCCCGTCGGGTGCGGCCGACCACATCGTGACTGGTCAGCCCGCCGGGCTTGTCGACGAGGAGGATGCCGGGGGTCGCCATCCCTCCAGCCTACCGAGGCCGGGAGCGGCGACCGCTCGCCTAGGCTGGAGGGATGGCCGCGCCCGCACCGTCTCCTGCGACGATGACGCCCCTGCACGGCTGGTACGCCGAGGAGGCGCGCGATCTGCCGTGGCGCCGCCCGGAGTTCCACGCCGCCTTCGGCGCCTGGGGCGTGCTGGTGAGCGAGTTCATGCTGCAGCAGACGCCCGTGACCCGCGTGATCCCGCACCTCGACGCGTGGCTGACGCGGTGGCCCACACCCCGCGCGATGGCGGCCGCGTCTCCGGCGGACGTCGTGCAGCAATGGGCGAACCTCGGCTATCCGCGGCGCGCCCTGTGGCTGCACCGTGCGGCCGTCGAGGTGGTCGAGCGCCACGGCGGCGTCGTGCCGCGTGACGTCGACGCCCTCCTCGCCCTCTCCGGGATCGGCGACTACACCGCCCGTGCCGTGGCCGTCTTCGCCTACGGCGACCGTCATCCCGTCGTCGACACCAACACCCGTCGCGTGCTCGCCAGGGCGGTCGAGGGACGAGCGCAACCGGGATCCCCGTCCCGCCGCGACCTCGCGCTCATGGCGGCGCTGCTGCCCGCGGACCCCGCCGAGGCCGCCGTCCTCAACGCCGCGGCGATGGAGCTCGGCGCGACGATCTGCACGTCCCGTGCGCCCCGATGCGAACGCTGCCCGCTGGCGGACGGGTGTGCGTGGCTCGCGGCCGGCCGACCCGACACCGGGGATGAGCGACGACGACAGGCTGCGTACGAGGGTTCGGACCGCCAGGCCCGCGGCGCCGTGCTCCGGCTCCTGCGCGCCGCCGCCCCCGCCGCGGTCCCGCTCACCGCCGTCCTCCCGGACTGGCCCGACGTGCGTCAGCGGGACCGTGCGATCGACTCCCTCATCGCCGACGGGCTCGCGGAAGCCGACGGGGAGGGCCTCTCCCTGCCACGGTGAGCGCTCAGAGGAGCTGTTCGGTGCGGTGGGCCAGCACGGTCAGTTCGACGCGGCTGCGGACATGCAGCTTCGCGAACGCGCGTCCGAGGTGCACCTCGACCGTGCGGACCGAGACCGACAGCCGCTCCGCGATCGCGCGGTTCGCCGTCCCGCCGACCGCGAGCATCGCCACCTCGATTTCCCGAGGCGTCAGTCGCTGAGCCCAGGCGCTCCGGCAGGCGGGCAGGGCCGCCGTCCCGTCCGCCGTGGTCCCGGACGCCTCGAGCCGTTCCCGCCGTCGTCGCACCGCGCGCTCCCAGGCTCGCGCTCCGGCGACCTCGAACAGCCGCTCGGCCTGCGCGAGGTGCCCGCGTGCCGAGACCACGTCTCCGTGCAGACCGGATCGGACCCCGAGGAGGGACTCGACCCGCCCGCGGGCGAACGGAGACCGAAGCCGGCTCGCCGCCACCCGCAGCTCCTCCTGGTCCGTGCGCCAAGTGGGGCCGGCGGAACCGACGACCGCCCGCCGCAGCGCCGCGGCGATCTCGCTCTCCGGCGGCCGCACGGTCCCCGGCCGGTATCCCCCCGGCGACCAGAGCACGACCTCGTCGACTCCCGGCACCGCGAACACCGGCTGCGGGGCTCCGCGGTCCCGCCACAGCCCCATGGCGCCGACGGCCACCTCGAAGGAACCGTCCAGAAAGGCCTCGACGGCGCGATCGACCAGCACGTCCGACCCGGCGGCGGGAGCAAGGACGTCGGTGAGTGCACGCGCGATCGGGCCCAGGGCGCCGAGCACCGCCAGGTCGAGCCGCCGCGCCAGGACGACACCGAGACCGGCGAACGGGATGGCGACGGGGAGCTCGACCGCCGCGTGCCGGAGCAGTTCCCTGGCCGGACCGATGTCTCCCCGCCAGACGAGGAGCAGCACCTCGGTGACAGCGCGGTAGGCCCGCACGACCGGGCTGCTCTCGAAGCCGGGGAACACCGGATCGCGCTCCGCTCCGGGAAGTCCTCCCGTGCGCAGCAGCCGCAGGCCCTCGTCGATGTCGCCCGCGCATGCCATCTGCAGCGCCGCCGCTACGCCGCCGAGCCCGCCGAGGCCCGCGGTCCCGCTCGCCGGCATGACGTCGCCGGCGAGGAGAGCGCACACCCCCACCACGGCATCGCGCAGCGCACGGTCCGTCCCCGCGTGGGAGGCTCCGCGGACCTGGGCGAGCCAGCGCCACTCGGCCCCGCGGTCGCGACGTTCCGCGCACAGGATCGCGACGAGCCCCGCGGATCGCGCCCATGCCGTGGCGTCGGCCGCGGAGCCGGAGGCGAGCCGCCGCGGATCGACGGCGGGAACGAGGCCGTGCCGAAGGGTGCGGGCGGCGAGGTAGGGGCCGAGCGCCCGTGCCCGTCGATGCTCCGCCGCGCCCGGGAAGAGACCGCTCAGCCACGCCTCGGCATCCGCGGCGTAGCCGCAGGCGAGCGCCGCGCAGCCGGCGAGCACCCTGGCCTCCTCGCCGACGGCGCCGGTCGCGTGCGCGGCGGCCTCACCGGCCAGGAGCAGCGCGCGCTCGGTGAGCCCCGCGTCGGCCGCGACACGGGCCCGCGCTGTCAGGACCGCTGCGGCCCGACGATCCCGCGCGGCGCACGATCGCGCGCGATGCCACGCCTCCCCACTCCGGTCCCCGCGTGCGACCGCGGCGTCAGCCAGCCGGGTGTGCACGCGCGCGACCTCCGCCGCCGACGCGGCCGCGTACACCTCCGCGGCCACGCGCGGGTCGGTGAGCCGGATCGAGCCCGCGTGGATCGTCAGATGCGGCGCGGCGGCGCTGGCCCGTATCTCCTCCACGCGGCGTCCGTCGGCCGCGAGGATCGGATCCAGCTCCTCCTCGAGTGCCAGCACCACCGTGAGCAGGAGCAGTCGGTCGGCGCTCGCCAGCCCGCGGATGCCGGCATGGACCGCCGCGGACGGCAGCGGCCACGGCATCCGACTCAATCCGCGGCGCTGCTCCGGTGTGAGGCGGGCCGCGACGGCGAGCACGGCCTCGGCATCGTCAGGCAGCGCGGCGCCCAGCTGCGCCGCCACGTGCGGCGCGCAGCACAGATCCCGCCGTCGAAGCTCATCCAGCAGCGGCTCCACGACGACAGGCGCGACGAAGAGGCCCGCGGGCGTGCTCGTCGCCTGAATGTCGATCCCCCCAGATCCACCGGTTGTCCCGCCGCGGACCTGAGGGTATCAGACGGGATCAGTCCTCGTCGTCGTCGTCCGACCGGTAGGGGTCGGCCTCGCCGGCGTGGGTCGCGGACGAGGCCAGCTTGGCCACCTCCGCGTCGCGCTCCTGCGCCTCGCGCAGCAGAGCGGTGATGTGGTCGGCGTTCTCCGGGAGCGCGTCCGGGATGAATTCGAGCGTGGGGACGAGTCGAGTGCTGAGCTGTCGACCGACCTCGCTGCGCAGCATTCCGGTCGCGGACGTGAGCGCGGCACCGCTGGCGAGGCGCTCCTCTTCCGTGCCGAGCACCGTGTAGAACACGGACGCGTGCTGCAGATCGCCGCTCACGCGGACGTCGGTGATGGTCACGAAGCCGAGACGCGGGTCGCGCAGCCCCTTCTCCAAGCGCTCGGCGAGGATCACGCGGATGCGATCCGCGAGTCGGGCCTGTCGTTCACCAGCCATTGTTCCTTCTCCCACCTCTGTGCGTCGCGGTTCCCAGCGAACCGCGGAGGCGGCTGCCTCCTCCCCCGTCACGGGAGGAGGAGGCAGCCGCCGCAGTCGTGCGGATCAGCCGCGCGGCTTCTCCACCATCTCGGTCGTCTCGATCTCGTCGCCGACCTGGATGTCGTTGTACTTGCCGAGGCCGATACCGGCCTCGTAGTCCGTCCGCACCTCGGTGACGTCGTCCTTGAACCGGCGCAGCGACTCGATGGCGAGGCCATCGGCGATGACGACGCCGTCGCGGATGACGCGGGCCTTCGCGTTGCGCGTGATCGTCCCGGACCGCACGATGACACCGGCGATGTTGCCGAACTTCGAGGAGCGGAACACCTCGCGGATCTCGGCGACACCCGACTGGACCTCTTCGTACTCCGGCTTGAGCATGCCCTTGAGCGAGCTCTCGATCTCGTCGATCGCGTTGTAGATGACGGAGTAGAAACGGATGTCCACGCCCTCACGCTGAGCACGCTCGCGCGCCTTCGTGTCGGGGCGGACGTTGAAGCCCACGATGATCGCGTTGTCGATCGTCGCCAGGTTCACGTCGGACTCGGTGATCGCACCGACACCGCGGTGGATGATGCGCAGCTGCACCGAGTCGTCGACCTCGATCTTGAGGAGCGACTCCTCCAGCGCCTCGACGGCACCGGAGACGTCACCCTTGATGATGAGGTTGAGCGACTCGACCTTGCCCTCTTCGAGAGCACGGGTGAAGTCCTCGAGCGAGATGCGCTTGCGAGCCTTGGCCAGCTGCGCGTTGCGCTCGACGGCTTCGCGCTTCTCCGCGATCTGACGCGCCATGCGGTCTTCCTCGGTGACGATGAAGACGTCGCCGGCGCGGGGCACGGAGTTCAGACCCTGCACCTGGACCGGACGGGACGGCGCGGCCGCCTCGACGATCTCGCCGTTCTCGTCGATCATCGCGCGGACACGGCCGTAAGCGGTGCCCGCCACGATCGCGTCGCCGACCCGGAGGGTTCCGGACTGGATCAGCACCGTCGCGACCGAACCGCGGCCCTTGTCGAGCTTCGCCTCGATGGCGACACCGCGAGCGGCCTTGTTCGGGTTGGCGGTCAGGTCGAGACCGGCGTCCGCCGTGAGCAGCACCGCGTCCAGGAGCTCCTGGATGCCGGTGTTGGCACGGGCCGAGACGTCGACGAACATGACGTCGCCGCCGTACTCCTCGGCCACCAGACCGTACTCGGTGAGCTGCTGACGCACCTTGGCCGGGTTGGCCTCGGGCTTGTCGACCTTGTTCACCGCGACCACGATCGGCACGTTGGCCGCCTGGGCGTGGTTCAGCGCCTCGACCGTCTGCGGCATGATGCCGTCGTCGGCCGCGACCACGAGGATCGCGAGGTCGGTGACCTGCGCACCACGGGCACGCATGGCGGTGAACGCCTCGTGACCGGGGGTGTCGATGAACGTGATCGCCCGCTCGATGCCCTCGTGCTCGGTCCAGACCTGGTAGGCACCGATGTGCTGGGTGATGCCGCCGGCCTCACCCTCGATGACGTTGGTCTGGCGGATCGCGTCGAGGAGGCGCGTCTTACCGTGGTCGACGTGACCCATGACGGTGACGACCGGGGGACGGATCTCGAGGTCGTCCTCGCTCTCCTCCTCCAGCTCCTTCTCGAGGTCGAGACCGAAGCCCTCGAGGAGCTCCTTGTCCTCGTCCTCGGGCGAGACCATCTGGACCTTGTATCCCAGCTCCTCACCGAGGACCTCGAACGTGGCCTCATCCAGCGACTCGGTGGCCGTGGCCATCTCGCCGAGGTTGAAGAGGATCGTGACGAGGGTGCCCGGCTGCACGGTGTAGCCGGTCAGGGCCTCGATCTTGTCGGCGAAGTCCGCGATGGAGGCACCGCGACGCATGCGGATCGTCTCGCCGTTGCCACGGGTGACGTTGACGCCACCGACGACCGGGGCGCTCCGCATCTCGAACTCTTGCCGCTTCGCCCGCCGCGACTTGCGCTGCTTGCTCTTGCCGCCGCCCTTGCCGAAGGCACCGGCCGTACCGCCGCCGGGACCACGGCCACGACCGCCACCACCGGGACGACCGGCGAAACCGCCGCCGGGACGGGGACCCGCACCGGGACCGCCACCGCCGCCGGGACGACCGGGGCCGCCCGTACGCTGCTGGAACGGAGCACCGGGACGACCGCCCTGACCACCACGAGGTGCGCCGGGTCGCGGCGAGCCGGGACGCGGGGCACCCGGGCGCGGAGCACCGGGACGGGGCGCCTGCGGACGCGGGATGTTGCCGGGGGTCGGGCGCTGGCCCATCCCCTGCGCCGAGGCGAAGGGGTTGTTGCCGGGACGGGGACCCGCGGGACGCTGGCCCATGCCCTGTGCGGACGAGAACGGGTTGTTGCCGGGGCGGGGCGCGCCGGGCTTCGGGGCGTTGCCGTCACCGGAGGACGGTGCGGCCGGAGCCGGAGCCGACGGCTTCGCGGGCGCCGACGGCGCCGGAGCCTTCTCCGCCGCGGGGGCGGGCGCCGGGCTCGGAGCGGGTGCGGCCGGAGCTGCAGGACCCGGCTTGGGGCCGGGCTTCGGACCGGGGGTGGGCGCCGAGGACTTCGGTGCCGGCTTCGCGGCGGGCTTCGCCGCAGCGGGCTCGGAGGCCGCCTTCAGGGACGGGTCGGCCTCGATCGCGGCGCGCAGCTTGCGCGCCACCGGGGGCTCGACCGTCGAGGACGGGCTCTTCACGAACTCGCCGAGTTCCTTGAGCTTCGCAAGTGCGACCTTGCTGTCGACGCCGAGTTCGGCGGCGATCTCATGTACGCGTGGTTTACCAGCCACAATTCTCCTGTCTGGGTCGGTCTGCCCAGACAGGGCAGACCACTAGTCGCGGACGGGTCTCATTTCGAGCCGTTCACTTTGTTTCCATAGCTGTTCAGCCTTTGTTTCTTGGTGGGTGCTGTTCGAAGATCCGTGTGTCCAGCTGAGTGGTCACACGCAGTGCTCTTCCGAAAGCTCGACGCCGCAGAGCGGCTTCCATGCACTCGGGTGTCGGATGCACCCACGCGCCACGCCCCGGCAGGACAGCACGCTCATCGGGGATGAGGGTGTCGTTCTGGGCAACCACCCTGAGCAGAGTGGAGCGGGGAGCACGCGTGCGGCAACCGACGCACGTTCGTACGGGTTCCATCTTACACCTGCGTTCCGTCCGTCCTCGCCGCCACCGGGCGTGGCGTCGAGGACGGACAGGGATCAGTCGAGGACGCTGTCCGGCTGGATGTCGATCTTGGCGCCGGTGAGCTTGGCGGCCAGACGCGCGTTCTGACCCTCCTTGCCGATGGCGAGCGACAGCTGGTAGTCCGGCACGAGGGCGCGGACGGCCTTGGTGCTCGCGTCGAGGACGAACGAGCTCGTGACCTTCGCCGGCGACAGCGCGTGCGCCACGAACGTGGGCAGGTCGGCGTCGTAGTCGACGATGTCGATCTTCTCCCCCGCCAGCTCCTCCGTGACGGCCCGCACACGGCGCCCCATCTCGCCGATGCACGCGCCCTTGGCGTTGATGGCCGGGTCGTTCGCCTTCACCGCGATCTTGGTGCGGTGCCCGGCCTCGCGGGCCAGCGCGACGATCTCGACCAGGCCGGCCGCGATCTCGGGCACCTCGAGCGCGAACAGCTTGCGGACCAGGCCCGGGTGCGTGCGCGAGACGGTGATCTGCGGACCCTTGAGCCCCTTGGCGACGCTGGTGACGTAGACGCGCAGCCGGGACCCGTGCGCGTACTCCTCGCCGGGTACCTGCTCCTCGGGCGGGAGGATCGCCTCGACGGAGCCGAGGTCGACGTGGATCATGCGCGGGTTCGGCCCCTGCTGGATCACGCCGGCGACGATGTCGCCCTCCTTGCCCTTGAACTCGCCGAGGACGGCGTCGTCCGCGATGTCCCGGAGGCGCTGGCTGATGACCTGCTTGGCGGCGAATGCGGCGATGCGCCCGAAGTCGTCCGGCGTCGCCTCCTCCTCGCCGATGATCGCACCCTCGTCGTCGCGGACGACCTGGAGGACGGCGACGTGGCCGGTCTTGCGGTCGAGGTGCACGCGGACGCCCTCCGGCGTCGCGCCGTCGGGCGAGACGTGCTTGGAGTACGCGGTCAGGATCGCCTGCTCGATGATCGAGACGAGCTCGTCGAACGGGATCGCCTTCTCCTTCTCGATCCCTCGCAGCAGACTCAGTTCGATGTCCATGACGGCCTCCCTATTCAGCTCTCGTCGCGCCCGAATGCACGCGCGACATCCGTACAACGATACCGTGTGCCGCGCGCCCGGGCCATCCGGCCTCCGCCGGCACAGGCCGTCGCGCGCCAGCAGGCTCTCTGTGCGCGAGCAGCCTGCTTCCGCACAGGTGCCTGTTCCGGCGGACAGTCCCGCGCCTGGTCAGGCCTTCGGCGCGGACGGGAGGGCGTTGAGCGCGCCGATCAGACGGAAGAGGTTGCCCACCTGACGCTGATCCAGGTGCAGGGCGAGGCGCGGGAGGTCGAGGCGGTCGTCGTCGGCGACCTCCGGGGACCGGGGAGCCGTGCGCTCGATCCGCCCGGTCGACAGGAGTGCGGCGAAGGCGGTGTTGAGCTCCTCGATCTCGGCGTCCGTCGGCTCGGCCTTGAGCCGCAGCACGAGCGTGTCCCCGACCCACCGCAGCGAGTCGTAGTTGCGCCAGAACCCGGTGATCTCGGCGCGGGCCTCCTCGACCGAGTCGGTGATGACGACGCGATCGAAGTCCCCCGGGGAGATCACCCCCATCGGGGCGAGGTGCTCGTCGACGAAGCGCCGCATGCCCTGCCAGAACGATCCGCCCTTCTCGTCGAGCAGCACGATCGGCGTCGGCTCGGCCTTCCCGGTCTGCTGCAGGGTGAGCAGCTCGAACATCTCGTCGAGCGTGCCGAAGCCCCCGGGCAGGCAGATGAATCCGCTCGACTCCTTGATGAGCATGAGCTTGCGCGTGAAGAAGTACTTCATCGCGACGACCTGATCGCTTCCCGCGACGAGACTGTTCGCCTTCTCCTCGAAGGGGAGCCGGATGGAGACGCCGAGAGACAGCGCCGGCCCCGCCCCCTCGGCGGCGGCCTGCATGATCCCGGGGCCCGCGCCCGTGACGACCATCCAGCCGTCGTTCGCGAGCGCCGCCGCGACATCGCGCGCCTGCAGGTACAGCGGGTCGTCGTGGAGGGTGCGCGCGGAGCCGAACACCGTCACCTTCGGCACGCCGCGGAACGGGGCGAAGAGGCGGAACGCGTCGCGCATCTCGGCCAGGGCGGCGGAGGCGATCTTGAGGTCGAGGCGGTCGGTGTCGTCCTCACCGAGGAGCAGCGCCGTGCGGAGCATCCGCATCACGAGCCGGCGGTCCGAGGACACCCCCGCTTCGTCCAGCACATGGTTGATCTCGTCGCTCAGAGCGGCCGGCAGCGGTTCCTCGGTCATGCCCCCAGCGTCCCACGCGGCCTCCCGCCGACGGGACGCAACGCCGAAGATCCGCACCCCCGCGCTCCGCAGCATGGGCGGGACACGGTGTCAACGCCCGTGCGCTCGGTCGGCGGTGGCGCCACGATGGCGACATGACAGAGATCACCGGACCCGAGGCCCTCGCCCGCATCAAGGAGCTCGTGGAGGACATCGACTTCACCATGCTCACCACCACCGACCCGG
The DNA here is from genome assembly GCF_040702645.1 of Microbacterium sp. NPDC078814. Lineage (NCBI taxonomy): Bacteria > Bacillati > Actinomycetota > Actinomycetes > Micrococcales > Microbacteriaceae > Microbacterium > Microbacterium sp. NPDC078814. The sequence goes on from NZ_JBFBLT010000004.1 coordinate 187,078, forward strand.
AGGGGAACCTCGTCAGCCGGCCGATGTCCACCAGGCAGATGGACGACGCCGGCGCCATCTGGTTCTTCACGGCGGAAGACACGGAGAAGGTCGAGGAGGCGCGCCGTCACCATGATGTCGGGCTGGCCTACTGCGACGCGAAGGGCATGCGCTACGTGTCCGTCGCCGGCACCGCAGAGATCGTGCACGACCGCGCGAAGATGGAGGAGCTCTACTCCCCCTCCCTCGACATCTGGTTCGAGGAGGGGCTGGACACCCCCGGCATCGCCCTGCTCGCGGTCACCCCGGTCGTCGCCGAGTTCTGGGAACCGGCGAAGGGCAAGGTGGCGATGGCCGCCGGGGCGCTCAAGGCGTTGGTGACCCGAGACACCCCGGACGACGACATCATGAACCACGGCCGCGTCACCTGCTGAGCGACCGGCGGCGCCGGGTCAGCGCGTGGCGGAGAGCCGCTCCACAGCCTCGGCGACCGAGACCGCCTCGCGCTCGCCCGTGCGGCGGTCCCAGAACTCCACCTGGCCGTCGGCGGCGCCCCGGCCGACGATCACGATCTTCGGGACGCCGACGAGTTCTGCATCACCGAACTTGACTCCGGGCGACACCTTCGGACGGTCGTCGTAGAGCACGTCGAGCCCGGCGGCTTCGAGCTGCGCGGAGAGGTCCTCCGCGACGTCGAAGGCGACCTGGTCGCGCCCGGCGGCGACGACCTGCACGTCGAACGGGGCGACCGAGGCCGGCCAGATGAGGCCCTTGTCGTCGTTGTTGAGCTCGGCGATGATCGCCAGGATCCGCGTGACGCCGATGCCGTACGACCCCATGGTGACCGTGACGAGCTTGCCGTTCTCGTTGAGGACCTTGAGGCCGAGTGCCTCCGCGTACTTCCGTCCGAGCTGGAAGACGTGACCGATCTCCATGCCGCGGGCGAGCTCGACCGGACCGGAGCCGTCGGGCGCCGGGTCGCCGGCGCGCACGTTCGCGATCTCCACGATGCCGTCCGCCTCGAAGTCGCGTCCGGCGACGACGGAGTGCGCGTGCTTCTGGTCGATGTTCGCGCCGGTGATCCAGCTCGTGCCCTCGCTCACGCGGGGGTCGACGAGGTAGCGGATGCCGGTCGCGGACTCCTCGCCCAGCACGGCGCCCGTGGGCGACCACGGACCGATGTAGCCCTTCACCAGAAGGGGGCTGTTCTCGAAGTCCTCGGCGGTGGCGGTCTCGACCTCGGCCGGCGCGAAGGCCACCTCGGCGCGCTTCTCGTCCACCTCGCGGTCGCCGGGGATGCCGACGATCACGAGCTCACGGGTGCCGTCGAGGTGCTTCAACGCGAGGACCACGTTCTTGAGCGTGTCGGCCGCGGTGTACTCGCCGTCGAGCTCGCGGTTGCAGTGCGCCACGAGCGTCTCGATGGTCGGCGTGTCCGGAGAGTCGAAGATCACGGGGGCGCCGTCGGCATCGAACGGGACCGGCGCGGGTACCGGGGTGCTGAAGGCCTCGACGTTGGCCGCGTAGCCGCCGGCACTGCGGACGAACGTGTCCTCGCCCACGGGGGTCGGGTGCAGGAACTCCTCGCTCCGCGAACCGCCCATGGCCCCGGCGTCGGCTTGCACGATGGCGTACTCGAGGCCCAGCCGCTGGAAGATGCGCTCGTACGCGTCCCGCTGCGCCTGGTAGCTCGCATCCAGCCCCTCCTCGGAGGCGTCGAAGGAGTAGGCGTCCTTCATCGTGAACTCGCGGCCGCGGAGGAGCCCGGCGCGCGGCCGGGCCTCGTCGCGGTACTTGTCCTGGATCTGGAAGATCGTCAGCGGCAGGTCCTTGTACGACGAGTACAGGTCCTTCACGAGGAGCGTGAACGCCTCCTCGTGCGTCGGCGCCAGCAGGTAGTCCCCGCCCTTGCGGTCCTGGAGGCGGAACAGCAGATCGCCGTACTCGTCCCAGCGCCCGGTGGCCTCGTACGCCTCGCGCGGCATCAGCGCGGGGAAGTGCACCTCCTGCGCACCCGCGGCGGCCATCTCCTCGCGGATGACGGTCTCGATCTTCGCCTTGACGCGCAGGCCGAGCGGCAGCCACGCGAAGATGCCCGCCGCCTGCGGTCGGATGTACCCGGCGCGGATCAGCAGCTTGTGACTGGCGACCTCGGCACCGGCAGGATCTTCGCGGAGCGTACGGAGGAAGAAGTTCGAAAGACGAGTGACCACGGCTCAAGTGTAGTGAGCCGCGGTCACCCGCCTCGTCGCTCAGTTGAGGGCCGGGAGTCCCTGCGGCACGACACCGCCGCGGTAGAGGCTCTCCGCGAGCTCCTGCAGAGCCGTGAGCGCCACGCGCTGCGGCAGCGGACCGTAGGAGATGCGGGTCACGCCGAGCTTCTCGTACTCGGAGGCGGCGAGCGCGCCGGGGATGCCGATCACGCTGACCTTGCGCTCACCGATCCCCTCGACGAGCTGACGCGTGACGTTCGCGTCCAGGATGCCGGGGACGAAGACCGCGGTGGCGCCCGCATCGAGGAAGGCGCGACCGCGCTGGATGGCATCCGCGATGCTCTGCTCCACGGGGCGCGACCCGGCACGCACGAACGCGTCGGTCCGGGCGTTGAGGGCGAACGGCACGCCCTCCGCCTCCGCGGCCTTCACGATGGCCTCGACGACGGCGACCGATTCGTCGAGCGGCTTGAGGCGGTCCTCGACGTTCGCGCCGACGACGCCGGCCGCGATCGCGAGGCGGGTGGTCTCCCCCGCGTCGCCGTACCCGTCGTCCAGGTCGGCGGTGACGGGAACGGACACGGCCGCCGCGATCCGTCCGACCATGTCGATCATGACGTCGCGCGGGGTGTCCCCGTCGTCGTAGCCGAACGACGCGGCGATGCCGTGACCGGCGGTGGCGATCGCCTTCGTCTCCGGCAGCGCGGCGACGGCGCGTGCGGAGACGACATCCCACACGTTCACCACACGGAGGATCTCCGGGGCGTCATAGAGTCCGACGAGGGTCTGAGCCTTGGCAGCAGTGGTCATGTCCCCACGCTAGCGGCCGATGCGGGCACGCGGGCCGGCTGCGGCGGATCGTCCCGGTGCTCGACCTAGGCTGGCGGCATGCCCCAGCGCCGCTCGCATGTCGCCCCCTCCGCCGCCCAGACCGAGCTCGCCGCGGCGCTCTCCGCGCTGCGGGAGGCCCTGGACACGCCGACCGTGTTTCCCGCCGACGTGCTCGCCGAGGCGGAAGCGGCCTCGGCCACGACCCCGGAGCTCGACCTCACGGACATCCCGTTCGCGACCCTCGACCCTGCGGGCGCCCGTGACCTCGACCAGGCCTTCCACCTCGAGCGCGACGGCGACGGCTATCGGGTGCGGTACGCCATCGCGGACGTGCCGGGTTTCGTCACCCCCGGTGGTGCCGTGGACGCGGAGGCCCGCCGACGGGGACAGACCCTGTACGCCGCGGACGGCACGATCCCGCTGCATCCGCCGGTGCTGAGCGAGGACCGCGTCTCCCTGCTCCCCGATGTCGACCGTCCCGCTCTCGTGTGGACGTTCGCGCTGGATGCCGCGGGCACCGTGACCGACTTCCGGCTGGAGCGCGCCCTCATCCGGTCCCGTGCGCAGCTCGACTACGCGTCCACCCAGGAGGCGCTGGACCGGGGCGACGGCGGCCACGCGGCCCTGCTGCCGGATATCGGTGCCCTCCGCCTCGAGCAGGAGCGTGGGCGCGGTGGAGCCAGCCTCAACGTCCCGGACGAGGAGGTCGTGCGCACCGAGGACGGCTCCTATGCGATCGAGCGCCGCAGCCCCCTGCCCGTGGAGGAGTGGAACGCGCAGCTGTCGCTCATGACCGGGATGGCGGCCGCGACGCTCATGATCGACGCAGGCGTGGGCATCCTCCGCACGATGCCGGAGCCGGACGAGGCGGCGTTCGCGGCCTTCCGTCACCAGACGGAGGCGCTCGGGCGCCCGTGGACCGACGGCACGTACGGCGAGTACCTCCGCGGCCTCGACCGCTCCGACCCGATGACCCTCCCGGTGCTGGAAGCCGCCGCCTCGCTGTTCCGCGGTGCGGGGTACCTCGTGTTCGACGGAGAGCCGCCCGCCGACGCCGTGCAGGCCGCGATCGGAGCCCCGTACGCGCACGCGACCGCTCCCCTCCGCCGGCTCGTCGACCGCTGGGTCCTCACCATCTGCCTCGCCGTGTCGACGGGACAGCCGGTGCCGGAGTGGGTGCGCTCCTCCCTCGACGACCTCCCCGCGCTCATGCAGGACTCGGGCCGGCGGGCGTCGCAGCTGGACGCGGACACCGTGAACCGGGTCGAGGCCGCCCTGCTCACACCTCTGGTGGGACAGACGGTCGAGGCCACGGTCATCGAGCTCCGGGGCGAGCGGGCCGCCGTTCAGATCGCGGACCCTGCCGTGACGACGACCGCGCCGGTGGGTCTCGCCAGGCCCGGGGACGTGGTGCGGCTGCGCGTCGTGCGCGTGGACATCGCGACGGGCGAGATCGAGCTCGCCGTCTGACTCCGCCGGGTCAGGCGAGGACGCCGGACCAGGCGCTTACCGGCGCCAGAGCCTGTGCTGCCGCGTTCGCCTGATCCTCCACCAGCGTCAGCCCGAGACGAGACGGTCGTCGGCGCCTCTCGGGACGATGTCCGGGCTGGTCGGCGAGGAACAGGAACTCACCGGTGGTCGGGTGCAGGCAGGGTTCGTGCGCTGACCTCATCGCGAGAACAGGCAGGCATGCGACAGCAGGCGACACCGGCCGCTGGCGCCTGTCCTCGCGCGAAGGCCTGAGGCGGGCGAGCGCTCAGGAGGCGGGAGTCGCGGTCGTCGTCATCACGAGGAGCTGCGGGTCGGACAGATCCAGAGTCACCGCGATGGCGGCGAATTCCGCGAGGGAACCGACGTGGGTGCCGCCGCAGAGGATCACGGCCTCGCCCTCAGGGAGGTCGCAGTGCCAGCGTCGCCGATCGACGATGGTCGGTCCGTCCACCTCGATGCGGCTCGCGGCAGCGGAGCCGACCCATGCGGCGAGCTGTGCGTTGATGCGCTGCTCGCGGTCCGCCAGCGTGGCCGCGAACGTCTCGGTGTCGAAACCCGCGCGGCGCAGGCTCTTGCCCAGGCGGTACTCGTCGACGGCGCCGTCCTCGTGGATGCGGCTGGACTGGTTCGCCCGTCCCTCGAAGTCCGGGTTTCCCAGCGCATCCTCCCCCGGGTCCTTGCGCCAGAGGTCGGCGACCGCGAGATCCAGGGCGAGGGAGGCGAGGTGGCACGCGGTGTGACCGCGGCTGAGGCCGGCACGGTGCGCCTCGTCGACCGAGAGCGCCACGCGCGTCCCCTCCGCGAGCCAGGCGGGCGCGGCACCATCGAGCCGGTGGCCCACCAGCCACGTCCACCCCTCGCTCCCGCGCTTGACGGGGATCGCGCTGCCCACCGCGAACGCGCCGTCATCCGAGACCGCCGCCATGAGCGCCTCGGTCACGGGGACGGCTCCGGCATCGCCGGAGATCGCGCCGGTATCACCGGGCTGATCGGGCCAGGTGTGATCGACGGGGTGGAACGGCGTGGCATCGACGACGACCACCGTCCCGTCGGCGTCGTCCGCCACGCGGGTCACGACGGCGTCTCCGCGGAGGCCGCCGTCCGGGAAGGTGACGATCGTGGGCGTGGTCATGGGGCTCCTCGGAGAGACGACGGAACGGTGGTGCCGGTCAGGCACGGGGTGTCAGTGGGACGGCGGGATCGTGAAGCTGGCGAGCCGGTCGCCGTCGACGACGAAGATCCCATCGGACTCGCCGTTGAAGACGCGACTGCTCCACGCGAGCCGGATGCGCGTCGTGTCGCCGTCCGTGGCGGCCGAGAGCACGGTCATCCGCGCCCCGGCGCCGATCGCATCGCTGTCCGCCCAGCCGCGCACGCCGTCGGCACCGGCTTTCACGGTGCCCCAGTCGCTCACGAAGCCGTCCGCGGTGAACGCGGCGACGAAGGCGTCGGTGTCCCCGGCGTTGATCGCGTCGATCATGGCCTGGACCGGCGCGGGCAGGAGGATGTCGGACACGGCACTCCTCGGATCAGGCGGTGACGACCTGGGCGGTGCCGAGCGGAGCGTCCGGTCCCATCTCGGCGGCGATGCGGTTCGCCTCCTCGATGAGGGTGGCGACGATGTCGGCCTCCGGGACGGTCTTGATGACCTCGCCCTTGACGAAGATCTGGCCCTTGCCGTTGCCGGAGGCGACACCGAGGTCGGCCTCGCGTGCCTCACCCGGGCCGTTCACGACGCAGCCCATGACGGCGACGCGCAGCGGCACCGTCATCTCCTTGAGCCCCTCGGTGACGTCTTCCGCGAGCGTGTAGACGTCGACCTGAGCCCGACCGCACGACGGGCACGAGACGATCTCGAGCTTGCGCTCCCGGAGGTTGAGGGACTGCAGGATCTGGTGACCGACCTTGACCTCCTCGGCCGGCGGCGCGGACAGCGAGACGCGGATGGTGTCGCCGATGCCCTCCCCCAGCAGGATGCCGAAGGCGGTCGCGCTCTTGATCGTGCCCTGGAAGGCCGGTCCCGCTTCGGTCACGCCGAGGTGCAGCGGCCAGTCGCCCCGCTCGGCGAGCTGACGGTAGGCCTTGACCATGACGACCGGGTCGTTGTGCTTGACCGAGATCTTGAAGTCGTGGAAGTCGTGCTCCTCGAACAGCGACGCCTCCCAGACCGCACTCTCGACGAGGGCCTCCGGCGTGGCCTTGCCGTACTTCTCGAGCAGGCGACGGTCGAGCGAGCCCGCGTTCACGCCGATGCGGAGCGAGACGCCCGCGTCCTTGGCGGCCTTCGCGATCTCGCCGACCTGGTCGTCGAACTTGCGGATGTTGCCCGGGTTCACGCGCACGGCCGCACAGCCGGCGTCGATCGCCTGGAAGACGTACTTCGGCTGGAAGTGGATGTCGGCGATGACCGGGATCTGGCTCTTCTTCGCGATGATGTGCAGCACGTCGGCGTCGTCCTGCGAGGGCACGGCGACGCGGACGATCTCGCAGCCGGAGGCGGTGAGCTCCGCGATCTGCTGCAGCGTCCCGTTGATGTCGGTGGTCTTCGTCGTCGTCATCGACTGCACGCTGACGGGCGCATCGCCGCCGACGAGCACCTTGCCCACCTTGATCTGACGGGACTTGCGACGCGGGGCGAGGACTTCGGGGACCTTCGGCATCCCAAGATTCACTGCTGGCACGATCCCAGCCTACGCCGCCCGGATGCGGAAGGGCTGGATGCGGCGGGTGTGGTAGTTTCGCCCCATGATCGCGCACATCACCTGGTGGCCCGCCTCCTAGGCGGTGTGTTCGCGTTCCCTCGAATCCAGACCGCCTCCGGGGCGGTCTTTTCGTTGCGCCGAGCCGGAGCCCTCGCACAGGAGACATCGATGACCCTCTCTCGCCTCGACGAGCTCAGCGCCGACCCCACCGCGTCCTTCGTGCTGATCGCCCGGGACGGCGCGGACACCGTCGAGCTGCTCACCGGAGACGTCACCGACGTCGACCTGCTCGCCGACATCCCCCTGACGGTCGAGGGAGAGCCGCGGGAGGTGTTCGCGCTCGTCCCGTATCGGCAGGTCCGCGAACGCGGCTTCGTGGCCCAGGACGACGGGGCGCCGCTGCGCTGCCTCGTCGTCTCGGAGCACCGGCACCTGCCGACCGCTGCTGTGCTCGACGCGCTTCCGACCACCCCGATCCCGCTCCGCGATGAGGGCTTCGACATCGCGGACGAGGAGTACGCGCGGATCGTCGAGACCGTGATCGCAGACGAGATCGGCCGCGGCGAGGGTGCGAACTTCGTCATCCGCCGCGATTTCACCGCGACCGTCGACGCCGACGAGCGCCAGGCGGCGCTCACCTGGTTCCGGGCTCTGCTCGCCCACGAGCGCGGCGCGTACTGGACGTTCGCGGTCGTCACCCCCGGGCACATCGCGGTCGGGGCGAGCCCCGAGGCGCACGTCGTGGCCCGCGACGGTGTCGTCACCATGAACCCCATCTCGGGCACCTTCCGGCATCCGGCCGGCGGCGCGACGAAGGAGACGCTCACCGACTTCCTGGCGTCGACCAAGGAGACCGAGGAGCTGTTCATGGTCGTGGACGAGGAGCTCAAGATGATGAGCGCCGTCTGCGCCGACGGCGGACGCATCACGGGCCCGCATCTCAAGGAGATGTCGCGGCTGACGCACACCGAGTACATGCTGCGCGGACGGAGCGGGCTGGACCCGCGGGACATCCTCCGCGAGACGATGTTCGCCCCGACCGTCACCGGCTCCCCCATGCAGAACGCCTGCGCCGTGATCCGGCGGCACGAGCGCAAGCCCCGGGGCTACTACTCGGGCGTCGCGGCGCTCTTCACGCCCAACGCCGACGGCGGGCACGACCTCGACGCGCCCATCCTCATCCGCACCGTGTACCTGCGCGACGGCGAGCTGAGCGTGCCCGTCGGCGCGACCCTCGTCCGCCACTCGGACCCGCACGGCGAGGTGTCCGAGACCCACGGCAAGGCCGCGGGCGTGCTCGGCGCCATCGGCGCGATCGATCGGGACCGCGTGGCCGAGGCCCGCAGCGACGCCGACGCCCCCGGTGAGCCGCGGCGTCTCGCGGACGACCCGGACGTCGCCGCGCTCCTCTCCTCGCGCAACGCCCGCCTCGCCGAGTTCTGGCTGAACCCGCAGGGCGAGGACTTCACCGGTCCGTTCTCCGGCCGCTCCGCCCTCGTCGTCGACGCCGAGGACCGCTTCACGACGATGCTCGCGCATCAGCTGCGGCACCTCGGGCTCGACGTGACCATCGCGTCCTGGGACGAGGTGGACGACGAAGCGGTCGAGACGGCCGATCTCGTCGTCGCCGGCCCCGGCCCCGGCGACCCCCGAGACGACGCGAGCCCGCGCATCGCCCGGATGCGCGAGATCGTGGCGGCCCGCCTGCAGGCGCATTCGCCGCTGCTCGCGGTCTGCCTGAGCCACCAGATCCTGGCGGACCGGATGGGGATCGCGCTGACGCCCCTCGACGCTCCGCACCAGGGGCTGCAGAAGGCCGTGCCGGTGTTCGGCGAGGATGCCTCGATCGGGTTCTACAACACCTTCACGGCACGGGTCGACCCCGGAGCGACCACGGTGGGCCCGGCCGAGGTCTCCGCGGATCCGGTGACCGGAGACGTCTACGCGCTCCGCGGCGACGGCTTCGCATCGGTGCAGGGCCACCTCGAATCGATCCTGTCCCGCGACGGCATCCGCACGCTGGAGCGCCTGGCGGCGCACGCCCTGCGCTGAGCGCGTTCCGGCCGCTCAGCCCAGGAGCTTGACCGGGTTGAACAGGTCGGCCACGAGCAGGAGCGCGCCCATCGCGATGAGCAGCGTCGCGACGACGACGGTCAGCGGCACGAGCTTGGTGGCGTCGACCGGGGCCGGGGGCGGCCGCCGGAACAGCTTCGCCCACGCCCGCTTGATCCCCTCCCACAGCGCGACGACGATGTGCCCGCCGTCGAGCGGCAGCAGCGGGATCAGGTTGAAGACGAAGAGCGCGACGTTGAGCGAGCCGAGAAGGCCGAGCAGCACGGCGAAGCGGTTGAGCACCGGAGCGTCCGTCGCGGCCACCTCGCCCGCGAGACGCCCGACGCCGACGACGCTCAGCGGCCCGTTCGGATCGCGTTCCCCTCCCGTCACGAGCGAGACCCCGACGTCCCACAGCCGCACCGGGAGCGTGACGATCAGCGAGCCGACCCGGGCGACGGTGTCCGCCGCCAGCTGGGGTCCGGCGGTCAGCGGCTGCTGCACGTAGCCCATCTGCGCGATCATCCCCGCATAGCCGACCTCCTTCACGACGGGATCGCCGTCGTCGTCGAGCACCGGCTGCCCGCTCGCGTCCGTGATGGTGCGCTCCGCGGCGATGGGCGTGAGGGTCAGCGTCCGCTCGGTGCCGTCCCGGCGCACGACGAGGGCGAGGGGCTCGCCCGGTGAGGCCTGGACGATGGCGGTGGCCTCCGCGAAGGTCGACACCGGCTTCCCGTCGATCGACACGAGGACGTCGCCCGGCTGCACGTCGGCCGCAGCGGCCGGGGACTCCGGATCGTCGGCCCCGCACTCGGTCGCCGTCGACGACGCGGGGACCACGCACTCGTTCACCGCCGCGACCGTGGTGGTCCCCTGCTGCACGCCGATCCCGCTGACGAGGACGGTGAAGATCACCACGGCCAGCACGAGATTCATGAGCGGTCCGCCGAGCATCACGATCACGCGCTTCCACACCGGCAGCTTGTAGAAGACCCGGTCCTCGGCGCCTTCCGCGATGGTCTCGTCGTTGGCAGAACGCGCGTCCTGGATGAGCGTGCGGAACGCCCCGGAGGCGGGCCCGCTGTCCTTCGACGACGGATACATCCCCGACATGGAGATGAAGCCGCCCAGGGGCAGGAGCTTGAAGCCGTACTCCGTCTCCCCGATCCGCTTCGACCACAGGCGCGGCCCGAAGCCGATCATGTACTGGCCGACACGCACGCCGAAGAGCTTCGCGGGGACGAGGTGGCCGACCTCGTGCAGACCGATCGAGAGGCCGAGGCCGATCAGCATGAACACGATGCCGCCCAGATAGAGCAGGAATTCCACGAGCCCACGCTACTGCCCGCCGCCTAGGAATCCGCCCGGCTCGCGCAGCGTCGCTAGGCTGGCACGATGACGTCCCGGCAGCTGCGCTTCCTCCGCGCCGCCGCCGTGTCCGCGATCGCCACGCTCCTCGCGGCCGTCTCCCACACGCTCGCCGGCGGGGCCGCCCCGCACCCGCTGCTCATCGCCGCCGTCGCGACGCTCTTCGTGCCGCTCTCCGCCGCCGTGGTCGGCCGGCGGTCCTCGCGCGCCCGAGTCGCGGTGGCCGTGGTCCTGGCGCAGGGCGCGTTCCACCTGCTCTTCCAGCTCCTGGGGGCGCCCACCGCCGAGGAGGCGCCGGGACTCGGCGTCCACTCCCACCACCTCGACCTGAGCGCACTCGGCCCGCTGTCACCGGCCGCAGGGCCAGGAGCGCTGATGCTGTCGGCGCACCTCGTCGCCGCCCTGCTGACGACGGTGCTGCTGTGGCATGGCGAGAGCGTGCTGCGCACGATCGCCCGCTGGTTCCAGGCCGCCCTCCGACGCACGGCGACGCCCGCCTCCACGCCGCCCGCTCCCCCGCGTCCTCTGCGCTCCGCCCTCCTCCCTCCGCTCGACGTCGCGACGACCGCCGTGGTCTCGCGACGCGGTCCTCCGGTGCTCGTCGGCGGCTGAGCCGCCCCTCGATCCGGCCGTCGCCGTTCGACGGCCCATCCTTCCGGGCTGCGCTGTTCCGGCGCGCCCGCACACGAGCATCTGGAGACCCCATGTCGAACACCACCATCCGTCCCCGTCGTCCACGCCGCACCCTCCTCGGAGCCACCGGCGTCGTCGGCGGACTCGCCCTCGCCCTCGCCGTCCCCGTGATGGCCGGGGCACACGTCAGCGTCAGCCCCGACGAGCTCGCCGCGGGCGACCACGGCGTGCTGACCTTCTCGTTCTCGCACGGCTGCGGCACCTCGCCCACCACCGCCCTGCGCATCACCATGCCGGACGGTCTCGCCTCGGTAGCCCCCACGCTCGACGGCGACTGGACCATCCAGGTCGAGCGCGGCGACGACGGTCTCGTGAGCGCCGTCACGTACACCGCCCTCACGCCGGTGCCGACCGACCTGCGCGGCGCCGTGAGCATGTCGGTGGGCCTGGATGAGGACACGCCCGAAACGCTCGCCTTCCCGGTGGTCCAGCAGTGCGTGGACGGCGCGACCGAGTGGACGCAGCTCGCCGAGAAGGGTGAGGACCCGCACGACCTCGACTCCCCCGCGCCTGTCGTGACGGTCACGGACGGCACCGCGGACGGTCACGGCACGAGCGCCGCGTCGCAGCCCGCGACGGCGGACGACGGCGACGACGCGCTGGGCATCGCGCTGGGTGCCGGCGGTCTGCTCGCCGGCGTCGCGGCGCTGGTGGTCGCGGTGCTCGCGTTCCGCCGCCGCGCCTGACCCCCGGTCCGCCGCGCCCGGCTCCGGCGCGCGGCGGACCGACCCGCCCGGGCTGACACCGCGGCCGTGAGAACATGGAGACGACATGTCGATGGAACAACAGCCGACCCTGCCCCCCGTGCTCCGCCCGGCGAACCCGCCCCGGCGCGAGCTGTCCGAACTCGCCTCCCTGTTCGCCCGCTCCGTGCGGGGCGACGTGGAGGGCGTCGCTCTCAGTGGCATCACCCTCGCCACGGCCGATCTGCGCCCGGGTGAGGCCTTCGTCGCCATCCGCGGCGTGAACCGCCACGGCGCGGACTTCGCGAAGACCGCCGCCGAGAAGGGAGCGGTCGCGGTGATCACGGACCAGGCGGGTGCCGACATCGCCGCCGACGCCGGCCTCCCGATCCTCATCGTCGACGACCCCCGCGGCGTGCTCGGCGCGCTGAGCGCCTGGGTGTACGGCACGGGCGCGGAGGATCCGCTCCCCCTCCTGTTCGCGACCACCGGGACGAACGGCAAGACGAGCGTCTCCCACCTCCTCGAGGGCATCCTCGAGCAGATGGGCGTCGTCACCGGGCTCTCCTCCACGGCTGAGCGGCACATCGCGGGCGAGGTCATCGTCTCGCGGCTCACCACCCCCGAGGCCTCCGAGATGCACGCCCTCCTCGCGCTGATGCGGGAGCGCGAGGTCGAGGCCGTCGCGGTCGAGGTCAGTGCCCAGGCCCTGTCCCGTCACCGCGTCGACGGCATCCGGTTCGACGTCGCGGGGTTCACCAACCTCAGCCACGATCACCTCGACGACTACGCCGACATGGAGGAGTACTTCGAGGCGAAGCTGCCGCTCTTCCGCCCCGACCGCGCCGTGCGCGGCGTCGTCTGCCTCGACTCGTCCTCCGGCGCCCTCGTCGTCGAACGCTCCGAGATCCCCGTCGTCACCGTCGGGACGCCCTCCATCGCCGCCGACGCCGATCAGGCATCGCGAGCGGACTGGGTGGTCGTCATCGACGACGAGCGGGCGACCGGCACCACGTTCACGATGACGGGACCGGCCGGCACGCTCACCACGACCGTCCCCGTGATCGGTCCGCACATGGCCGCGAACGCGGCGCTGGCGATCGTCATGCTGCTCGAGGGCGGCTATGCCTGGGAGCGGATCGTCGGGGCCCTGCAGCGCGACGGCGGCATCCGGGCCTACCTGCCCGGTCGCACGCAGCTCGTCTCGGGCGCGCAAGGGCCGGCCGTCTTCGTCGACTTCGGCCACTCGCCCGACGCCTTCGAGAAGACCCTGGCCGCCGTGCGGCGGGTGACCCCCGGCAAGGTGCTCATGCTCTTCGGGGCCGACGGGGACCGCGACGCCAGCAAGCGCTTCGACATGGCCCGCACCGCGGTGGAGGGCAGCGACATCCTCGTCGTGACCGATCACCACCCGCGGTTCGAGGACCCGGCGTCGATCCGCGCCACGCTCGTCGAGGGCGCGCGTCGCGCCCGTCCCGACGCCGAGATCCACGAGTACTCCCCGCCGGAGGCCGCGATCGTGGCCGCCGTCGGACTCGTCGGCGACGGCGACGCGATCCTCTGGGCGGGACCCGGCCACCAGGACTACCGCGACATCCGCGGAGTGCGGACGCCGTACTCCGCCCGCGAGCTCTCCCGGCGTGCGCTGAAGGCCGCCGGATGGCCCGTCCCGGAGCCGCGCTGGCCCGTGCCGTACCCGGACGAGGACTGAGCCCGCGCCGCGTCAGGCGGCGGCGATGAGCTGGTCGGCCTTCCGCCGCGCCCAGTCCTCCGCCGCCGCGAGCGATTCCACGGTCAGCGCGTCCGGAGCGTCGTGCGCGTCGACGACCCGCTGCACGGTGTCGACGATGCCGAGGAACGGCAGGCGCCCCTCGTGGAACGCGTCCACGGCCTGCTCGTTGGCGGCGTTGTAGACCGCGGGGAAGGTGCCTCCGGCACGCCCGACCGCCTTCGCGAGTGCCACCGCGGGGAAGGCGTCGTCATCGAGCGGCTCGAACGTCCACGACGTGGCGGTGGTCCAGTCCAGCGGGCGGCCCACACCGCCCACCCGGTGCGGCCAGTCGAGGCCCAGCGAGATCGGCAGCCGCATGTCCGGCGGAGAGGCCTGGGCGATGGTGGATCCGTCGATGAACTCCACCATGGAGTGCACGATCGACTGCGGGTGCACGACGACGTCGATGTCGTCGTAGGGCACGTCGAACAGCAGGTGCGCCTCGATGACCTCGAGGCCCTTGTTGACCAGCGTGGCGGAGTTCGTGGTGACGGTGCGTCCCATGTCCCACGTCGGGTGCGCGAGCGCATCCTGCGGCGTGACGGCGGTGAGCTCGTCGCGCGACTTCCCGCGGAAGGGCCCGCCCGAGGCCGTGACCACGAGCCGACGGATCTCGTCGTGCGTACCGGAGCGCAGGGCCTGCGCGAGAGCGGAGTGCTCGGAGTCCACGGGGACGATCTGACCGGGGGCTGCGGCGGCGAGCACGAGATCACCGCCGACGATCAGCGACTCCTTGTTCGCCAGGGCGAGCGTCCGCCCCTCCTCCAGCGCAGCCAGCGTCGAGCCCAGACCGATCGAGCCGGTGATCCCGTTCAGCACCACATCGGCTTCGACGTCACGGACCAGCTGCTCCGCCTCCGCGGCGCCCAGAGCGGTGTGCTCCACCTGGAACTGCGCCGCCTGCTCGGCCACCATCGCCGCGTTCGACCCTGCGGCGAGACCGACGACCTCGAAGCGTCGAGGATTGGCACGGATCACATCCAGCGCCTGGGTGCCGATGGAACCGGTGGAGCCGAGGATGATGACGCGACGCATGACGCCAGCCTAGGACACGCCGCGACGGCGGCCCTACTGCTGCGGCTGGACCGGGGTCGTCGCGAGGATGTCGACGACGAACACGAGGCTCTCGTCCTGCAGCTCGTGGCCCTCAGCCGCGCCGTAGCCGTCGGACGGCGGCATGACGACGAGGACCTGCGAACCGACCTTCTGCCCCTCGAGCGCCTTCTGGAAGCCGGCGACGACCCCCGTGGTCTGGAACTGCGCGGGGGCGGCGTCGCGGCTCCAGCTGGAGTCGAACTCCTCGCCGTCGGACCACTTCACGCCGAGGTACTGGACGACCACAAGGTCGCCGGAGGCGACCGTCGCCCCGTCGCCCTGCTTGAGGACGGAGACCTTCGTCTCGGTCGGCGCGTCGCCGTCCGGGATCGTGACGGACGGCTTGCCGTCGTCGTCGAGCTCGACCTCGGGCATGCCGGCGGTCGGCTCGACGGGCTCACCGGTCGCGACCTCGGGGAGTCGGTCGACGGCCTCCGCGTAGACGACGATGTTGCTCTGCCCCTCACCGAGCGCGCTGCCGGGGATGGCGAGGACGACGCGGGATCCGACCGGCTCGCACTCCAGCGCGGCGACGAACAGCGACGACTGGTTCGGGTCGAGGAGCACGGGGAGCGTGCCGTCCTCGCCGCGCGCCGACGAGTCGACCACCTCGCCGCTGGCGGCATCGACGATCTGGTACTGGACGGAGACGAGGTCGTTCGCCGCGAGGTCGTCTCCCTCGCCCTCAGACACGACGGTCCGCTCGACGTTCGCGAACTCCGCATCGTCGGGAACCGTGATCTTGGCGTCGAGGCCTTCGCCGTCCACCTCGATGGCGTCCGAGGTGTCGCCGGCCTTCGCGTTCACGAGGCACTGGCTCGACCCGGAGGCGTCCGGGGAGGAGGTGCTCTGCGGATCGCCGTTCCCGGAGCAGCCCGCCAGCAGCAGGGTCGCCGCAGCGACGGTGGACAGGACGAGCAGCGGACGGGTGCGCACAGGAAGACCTCACGATCGCGGGCGGGAGCTTCCATCCTGCCTCATCGCCCTTTGCTCGCGCTGGGAAGCGGCGGCGCGAGTCTTCATTCCCACGTCGGCATGGATCCGGGAGTAGCCTGCTCTGATGAGCTCTGAGCAGTCCGTGGACCCCGAAACCCCCTCAGAGGACTCTCCGAAGCCCCGGCACGCCGGCTTCACCTACGCCCTGGGCCGCAGCCTCATCGCCCCGCTCGCCCGGCTCGTCTACCGGCCGCACATCGAAGGACGCGAGCACGTCCCCACCACCGGCCCGGTGATCTTCGCCAGCAACCACCTGTCGTTCATCGACTCCATCGCCATCCCGGTGGCTGCCCCGCGGCCCGTGCACTTCCTCGCCAAGTCGAGCTACTTCGAGGGCACCGGCATGAAGGGCTGGGCGTCCAAGACGTTCTTCGAGGCGATCGGCGCGATCCCGGTCCGCCGCGGCGCCGGCCAGGCGGCGCTCGACGCCCTCGACCTGCAGCGTCAGCTCCTCGACGAGGGCCTCGCCGTCGCGCTGTACCCCGAGGGCACCCGTTCCACCGACGGCCGGCTGTACAAGGGCCGCACGGGCGTGGCGTTCCTCGCCCTGCAGACCGGCGCCCCCGTCGTCCCCGTGGGACTCATCGGCACCGACAAGGTGATGCCGGTCGGCGCCAAGATGCCCACGCTGTCCGAGCGGATCACCGTGCGCTTCGGGGAGCCCCTGGATCTGTCTCCGCACGGACCGGCGACGAGCGGCCGCGCGCGCCGACTCGCGACCGACGAGATCATGGCCGCGATCCACGCCCTCTCCGGTCAGGAGCTCGCGGGCACCTACAACGAGGCGCCGGCGCAGAACACGATCGAGAAGATCAAGCAGGCGCTCCCGCACGAGCGCCGCTGAGCGCCCCGTTCAGCCGGCGGCCGTCACCGTCGCCTCGTGCCGGACCGGGAAGTTGACCGAGTTGGCGATGAAGCACCACTCGTTCGCCTGGGCGTGCGCCCGCTCGGCCGCCTCGATCATCGACGCCTCGGCGACGACGACCTCCGGTCGCAGCAGCACCTCGACGAAGGACCCGCCGCCGGCGCCGTTCTCGCGCATCAGGCCGCTCGCGGTGTCGCGATAGGAGACGACCACCACGCCGGCCGTCACGCACGCGTGCAGATAGGACAGCAGGTGGCACTCCGAGAGGGAGGCCAGCAAGAGGTCCTCCGGATTCCAGCGCGACGGATCGCCGCGGAAGGGCTTGTCGGACGACGCGAGCAGCTCGGGCTTCCCCTCGACCTCGATCGTGACGTCACGGCGGTAGTCGCGATAACCGCTCGTGCCGGACCCGGCGTTGCCGGTCCAGGTGGAGGTGAGGGCGTAGCGGTGCTCGCCGAGGGCCCGGGGAGTCGTCTGCTCTGGCATGCGCCCAGTCTGCCAGGCGGCGCCGACACCCGGGCTCCGCCCTCGACGGAGCCGCGCCGCACCCGCCGGTAGAGTTGTCGGGTGCTGGAGACTCTCACCGTTCAGGATTCCGTCGAACTCGCCGTCGTGGAGCGGAGCGGCTTCATCGAGTCGCGTCATGCCGGTGCGGCCGTCGTGCTGTCGCCCGAGGGCGAGGTGGTCGCGCGGCATGGGAACGCGGAGGCACTGATCCTCCCCCGCTCCAGCCTCAAGCCCCTGCAGGCAGTCGCCTGCCTCACGGCGGGCGCCGTGCTCGAGGGAGAGCAGTTGGCTCTGTCCACCGCCAGCCATTCCGGAACCGACCGGCACGCCGAGGTCGTGCGCGAGATGCTCACCGCCGGCGGCCTCAACGAGGACGACCTCGCCTGTCCCCCGGCGTGGCCGAGCGACTCCGCGACCCGCGACGAGATGGTGCGCGAGCACGGCCAGGAGGCGCGGGTCCGGATGAACTGCTCGGGCAAGCACGCCGCGATGCTCCGCGCCTGCATCGCGACCGGCTGGCCCGTCGAGGGCTACCTCGATCCGACCCACCCGCTCCAGGCCCACATCCGCGACGTCATCGAACGCCTGACCGGCGAGAAGATGGCGCACACCGCGATCGACGGCTGCGGCGCCCCGGTGTACGCCCTCACCCTCACGGGCCTGGCCCGTGCGATCCACCGCGTCGGCACCGCCTCCGAGCGCTCCCCCTTCGCGCTGCATCGGGTGGCCGGCGCCCTGGTCAAGGCTGTCCGCGAGAACCCCTGGACCATCGATGGTCCGGGGCGCCCTGACACGATCGCGATCGAGCGGCTCGGCGTCTTCGCGAAGGGCGGCGCGGAGGGCGTCATGGTGATGGTGGCTCCGAACGGGACCACGGTCGCCCTCAAGATGCTGGACGGCGGCGCCCGGGCATCGACGATCGTGGCCGCCACGCTGCTGGCGCGCGCCGGCGGCCTCAGCGAGGCCGACGTGACCGCGCTGGCCGAGGCCCTGCCGCTCGCGGTGCTCGGTGGCGGCTCCCGCGTCGGCGTCGTCCGGCCCGGCGCGGGTATCTGACCGCACATCGGCGGCACGGGACCCGTGTGCCGCCGTCGGGTGGTCATCGACGCCCCAGAGCATCGATGACCACACGCCGGGGTGCGCGGTCGCCGATCACGGACCACGCGCGTCCGGCGTCGGGTCGGGCGTACGGCGGGCGGACGCGGACGCCGACGAGCTGGCGCAGCTCGCTGGGCCGCTCCGCCCGGATGAGCACCTCCCCGTGCGACCGCACCCGCTGCCACAGCGCCCAGTGACGCTGCCAGCTCTCGGCATCGGCGACGAGCACGAGCGGCTTGCCGGTCCGGCTCGTCTCGGGACGAGCGGCCTGCACGTCCCACTCCGGGTGCGCCGAGGCCAGCGTCTCGACGACCGAGGCCGCGCCCGGGGTGACCAGCGCCGTCAGCTCCCCCGCCGGTGCCCAGGCCGCCGCCACCTCGCGGAGGGGCTGCAGCGGCCGTACGGGCATACTCTCGGTGTCGATCCACGCGAACTGCATCTCCCGCTCCTCGAGGACCGCCCGCCCCGGCGGCCGGTCTCGTCGGAAGGCCGCCAGCTCGCCGCCGGCGGCGAGGTGCTCGACCCGGGTGGGCATCCGGAGCACCGCTCGTCGCGGAAGCGCATCGAACACGCGCGCCAGAGGGCCCACGGCCCGGCTCGCCGCCAGCACCCAGGTGACGGCCGCCTTCGACCGCACGAGGTGCTCCCAGCGCTGGACGAAGTCCTGACCGTCTTCGAGAGGCAGCGCCGCATGGAGAGCGTCGAGGTCGTCGGCGAGCACGACATCGGACGGAGCGCCGTCCTCCTCCGTCCATGCGAGGAGCTGATCGACGGCGCTCTCGGGGTCATCAGGGAACCACGTGCATTCCGGATACTGCGCGGCGATCACGCGCAGCGCTGTCGTCCTGCCGGTCCCCGGAGCGCCGAGCACAGCGAGGCCGCGCTCGTGCCCCGGACGCAGGACCTCCAGCGGCTGCGCCTGGTGGTCGGGGTCGTCGGCGCGTCCGAGCACAATCAGCGGCCCCTCCTCGGTTCTCCGGTCGCCCGTCCTCGACCCGGCCCGCAGCGTCTCGAGCGGCAGGTGCGCGGGGAGGGCCGGGTGCCACGGCGGTGCGGACGGAGTCGTACCGGACCACCGCTCCCCGATGCGACGGATGTGCTCGTCATCCGCGAGCGCTGTGCGCACGGGGTGGGGCTCCTCGTCCTGGGGGCGTCGGAGCAGCGCCCGACCGCGCCCGTCCGCGCCCCCGGGCAGATCCGCCGCTTCCCCGGTCCCGATCACCGCTCGACTGTCGGCGGCCTCCGCGACGCGGAGGCTGATCCGCAGCGGGCAGTTCGTCGCGAGAGCGTCACGGATGACACCGGCGGCGCGCTGGGTGCCCAGGATCAGGTGCATGCCCAGCGCACGCCCCCGCGCCGCGACATCGGTGAACACCGCCGCGAGCTCCGCGTGCTCCTGCAGCAAGGCGGCGAACTCGTCGACGACGATGACCAGACGGGGCAGGTCGGTCTCGCGCACGTCCCGGGCGCCCATCGCGGCGAGGGCTGCCTCGCGACGCCGCATCTCGGCGGCGAGGCTGGCGACCCCGCGTCGCGCCTCCGTCTCATCGAGGTCGGTGATGACGCCGACCACCTGCGGCAGACCGCGCAACCGGTCGAAGGCCGTTCCTCCCTTGAAGTCCGCGAGGAGGAAGCTCACCCGGTCAGGGCCGTGTCCCGCGCAGACCGCGACGACCCAGCTGACGAGGAGCTCGCTCTTGCCCGTGCCCGTCATCCCCGTCACGATGGCGTGCGGACCGTCCTCGACGATGTCGGCTCCCACGGGCGCGCCATCCCTCCCGGTGCCCAGCGCGACGCGGAGGCCCGGCCCCGCCGGCGGCTGCGGAAGGTCTCGCAGGGCTGTCTCGGTGACGGCGGGCCCCGCCCCGTCCCGCGCGCCGCACAGCTCCGCCGCGGCCGCTGCCTGGGCGGAAGCGAGGAACTCCACGGCGAGGTCGGCCTCGCCGTCCGGCGTCCGCAGCGTGGCCGCGCCCGGTTCCTCGATGTCGATCACCGTCGTGATGCCCTCCGGGACCTCGGCGCCGGACGGAACGGTCCAGATCACGGCATCCGCACGTGGCCCCGACCCGCCGGCCGAACCGGTGGCGAGGGCGAGACGGAATCCGCCGCGTCGCGCTCGCTGCGCATGCGGAAGCGCTCGGAGCGCCGGGTCGCACCCCTCGTCGCCGACGAGGGACAGCACGCTCGGCGAGAAGCGCAGGCAGAGCTGGATCACGAGAGCGCGAGCTGCGGCCTGCACGAGCGGCTCCCGGCCGCGGAGGCACACCCCACGGCCGAGGGCGACGACCCACGGCGCGTCCTCCAACACCGCGCAGCGGCGGCGGAAGGCGTGAGCACGGGCGTCGTCACCGCCTTCGCAGCGCACCCCGCTCGCCCGGGATCCGCGTCCCACCACCAGCGGGGTGTCGTCGCCCGGCGGTCGGGCATCCCGCAACGGTCGGTCGCGGATGCAGGATGCCGCATCCGGATGACGGCGTTCCCCCTGCGCCCGCTCCTGCGCGTGCCGACGATGCAGCTCGGCCTCGATGTCGGCCCAGGCGGTGCTCACCCTGAGCGCGTCGGCCTTCCGTTCCCGACGGCGCCCCCGGGCCGTGTCGAGGAGAGAAGCGCCCAGCATCAGGGGACCGAGAGCCGCGAACCACAGCGCGTGCACGGCCCCCGTCGTCATCCAGAGCGCGAGGCCGGCCACCACGGGGACGACGGCGGCGACGAGGGGAAGCGGGCGGCGGCGGAGCGGTGTCGATGCGGACGGCAGGAGCAGCGGCGAAGGGTCCATGCCCCCAGTGCATCCCACCCCCGGTGCCGATGCGGCCTCTCCACAGGCTGCGGGGCGCTACTCCGCGGAGTCGTCGGATGGGGAGGAGGAGTCCTCGGGGTCGCTGACCTGCAGGACGATCACGGTGACGTTGTCGCGACCGCCGTTGTCGAGAGCCGCGGCGAGCATCGCGTCGACGCTCTCCCCCGGATCGGCGTGCGCGCGGAGGAAGTGCTGGATGCCGTAGTCCGTGAGCTCCTTCGTGAGTCCGTCGGAGCAGATCACGAAGCGATCTCCCGGCCGCACGTCGATGGTCACGTAGTCCGGCGCGGTGAGCTCACTGGCGCCGACGGCGCGGGTGATCACGTTGCTGTACGGGTGTCCCTCGGCCTCTTCCGGGCTGAGCTTTCCCGCTGTGATGAGCTCCTGCACGACCGAGTGATCCGTCGTGACCTGCAGCAGCCGGTCGTCGCGGAGGAGGTACACGCGGGAATCGCCGATGTTCAGCGCCACCCAGTGCGGTTCCCCCTCGCGCTCATCGAGATACACACCCGTGAGCGTGGTGCCGGTGCCTTCATCGGTGGTGTCCGGGTGCCCGGCGATGTCGTCCACCGCGAGAGCGAGCGCCTTCTCGATCGCGGACGGAGAGACCTCGTCCGCGTCCACCACCGCGCGCAGCCGGGTGACGGTGCTCTGGCTGGCGATCTCCCCGCCGGCGTGGCCGCCCATGCCGTCCGCGACGATGAACAACGGGTACTCGGCGAGCAGCGCGTCCTGATTCGTCTCCCGGCGTCGCCCCTGGTCGGTGACCCCGGCCCAGGACAGCAGCAACGGACGATGCGCAACCGTGACGGTGTGCGTCTTGGTCTCAGCCACGAACTGCCTCCGATGGACCTGCGGCGAAGGGGACGGGCGCAGGATACTCACACATCGTAGTGGAACTCGCTCTCCTGCTCCGCACCGGGATCTTTGTGAACGGGGCGCGGGACGAAAGGAGGAGAGTGCACGGCCCTCCGGTGCGACGAGTCCATGCCTCCACGTTAGCGGCATGTCGGGGCGTGCCGGCACCACGGACGCGAAGAACCCCCGGTCCGGAGACCGGGGGTTCTTCCACCGTCATCACGCAGGAGGCTGCGTGGGATCGTTCGGCGTGGTCGGCGGAGCCGGAGGCGCCGCAGGCGGAGCCGCCGGAGGCGCGGGAGGCGTGGTGGGCGGAGCCGCGGGCGGAGCCGGCGGAGTGGTGGGCGGCACCGGAGGGATCGGCGCTCCCGTCGCCGGAGCGGTCGGCGCGGCCGGCGGTGCGTAGCCCGGAGCGGCGGGCGGGGTGTACGGCTGCGTCGGAGGAGCGTACCCCTGCGGAGGGGTGCCGTAGCCCTGCGGGGCACCGTACCCCTGGGGCGCGCCGTAGCCCTGCTGCGGCGCGGCCGCGGCGGGCTGGACGGGGATGCCGTCCCAGACCGTGCGGTCGCCGAGGAATCCGTTGCCCGCCCACGGTGCCGGCTGGATGTTCGGGTTCCAGCGCGACTTGTCGAAGGCGTTGATGCCGAGCCAGACGACGGCGAGGAAGACGTAGAGGACAACCCAGACGGCGTCCTTCTGGAGCTTGAGACCCACGCGCCACGCGGCGATGGCCGAGAGCACCCCGAGGGCCAGCGAGAACAGGAAGCCGATGCCGATCCAGCTCAGCAGCGCGGCGCCCGCGATCCCGTAGAGGACGAGCCACGGACTCAGGTCGCCGAGCTTGAAGAAGATCATGGAGTTGTAGACCGGCACCCAGGCGCGCCAGTTCCCCTGGACTCCGGCCTTCTGGAAGATCTTCATGTAGAAGAGCGACACCAGGACGTATCCGGCGACCGCGATCAGCAGAATGACGAAGAAGTAGGCGAAGAGCAGGCCGAGATAGCCCGCTCCGTAGTCGTCGTAACCCATGAGGCTCACATTCTCTGGTCAGGGGAGACGGCTTTCGTCCCCCACCACGAGACTCCCCGCCTCGCATTGGACATGGTAGCGGTGCGCCCAGGGGGCGGCAACGACCGCCGGAGGCGATTCGCCGGGCTCGGGGCGGGCGTCAGTCGGCGACGACCAGCTCGACCTCGCCGGGCACCTTCCCGTCCCGGAGCACGACGTCATGCGCCTGGGCCCACCGCTGCAGCGCACGGAGAGAGCCGAGCCGCGGACGATCCTCCGCCAGCGCGCGCACGAGCAGCCCCTTGCTCTTCTTGTTGAAGTGGTTCAGGGCTCTCCCCTGCTCCGTGACGACCCGCACGTACGCCGACGACACCGCGCGCGGGACCGGACCGAGCGCTGCGTAGGCCTCGCTGCGCAGATCGAGGACGAACGCGGGGGCGTCGGCCGCGATCGCCGCCGACGTCGGATCGGCCCAGTGACGGCGGAGCGGCGCCACTCCGGGCAGCGCCGTGCCGGCAGCGAGCCGATACGTCGGAACCCCGTCCAGGGCGGCGACGGGACCGAACGGGGCGCTGTGGATCCACACATGGGCATCCAGCCAGCGGCGGGACGCGGTGGACAGCGATCCCGCGTCGAGGGCGTCGAACAGCACCCCGGTGTAGCGGTCCACCGCGGGCATCGTGGGTGCGCTCCGCAGAGCCCTGTTGTGTGCGATGTCTCCTCGCTGCCGTTCGCTGAGCTTGAGCACGCGGCGCGCCGAGTCCTCGTCGTCCGCGAGAGCGATGAGCGCGTCGATCACGGCGTTCCGTTGCGGCGCGAGATCGGGAAGCGCGAGCGCCGACACGTCCAGCGGGCTGCCGTCACCGCCCTCGCGCTTGGTCTCGGACGGCGGGAGCAGGATCTTCATAGGACCTCGGGGAAAAGAGACGCGTCCGCCTCGGCACCCGGGCGGGTGTCGAGGCGGACGCGATGTACAGGACTGTCAGGAGATGAGTGCCGCGTTGCCGGCCACGATCGTCAGGACGTCGCCCTCCATCGAGAGGAATCCGTCCTGCGCGTTCGCCAGCACCTTGGCGCCATCCGTCTGGGTGATCCGGACCTGGCCCTCGGCGAGGATGGCCAGCACCGGCTCGTGACCGGACATGAAGCCGATCTCGCCCTCGACGGTCTTGGCGACCACGAGGCTCGCCTCTCCCGTCCAGACCTCCGCGTCGGCGGAGACGAGGCTGACGTGCAGCGCCATGGTCAGGCGTTCTCCTTCTGGATCTGCGCCCAGCGCTCCTCCACGTCGGAGATGCCACCGACGTTGAAGAAGGCCTGCTCGGCGACGTGGTCGAAGTCACCGCGGGTGATCGCATCGAACGACTCGATGGTCTCCTTCAGCGGCACGGTCGAGCCCTCGACGCCCGTGAACTTCTTCGCCATGTAGGTGTTCTGCGAGAGGAACTGCTGGATGCGACGTGCACGCGACACGACGATCTTGTCTTCCTCGGAGAGCTCGTCGACACCGAGGATGGCGATGATCTCCTGCAGCTCCTTGTTCTTCTGGAGGATCTGCTTGACCGTGGTGGCCACGCGGTAGTGGTCCTCGCCCAAGTAGCGGGGGTCCATGATGCGCGACGTCGAGGTCAGCGGGTCGATGGCCGGGTACAGACCCTTCGACGCGATCTCACGCGAGAGCTCGGTCGTCGCGTCGAGGTGCGCGAAGGTCGTGGCCGGAGCCGGGTCGGTGTAGTCGTCGGCCGGCACGTAGATCGCCTGCAGGGAGGTGATCGAGTGACCGCGCGTCGAGGTGATGCGCTCCTGGAGGAGGCCCATCTCGTCGGCGAGGTTCGGCTGGTACCCCACGGCGGAGGGCATGCGGCCCAGCAGCGTGGAGACCTCGGAACCGGCCTGCGTGAAGCGGAAGATGTTGTCGATGAAGAGCAGCACGTCCTGCTTCTGCACGTCACGGAAGTACTCCGCCATCGTCAGAGCCGACAGCGCGACGCGCAGACGCGTCCCCGGCGGCTCGTCCATCTGGCCGAAGACGAGGGCGGTCTTGTCGAAGACGCCCGCCTCCTCCATCTCGTGGATGAGGTCGTTGCCCTCACGGGTGCGCTCACCGACACCGGCGAACACCGACACGCCACCGTGGTCCTGCGCGACGCGCTGGATCATCTCCTGGATGAGGACGGTCTTGCCGACGCCGGCACCACCGAAGAGACCGATCTTCCCACCCTGCACGTACGGGGTGAGGAGGTCGATCGACTTGATGCCCGTCTCGAACATCGTGGTCTTCGACTCGAGCTGGTCGAAGTTCGGGGCCTTGCGGTGGATGGGCCAGCGCTCCGTGACCTCGATGGTCTCACCGGGCTCGCCGTTGAGGACCTCGCCGATCACGTTGAAGACCTTGCCCTTGGTGATGTCACCGACGGGGACCGAGATGGCCTCACCGGTGTCACGCACCTCCTGACCGCGGACGATGCCGTCGGTCGGCTTCAGGGCGATGGCGCGGACCAGGTCGTCGCCGAGGTGCTGCGCGACCTCGAGCGTGATCTCGGTGGACTCCTCGCCGATCGTGATCGTCGTCTTCAGCGCGTTGTAGATGTCGGGGATCGAGTCGTGCGGGAACTCGATGTCGACAACCGGACCGTTGACGCGGGCGACGCGCCCGACGACCGCGGTCGCCGGCTGCTCAGCCGTGGCGGTGGTGGTCATTTCTTCGTCTCTTTCCTGAGGGTCTGTCAGCTCGATGCGAGAGCGTCGGCGCCACCGACGATCTCGGCGATCTGCTGGGTGATCTCGGCCTGACGCGCGTTGTTGCGCAGGCGGGTGTAGTCGGTGATGAGCTTGTCGGCGTTGTCGCTGGCCGACTTCATCGCCTTCTGCGTCGCGGCCTGCTTGGCGGCGGACGACTGCAGGAGGGCGTTGAAGACGCGGCTCTGGATGTACACCGGCAGGATCGCGTCGAGCACCGTCTCGGCGTCGGGCTCGAACTCGTACAGCGGGTAGACGGTGCTGCCCGCCTCCGAGTCGTCGGCCTCCGCGATCTCCAGCGGCAGCAGGCGCACGGACTCCGGCGACTGCGTCATCATGCTGACGAAGCGGTTGTACACGAGGTGGATCTCGTCGACGCCGCCGTCCTCTCCCCCACGGTTGAAGGCCTCGAGAAGCGTCTGCGAGATCTCCTCCGCCGTGTGGAACGAGGGGGTGTCGGTGTCGCCGGTCCACTCTGCAGCGGCCTCGATACGACGGAACTGGAAGTACCCGACGGCCTTGCGGCCCACGAGGTAGAACACCGGCTCCTTGCCCTGCTCACGCAGGAGCTCCGCGACCTCGAGACCCTCACGGAGGATCTGCGAGTTGAAGGCTCCGGCGAGGCCGCGGTCCGACGAGAAGATCACGACCGCGGAGCGGCGGATCGTCTCGGGCTCGCGGGTGAGCGGGTGGTCGACGTTCGAGTGCGTCGCGACGGCGGACACGGCCCTCGTCACGGCCCGCGCGAAGGGAGTGGACGCCTTGACGCGTGCCATCGCCTTCTGGATGCGCGAAGCCGCGATGAGTTCCATCGCCTTCGTGATCTTCTTGGTCGTCTGAGCAGAAGAGATCTTCTGCTTGTAGACCCTGAGTTGAGCGCCCATGAATCAGTACCTCACGCGATTACGCGCGACGACCCTTGACGATCTTCTCCTGGTTGACGTCCTCGGCCTCGGCCGCAGCGTGCTCCTCGTGACCAGGGGCGCCGATGGCGTGGCCCTTGCCGCCCTGGAACTCCAGGAGGAAGTTGTCGGTCTGCTTGTCGAGCTCGGCGACGGTCGCGTCGTCCAGCACGTTCGTCTCCCGCAGCGTGTCGAGCACCTTGGTGTTGCGACGCAGGTAGTCGAGCAGCTCGCGCTCGAAGCGCAGCACGTCCTCGACCTCGATCGAGTCGAGCTTGCCGTTGGTGCCGGCCCAGATCGAGACGACCTGCTCCTCCACCGGGTACGGCGAGTACTGCGGCTGCTTGAGCAGCTCGGTCAGACGGGCACCGCGCGAGAGCTGACGGCGCGACGCGGCGTCGAGGTCCGACGCGAACATCGCGAACGCCTCGAGCGAGCGGTACTGCGCCAGCTCCAGCTTCAACGTTCCGGAGACCTTCTTGATCGACTTCACCTGGGCGTCACCACCGACACGCGACACCGAGATACCCACGTCGACCGCGGGACGCTGGTTGGCGTTGAAGAGGTCGGACTGCAGGAAGATCTGGCCGTCGGTGATCGAGATCACGTTGGTCGGGATGTACGCCGAGACGTCGTTCGCCTTGGTCTCGATGATCGGGAGACCCGTCATCGAGCCGGCACCGAGCTCGTCGGACAGCTTCGCGCACCGCTCGAGCAGACGCGAGTGCAGGTAGAAGACGTCGCCCGGGTAGGCCTCGCGGCCCGGCGGGCGACGGAGCAGCAGGGAGACGGCACGGTAGGCCTCGGCCTGCTTCGACAGGTCGTCGAAGATGATCAGGACGTGCTTGCCGCCGTACATCCAGTGCTGGCCGATGGCCGAACCGGTGTACGGAGCGAGGTACTTGAAGCCGGCGGGGTCGGACGCCGGCGCCGCCACGATGGTGGTGTACTCCAGAGCGCCGGCCTCTTCGAGCGCGCCCTTCACCGAAGCGATGGTCGAGCCCTTCTGACCGATGGCGACGTAGATGCAGCGGACCTGCTTGTTGACGTCGCCGGACTCCCAGTTGGCCTTCTGGTTGATGATCGTGTCGATCGCGATGGCCGTCTTGCCGGTCTGACGGTCGCCGATGATGAGCTGGCGCTGGCCGCGGCCGACCGGGATCATCGCGTCGATGGCCTTGATGCCGGTCTGCATCGGCTCGTGGACCGACTTGCGCTGCATGACGCCGGGGGCCTGGAGCTCGAGCTCGCGGACACCCTCGGTCGCGATCGCGCCGAGGCCGTCGATCGGGTTGCCGAGCGGGTCGACCACGCGGCCGAGGTAGCCGTCACCGACCGGGACGGAGAGGACCTCACCCGTGCGGGTGACTTCCTGACCGGCCTCGATGCCGGTGAAGTCGCCGAGGACGACGACGCCGATCTCGTGCTCGTCGAGGTTCAGCGCGAGACCCTTGGTGCCGTCGGCGAAGGTCACGAGCTCGTTCGCCATGACGCCGGGAAGTCCCTCGACGTGAGCGATGCCGTCGGCGGCGTCGATGACGGTGCCGACCTCGGTCGCCGCGGCCCCGGTGGGCTCGTACGCGGCGGCGAAATCCTTCAGCGCGTCACGGATGACGTCGGGGCTGATCGATAGTTCTGCCATTGTCTTCCCTTTGTATCTGGGTGCGCGGTTCCCCGCGCGAAGTCGTGTTAGCCCGCGAGCTTCTGGCGAAGGTCGGCGAGTCGTGCGGAGATGCTGCCGTCGATGACGTCATCGGCGATCTGCACGCGCAGGCCTCCGACGACGCTGGGGTCGATGACGACGTTGAGGGACACCTGGCCGCCGTATCGCTGCGAGAGCGTCTGGCCGAGTCGCGTGCGCTGGGCGTCGCTGAGCTCGGTCGCCGTGTGCACCGTGGCCACGAGGCGGCCGCGCTGACTCGAGACGATGCGCATCGCCCGGCTCAGCAGCTGCCGCACCCGGCGCTCGCGCGGCTGACGCACGAGGGACGTGACGATGAGGGCCGTCGGAGCGCTGGCGGAGGCGTCGGCGAGGAGACGCTCGACCAGGGCGGCCTTCGCGTCCTCTCCCCCGAGCCGGCTGCCGAGAGCGAGTTCGAGCTCCGGGTTCGCCGCGACCACGCGCGAGAAGCCGAAGAGCTCTCCCTCGATGTCCGCGCCGGGCTCGGCGATGGTCGCCGCCCGGATCGCGAGCTCTTCGAGGCCGTCGATCAGCTCGGACGCGTTCGACCAGCGCTCGGCGACCGCGGTGCGCAGGACGTCCTGCGCTGCGGAGCCGTACTGGCCGAACACCGCGGACACGACGTTCTGCCGGGCCGTGGTCGGAGCCGAGGGGTCAGCCAGCGCGCCGCTCAGCTGAGACGATTCGCCCACGGCCCGCGCGGCCGCGAACAGCTCGCGCGCGGTCTCGAGGGTGACGTCCTTCGCTGCGGCAAGCGTCTGAGTGGATGCCGCGAGTGCCTGAGCGGTCGCGCTGCCCATTACTGAGCCGCCTTCTCGGATGCTTCGAGATCGGCGAGGAAGCGGTCGACCACGGCGGCCGCGCGAGCGTCGTCGGAGAGCGTCTCGCCGACCACGCCGCCGGCGAGGTCGAGAGCGAGCGAGCCGACCTCGCTACGCAGGGAGACGAGAGCCGTCTGGCGCTCGGCCTCGATCTGCGTGTGCGCGGTGGCGGTCAGACGCGCGGCCTCGCTGGCTGCGGTCTCCTTCGCCTCGGCGATGATCTTCTTGCCGTCCTCACGGGCGGCCTCACGGATCTCACCGGCCTCGGTACGCGCCTCGGCGAGCTGCCGGGTGTACTCCTCGAGAGCCGCTTCCGCCTGCTTCTGCGCCTCATCGGCCTTGGCGATGTTGCCCTCGATGGCGGCGGACCGCTCGTCGAGCATCTTCGTCAGACGGGGAAGGGCGACCTTCCACACGACGGCGAGGATGATGAGGAACCAGAAGCCCGACCAGATGATGTCGTACCACGCGGGGATCAGCGGGTTGTTCGCCGCCTCACCCTCAGCCGCGAGGTTCGTGACAAGAGCGTTCAGCATCCTGTCTCCTTCAGAAGTCGGTGGGGATTACGGGAAGGGGATGAATCCGACGGCGATGCCGACGAACGCAAGCGCCTCGGTGAAGGCGATACCGATCCACATGAGGACCTGCAGGCGACCGGCCAGCTCGGGCTGACGGGCGACGCCCTCGATGGTCTTGCCGACCACGATGCCCACACCGATGGCCGGGCCGATGGCCGCGAGGCCGTAGCCGACCGCCGCGAGGTGGCCGTTGATTTCAGCGAGAACCGTAGTTGCGTCCACGGGTTTTTCCTTTCGTTGGGTGGGAGGGCTGTTGCCCGCCCGCTCAGTGCTCTTCTGCGACCGCGAGCTGGATGTAGACCGCGGTGAGGACGGTGAAGACGTATGCCTGCAGGACGGCCACCAGGATCTCGAAGAGAGTGAAGGCGCCACCGAAGGCGAGGGTTCCGATACCGAGGGCGGCCCAGCCGCCACCCGCGGTGAAGAAGAAGAACTGGGTCGCTGCGAAGCAGAGGACCAGGATCATGTGGCCGACGACGAGGTTCATCAGCAGTCGCAGGGTGAGGGTCACCGGGCGGATGATGAACGTCGAGATGAGCTCGATCGGCGTGACGATGAAGTAGACCGGCCACGGCACGCCCGACGGGAAGAGGGCGTTCTTGAAGAAGTTCTTCGGGCTCTTCTTGATGCCTGCGTAGATGAACGTGACGTAGCTGACCACGGCGAGCGTGAGCGGCACCGCGATGATCGCCGTTCCCGGCATGTTCAGGAACGGGATGATGCCCGTGATGTTCATGAACAGCACCATGAAGAAGATCGTGGTGAGGATCGGCAGGAACCGGTCGCCGTCCTTGCGGCCCAACAGGTCGTGGGCGATGCCGCCGCGGACGAAGCCGAGGCCCATCTCGACGAGGCTCTGGAACCGGCCGGGCACGACCTTCATGCGGCGGGTGCCGAGCCAGAGGATCAGGACGACGGCGATCACCGAGAGCAACTGGATCAGGTGGATCCGGTTGACCGGGATGGGTCCGACGTGGAAGAGGATCTCCGGGAAGAACTCATCGATCGAAGGGCCGTGGAACTCGCCATCAGAGGACGCGAGTCGGGGGGTCAGGGTCGCAGCAAGATTAAACAGCGCGGGCTCCAGCTTCGGGGCACCGGTCAGAACCGGGGCGACGATGGTCGGTGTGCTACACAGCGCAAGCGCTCGCGGGCGAGCGGCGGGCACTCCTCAACACTATCAGAATCCAAGGGTGCCCTAAGACCGCGGGGCCGTGTCCGCCGGGCCGTCCGGGGCATCGTTCGCTGCTCCCGGGGCGCGGTCCTCCGGCACCTCGGTGGGCAGCGTGGTGTCGCTGACGTTCGGCAGGCGCATCTGGGTCAGGACGACCACGTCGATGATCAGCGACATGAGCACGCCCGCCACGATCGACAGGAAGAACACCATCGGCTCGATCCACGGCTGTCCCGCGAGCAGGATCATCACGACGACGAAGACGCCGAGCTTCAGCAGCCAGCCGCCGAGCACGATCGCGAAGAAGAGCTGCACATAGAGCGGGTCGCCGTACCACCGGTTCGCGATGAGGATGCTCAGCCCGGTGATGCCGAGGAAGAGCGCAGCGAGGAGCACGCCGAGCAGTCCGCTGATCAGCCCCTCCCCCTGCGCGACGGCGAATCCGATGCCGCCGGCGACGAGGGCGAGCACGACGGTGGCCACGGCCGACCAGATGAGCGTGCGACGCAGGATCGGGGTGCTGGAAACGGGGCTCGGGCTCATCGGGGCTCCAGAGGGATCGGGTCGGGCGCGGCGCCCGCGGCGGTCTTGCGTCGGCGGGTGGGACTCAGGGTGATGACGAGGCACGCGGCGATGCCGACGACGCCGAACACGACGCCGGGGATGTACTGGCCCGGCCAGTCCTCCCTGGCGCCGACGTACATCAGGAGGACGGCGAGCGAGATGACGGCCGTCCAGGCGTAGAAGATGAGGACGGCGTCGCGGTCGCGGTGACCGAGGTCCAGCATCCGGTGGTGCAGGTGCTTGCGGTCCGGGGAGAACGGCGATCGGCCGGCGCTCATCCGGCGCAGCACGGCGAGCCCGAAGTCCAGGAGCGGCAGGAGCACGACGAGCAGCGGAAGCAGGATGGGCAGGAAGGCACCGATCAGCTGCGAGCGTCCGAGGCGCTCCGGGTCCAGCGCCGAGGGGTCCATCTGTCCGGTGATCGCGATGGCCGACGTCGCCATGAGCAGGCCGATGACGAGCGCACCGGAGTCGCCCATGAACAGCTTCGCCGGGCTCCAGTTCAACGGCAGGAACCCGAGGCACGCCCCGATGAGGACCGCGGCGAGGAACGTGGAGAGGTTGAAGTAGCTCGAGGCACCGGAGTCGCGCGTGAAGATGTACGAGTAGGCGAAGAACACCCCGTTGGAGATCAGGCAGACGCCGGCGACGAGACCGTCGAGGCCGTCGATGAAGTTCACGGCGTTCATGACGATCACGATCGCGAACATCGTGATCGTGATGCTCAGCCAGCTCGACACCACGATGAGGTCGCCGAACGGCAGGGAGAGGATCTGCAGGCCGCCACCCACGGTGATGATGCCCGCGGCGAGGAACTGCGCGCCGAGCTTGATCATCCAATCGATGTCCCAGAGGTCGTCCATGACCCCGATCACGGCGATGAGGAGGGCGGCCGCGAGGATGGACCACATGGTCTGCGGGGGCGTCCAGATGCTCTGGAAGAAGGGGTTGGCCGCCGAGATCGCGAAGGCGGCCACGATGCCGAAGAAGATCGCGACGCCGCCGAGGCGGGGCGTCGGCGTGGTGTGCACGTCGCGCTCGCGGATGCCGGGATACAGCTTGAAGCGCAGGCTCAACCGCCACACCGCCCACGTCAGCACGAAGGTGATCGCGGCGGTGACGATGATCGTGAAGAGGTACTGCTTCACGAATCCCCGTCCTGCGGCTCCGGCTCGAGCAGATCGCCCAGGACCTCGCGCAGCTGCTCTCTCGTCACCACGCCGTCCCGCAGGACCCGGACCACGCCCGGCTCGGCGTCGGAGGCGCGGCGGACGAGCGAGGTGGCGTCGATGATCGTGGACGCGACGCCGTTCCTGCTCATGCCGTCGTCCAGATACACGGCGATGCTGTCGCCCAGCATCTTCTCGGCGTCGAGCGCGGAGATCGCCGCCGCCTTCCCGGTGAGGTTGGCGCTGGACACCGCGAGCGGCCCGGTCTCGGCCAGCAGTTCGAGAACCACGCGCCCCTCGGGCATGCGCACGGCCACGGTCCCCCTGGTCTCCCCCAGGTCCCACACCAGCGAGGGCTGCGCGGGAAGGACGATCGTGAGGCCGCCGGGCCAGAACGCGTCGACGAGGCGCTGGACCGGCTCCGGGACCTCCTCCGCGAGGGCCGTCAGCGTCTCCTTCGTGCCGACGAGAACGGGCGGCGGCTGATTGCGGCCGCGCCCCTTGGCATCCAGGAGGCGCTGCACCGCGGGCGGCGAGAAGGCGTCGGCGGCGACGCCGTAGACGGTGTCGGTGGGGATGACGATGAGGTCGCCGCGGCCGATCGCCTGACGCGCGTTGCGCATCCCGGCGAGCAGCTGCGCCTCGTCGCTGCAGTCGAAGATGGGGGACATGACGGTTCGATTCTACGCGGGGCGGGTTCGGGACGAGCTCGACGTCTGCTGATCAGGGACGCACGGCGGTGGTGGCGCGATCGCGCAGCGTCAGATCGCGATGGGTGGCCGCGGCCCGCCAGCCGTCCGCCGCGAGCAGCTCCCGGATCGGAGCGCCCTGCAGCTCACCGTGCTCGATCACCAGCGTCCCCCCGGGCCGGAGCAGTCGCAGTGCGCGCGTGCTGAGGACGCGGACGACGTCGAGACCGTCCTCTCCGCCGTAGAGGGCCAGCGCCGGATCGAACAGCCGGACCTCCGGATCGCGGGGGATCGCCTGCGCCGGCACGTACGGCGGGTTGGAGATGACGACGCTCGCGGTGCCGTCGAGCTCGGGGAACGCGTCTGCCAGGTCCGAGAGCACGAGGGTGAGGTTCTCGACGCCCGCGACGTTGCGTCGGGCCCAGGCGTGCGCCTCCGGAGAGAGCTCAGCGGCGTACACCCGGGCGTGCGGCACCTCGGTGGCCATCGCGAGCGCGATCGCGCCGCTGCCGGTGCCGAGGTCGACCCCGATCGGTGACGGCTCCCCCGAACCCAGGAGAGCGTCGATCGCGTACTGCACCACCGTCTCCGTCTCGGGACGCGGGACGAAGACGCCAGGGCCGACCGCGAGCTCCAGGTGCCGGAACGGCGCAGTTCCGGTGAGGTGCTGCAACGGCTCCCTGCGCGCGCGGCGGTCGACGAGGGCGTCCAGCGCCGCCGCGTCGTCATCGGTGAGCCGGTCGCCGCGGATCACCGCCGCCTGCACCTCTCCCCTGCGCTGTCCGCGGACGTGTCCGGCGAGCAGCTCCGCATCGACGAGGGGGTCGGGCACGCCGGCGTCGGCGAGACGCTGCGCCGCGGCGCGCACGGCGGCGGCGAGGGAGAGGTCGGGCATGGCTCCAGCGTAGAGTGCGCGACCGTCACAATGCCCCGTCCCCCATCGCGCTCGCCTAGGCTGGATCGGCAGCGCACCCGCACAGGAAGGCTCCCCCATGTCCGGCATCCACCCCGACATCACCACCGCTTTCGGGAACACCCCGCTCGTCCGCCTCAACCGCGTGACCGAGGGCCTCGGCGCCACCGTGCTCGCGAAGCTCGAGTACTACAACCCGGCGTCCAGCGTGAAGGACCGCATCGGCATCGCCATGATCAACGCCGCCGAGGCCGCCGGCGAGCTCGCCCCCGGCGGGACGATCGTGGAGTCGACGAGCGGCAACACCGGCATCGCCCTCGCCATGGTGGGCGCCGCGCGCGGCTACCGCGTCATCCTCACGATGCCCGCCTCGATGTCGAAGGAGCGCCGCGTGCTGCTCAAGGCGTTCGGCGCGGAGATCGTCCTCACCGACCCCACGAAGGGCATGAAGGGGGCGATCGAGGAGGTCAAGCGCATCGTCGACGAGACCCCGGGCGCCATCTGGATCCGCCAGTTCGAGAACGCGGCGAACCCGCAGATCCACCGCGAGACCACGGCGCAGGAGATCCTGCGCGACACCGACGGCGCGGTCGACATCTTCATCGCCGGCGTGGGCACGGGCGGCACGGTCACCGGCACCGGCCAGGCCCTGAAGGCGGCGAAGCCCGAGGTCCAGGTCATCGCCGTCGAACCCAAGGACTCCCCCGTCCTGACCGAAGGGCACCCCGGACCGCACAAGATTCAGGGCATCGGCCCGAACTTCGTGCCCGACGTGCTCGACCGCGAGGTGCTCGACGAGATCATCACGGCGGAGTTCGAGGACTCGCTGCGCGTGGCCCGCGCGCTCGCGGCGAAGGAGGGTCTGCTGGTCGGCATGTCCTCCGGTGCCGCCGTCTCGGCCGCGCTGACCGTCGCCGCGCGCCCGGAGAACGCCGGCAAGACCATCGTCGTGATCATCCCGGACACCGGCGAGCGGTACCTCTCCACCGCCCTGTTCGAGGATCTGCGCGAGGACTGAGGTCGTCGATGGGCATGATCGGGCGAATGCGCGAGGACATCGCCGCCGCGCGCCTTCGCGACCCGGCCGCGCGCACCGCGGTCGAGGTCGCGCTGCTCTACCCGGGGCTGCACGCCATCTGGGCGCACCGCATCTCGCACGCGCTGTGGCGGCGGCGCCTCCGGCTCCTCGCCCGCACCGGGTCGCAGGTCGCCCGGTGGCTGACGGGCGTCGAGATCCATCCCGGCGCCCGGATCGGCCGACGCTTCTTCATCGATCACGGCATGGGCGTCGTCATCGGCGAGACGGCGGAGATCGGTGATGACGTGCTGATGTACCACGGTGTGACCCTCGGCGGGCGGACCAGGGACGTCGGCAAGCGGCACCCCACCCTGCAGGACGGCGTGGCCGTGGGCGCGGGGGCGAAGATCCTCGGCCCCGTCACGGTCGGAGCCCGTTCGGTGGTGGGCGCCAACGCCGTGGTCACCAAGGACGCCCCCGCCGACAGCGTGCTCGTGGGTGTGCCGGCGAAGCCGCGTCAGCGGACCGCCGGTGAGGACACCAGGGCTCTGCTGACCGCCCCGGACTACTCCATCTGACGCGCAGCCCTTCGACCCGAGCGACGGCCGCTGCGGCCCTCCATCCGGCGCCGCAGGAAGATGAGCGGCAGCAGCACGCTGCCGAGCGCCGTCACGAGCCAGACGATGACGGCGCCCAGCAGCCACCCGGTCAGGTCGACGATGCGCAGGCCCCCGATGGGAAGCAGCACGACGACCATGAGGGCGATGAGCGTGGAGAAGATCCCGATGCCGCCCATGAGCACGGGCGCATAGCGGTCGGCGAGCCTGCTGACCCACGGCGACAGAACGCTCTGCAGCACGGCGAACACGACGATGCACACGACGAACCCCCACCACTGGTCCCACTGGATCTGGAAACCGTCGAGGAGGAGGTCCGCCGCCAGCAGACCGAGGCCGGCCGACACGAGGTACATCAGGCCGCGATACAGGAGTGTGATCACGGGGCGAGCCTAGCGCGGCACCGGGGCGCGGTCATTGCGCGACGAAGAACGGGACGGCACCGACCAGGATGCCGATCCCCAGCATCACGAGCGACACGATGACCGCGCGCCACAGCACCTTGCGATGGTGGTCTCCGAGGTTCACCCCGGCGAGGGAGACGAGCAGCAGGATCGCGGGCACGAGCGGGCTCTGCAGATGCACCGGCTGCCCGGTGATCGAGGCCCTGGCCATCTCGACCGGATCGATGCCGAAGTTCGCCGCGCTCTGGGCGAGCACGGGGAGGATCCCGAAGTAGAAGGCGTCGTTCGACATGAAGAACGTGAACGGGATGGACAGCACACCCGTGATCGGGGCGAGGAACGGGCCGAGTGCGGGCGGCAGCACGTTCGTGATCCACGTCGCCATCGCGTCGACCATGCCGGTGCCGGAGAGGACCCCCACGAGGACGCCGGCGGCGATGACCATCGACACGACACCGACGATGCTCGGGGCGTGCGCGACGATCTCCGCCGCCTGGTCCTTGATGCCGCGGAAGTTGACGACGAGCGCGATGCCCGCGCCGACCATGAACACGTAGGGCAGCGGAAGGATGTCGATCACCAGGAGCACCATGACCGCGACGGTCAGGAGGAGGTTGAACCAGATCAGCCGCGGACGCAGGGTCGGGCGGGCGGGATCCAGCATGGTGTCGGCCATCGCCGTGTCCGCGGGGTCGACGCTCCCGGCGGCGACCGGAGCGTGTCC
The DNA here is from genome assembly GCF_040702645.1 of Microbacterium sp. NPDC078814. Lineage (NCBI taxonomy): Bacteria > Bacillati > Actinomycetota > Actinomycetes > Micrococcales > Microbacteriaceae > Microbacterium > Microbacterium sp. NPDC078814. Next base: position 224,078 of record NZ_JBFBLT010000004.1, read on the forward strand.
GCCGGCGACGACGACGAGGTTGCCGGTGCGCAGCGAGGCACGAGCGCCCGGCTTGAGCTCGGCGCCGCGGAAGATCCGGGGCACCGAGGAGAGGACGCCGCCGTCGGCTCCGGTGAGCCGGCCGTCCGCGTCGATCCGCCCCAGACGCCGCCGCTCCCCCAGCCCGAGGAGCCAGGCGAAGCCGAGCGTCACGACGATGCCTGCGCCGAGGGCGGGGAGCATCGGCACGAAGATCTCCGTCGGCTGGACACCGAGCGCGGTCGCGGCGCGCACGGTCGGGCCGCCCCACGGAACGATGTTGAGCGTGCCGTTCATGAGGCCGGCGACACAGGTGAGGACGACGGGGCTCATGCCGAGGCGGAGGTAGATGGGCAGCATCGCGGAGGTCGTGATGATGAAGGTCGTCGAGCCGTCGCCGTCGAGGGACACCGCGCCCGCGAGGATCGCCGTCCCGAGCACCACCTTCGCGGGGTCGTCGCCGAGTACCCGTGTGATCAGCCGAATGAGGGGGTCGAAGAGGCCGACGTCGATCATGATGCCGAAGAACATGATCGCGAACATCAGCAGCGCGGCCGTGGGCGCCATGGTGCCGATCGAGTCGAGGATCATGTCGCCGAGCCCGAGCCCTGCTCCCGCGAAGAGCCCGAAGGCGGTCGGCACGAGGATCAGGGCCACCATCGGGGTGAGGCGCTTGGTCATGATCAGCGTCATGAACACGAGGACCATCGTGAAGCCGAGGATGACGAGCACACCCTCCGGCGGCACGAAGGCCACGTCGTAGGTCGGTGCCTCCTCCTCGGCGGCAGCGATCAGCGCGGTCGATGCGTGGAACATGCGTGACTCCTTCGTCGTCGCTCCGTCATCGCTGACGGATCCTGACGAGGCTAGGGAATCCGGAGACGCCGAGCGCGGTATGCCGCATAACCGCGCCTTGTGCGCGTACCGTGACTTCTGCGCATATTGCGCGTCGAGGAGGTGTCGATGTCCCCGCGGAGACGGGTCCGGTTCGCGACCCGCGCGCTGCTGCTGCACCTCGCCGCCGTCGCCCTCGTCGTGACGCTGTGCACGGGCGTGTACCTCGCCCTCGCGGTCCAGCAGCTGCGCGCCGAGGCGGAGTCGACCGCGCTCGGCATCGCGAGGACCCTGGCCGAGGACGCGCAGGTGCGGGCGGCGGTCGCCGCCATCTCCGCGTCGGACGACGAGCCGGACGCGGAGGCGCTGCGCAACGGAGACCTGCAGCAGATCGCCACCGACGTCATGGCCCGCACCGGGGCCCTGTTCGTCGTCATCACGGACGATGAAGGCATCCGACTCGCCCATCCGCTGCCCTCGCGGATCGGCGAGGTCGTGAGCACCCCGTTCGCCGCGGTGCTGGCGGGACGCGAGGTGGTCGACTGGCAGACCGGCACGCTCGGCGAGTCCGCCCGCGCGAAGGTGCCGGTGCGCGACGACTCCGGCACGCCGGTCGGCGAGATCAGCGTCGGGTTCGAGCGCAACGGCGTCTTCGACGACCTGCCGCCGCTGCTCGCCGCTCTCGGTCTGACCGCCGCCGGCGCGCTCGCCCTCGCCCTCCTGACCTTCCTCCTCCTGCGCCGGCGCTGGGAACGGTTGACCATCGGCGTGCAGCCCGAGGAGCTGGTCGCCCTCGTGCAGAATCAGACGGCGGTGCTCGACGGCGTCGGCGACGGCGTGCTCGCGGTCGATCAGGACGGCGTCGTGCGCGTGAGCAATGCCGCGGCGGACCGGCTTCTCGGGCTCCACGATCCGGTCGGCCGCACCGTGGACGCGCTTCCCCTCCCCCCTGTCGTGCGCGACACCGCCACCGGGGCCCGCGACCGCGCGGAGGCCGTCGTGGGCGACCGGATGCTGTACCTCGAGTCGCGCGCGGTGCGACGCGACGGGCGCGCGCTCGGCGATGTGCTGATCGTGCGCGACCGCACCGACCTCATCGCCCTGACCGAGCGACTGGAGGCCGTCCGGACGATGACCTCCGCGCTGCGTGTCCAACGCCACGAGTTCGCGAACCGCCTCCATGTGGCCGCGGGCCTCATCGACGCCGGTCGCGTCGACGACGCCAGGGCGTTCCTCGACGAGCTGGTGAGCCGCGGTCCGGTGGCGTTCCCCGTCACCGGACTCGACCTCGTGGGCGACCCGTTCCTGCACGCCTTCCTCGGAGCCAAGGGCGTCGAGGCCGCCGAACGGGGCGTCGCCCTGCGGATTGCGGCGGACACCCAGGTGATCGGCACCGTCCGTCGAGCGGAGGACGTGGCCAGCGTGCTCGGCAACCTCGTGGACAACGCGGTCGTGGCCGCCGTCGCGGGCGCGCGGGAGCCGCGGTGGGTGGAGGTCTCGGTGCTGAGCGACGGTGACGCGCTCGTCGTCACGGTGGCCGACTCCGGCGAGGGGCTCCGCCCGTCCGACCCCCGGCCGCACGCCGACGACGGGAGCGCGGACTCCGTGCACGGACACGGCATCGGACTGCCGCTCGCGACGGAGATCGCCCGCCGCAGCGGCGGCGACCTCTGGATCATCGACTCCGGCGGTCCCGATCACGGCGCGGTCTTCGCCGCCCGGCTCGGGGATGCCGTCGACCCCGCTCCGCGTGTCCCGAAGGAGGACCGATGACCGAACCGCTGCGCGCGCTCATCCTCGACGACGACTTCCGGGTGGCTGACCTGCACCGGACGATCGTGGACGATCAGCCCGGATACACCGTGACCGGGACCGCGCGGTCCTGCGCCGAGGCGCGCGAGCTCGTGCGCTCGACACGCCCCGACCTCCTGCTCGCCGACGTCTACCTCCCCGACGGGGACGGCATCGGACTCGTCCGCGAGCTCGGGGTCGACGCGATCCTCATCTCCGCCGCGGACGACGCGCCCACCGTGCGCCGCGCACTGCGAGCCGGCGCCGTGGGCTACCTCGTGAAGCCTTTCGACCGACGTGCTCTCACGGGACTCCTCGACCGGTACACCCGCTACCGCAACCTGCTCGCGGGTGATCGGCCCGTCACGCAGGAGGACGTGGACCGCGCGCTGGCGATCCTGCACGGCGGCGGCGAGCCGGTCTCCCTGTCGCGCTCGGCCACCGAGCAGCGCGTGCTCGCGGCGCTCGGCGACGGCGAGGCTTCAGCGGCGGAGGTCGCCGAGCGGGTCGGCATCTCCCGGGCCACGGCGCAACGGCACCTCGCGGCTCTCGCCGCACGGACCATCGTCGAGGTGCGCTTGCGCTACGGGTCGACCGGGCGTCCCGAGCACCGGTACGCCGCGCGCACCTGACGCCGTCGCGGCGGCCGCTCAGCCCTCGGAGCCGACGGCGGCCAGACGGGCCTCTTCGTCGGCGGCGATGGCGCTCTCGATGATGGGGTCGAGCGCGCCGTCCATGACCTGATCGAGGTTGTACGCCTTGAACCCGGTGCGGTGATCCGCGATCCGGTTCTCGGGGAAGTTGTAGGTGCGGATGCGCTCCGAGCGGTCCATGCCGCGGATCTGCGACTTGCGCGCGTCCGAGGCGGCCGCATCGAGCTCCTCCTGCTGCTTGGCCAGCAGCCGGGCACGCAGCACCCGCATCGCCGCCTCGCGGTTCTGCAGCTGCGATTTCTCGTTCTGCATCGACACGACGATCCCGGTGGGCACGTGCGTGATGCGGACAGCGGAGTCGGTGGTGTTCACCGACTGTCCGCCGGGGCCCGACGAGCGGAACACGTCGATCTTCAGATCGTTCTGATCGATCTGGATCTCCTCGGGCTCGTCCACCTCGGGGAACACGAGCACGCCGGTCGTGGAGGTGTGGATGCGGCCCTGCGACTCCGTGGCGGGAACCCGCTGCACGCGGTGCACGCCGCCCTCGTACTTCAGATGCGCCCAGACACCCTGTGCGGGGTCGGACGAGGAACCCTTGATGGCGACCTGGACGTCCTTGTAGCCGCCGAGGTCGGACTCGTTGCGCTCGAGCAGCTCGGTCTTCCACCCCTTCGACGCGGCGTACTGCACGTACATGCGCAGCAGATCCGCGGCGAACAGGGCCGACTCCGCGCCGCCCTCCCCCGCCTTGATCTCCATGATCACGTCGCGGGCGTCGTCCGGGTCGCGCGGGATGAGGAGGCGCCGCAGGCGCTCCTGCGCCGCCTGCACGCCCTCTTCGAGGGCGGGGACCTCCGCGGCGAAGGCCTCGTCCTCACGGGCCAGTTCCCGCGCCGCCTCCAGATCGTCGACGGCAGCCGTCCACGCCTCATGCGCCGCCACGATGCGCGACAGCTCGGCATACCGACGGTTCACGCGCTTGGCGCGAGCCGCGTCGGCGTGCACCGCCGGGTCGGAGAGCTCCTCCTGGACCCGGCGATGCTCGTCGATCAGAGTCTGGACGGACTCGAACACGTCGGTCCTCAGCGGATGTTGTTGTCGTGCCCGTGAGCGCCCGAGGGCAGCGTCGGGATGGACTTCTGCATCTGCACGAGGAACTCCACGTTGGAGTGGGTCTCCTTCAGCTTGCCGAGCACGACCTCCAGGGCCTGCTGCGGGTCGAGGCCGGCGAGAGCACGGCGCAGCTTCCAGGTGATCTTGACCTCGTCGGCCGAGAGCAGCATCTCCTCGCGGCGGGTGCTGGACGCGTTGACGTCGACCGCCGGGAAGATCCGCTTGTCGGCCAGCTGACGCGACAGCCGCAGCTCGCTGTTGCCGGTGCCCTTGAACTCCTCGAAGATGACCTCGTCCATCTTGGAACCGGTCTCGACGAGCGCGGTGGCGAGGATGGTGAGGGATCCGCCGTTCTCGATGTTGCGCGCGGCACCGAAGAAGCGCTTCGGCGGGTAGAGCGCGGACGCGTCGACGCCGCCGGTGAGCACACGGCCGGACGCCGGAGCGGCCAGGTTGTACGCGCGGCCGAGGCGGGTGATCGAGTCGAGCAGCACGACCACGTCGCGGCCCAGCTCGACGAGGCGCTTGGCCCGCTCGATCGCGAGCTCGGCGACCGTCGTGTGGTCCTCCGCGGGGCGGTCGAAGGTGGAGGCGATGACCTCGCCCTTCACGGTGCGCTCCATGTCGGTGACCTCTTCGGGGCGCTCGTCGACGAGCACGACCATGAGGTGGACCTCGGGGTTGTTCTGCGCGATCGCGTTGGCGATCTGCTGCAGGACGATCGTCTTGCCGGCCTTGGGCGGTGCGACGATGAGGCCGCGCTGGCCCTTGCCGATCGGCGCGACGAGGTCGATGATCCGCTGCGTGAGCTTCTCCGGAGCCGTCTCCAGCCGCAGGCGCTCCTGCGGGTAGAGCGGGGTGAGCTTGCCGAACTCCACGCGGGTTGCCGCATCGTCGACCGAGAGGCCGTTGATCGAGTCGACCTTGACCAGGGCGTTGTACTTCTGCCGACCCTGCTGCTCGCCCTCGCGCGGCTGCTTGATGGAGCCGACGACGGCATCGCCCTTGCGGAGGTTGTACTTCTTGACCTGGCCGAGCGAGACGTAGACGTCGCTCGGGCCGGCCAGGTAACCGGTGGTGCGCACGAAGGCGTAGTTGTCGAGCACGTCGAGGATGCCGGCGATCGGGATGAGGACGTCGTCCTCGGTGATCTCCGTCTCGAACTCGTCGACCTGGCCGCCGCTGCGACGCTTGTTGCGCTGACGGTTGCGGCCGTTGCCGTTACCCGACTGGTCGTCGTCGGCCGGCGCGTTCTGCGCCTGCTCCTGACCGCCGCCCTGGCCACGGCCACGGTTGCGGTTGCGGTTGCGGCTGCGGCCCCGACCGCCCTGCTCCTCGCCGTTGTCCGCCTCGCTGGACGAGTCCTTCGAGGGAGCGTCCGCCTCGGCCTCGTTCTTCGCGGCAGCGCCGTCGTTCTTCGACTCGCTCTTCGCCGCGTCGTTCTTGGCGCGGCCGCCCTGGGCGGTGCCCGCCTCGGCGGTCTCCGCCGCGCTGTCGGCCGGTGCGGCCTCGGCCTTCTCGGTCTTCGCCTCCGGGGCCTCGGCATCCGCCTTCTTCGTGCGACGGCCGCGGGCGGACTTGGGGGCCTCGGCGGGCGCCTCGGTGGTCTCGGCAGCCGGTGCCGCTTCGGCCGGTGCGGCCTCGGCCGGAGCCTCGGCGTCCGCCTTCTTCGCCCGCGTGCGGCGCGGAGCCTTCGCCTTCGGGGCCGCCTCCGCCGCCTCGGCGGAGTCGCCGGCAGCCGCAGGGGCCTCCGCCGAACCGGACTCCTCCGCGGCCTTGGCCGCCTTGGCCGCAGCCGTGGCGGTGTTCGCCCGACGCGGTGCGCGCTTCTTGGCCGGAGCGGATTCGGTCGCCTGCTCGGCGACGGGGGCATCGGCGGTCGGAGCCGCCTGATCGTTCTGGGTCTCGGAGAGGTTCTCCACGAGTACTCCCTTATAGGTCATGGGAAATGAGCGTGAACGCGCACAACGGGTGCTGCGCACGATCGCACGGGCTGACGCTCGGCGTCAGCCAGCCTCGGCACTTGGGCCTCAGGGGTTCGCGTGCGGGTCTTGCAAGAGATGCAATGGGGCCAGATTCACGAATGCTACGTGGAGCCCTCCGCTCGATCCCCCACTGTACCACCACGGACGTCGACGGCGAGCAGGAGCGCCTCCCACGGGGTGTCGGTCACCTGATTGGCCACCTCGACGGCGTCCAGACGACTGCCGGGACCGTCGGCGAGCACGAGCACGCTGGGTCCGGCGCCGGAGACGACCGCCGCGAATCCGGCGGCACGCAGAGCCTGCACGAGGCGCTGCGTCTCCGGCATGGCACCAGCGCGGTAGTCCTGGTGCAGGCGGTCGGCGGTCGCGTCGAGCAGCAGCTCCGGGCTCTGCATCAGCGCGGCGATGAGCAGTGCGGACCGGGACACGTTGAACACCGCGTCGGCCGTGGAGACGTGCGGCGGCTGCAGCGACCGGGCCTGCGAGGTGGACATCGTGTACGCCGGGACGAGGACGAGCGGGGAGACGCCGCGGTGCACGAGGAGCTTCTTGTGCTGCGGGCCGCGCTCCCCCATCCACGCGATCGTGAGCCCGCCGAACAGCGCAGGGGCCACGTTGTCCGGGTGGCCCTCCAGCTCAGTCGCCAGGCGCAGCAGATCGGTATCGGAGATGTCGACGTCTCCCGCCAGCAGCCCCTTCGCCGCGAGCACACCGGCAGCGACGGCCGCGCCGGAGGACCCGAGGCCTCGGCCGTGCGGGACGGCGTTCTCGGCCACGATGCGCAGACCGGGCATCGGCCGGCCTGCGTCGGCGAACACGTGGGCGATCGTCCGGACGATGAGGTTGGAGGCATCCCGCGGGATGTCCTCGGCACCGGAACCGGAGACCTCGATCTCGAGCTGCCCCTCGGGGAGCGCCGTCACCTCGAGCCGGTCGTAGATGCTGAGCGCCAGGCCGAGCGTGTCGAAGCCGGGGCCGAGGTTGGCGCTCGTCGCCGGCACCGTCACCTCGACCGTGCGACCCACGCGCGCGCCGTGCTCCCCGGCGGCGGGAGCCGTGGCCGTCACCGTGGTCACTCGCCTTCCACCCGGAGGACGGACACCACGCGGGCGACGACGTCGCTGCCCGCGAGCACGTCCACCGTGTCGCTGAGGGCCTGCTCCGTCGCGCGATGCGTGCCGATGATGAGGCGCGCGGTCGGCTCGTCCTCCCCCTCGACGGTCTGGACGACGGTCGCGACGGACACCCCGCCGTCGCTGAGGATCCCGGCGACGGTCGCCAGCACGCCGGGGGCGTCGGAGACCTCGAGGGTGATCTGGTAGCGCGTGGTCACGTGGCCGATGGGCACGACGGGGAGGTTCGCCCGGGTGGACTCGCCCACGCCGACGCCGCCGGCGATGTGCCGACGAGCGGCGGAGACCACGTCGCCGAGCACGGCCGAGGCCGTCTGGATGCCGCCCGCGCCGGCGCCGTAGAACATGAGGGAGCCCGCCGCCTCGGCCTCGACGAAGACGGCGTTGTTGGCACCGTGCACGGAGGCGAGAGGGTGGGCGACCGGCACGAGGGCGGGGTAGACCCGCACCGAGATGGACTCGGCGCCGTCGGCCTCGATGCGCTCGCAGACGGCGAGCAGCTTGATCACGAAGCCCGCCGCGCGGGCCTCCTCGATCATCGACGCCGTGATGGTGGTGATCCCCTCGCGGTGCACCGCCTCCAGCGGCACCGCGGTGTGGAAGGCGAGGCTGGCGAGGATCGCGGCCTTCTGCGCGGCGTCGTAGCCTTCGACGTCCGCGGTCGGGTCGGCCTCCGCATATCCGAGGCGCTGCGCGTCCGCCAGCACGTCGGCGAAGTCGGCGCCCTCGGTGTCCATCCGGTCGAGGATGTAGTTCGTGGTGCCGTTGACGATGCCCATGATCCGCACGACGCGGTCGCCCGCGAGCGAGTCGCGCAGCGGACGGATGATCGGGATGGCACCCGCGGCCGCCGCCTCGTAGTAGACCGAGGCGCCGACGCGATCCGCCGCCTCGAACAGCTCCGGGCCATGGGTGGCCAGCAGCGCCTTGTTGGCCGTGACCACGTCGGCTCCCGAGCCGATCGCCTGGAGGATGTTGGTGCGGGCGGGCTCGATGCCGCCGATGAGCTCGATCACGATGTCGGCGCCGAGGATGAGCGACTCGGCGTCGGTCGTGAAGAGCTCCTTCGGGAGCTCGACGTCGCGGGGCGCGTCGAGGTCACGGACCGCGATTCCGGCCAGGTCCAGCGCGGCACCCGCGCGGTCGGCCAGTTCGTCGCCGTGGCGGAGCAGGAGGGCCGCCACCTGGGAGCCGACGGCCCCGGCGCCCAGCAGCGCCACGCGAAGTCGTCTGTAGTCAGTCAATGGGTGCTCCTTCGGGGTGGGTCATCGTGCTCCCTCGGGGGCGTGCGCCCCGTCGATGCCCGCGTCGCGGGCCAGCAGGTCGTGGACGGTCTCGCCGCGGACGATCACCCGCGAGCGCCCCTCCCGCACCGCCACGATGGGCGGCCGCGGGACGTGGTTGTAGTTGCTCGCGAGCGAGGCGCAGTAGGCGCCGGTCGCCGGGACGGCCAGCAGATCGCCCGGTGTCACGTCTCCGGGGAGGTACTCGTGGTCGACGACGATGTCGCCGGACTCGCAGTGCTTGCCGACCACTCGGCTCAGCTGGGGCTCGTCCGTCCCCGTCCGCGAGGCGAGGCGGGCGGAGTAGCTGGCACCGTAGAGAGCCGTACGGGCGTTGTCGCTCATCCCGCCGTCGACGCTGACATACCGCCGCGTGGCCCCGGAGGCGACCGTGACGTCCTTCGTCGTGCCGACCTCGTAGAGGGTCACGCCCGCCGTGCCGACGATCGCGCGCCCGGGCTCGAACGAGAGCGCGGGCACCGCGATGCCCCGCGCCGCGCAGCCCTCGGCGACCGCCGCCACGATGCCGTCGGCCAGCTCGTCGATCGGCGTGGGGTCGTCGACGCGGGTGTAGGCGATGCCGAAGCCGCCGCCGAGGTTCAGCTGCGGCACCGGGCCGTCCTCGAGGAGGGCGGCGTGCAGTTCGAGCACGCGCGACGCGGATTCGCGGAACCCGGCCACGCCGAAGATCTGGGAGCCGATGTGGCAGTGCAGGCCGGCGAACTCCAGCCCCGGGATCTCGCGGATGCGGGCCACGGCGACCTCGGCCTCGGCGAGCGGGAAGCCGAACTTCTGGTCCTCGTGGGCCGTGGCGAGGAAGTCGTGGGTCTCGGCGTGGACGCCGCTGATGACCCGGACCATGACGCGCTGCACGGTGTCCGTCCGGGCGGTGATGGCGGCGAGGCGCTCGATCTCGATCGCGCTGTCGACGACGATCGTGCCGATGCCGAGAGCGACAGCGCGCTCCAGCTCGGCGACCGACTTGTTGTTGCCGTGGAAGCCCAGCGAGGCCGGTGCTACCCCCGCGGCGAGGGCGACCTCGAGCTCGCCGCCGGTGCACACGTCGATGCGCAGCCCCTCGTCGACGACCCAGCGGGCGACCGTCGTGCATAGGAAGGCCTTGCCGGCGTAGTACACCTGCGCGGTCGTGCCGTGCGCCGAGGCGGCGCGGTCGAACGCGTCGCGGAAGGCCCGGGCGCGGCGCCGCACCTCGTCCTCATCGAGCACGAGGAGCGGCGTGCCGTAGGTGCGGGCGAGCTCGGGCGCCGGCACTCCGGCGAGCACCAGGCTGCCGTCGTCGTCGCGCGTGGCCGAAGCCGGCCAGACACCCGGCGCGAGATCGTTCGGATCTTCGGGGACGACGAGCCAGTCCGGAGCGAGCGTGGCGGCAGAGTCGAGCACGGAACACCAATCGTGGGACGGATCTCGGGCGGAGGCGCACATCGAGTTGCCCCGATTCTAGGGCACCCTCTGTCGCTGCCTGGTCACGGTGACACGCCGCGTCAACCCCCTGGGGAGCGGTACCGCCCGGCTCGTAGGGTGGGCACGTGGCAGACACCGACAACCGAGACTCCGAGAACCACTCCGCAGCCCCGGCCCGCCCGGGGCTGGTCGCCCGCATCACGGGTCCGGTGATCGCCTGGGCCCTCGCCCGGCGCCCGGTCAGGGCCGTGCTGCTGTACTCCGAGCGCCGTGGCCCGATGCTCGCCGACAGCGTGACCTACCGGGCCCTGTTCAGCGTCTTCGCGGGCGTGCTCCTCGGCTTCTCCCTCGCGGCCCTCTGGCTGTCCGGCAACCCGGAGGCCTGGCGCGCGATCATCGACGCCGTGCAATCCGCGGTCCCCGGGCTCATCGGCGAGGGCGGTGTCATCAATACGAACGACCTCCGGACTCCGGCCTCGTTCTCGATCGCCGGCATCATCTCCCTCGTCGCGCTGGTCGGTGCCGCTCTCGGCGCCATCGGCTCGCTCCGCACGGCCATCCGGACCATCGCCGGCACGATCCAGGCGGACATCCTGTGGATCTGGGTCATCGTCCGCAACCTCCTGCTCGCCGTCGGCATCGGGCTCGCGTTCGTGCTCGCCGCCGGGATCACCTTCATCGGACAGCTCGGGGTGACCTGGATCGGCGATCTGCTCGGGGTGCCGTCGGATTCGCCGCTGCTCGCCTGGACGGTCCGTCTCCTGTCGCTGCTCGTGGTCTTCATCCTCGATGCGGCCCTGATCGTCGGCGCCTTCCTCCTGCTGTCCGGCGTCCGGCCCGCCGCGCGCTCCCTGTGGAGCGGCGCCTTCCTCGGCGCCTTCGGCCTCATCGTGCTGCAGCAGCTCTCCGGACTGTTCGTGGGCGGAGCGACGAGCAACCCCCTCCTCGCGTCGTTCGCCTCGCTCCTCGCGCTCCTGATCTGGCTCCAGCTGTCCACGCAGGTCATCCTCGTCGCGTGCGCCTACATCGTGACCGCCGAAGAGGAGCGCGGCGACCGCCTGCACGAACGGTTCGGTGCGCGGACGTTCGTGCAGCGACGGCTGCAGCGCGCCGAGGTCGACGTGAAGATCGCGACGGCCGAGCTGCGCGACGCCCAGCGCGCGGCGGCCGAGGAGAACGGCACCGCCGCCCCGGAGTGAGGTCCTCGTTGTGACCGGAATCGATAGGATGGTCACAACGAGAGGGGACGCATGTCCGCACCACGACGGCACACCGTGACCGTTCCCGGCGCCGCGGTGTCGGTCCTGGAATGGCGCCCCTCCGGCGAGACGCAGACACCCGTGCTGCTGCTGCACGGCGGCGGGGCCGACAGTGCGGAGCTCTCCTGGGGCGAGGTCGGGCCGGCGCTGGCGGCGGCCGGACACCGCGTCCTCGCGCCGGACCACCCCGGCTTCGGACGCAGCCCACGCCTCGATGCGTCGCTGACCCAGGAGCGCCTGGTGCAGTACGTCGGCGACCTCGTCGACGCCCTCGAGCTGCACGCGTATGCCATCGGGGGTCTTTCGATGGGCGCGGGGATGGCGCTGGGCCATCTGCTCGACCGCCCGGACGGAGCACACGCCGCCGCCCTCCTCGGCAGTTACGGCCTGATGCCGCGCCTGACGGACGGCACCTTCGGGCCCCTCTCGCACCTGTCGACGTTCCTGCTCCTGCGTTCGGGCCTGCTCGGTGCGATGACACGCGTCTACGCACGCGACCGGAAGGCGATGACGCGAGGCCTCCAGGATCTCGTGCGCTCCCCCGACGCCCGCACCCCTGGTCTCGTCGACGCGGTGCTCGCCGAGGCCGCGACCGGCTCCGGTCTCACGACGTTCGGCGACTGGCAGCGGGATCAGGTGCGGCCGTTGCGACTCCGCACCGACTACCGTGATCGACTCGCCGAGATCCGCGTCCCGGTCCTCCTCGTGCACGGCGACCGCGACTCCGGCGTCCCTCTCCGGCGGGTCGAGGAGGCCGCGGAGATCCTGCCCGACGGGCAGCTCCTCGTGGCCCCCGGCGCCGGGCACTGGGTGCAACGGGACCGTCCCGACCTCGTGATCCCCGCCCTGCGCGACTGGTTCGCCCGAGGCTCCGATGCCTAGGCCGCTCGTGCCCGACCGTCGGGGACGCATCCTCGACGCGGCGGAGCGCATGGTCCTGGCCGAGGGCTTCGACGCGATGAACGTCGCCGCGATCGCGCGCGCGGCCGGTATCGGCAAGGGCGCCGTCTACCTGGAGTTCGCGGCGAAACGCGACATCCTCGATGCCCTGCTCCAGCGCGGCACCGCGCGGATCGCCGACGCCGTCGCCCGCACCGCGGGACCGCAGCCGTCGCTCAGCGCCCTCTACCGCGCCACGGCGGCGGCGCTGCTCGGCGACGAGCTCATGACGGCCGCGTTCCTCGACGACGCGGGAGTGCTCGGCGCCCACGTCGCCGCGCAGCCGACCTCCCGGTACCGGACGCGTCACGAACGGGTCGTCGCCGGGATCCGTGACCTCCAGCGCCAGGGCCGGATCGTGCCGGATGTGGAGCCCGAAGCCCTGGCCCTCGCTCTCTCCAGCGCCACCCTCGGACTGCTCTCGGCCGCACGCACGCTGGGACCGCTCGACCGGGGCACGCTGAAGAGCGCCATCGACACGGTCGGCCGCATGGCCGCGAGCTTCGAGACGGAGTGACATGCATCACGAGACATCGGGTCCCCCGGGAACACCACCGCTTCTGCTCCTGCACGGCGGCGGCGTCGCCGGCTGGATGTGGGAGCCGCTGCGCACGCACCTCGATCCTGCGCGCCGGGTCGTCGTCCCGGACCTCCCCGGTCACGGCCGCAGCGCGAGCGTCGACTACGCGTCGCACGAGGAGACGGTGGCGGCGCTCGTCCCCGTGCTGGAGCAGGAGACGGGACCGGCCACGGTCGTCGGATTCTCCCTCGGCGCGCAGCTCGCCGTCCTGCTCGCGGCACGACGCCCGGACCTCGTCGCCGACGCCGTCGTCATCAGCGCTCAGGCGGAGCCGATCCGGGCCGTCGGGCCCACTCTGACGCTGCTCCGCCTCACCGCCGGACTCGCCAGGAACGAGCGCTTCGCCCGTCTGCAGGCGCGCGAGCTGTTCATCCCGGACGCACTGCTCCCCCGCTATCTGGAGACCTCCGCCGCCCTCTCACGCACGACGCTGCTGCGCGCGGTCGAGGAGAACCTACGTTTCACACCGCCGCCCGCGTGGCGTGCGCATCCCGGTTCGGCGCTGGTGCTCGTCGGCGCGGAGGAGAAGCCGCTCATGCGCCGCTCCGCCGCGCTGCTGAACCGCGTGCACCCGCGCAGCACGCTCGAGATCGTCGAGGGGTGCGGTCACGGCATCCCCCTGCAACGGCCGGCGGAACTCGCCGCGCGCCTGCAGGAGCGCCTGCCCGGGTGAACCGGGGTGCGCTCAGCGGTCGCAGGTGCCCTTCGCCTGGAGTGCCTCGTCGGTGACGATCGCGCCGTCCGCATCGACGTCGATCACGGCGTCGTCGCCGACGATCTCGACCCCCGTCAGCGTGAGACCGGCCGGGAGCTGGTCGGCGATGCACACCCGTCGCGGCTGCGTGATCCCCTCGCCAAGGGAGCCGAGCGACGACCCGACGCGGTCGAGGTCGACCTCCACGCCGCCGACGCTGGCCGCCACCGGCGTGAGTTCGAGGTCCCCCTCGACGGCGCCGGGGGTGAACGTCACGGACACCGGCACCGCCGTCCCGAGCACCGCGAACGAGCCGCCGAGCGTCGCGTTCGGCGCGGCGAACTCGACCGTGTCGACGGGCAGGTCGGTGTCCGAGAGCAGAGCGGTGAACTGCTCCTGGTCGATGCGGATGGTGCCGTCGGCGCCATCGAGGTCGCCGCCGCGCAGCGGGACGCCCGTCGCGGTGACGTCGGCCGCCCCCGTGATGCCCTGCAGCGTCACGGCGTCGGTCGACAGGCGCAGGGTGTCGAGGCGGCCGGCGAGCAGCTGCGGCAGCAGGAGCCCCTCCGTCTCGACGTCGAGCTGCTGGTCGGCGGGGAGGTCGAGCTGCTCGATCACCATCGACCGCACGACGCCGGGGAGCACGGCACGGGCGACGAGCTCCGCCGCGACCACGAGGGCGGCGAGCACGACCACGACGATGAGGACGACCCAGGGCCACCGGCGCCGCCGCGGCGCTGCGCTCTTCCGGTCACGACCGTCCGCCGGGTCGGGGACCACGAGCGTCGGGTGCTCGTCCGAGGGCTTCGGGTACGGGAGGGTCGGGTTGTCGTCGCTCATGGCGCTCCCTACATGCGCTCGGGCGCGGAGACGCCGAGCAGGTCGAGCCCGTTGCGGAAGACCTGGCCGGCGGCGTCGTTCAGCCACAGGCGCGTGCGGTGCACGTCCTCGACCGGGGCGTCGCTCAGGGGGATCACCCGGCAGTTGTCGTACCAGCGGTGGTACAGCCCGGCGAGCTCCTCCAGGTAGCGCGCGACGCGGTGCGGCTCACGCACCTCGGCGGCGAACGCGACGATGCGCGGGAACTCCTGCAGCGCGCCCAGCAGCGCCGCCTCGGTCTCGTGCGTGAGCGTCTCCGGGGCGAAGACCGAGCGGTCGATGCCGGAGTCGGTGGCGTTGCGCGCGACGTTGTGGGTGCGGGCGTGTGCGTACTGCACGTAGAACACCGGGTTGTCGTTCGTGCGCTTCTGCAGCAGCTCCGGGTCGAGGTCGAGCGGCGAGTCGGCGGGCGAGCGCTCCAGCGAGTACCGCAGCGCGTCCGTGCCGAGCCAGTCGAGCAGGTCGTCCATCTCGATGATGTTGCCGGCGCGCTTGCTGAGGCGGGCACCGTTGATCGAGACCATCTGGCCGATGAGCACCTGGATGTTCTTCGAGGGGTCGTCGCCCGCCGCTCCCGCGACCGCCTTGAGACGGTGCACGTAGCCATGGTGGTCGGCGCCGAGCAGGTAGATCTTGTCGCGGAAGCCGCGGTCGCCCTTGTTCAGGTAGTAGGCGGCATCGGCGGCGAAGTACGTGTACTCGCCGTTCGAGCGGCGGATGACGCGGTCCTTGTCGTCGCCGAAGTCGGTGGTGCGCACCCAGACGGCGCCGTCCTCGTCGAACACGTGGCCCTGCTCGCGCAGACGGTCGACGGCCTGGTCGATCAGGCTGGAACCCGAGGCGTCCTTCGCGTGGAGGGTGCGCTCGGAGAACCACACGTCGAACGGCACGTTGAAGCGCTCGAGGGAATGCTTGATCTCGGCGAGCTGGTACTCGTAGCCGAGCTCGCGGGCGACGGCGAGCTGCTCCTCCTCCGGGATGTCGAGCAAGTCGGGGCGGGCCTCGAGGACGCGGCCGGCCAGCGTCGCGATGTACTCGCCCGGGTAGCCGCCCTCCGGCGTGGGCTCCCCCTTCGCCGCAGCCAGCACGGACGCGGCGAAGCGGTCCATCTGCACGCCCGCGTCGTTGATGTAGTACTCGCGCACCGCACGGGCGCCGCTCGCGAGGAGCAGGCGGACGATCGCGTCGCCGAGGGCCGCCCAGCGCGTGTGCGCGATGTGCAGCGGCCCGGTGGGGTTGGCCGAGACGAACTCGACGTTGACGCTCACGCCCTCCTGCGAGGAGTTCGTCCCGTAGGCGGGGCCGGCGTCGACGATGACCTTCGCGAGCGCGCCGGCGGCCGCCGCGTCGAGGCGGATGTTGAGGAAGCCGGGGCCCGCGACCTCCACACTCGCGATGCCGTCCACATCGGCCAGTCCGTCGGCGATCTGCTGGGCGAGTTCCCGCGGGTTCGTGCCGAAGGACTTGGCCAGGCGCATGGCGATGTTCGAGGCCCAGTCGCCGTGATCGCGGTTGCGCGGGCGCTCCAGCACGATGTCGGCGGCGGAGAGGTCGAACGGCTCGCCCGGACGTCGTTCCTCGGCGATGGGGGCGAGGACGGCGAGGAGGGCGTGGGCGAGCGTTTCAGGATTCATAGACCCCCCAGTTTACGGGGGTGCGCAGGCCCGTTCCGTCGCCCCGCGTCCCGCCGAGTTTGCGATCCGTCCTCCGTGATCTACTCTCACACCATGAACGCCCCCGCCGCCCCTCGTCGACTGCGCATCGCGGGCGTCGCCGCCGCCCTCCTCGTCGCGGTCGCCGCGGGCGTGATCGGGGTCTGGCGACCGTGGGTCCCGGCGCCGTCGTCCCTCCCGGTCGGCGCTGCGGCCGGAGACGAGTCCGCCGCGGTGATCGCTCCCGCACCGCTCGCGCTCCCCGACGAGCCGACCGTCCTCGTCTTCGGCGATTCGTGGACCTACGGCTCTGCCGCGTCCGACCCCACCCTCGGCTACGCGTACGTGCTCGCCGACCTGCTGCACGGCACGACCATCGTGGACGGCGTGCGCGGCAGCGGCTACCTCAAGCCCGGCATCGACGGCCCCACCTTCGGCGAGCGCATCGCGGCGCTGGACCCGAGTCTCGACCCGGACCTCGTCATCATCCAGGGCTCCATCAACGACCGGGCACAGGGCGCTGCCGGCTACCGCGAGGCCGTGACCGCCGCGTGGGACGCGCTGACGGCGCTGTACCCGGAGGCGGCGATCGTCGTGCTCGGCCCCGCACCGCACGAGCTTCCGGTCGGCGCGCAGACGGCACGGATCGACCGGGATCTCGCGGCTCTCGCCTCGGCCCGCGGCTGGTGGTACATCTCCCCCGTCGCGCTCGACTGGATCACCGAGGACAACTATCTCTCCGTCATCGACGTGGAGGTCGGACGCAAGCATCCGTCCACCGACGGCCACCGCTATCTCGCCGAGAAGCTCGCCGCGGCGCTCGACGAACTGCGCGCCGCGCCGGTCACGGAGGCCGGTGGGTCGGAGACCACCCCCGACGAGTGATATTGTCGATCGGTACGCCTCCGTAGCTCAGTGGATAGAGCGCCGGTTTCCGGTACCGTAGGTCGCAGGTTCGACTCCTGTCGGGGGCACGTACAGCAAGAGGGATCGTCCGCACGGACGGTCCCTCTTCTCGTTCCCCCGGAGGTCGCTCAGCGCGCCCGCCGCCCGGACCGGTAGCCTGAACGGGTGCCCTCCCTCCACATCGCCGGTTCGACGCGCGCTCCGCGCCGTCTGTCGTCCGCGACGCCGATGACGGAGTGGATGCGCGTGGTCCTGCACCCCGGCACCAACGGGTGGACCAGTGTCTGGGGCACCCTCTCGCACGGCGAGATCGCGGGCTGCCCGCCGCCACAGGGATAAGCCGCGCCCGGACGGGTGCGGCGACATCGCGTCACCCATCCATCTGCCGTGAGGTATCCCTGTGTCTTCTTCGTCGTCCCCTGCCCGTTTCCGTCTCGCACCGCATGAGCTCTGGCGCGGCATCTGCTCCACCGCCCGCAGCGACGTGCTGGGCGGCGGTCTGCTCCTGACCGCCACGCTCGCCGCCCTGATCCTCGCCAACTCCCCCGCCGCCCCCTGGTACGAGGCCGTCAGGGACTTCCGCTTCGGGATCCCGGAGTGGCACCTCGAGCTCAGTGTCGGCGCCTGGGCCGCCGACGGGTTGCTCGCGGTGTTCTTCTTCGTCGTCGGACTGGAGCTGAAGGAGGAGTTCGTCGCCGGACGCCTCCGCGACCCGCGCCGTGCCGCGCTTCCGATCGCCGCCGCGGTGGGCGGCGTCATCGTCCCCGCCCTCTTCTTCGTCGCGATCAACGCCTCGTCGGGCGCCGAGGTCCTCCGCGGATGGGCGATCCCCACGGCCACGGACATCGCGTTCGCGATCGCGGTGCTCGCCGTCGTCGGCCGCTTCCTGCCGCCCGCCCTGCGGGTGTTCCTGCTGACCCTCGCGATCATCGACGACCTCATCGCCATCACGATCATCGCCACCTTCTACACCGAGACCATCAGCTTCGCCTGGCTGATCCTGGCGCTCCTCCCCCTCGCGGGCTTCGCACTCGCTGTGCAGAACGGCATCCGATCCTGGTGGATCCTGCTTCCCGTCGCCCTGGCCGTCTGGGCGTTCGTGCATGCGTCCGGGGTGCACGCGACGGTCGCGGGGGTGCTGCTCGGCTTCATGGTGCCGGTGCGTCCGACGGAGCGCGCGCGGGTGCGGACCGGGACGGACGCCGACGGCGCCCCGGTCTACGACGGTCTCGCCGCGCACTTCGCGGATCGCTGGGGCATCGTGGCGACCCTCGTCGCCGTGCCGGTGTTCGCCTTCTTCGCGGCCGGCGTCGAGATCGGCGGCGCGGAGGGCCTCGTCTCGGCGCTGACCGACCCGATCACGATCGGGATCATCGCGGGGCTCGTGCTCGGTAAGCCCGTCGGCATCCTGCTCACGACCTTCCTGTTGAGCCGCATGCCGGCCCTGCGCCTCGATGAGTCGCTGCGCTGGCCGGATCTCGCGGGCATGTCCCTGCTCGCGGGCATCGGGTTCACGGTCTCGCTGCTGGTGGGCGAGCTCGCGTACGGCAGCAGCAGCGTCGCGGACGATCACGTGAAGATCGGCGTGCTCGTCGGCTCCCTCCTCGCCGCGGTCCTCGGCGGACTCGTGCTCGCAGCACGAAGCCGGCGCGCGCGCGGGGCCGCCTCAGCCGGCTGATGCCCCGGCGCGACGGCCGGCCTCAGGCGATCTCGAGGTTTCCGGCCGTCGCGCTGCCCGGCGGTTCCGGTACCAGGTAGAGCCCGGTGGGGCTGTTGGCCGTGTAGGCGAGCGCGTCGACCCACGCGCGATTCACCTCGGGTCTCCTGCTGCCGAAGTACTGGAAGACGATGCTGCTGTAGGCGTGGATCCAGACGGTGTTCTTCCCGCCGCCGACGCTGGCATCCTCCCGCCAGCTGAACGCGAACGGCTCCCCTCGACGCAGCTTCGCGGTGATGACGAGCTGGATGTGCAGGAGCGCGCGGTCCTCGAGTTCGCATCGTTCGTACGCCTCCCCGTCTCATCCGTCAATGCCCTGAGTCATCCTCGAGGCGGCGCCTAGCGTCGGTCACTCCACGGAGCGAAGGAGCATCCGATGAAGGCGATGACCTACCGCGGACCGTAGAAGATCCGCGTCGAGGAGAAACCCGACCCGACGATCCACCATCCCAACGACGCGATCGTCCGGGTCACGAGAGCGGCCGTATGCGGGTCGGATCTCCACCTCTTCCACGGCATGATGCCCGACACCCGCATCGGGCACACCTTCGGTCACGAGATCGTCGGGGTGGTGGAGGAGGTCGGCCCCTCGGTGGAGAGCCTGCGCCCGGGCGACCGGGTGATGGTGCCGTTCAACATCTACTGCGGCTCGTGCTACTTCTGCCGCCGAGGCCTCTTCTCGAACTGCCACAACGTGAACCCCAACGCGACAGCGGTCGGGGGGATCTACGGCTACTCGCACACGACGGGCGGGTACGACGGCGGGCAGGCGGAGCGCGTGCGCGTGCCGTTCGCCGATGTCGGCCCGTCGGTGATCCCGGAGTGGCTCACCTCCGAGGACGCGCTGCTGCTCACGGACGCGTTCTCCACCGGCTACTTCGGCGCGCAGCAGGCCGACATCGCCGAAGGGGACACGGTGGTCGTGTTCGGCGCCGGGCCCGTCGGCCTGGCCACTGCCCGCTCGGCCTGGTTCCTCGGCGCCGGACGGGTCATCGTCGTCGACCACCTCGACTACCGGCTCGAGAAGGCACGGGACTTCGCCTTCGCCGAGACGATGCACCTCCACGAAGCCGGTGACATCGTGCTCGCCCTGAAGAAGGCGACCGGCTACCTCGGCGCGGACGTGGTGATCGACGCGGTCGGCGCGGAGGCGGACGGCAGCGTCGTCCAGCACGTGACCGCCGCGAAGCTCAAGCTGCAGGGCGGCTCCCCCGTCGCGGTGAACTGGGCCATCGACAGCGCGCGCAAGGGCGGCACCGTGTCCGTCCTCGGCGCGTACGGTCCTCTGGTGACCTCGGTGCGCCTCGGCGACATCATGAACAAGGGGCTCACGGTGCGCGGCAACCAGGCTCCCGTGAAGAGGCAGTGGCCGCGGCTGCTCGAACACATCCAGGCAGGGCACATCCGTCCCTCCGAGCTGCTGACGCATCGCTTCCCGCTGGAGCACATCGCGGAGGCCTACCACGTGTTCTCGTCCAAGCTCGACGACTGCATCAAGCCGCTCATCGTCGTCGGAGAGGAATGACCATGCCGTACGAAGGATCTCGACCCATCCCCGCACCGACCCCCGATGAGCTGCGTGCACGGATCCCGGGCTGGGGCGCCGACCTCGCCCCCGAGCACCGCCGCACCTGGCAGCAGCTGGAGGATGTCGGCGACACCGGCGCGCACTGGGACCTCCCCGAGCGTCAGGGCCCCGACCGCGGCCGCGAGCGCTCGATCGAGCACGGGATGCTGCCTCCCGTCTGGGGCACCGCGCAACCGCTGCACGGCCTGTCCGGCGCCATCCGGCGCGTGGCCTACGACCGGTTCAGCGAGACGAAGAACACCCGCTGGCTGCTGCTCGTGCTGGGCGACCGCGTCGATGCCGTGACCGCGCACGCCCGCTCCCTTGTCACCCGGCGGCCGGACGACCCCATCACGCAGACCGGCGTCCTCGCGGAACCGCAGCATCGCCCGCTCGCGTCGCGGTTCGGACGCGGTCGGATCGATCTCCGGCACACCTGGCTCGACCCGATCATCGTCGTGGGGCCCTGGGTGCTGACGGCGGTCCTGGGCGTCCGCGCTCTCCGCCGCCTCGGCCGTCGGCGCTGAGCCGGGACCGAGACGGCGGCGTGGTGGCGCTCAGCGCTGCAGGATGCCCGCGGTGACCACCTCCGGACGGAGATCGAGCCGCCGCAGCAACTGCGCATTGAGCGCTACCACGATCGTCGACAGCGACATGAGCACCGCGCCGACCGACATCGGCAGCACGAAGCCGATCGGAGCGAGCACACCCGCCGCGAGCGGGACGGAGAGCAGGTTGTACCCGGCCGCCCACCAGAGGTTCTGCGTCATTTTCCGGTACGAGGCGCGGGAGAGCTCGATCACCGACAGCACTGCACGCGGGTCGTCGCCGGCGAGGATGACCCCGGCGGAGGCGATCGCCACGTCGGTGCCGGCGCCGATCGCCAGGCCGACGTCGGCCTGAGCGAGCGCGGGCGCGTCGTTCACGCCGTCGCCCACCATCGCGACCCTGCGGCCCTCGTGCTGCAGCTCCTGCACCTTCGCGGCCTTGTCCTCCGGCCGGACGCCCGCGAACACGCGGTCGATGCCGAGGTCGGCCGCGACGGTGTGCGCGACGGCCTCCGCGTCGCCGGTGATCATCACGACCTGGACACCGAGCGCGTGCAGGGCGTCGACCGCGTCCCGCGACTCCGGGCGCACCTCGTCCGCGAGCTTGAGCGCCCCGATGACGTGTCCATCCCGCAGCACATGCAGGATGATCGCGCCGTCCGCACGCCAGCCCTCCGCAGCGGGGAGCTCGTGGGCATCCTCCTCCGCGAGCAGGTGCGGGCCGCCGACGCGGATCATCGCACCGTCCACCGTCGCGGTCACCCCCACCGCCGGCGAGGACGAGAAGTCGCGGCTCGCCGGCACGCGGAGTTCCTTGTCGCGCGCGGCGCGGACGATGGCCTTCGCCAGCGGATGCTCGCTGTCGGCCTCGGCGGCCGCGGCGAGCGCCAGCACCTCCTCCGCGGTCTCCGCACCGGCCACCGACACCGCGGAGACGACGGGCTCACCCTTGGTCAGCGTGCCGGTCTTGTCGAACAGCACGGTGTCGACGGTGCGCATGCTCTCCAGGGCCAGCCGGTCCTTCACGAGCACCCCGCCGCGAGCTGCGCGCTCGGTCGCGATCGAGACGACGAGCGGGATGGCCAGGCCCAACGCGTGCGGGCAGGCGATCACGAGGACGGTGATCGTGCGGATGACGGCGTCGTCCGGCAGGCCGACCGCGCTCCACACCACCGCGGTGATCGCGGCAGCACCGAGCGCGAACCAGAACAGCCAGCCGGCTGCCGTGTCGGCCAGACGCTGTGCGCGGGACGAGGAGTTCTGCGCCTCCGTAACGAGCCGCTGGATCCCCGCGAGCGTCGTGTCGTCTCCGGTCGCCGTGATCTCTACGCGCAGCCCCGAGTCGGTGGCGACGGTTCCCGCGGTCACAGGGTCGCCGGTCGCCCGGGTGACGGTGCGCGACTCCCCCGTCACCATGGATTCGTCCATCGAGGCACGGCCGTCGACGATCCGCCCGTCGGCGGGGATGCTCCCGCCGGGGCGCACCACCACGACATCGCCCACGCGGAGGTCCGACGGGGAGACCCGCACGACCTGATCGCCCTCCACACGCTCCGCCTCGTCCGGCAGCAGCGCGGCCAGCGAGTCGAGGGCGGAGGTGGTCTGCGCCAGAGAGCGCATCTCGATCCAGTGCCCGAGCAGCATGATCACGATGAGGAGAGCGAGCTCCCACCAGAAGTCGAGCTCATGATGCAGCAGGCCGAGGCTCGCTCCCCAGGACGCGACGAACGCCACCGTGATCGCGAGCCCGATGAGCAGCATCATGCCGGGCTGCCGGGCACGGATCTCGCTGACGGCGCCGGTGAGGAACGGCTTCCCTCCCCAGACGTACATGACCGTGCCGAGGACCGGCGACACCCAGACCAGGCCCGGGATGTCGGGAAGCGGGTAGCCCACGATCATCGCGAACATGCCCGAGAGCAGCACGGTGGGCACGGCGAGGACGAGCATGATCCAGAACAGCCGCCGGAACTGGGCGACGTGGTCGCCGTGATCGCCATGGCCCCCGTGACCGCCGTGTCCCGCGTGATCGTCGTGCCCGGCGTGCCCACTGTGTCCCGCGTGGTCCGTGTGGTCCGTGTGGTCTCCGTGCGCGGCGTGCTCCGCGTGTCCGGTGTGGTCCGCGGGCGTCCCGGTCCCCGTTCCCGCGAGGTGACCGTGCGCGGAATGGTCGTGATGCGAGGTGCTCATGTCTTCCCTCCAACGTCGATGATGCCGTGCGGGGCCGGATCTGTCGCGGCCCCGCACGGGTGGGGGCTCAGGCCGCCCTGGTGTACTTCGCGGGATCGGCGTCGAATGCCGGCCCGCAGCCCGCGCAGCAGAAGTAGTAGCGGGTGCCCTCGTGGTCGCGGTACAACCCCGCGGCCTCGGCGGTCGCGATCACGACGGGCGTTCCGGCCATCACCGGGCATTCGGCCATGCCCTCGGCCGGCGCGGCGAGCAGGTCGGTGCGCCCTTCGGCGGAGACGCCGCTCTGGCGCGGGACGCTGCAGCAGGATCCTGCGGGGGAATCGGACATGTCGGTACTCCTCTGTCTCTCGTTCACGGGGTGTCCACCGCCCTGCTGCGGAAGGACCGCAGGCGGAGGCTGTTGCCGACGACGAAGACGCTGGAGAACGCCATCGCCGCACCGGCGAGCATGGGGTTGAGCAGGCCGAGCGCCGCCAGCGGGATGGCTGCGACGTTGTAGGCGAACGCCCAGAACAGGTTGCCCTTGATCGTGCCGAGCGTGCGGCGGGACAGGCGGATCGCGTCGGCCGCGCTGCGGAGGTCGCCGCGGACGAGCGTGATGTCGCTCGCCTCGATGGCCGCGTCGGTCCCGGTCCCCATCGCCAGCCCGAGGTCCGCCTGGGCGAGGGCCGCGGCGTCGTTCACACCGTCTCCCACCATCGCGACGACCTTTTCTTCGCCCTGGAGCCGGCGCACCACCTCGACCTTGTCCTGGGGCAGCACCTCGGCGATCACCTCGGTGATCCCCACCTCGCGGGCGATCTGCTCGGCCACCGCACGGTTGTCTCCCGTGAGCAGGACGGGCGTCAGTCCCAGCGCCCGGAGCTGCGCCACCGCCTCCGCGCTCGTGGCCTTGACCGTGTCGGCGACGACGAGCACCCCGCGGGCACGACCGTCCCAGCCCACCGCGATCGCGGTCTTGCCCTGGGCCTCCGCCTCGGCCTTGACCGCAGCCAGCCCCGCGGACAGGTGCTGCGACCAGTCGGCGAGCAACGAGGCGCGTCCCACGACGACGGCGTGGCCGTCCACGATGCCCTGGACGCCCCTGCCCTCGACGTTCGCGAACTCCTCGACGCTCGGAAGGGTGCCGAGCTCCCGGGTGGCCGCGGCCGCCACGGCCTGCGCGATGGGGTGCTCGGAGGCGTCCTCGAGGGCCCCGGCGAGCCGCAGCAGCTCCTCGCGCTGCACGCCGTCGTCGGTGTGCACCGCCGTCAGCGTCATGCGACCGGAGGTGACGGTGCCCGTCTTGTCGAGCACGACCGTATCGACCTTCCGGGTCGACTCGAGCACCTCGGGGCCCTTGATGAGGATGCCCATCTGGGCGCCGCGACCCGTGCCGACGAGGAGAGCGGTCGGCGTGGCCAGGCCCAGAGCGCAGGGGCAGGCGATGATGAGCACCGCGACCGCGGCGGTGAAGGCGGCGGCAGCCGGGAACCCGGCCGCGAGCCAGGCCACGAGCGTGCCGAGGGCGATCACGATCACGATCGGCACGAAGATCCCGGAGACACGGTCGGCGAGCCGCTGGACCTCGGCCTTCCCCGTCTGCGCCTCCTCCACGAGCCGCGCCATCTGCGCGAGCTGGGTGTCGGCGCCGATGCGGGTCGCGCGGACGACGAGGCGTCCCCCGGCATTCACGGTGGCGCCGGTGACGACGTCGCCCTCCCCGACCTCGACGGGCACCGACTCGCCGGTCAGCATCGAGGCATCGACGGCGGACGTGCCGCCGACCACCACCCCGTCGGTGGCGATCTTCTCCCCGGGCGCACGACGAACTCGTCCCCGACCCGCAGCGCGCTCGTCGGGATGCGCGTCTCGACGCCGTCGCGGAGCACGGCGACCTCCTTCGCGCCGAGCTCCAGCAGCGCGCGGAGCGCCGCACCGGCCTGACGCTTGGAGCGCTTCTCGAAGTAGCGTCCGGCGAGGATGAACGTGGTCACCCCCGCTCCGACCTCGAGGTAGATGTTCCCGGCACCGTCGCTGGGCGCGACGGTGAACTCGAACGGGTGCGTCATGCCGGGCATCCCGGCGGTGCCGAAGAAGAGCGCGTACAGCGACCACAGCAGCGCGGCGATCGTGCCCATCGAGATGAGCGTGTCCATCGTGGCCGCACCGTGCCGGAGGTTGATCCACGCCGCCTTGTGGAACGGCCAGGCCGCCCACACGATCACGGGACCCGCGAGCGCGAGCGACAGCCACTGCCAGTACGTGAACTGGAGCGCCGGGATCATCGCCATCGCGATGACCGGGACGGTGAGCACGACGGAGGCGATCAGCCGCTGCCGCAGCGCCGTCAGCTCCGGATCCGGCTGCTCTCCGTCGGGCTGCGCTCCCTCCGGCGCGGGAGGCGCGGGGACGACGGCGGTGTATCCGGTCTTCTCGACCTCGGCGATGAGCACGGCGGTGTCGACGCCCGCCGGCACCGTGACGCTCGCCTTCTCGGTCGCGTAGTTCACGGTGGCGGTGACGCCGTCGAGACGATTGAGCTTCTTCTCGATCCGCATCGCGCACGACGCGCAGGTCATGCCGCCGATCTCCAGCTCCACGCTGGTCGCGGACGGGGTGTCCATCAGGACCGGACCGCCTGGTAGCCCGCCTCGTCCACGGCGGCCAGCACGGCCGTGTCGTCGACGGGGGCGGAGCTGCGCACCACGAGTCTCCCGCTCTGCGCGCTGACATCGATACCCTCGACACCGGGGATGCGCGACACCTCGTCGCGGATCGCCATCTCGCAGTGGCCGCACGTCATTCCGGTGACCTGGTACTCGCTCGTGCTCATCATGCTTCCTTTCCTCGGGATACCCCCCTGGGGTACTCCTTCGGCACAACCTTATACCCTCCGAGGGTATTCCCGCACGCCCGGCCGCAGCGGGACTCGTCCGCTCCGGGTGAGGGACGCTCGGCATCCGACGCCGCGCCTGGGAGGATCGCGGTCATGGACTCCTCACCTCTGTCTTCCTGGCGGGACACCGGCACACGGCGCACCATCGAGGCGTTCGTCGCCGCCGTGACGGAGGGTCCTGACGCCGTTCCCGTCGACGAACGCATCGCGGTGTTCGACAACGACGGCACTCTCTGGTCGGAGAAGCCCATGCCCACCCAGCTGCACTACGTCGTCGAGCGCTGGCGCGAGGAGGCGACCCGCGACCCCTCCCTGGCCGACCGGCAGCCCTACCGCGCCGCGGTCACCGGTGACCTGGGCTGGCTCGGCACCGCGATCGACAAGCACTACGCCGGCGACGACTCCGACCTCGGCGTCATCATCCAGGCGCTCCTGGGACTGACCGATGGCGTGAGCGTGGAGGACTACGCCCGCTCCGTGGCGGAGTTCTACCGCACAGCCCAGCTCCCGCTCCTCGGCCGCCCCTACGCCGAATCGGTGTACCGCCCGATGGTCGAGCTGCTGCGGTACCTCGAGGGCCACGGCTTCACGTGCTACATCGTGTCGGGCGGCGAGCGCGACTTCATGCGGCCGATGACCCAGGCGAACTACGGCATCCCTCCCGAGCGCGTGATCGGCTCGGCGCTCGGACTCGCCTACGACGAGAAGGACGCCAGCGTCCGCTACTCCTCGGCCCTGGCGTTCTTCGACGACGGACCGGAGAAACCGGTGCGGATCTGGAGTCGGATCGGGCGGCGCCCGCTGCTGGCGGCCGGCAACTCGAACGGCGACATGCCGATGCTCGACTTCGCGCACGGCGGCCCTCGGCCCGGACTCGCGCTGCTGATCCATCACGACGACGCCGACCGCGACGACACGCCCTACGACACGGGAGCGGAGCAGGCCCTCCACGCAGCCGCCGACCGCGGGTACACCGTGGTGAGCGTCCGCGACGACTGGGCGTCCCTGTTCCCCGACCCCGTCTGAGTCGGGGATCACCGGTCAGAGGGCGCAGCGGAACCCGATGTGGGTCATGGCGGTGTCCTCCGCCTGCGCCGATCGCGCCGCGGGGCGGTAGCGGAGGCAGTACTCCGGAGCGCACAGATGCGATCCCCCCTTGAGCACGCGGCGAGGGATGGGCGACCCGGGCTCGGAGGACAGCAGGCTCGCGCGTTGACCGGCGTCGACACCGACCGCACCTGGCGGCACGTGCCGGTGCGTCCAGTAGTCCACCGTCCACTCCCACACGTTGCCGATCATGTCGTGCAGGCCGTACCCGTTCGCGGGGAACGAGGCGACCGGAGCGGTGCCGATCCACCCGTCGGCACCGTCGTTCCGGTACGGGAAGGCGCCCTGCCAGGTGTCGGCCATGAGGGTGCCGTCCGGCTTCGTCTCCTGACCCCAGGCGAAGCGGGCGCCGACGAGGCCGCCGCGCGCCGCCCATTCCCACTCCGCCTCCGTGGCAAGGCGCTTGCCTGCCCACGCGGCGTAGGCGACGGCATCGGGGTACGCGACCTGCACGACCGGATGATCGAGGCGGTCGTCGATCGACGAGGCCGGTCCGAACGGGTGGCGCCAGGACGCCTCGGGCTCCCACCGCCACCACTGCCGCCAGTCGCGCAGGTCGACGGGGCCGCGAGTCGGCGTGAACACCATGGCGCCGGGGACGAGGTCGTCCGGATGCACCCCGGGGTAGTCGGCGGGGTCCATCGGCCGCTCGGCGATCGTGACGTAGCCGGTGTCCTCGACGAACGCGGCGTACTGGCGGTTCGTCACGGGGTGCTGATCCAGCGCGAACGCCTCCACGCGCCGTTCGTGGACGGGGCCTTCCTCCGGGTAGAACTCGTCCGACCCCATGAGCAGCGTTCCGCCGGGGACCTCGATCATCGCCGTCATGCCCTCATGCTAGGCCGCCGCCCGCTCCGCGCGGTCACTCGCGCGACAGCATCGCGGCCGCCTCGAGCTCCATATCGAGATACTGCTCCGCGCTCACGTCGACCGCCACGCCCAGGAGCGTGCCGCCGGTGAACGGGAACGGGTTGGCGTACTGCGCACTCACCGCGTCGGCACTGTCCCACCCGACGCAGAGCCCGTCGCCGCAGAGCGTGAACTTGCCGACTTGGGCCCGCATCGGACCGGACGCCACGGCGCGATCATCGACGTACAGCGTGGCGGTGCCGACGGACTCGCCGTGCTCCCCCGCTCCCTCCCGCACGAACTCCACGCCCAGGGTGTGCGGGCCGGGGGCGAGCTCGTCCGAGGTGAACGACTGCTCCGGCGGGATGCCGAGGAAGTTGTACACGTAGACGAGCCTGTTGTCCTTGAGGAACAGCGAGTGCCCGCCGAAGCGGGAGCCGTGCGCGAAGAGCACTCCCTCGGCGCCCTGCTCCAGGATGACGTCGGCGATGATCTTGTAGGAGCGCCCGCGGACGTTCACCGCGACGCTCTCCGGCACCGCCGCGGTGCCGGGGAAGTAGACGTACCGCTCCCGGGGCGCCTCGGCCTGAGGCCGGGGAACCGTGAGGATCTCGCGGGCCGACCGGTCGTCGAGGGGAAGGGCGAAGTTCGCCTCCGCCTCCGCGAACCACGCGGCGATGAGCTCCTGCAGCTTCTCCGGGTGCGTCGCGGCGAGGTCGTTCGACTCGGAGCGGTCCTCCGCCACGTGGTACAGCTCCCACACGTCGTCGTCGAAGTGGCCCTTGCCGCTCAGCGGCGCGTGCACCGCCGCCGCCTTCCAGCCGTCCTTCCAAATGCCCCTGGTGCCGAGCATCGAGTAGTACTGCACGCTCTTCCGCGTCGGCCCGTCCGGCGCGGCGTCGAAGGAGTACTTCATCGAGACGCCGTCGAGCGGTCGCTGCGGCACTCCGCGGTAGGACTCCGGCATCGCGATGCCGATCACGTCGAGCACCGTCGCCACGACGTCCACCGAGTGGTGGTACTGGTGGCGCAGCTCCCCCTTCGCCGCGATCCCCTTCGGCCAGTGCACGACCATCGGGTCGCAGGTGCCGCCGGAGTACTGGGAGTACCGCTTGAACATCTGGAAGGGCGTGGAGAACGCCGCCGCCCACCCCGTCGGGTAGTGGTTGTAGGTGTCGGCGGACCCGAGCGTGTCGATCATCGCGAGGTTCTCGGCGAGGTCGTCGGGGTAGCCGTTGAAGAACTTGTTCTCGTTCACGGAGCCGTCCGGCGATCCCTCCCCCGAGGCGCCGTTGTCGGCGCAGTAGAAGATGATCGTGTTGTCCAGCTGCCCCGTCTCCTCCAGGTAGTCCACGATCCGGCCGACCTGGGCATCCGTGTACTCGGAGAAGCCCGCGAAGACCTCCGCCATCCGCGCGAACAGCCTCCGCTCGTCGTCGTTCAGCTCCGCCCACGGGCGCACGTGATCGGCCGGGTTCGCCGCTTCCTCCGGCAGCGGGTTGAACGGCGTCATCTGCGTGCCCTCCGGCAGCACGCCCTTCTCGATCATGCGGGCGAGCACCCACTCGCGGTAGGCGTCGTAGCCGTCGTCGAACGCCCCCTTGTACTTGTCGATGTACTCCTGCGGCGCGTGGTGCGGCGCGTGGTTCGCGCCCGGGCAGAACCACATGTACCAGGGCTTCGAGGGATTCGAGGCCTGCTGGTTCCGGATCATCGCGAGCGCCTGGTCGGCGAGGTCCTTCGACAGGTGGTAGCCGTCCTCCGGGCGGTACGGCTGCTCGATGAAGTGGTTGTCCTCGACCAGGTCGGGGTACCAGTTGTTGGTCTCCCCGCCGAGGAAGCCGTAGAAGCGGTCGAAGCCGAGCTGCAGCGGCCACATCGAGCGGCTGCCCCCCGGCGCGATGTCCTCTTCCGGGACGTTGTGGTTCTTGCCGAGCCAGAACGTGCTGTACCCGTTCTCCTGCAGAACCTGTCCGATGGTCGCGCACTCGGCGGGGAGCCGCCCCGCGAAGCCGGGGAAGCCGTTCGTGCCCTCCATGATGACGCCCGCGCGATTGACGTGGTGGTTACGGCCCGTGAGCATGGTGGACCGCGTGGGAGAGCACAGCGCCGTGGTGTGCCACTGCGTGTAGGTGAGACCCCCGGCGGCCAGACGGTCCATCGTCGGCATCGCGATGCGGCCGCCATACGGCGACCAGGAGGCGAGGCCGGTATCGTCGTACAGCACCACGAGGACGTTCGGCGCTCCGTCCGGTGCCTTCCGCAGCTCGTACGGCGACCAGTCGGGACGGGAGTCGCGGACGTCCAGCGTGATCTCGCCCGAGAAGTCTGCGTTGAATTCCGACATCGTCTCTCCTTCGTTCCTGGCGCGTCCGCGCTCTCTTCGGCCTGAGTCTTCCGACCCCGCGCGCGTGCCGACAGGGGTCCTCACCCGCGCCGGGTGATCTCCGCGTCGCTCGCGTCCGCGCCGACGGCGGCGTCCTGCTCCTCCGGCGCCGTGGCGGGGACCGGCCGTCGCAGCAGCTCCACGAGGATCGTCAGCACGAGCACGCCGATCGCCACGCCGAGGACGGCGCCGAAGGTGACCGGACGCGTCGCCAGGAGGATGAGCACCCCGATCGCCATCCCGGCGATGAGGATCGCACCGCGATAGCGGTCGACCGCCCGCCCGAACCGCCCGGTGGAGATCCCCCGTGCCTCCGCCGTCTCGCGCAGCGCCCCGAACCCGCTCTCCGTGACGCCGCGCACCGTGCGCGCGCTGCGGCTCGACCCGGCGAGCCAGGCCCACAGCGCGATGAGGACCCCGACCAGAGCGAGCGCGACGATGGTGGACCCGAGGAGGGCCGTGAGCTGATCGAAGAGGGATTCGGCCGCCGACGCCGTCATGATCGACGGGCTGACGGCGCTGACGAAGAACCCGTGTCCGATCCCCATCCCGGCGGCGAGGAGGAGGAAGACGACGGCGAACCCGGCGCTCGTCCAGAACAGCGCCCGCGGCCGGTTCACCGCGAGCAGCACACCGAGGACGACGAGACCGAGCACGACCCACGGCAGCCAGAAGCCCGCCGTCACCGCGATCTGGTAGACCGTGCGGACCAGCACCAGGGCGTCGGCCTGCACCACCGGGATGGTGCGATCGATCACCGGGATGAGGTCGGCGACCCCGGCCCCACGCTCGGCCAGAGCCTCCTTGACGCGTTCGACGACCGCCCCCACGTCCACCGAGAGGACCCCGTCGTCGCTGAGGTCCAGCGCGGTGCCGGGCTCGTCCTGCAGGATGGCGACCGCGCGCTCGTGGGTGAAGCGGAGCGTCTCCGCCCAGATGTCGGCGAACTGCTGCGACGACACCACCTCGTGCACGACGCCGTCGATCAGGGACGACAGGCCGGAGGCGGCCGGCGCTTCCAACAGGCCGAGGGCGGCGGCGGCGCGCGGCGGGAGGTCGAGGGCACGCAGGCCGTCGAAGAGCTCGCCGACCACCGCATCCAGGTCGACCTGCTCGTCGATGGCGGCCGTCACCTGATCGGCGACGAAGTCCTGCACGTCCGGATCCTCGGCCAGCGGGGCGAAGGTCGCGACGAACCGGTCCGCGTCGACGAGCTGCAGCCGCGCCCATGTCCCCATCGCCGCGATCGGCGCGAGGAGCACGGCGACCACGAGCACGATCCCGGCGATGATGCTGCGGGCCGAGATCCGGCGTCGAGGGCGTCGGAGCGCCTCGTTCTCCTGCTCCAGCGCACGCAGCCGTGCCCGCAGGTCCTCGATCTCGCTCATCGCCGCCTCGTCTCGATCGTCGCGACGCTCAGCTCAGCAGCTTCTGCTTCGCGGCCGTGAACTCCTCGTCCGTCAGCACGCCGGAGGCCTTCAGCGATCCGAGCTCCTGCAGCTTGGCGATCAGGTCGTCCGCCGCTGCGGGCGGCGCGGCCGGCGGGCTCGTCGGCGGCGCATACTGCGCGGCCGCGGTGCGGGCCGCATCGTCCATCTGGGCCTGTTGCTGGGCGGCCTCGTACTGCTGCTGCTCGTACTCGCTCTGTGCGCGGCGCTCCTGGTGCCGCATCGCGGCTCCCTGCACCGCGGTCGCCGTCCCGGCGACCACCGCGGTCCGCGCGGCGAGACCGATGAGCCCCGGCCGGCCGAATCTCCGCAAGGGCATGTCATTCACCTTCCTGTTCGAGGATGTCCATCACCGCGTTCACGACGGGTGCCGGAACGCGCTCGCTGCGCAGCACCTGGCCTCCCGCGGCGGCCACATCCTGGGCGAGGGTCCGGGCGAACAGGAGCTCCAGGACCACGACCGCCGCCGACCGTCCCGGCGGCACGACCTCCGCCAGGGCGCGGACGTCGTCCTCGCTCGCGAGCCCGGCGACGATCGGCTCGAGGCCGTCGAGGACGGCAGTGCCGTCGTCCTCCTCGACCTCGAGGATGTCGAGATCCCCCTCCGCCGTCCGCGTCACCAGCACGAAGTCCAGCACGCGCACCACGCCCTTCGACACCAGGTCGGTCAGCGCGCCGAACGTGGACGGATCCGGCCGATCACCGTCGAAGCCCACGAGATAGAACTCGACGGGCCCGAATCGGAACTCCTTCATGTCGCCACCCTTCATCCGCGGTCCAGAATGGCACCGCCGTCGTCGCCCGCGCGCCGGTCCTCACCCGCTCCGGGTGAGGATTCGGGACTCCCTCTCCGTGCGGCTGTCACCATCGGAGGACGGGACGAATCGAGGGTGGCTATGAGGAGCCGGGTGCTGGGCGACGTGGCGTTCGTCGTGGTCGAGCTCCGCAGCGCACACCCGGGACCGCCCGTCCTCGAACCGCTGCTGCGTCAGGTCGAGGACGGCACGCTGCGCGTGCTCGACTTCCTCATCGTCCGCCGCGACGCCGCCGAGGGGCAGCGCATCACGGAGGTCGACGGCGACGACTTCTCGCTCGCCGGCCTGCCCCTGTACGCACCGGGACTGATCTCCCTCGACGATGTCCGGCATTTCCTCCCGTGGGTGCCTCCCGACGCCGTCGCGGCCGTCATCCTCGTCGAACAGCGCTGGGACGTCCGCTTCATCCGCGAGGTCGAGGACGCCGGGGACCGGATCCTGGCGACACAGGCGATCCCCTCCGCGGTCGCGAACGCCGCGCTCGTCGCCACCCTCGGTGCGGGCCCCTGACGCCGTGCCTGCTCACACGGTCGCGTGGACGGCCTCCCGCCGGGACGAGACCCCGAGCTTGCGGTAGATCGCTCGTTGATGCGTCTTCACCGTGTTCACCGACACGGAAAGCTCCTGGGCGATCTCCGGCAGCGTGCGCGCCGTCTGCATCTGGTGGAAGACGTCGCGTTCCCGCTCCGACAGCCGATCGGTCACGGAGCCGACCGCGTCGACGGCGAGGCATGTCTCGATGAACTCCTCGAACTGCGTGCCGTGATGCACATGCGCCTGCAGCAGCCGGCGCACCGCGACCTCGCGCGGGCCGAAGAGCACGACGAGGTTCTCCGCGGACGCGACCGAGAGGGCGGCCTCGCACAGGTCATGCGCGTCCTCCTGGTGCCCCGTCGCCCTCCGGAGCGTGGCCGCGGTGATCAACGTGGCGGCTTTGACGTACGACAGCTCGGACGCACCCCGCAACGACCGCAGCATCTCCAGCGCCGCCGCATGCTCCTCGGCGCGACGCAGGATCCCGGACAGGGCGACGCCCACGAGCGGGAGGTCGGTACCGCCGGCATACTTCTTCGCGATGCGCAGTGCGCGCTCCCTCCGCCCCACCGCCTCTTCGAGCAGGGCCACCGACGACTCCCGGAACGCCGGCCACTCCACCCCCTGGACGACGTCGATGGGGAGCTCCTGCACGCTGATGGCCGCTCGGCGGCAGATCGCGGGGTCTCCCGTGAGCGCGGCGGCATAGGCTCCCATCATGCGTGCATGTCCGGCCAGATCGCGGCCGGACGCGGCTTCCTCACGCGCCGCGTCGAAGATCCGGACCGCCTCCTCCGCCTCGCCCGACCAGTACGCCACCCACCCCGCGGCGGCCACGGCGCTTCCGCGCGCGAAGGTGTTCCGCGGAAGAAGAGCCTCCCGGGTGGTCTCGGCCTCGGCGAGCACGGCCGCGGCCTCCGTGAGCCGGCCGGAGGTGGCGAGGCCGTAGGCGAGATGTCCGACGGCGCGGGACGTGAGCTCCCGATCGCCGGCCTCCCTCGCCTCGCGCGCCGCCGCCGAGAAGTACTCGATCGCGAGGTCCGGCGATTCGCGATTGCGCAGCGCGGTCCACCCCAGCAGATGGTTGAGCGCCACCCGACCGCCGTACATCCTGTCGTCCTCGGCATCCAGCAGCGCACGGATCTCCGGACCGGATGCGGCCACCTCGACGGACGACTCCGCGAGCAGCAGGCGGACGATGAGCAGGACGGCGGGGTCGGCCTGCCCCGGCGTGCGATCGAGGAGTGCCTCCGCCCGTCGACACAGCTCCCGCGCGACGCGATGGTCCCCGAGGACGTCGCTGGCTCCGGCCCGCACGAGCAGCAGGTGCGGATCATCCGGGTTGTCGCGCAGGAGAGCCGTCGCCGTCCGCTCCACGTCGACGGCCGAGGAGCCGACCACGAGGCCCAGCCAGTGCCGCAGGAGGATGGCCCTGGCACCGGCCCGATCCCCGGCGCGCCGCGCGTGCGTCACGGCGGCGATCGGATCCGTGTGCTCCAGAGCACGAGCGGCCCGGCGGTGCACCGTGGCGAAACGCGCCGCATCCGTCCGCGCGAGGTCGGCGCACCGACGCGCGAACGCGGGGTGCCAGCGGTACGTCGGGCCCTCCGGGCCGTCGAACCGGTCGAGGAACAGCCCGAGCCGAACGCAGGTCTCCAGGAGGTCGGCGGCGTCGTCTCTCGCCGTGACCTGTGCGGCGGTGTCGGGCGTGAGCTCCGCGCAGGCCGTCCCCTCGAGGACGAAATCCGCGAGCGCGGGCGGCAGCGCGTCCAGGACGTGCTCACGGATGTACGCGCCGAGGAAGGACGAGGCCGTCGACGCCGGGCTCGACGGCAGGGAGCCGCCGACGAGGACCAGCCGCACCGCGATGGGCCAGCCCCCGGTCTCGTCGCGCACCGCGGCCGCATCGAGCCCACCGGGCGCCGACCGCGTCAGACTCCGGATCTCGTCCGCCGAGAACCGGAGGGTGTCCACGCCGACGAAGGCTCCCGGGTTCATGAGGCGGTGGCGGGACAGGGTGACCTCGATCAGGGTCGTCCCCACCAGGAGGAGCCGCAGTCCGTCCGGAGGCTGGTCGGCCAGGAGCCCGAGGAGACCATCGCTCCACGCCTCCCCGGCACGGTGGGCATCGTCGACGACGAGGTGCACCGGGTGCTCGGCGTCCTGGAACGCCGCACAGATCTGCCGGTAGGCGCGCACCGGATCCTCGATGTCCCGCGGCGCGGCGAACACGCGCCCCGCACGCTCCCCGGCGAGCGCCAGCGCGTTCAGGACACCGGCGGTCAGCAGTGCGGGGTCGTCGTCGGACGCGCTCAGCGCGAGCCAGGCGACGTCGTCGCGCGATGCCGCCCAGGCAGCGACGGCGGTGGTCTTTCCATAGCCGCTGGGCGCGCTGAGGACCGTCACCCCGTCCGCCTCGATGGCAGCCGCGATCGCCGCGGTCACACGTTCCCGCGGCACGACGCCGATGGGCGTGGCGGGCGGCCGGAAGCGCATCGCCGGTCCCGGCCTCGTGGAACGTACGGGAGGCGACATGGCAACACGAAACCACGCGTCCGCGCCCCCTTCCAGGGGGCGGAGGCGCAATCACCCGGATGAAAGTGCGGCGGGCTACGCTGGCCGCGTGACCTCGCTCCCCACTCCTCCGCACTCCGCAGCGGACCACGCGCCCTCCCCTGCTCTGCGCACCCTGCTGATCCTGGCGGCGAGCGCGATCGTCCTCGCCGGGATCTCGCTGGCGCGCGAGGTGTTCGGCCCGCTGGCCCTCGCGATCGTCATCGTGGTGATCTGCGAACCCGTCCGTCGTCCCTTCCAGCGCCCCGGCCGGCCCGCCTGGATCGGGACGACCGCCGTGATCGTGCTCGCCTACGTGATCCTGCTGGCGATGGCGGCGCTGCTGTGGCTCGCCGGCACCCAGTTCGCCCGGCTCGTCGGCGACCTCGCATCGCAGGACGGCCTGGTGCGCGCCGCCGATCAGATCGTCGCCTGGCTGCAGTCCCTCGGGCTGGACCAGGAGGCGGCGGATGCCGCGGCCTCGATCCTCGACCCCGAGACGCTCCTCGGCCTGGCCGGGAGCCTGGGCAGCGCGGTGCTCGGGGTGGCGACAGCGCTGTTCTTCGTCTGCGCCTACATCATCTTCCTCGCCGCGGACGCCGCCCGCTATCGGACGGCTCCGGCCCTCTTCGGCGCCACGCACGGCCCCGCCCTGCAGCGCATCGCCCGGCTGCAGACGGGGGTCCGTCGCTACTACGTCGTGAACGCCGCGTTCGGCGCCGTCGTGGCCATCGTCGACGGCCTCGCCCTGTGGTGGATGGGCGTCCCCGCCCCGGTGGTCTGGGCGATCCTCGCGTTCGTGACGAACTTCATCCCGAACATCGGGTTCGTGCTGGGGCTCATCCCGCCGGCGATCCTGGCCTTCGTGGTGGGCGGCTGGCCGCTGCTGCTCGGTGTCATCGCCGTGTACTGCGTGGTCAACGTCGTGCTCCAGGTGCTCGTCCAGCCCAAGTTCGTCAGCGACGCCGTCGACCTGAGCCTGACGCTGAGCTTCTTCTCCGTCATCTTCTGGACCTTCGTGATCGGCCCGCTCGGCGCCATCCTGTCGATCCCGCTGACCCTGCTCGTGCGCGCCGTCGCGCTGGAGGGCGACCCGGGGGCGACCTGGGCGCGCTGGGTCAGCGGCGACCGCACGGCCGTCCCCGAGCCCACGCCGGAGCCGTCCGCGGCGCCGACCCGGCGCCGGTTCCGCCGACGCTGACGCTGCTCCGCCGGCACCACACCGCGAAATCACCAGGGCGAGGTTGCCCGCCGCTCTGGTCGTCGCCGTCCGACGATGCCATCGTGAAGCCGGACACCACCGGCGACGAAGGGAGAGCGCATGCCGCGTCCGCTCGCGGGCCTGACCCGACGCACCCTCGTGACCGAGCTCACCGCGGGGGTCACCCTCCTGGCGATCGCCATCCCGCTCAACATCGGCTACGCGCAGATCGCCGGGCTCCCCGCGACCGCCGGACTGTACGCGCTGATCGTCCCGACCGTCGTCTACGCGCTCGTGGTGTCGTCGCGCCAGCTGGTCGCCTCCCCCGATGCCGCCGCCGCGGCCCTCGTGGCCTCCTCCATCGGCGGTCTGGCCGTCGCCGGCAGCGCCGACTACGCCACCCTGGCCCTCGCCCAGGCGATCCTCTGCGGCGGGATGTTCGTGCTGCTCGCCGTCTTCAAGCTCGGATTCCTGGCGAACTTCCTGTCGAAGCCGATCCTCGTCGGCTTCGTCGGCGGGCTGGCCCTGGACATCATGATCAGCCAGATCGCGAAGATGCTCGGGGTGAAGATCGACTCCGGAGCCGAGTTCGTGGACAAGGTCGTCGCGTTGGTGACCGGCCTCCCCTCGCTCAACGGCTGGTCCGTGCTCCTCGCCGCCGTCTCCGTCGCCGTGCTGCTCCTCGGACAGCGCTACCTCCGTGCCGTTCCCTGGGCGCTGATCGTGCTCGTCGCCACGACCATCACGGTCGTCCTCACCGGCCTCGACGGACGGGGCGTGGATGTGCTCGGCGAGGTCCCCGCCGGCTCTCCCGCGCTCACCTGGCCGATCATCGACTGGTCGCTGTGGCTCGCTCTCGTGCCCTCCGCGATCGCCCTGACCCTCGTCACCACCGCGGAGGGCCTGCTCGTGTCGCGCTCCTACGCCGAGAAGCATCGCTACCCGTTCCACGCCAACCGCGACCTGCTCGCCTTCGGCGTCGCGAACGTCGCCGCCGGCGCGCAGGGCAGCTTCGCCGTCGGATCCTCGACGTCGCGCACCGCGGCGATGGACCAGGCCGGCTCGCGCACCCAGCTCCCGGCGCTCGTGCTCGCCGTCGGGACGCTCCTGCTGCTGCTCTTCGGCACCGCGCTGCTCGCCGACATCCCCTCCCCGGCGATCGGCGCCATCGTCGGCGTCGCGATCATCCCGCTCCTCGGCATCCGCGACTTCATCCGCCTCTGGCGCCTCGACCGGTTCGAGTTCGTCATCGGCGCGGTCTGCTTCCTCGTGACCCTTTTCGTCGGTTCGATCGCGGGAATCCTCGTGGCGTTCGTGCTCGCCCTCGTCAACCTCGCGCAACGCGCCTCCCACCCCGCCATCGACGTGCTGGAGACCTCGGGCGACCCCGGCGAGTCCCTCCTGGAGGACGCTCCTGCGGGCACGACCACGGCACCGGGGGTCATCGTCGTCCGGCTCGCGGCCCCGCTGTTCTTCGCGAACGGCGCCGTGTTCTCCGCTGCCGTCAAGGAGGCCGTCCGCGCCGCCGGCCCGTCCGCCGTCCAGCATGTCGTCATCGACATGGAGGCGGTGACGGACGTCGACGTCACGGGCGCTGAGGCCTTCCAGGCGCTGCGGGAGTGGCTCGACGCGCAGTCGATCTCCCTCGCCTTCAGCCGCGTCCGGCCGAACACGCTCCGCCGCCTCCGGTCGCTGGGGATCCTCGACCGGGAACCGGTCTACGCGACCAACCGCGCCGCCATCACCGAGCTCGCGCCGGCCGATGCCGCTTCGCCGGCTCCGAACAGGAAGGGCAGCTGAATGGGTGCCGTCATCGGGGAGATCCTCCCCCTCGCCGTGGGCGTCGCGATCAGCCCCGTGCCGATCATCGCCGCGATCCTCATGCTCCTGTCCCCGAAGGCACGGGTCACGAGCGTCGGATTCCTGCTCGGCTGGATCGCGGGCATCGTCGTGGCGGTCGGCCTCTTCACCCTGCTGTCTGCGGTGCTCCCCGAGGAGGATCCGGATGCCTCCCGCCCGATCCGCGGCGTCATCCAGCTCGTCCTCGGACTCCTGCTGCTGGTGCTGGCGGTCGGTCAGTGGCGCAAGCGCCCGAAGGCGGGGCACCCCGCGGCCCTGCCGTCGTGGATGAAGGCGATCGACACGATGTCGTTCGGCACGGCGCTCGGACTGGGGTTCCTGCTGTCGGCGGTGAATCCGAAGAACCTGCTCCTGGCCGCCGGAGCCGGCGTTGACATCGGGGGCGCGGCGCTCGACGGGGGGTCCACGATCCTCGTGATCGCCGTCTTCACCCTGATCGGGGCGTCGACCGTGCTCGTGCCCGTCGTCGGCTACCTCGTCGCCGCCGCACGGCTGCGCGCCCCGCTCGACGCCCTGCGCGGATGGCTCGCCGCCGAGAACGCGGTCATCATGGCCGTGCTGCTGCTCGTGATCGGCGTGTCCCTGATCGGCAAGGGCATCGGCAGCTTCTGAGCGCGCCGCCGCCGCGCCATGGAGATCACCCGGATGAACGCATCACGGGACCCGTGACCCCGGCCCTGACCCGGCAGTACTGTGCGGGGAAAGGCGGTTCGGCAGAGATGAAGGAGATGGACATGGCCCGTGACTTCCAGGGCAGAATCGAACTCGACGTCCGCGATTCGGAGGCCGACTGGGAGGCGTTCCTCCCGGCGAAGCCCCGCGAGGGAGCACCCAACGTGCTGGTCGTCCTCTATGACGACACCGGCATGGCGGCCTGGTCCCCGTACGGCGGACGCATCAACATGCCGACCATGGATCGCCTGGCGCAGAACGGTCTGACGTACTCGCAGTGGCACACGACGGCGCTGTGCTCCCCCACCCGCTCGACGTTCCTCACCGGACGCAACCACCACCTCAACGGCTTCGCGACGATCTCGGAGTCGTCGACCGGCTTCCCCGGCTACAACTCCCACATCCCCGACTCGAACACCACGATGGCCCACGTCCTCCGCGACGCCGGCTGGTCGACGTTCTGGGTGGGCAAGAACCACAACGTCCCGATCGACGAGTGGACGGCCGGCGCGTCCAAGAAGCACTGGCCGCTGGCGCAGGGGTACGACCGCTTCTACGGCTTCATCGGCGGCGAGACGAACAACTGGTATCCGTCCCTCGCCGAGGACAACCACTACATCGACCAGCCCTACCTCCCCGAGGACGGCTACCACCTCTCGAAGGACCTCGCCGATCGCGCGCTGTCGATGATCCGCGACGTCAAGCAGACCGAGCCGGACAAGCCCTGGTACATGTGGTTCTGCCCCGGCGCGAACCATGCCCCGCACCACGCGCCGCAGGAGTACATCGACAAGTACAAGGGCGTGTTCGACGACGGCTACGAGGCCTACCGCGAGTGGGTCCTCGCCCGGATGATCGAGAAGGGCATCGTCCCGGAAGGCACCGAGCTCACCGCGCTCAACCCGATGCCGGAGGGCACCTTCACACCTGTCGACGAGGTGCGTCCCTGGGACACCCTGAACGACGAGGAGAAGGCACTTTTCTCGCGCATGGCGGAGGTCTACGCCGGCTTCAGCGAGTACACCGACGCCCAGGTCGGCCGCATCGTGGACTACCTGGAGGAGTCCGGGCAGCTCGACAACACCCTCATCATCTACTGCGCCGACAACGGCGCGTCCGGCGAGGGCAGCCCCAACGGCTCCGTCAACGAGGGCAAGTTCTTCAACGGGGTACCTGACGACATCACGCAGAACATCACGATGAGGGATGCGCTGGGGTCCCCTGACACCTACAACCACTACCCGACCGGATGGGCCGCGGCCTTCTCCACGCCCTACAAGATGTTCAAGCGCTACACCTACCAGGGCGGCGTGTGCGATCCGCTGGTGATCCACTGGCCCGCCGGCATCAAGGCCCGCGGCGAGGTGCGTCATCAGTACCACCACTCCACCGACATCGTGCCGACGATCCTCGAAGCCTGCGGCGTCGAGTTCCCGGAGGTCTACAACGGCATCGAGCAGACGCCGCTCTCCGGCGTCTCGATGGCCTACTCGTTCGACGCCGCCCCAGACGCGCCGACAGCGAAGGAGACGCAGTACTACGAGATGCTTGGACAGCGCGGCATCTGGCACAACGGGTGGAAGGCCGTGGCCGTGCATGGCCCGATGAGCGGGGGCGGCCACTTTCTCGACGACGAGTGGGAGCTCTATCACACGGACGTCGATCGCGCCGAGGCCGTCAACCTCGCCGCCGAGCATCCCGACAAGCTGGAGGAGCTCAAGGCCCTCTGGATGGAGGAGGCGAAGGCGAACGCGGTGCTCCCACTGAACGACCTCCAGATCATCGGCAACCCCGAAGACCTGCAGACCTTCCTCAACATGGAGTTCCACCAACCCGTACCGCCGTCCGGTCGATTCGTCTACTACCCGGGCACCAGTGAGGTGCCCGAGCGATCGGCGGCGAACACCCACGGCGTCTCCTTCAAGATCGCCGCGGAGGTCGAGTTCACGCCAGACACCGAGGGCGTCATCTTCGCGCACGGCTCCCGCTTCGGCGGACACACACTCTTCGTCAAGGACGGCGAAGTGCACTACGTCTACAACTACCTCGGCATCCCTCCTGAGAATCACGTATCTGCACCGATTCCGGCACCCGGTTCCCACATCGTCGGGATCGAGTTCACGAAAACGCACACTGGAGACTCGCTGGAGGCCGTGGGCCCCCTCCGACTTCACATCAATGACGCCGTCGTAGGCGAAATGGAACTCCACACCACTCTCGGCCACTTCTCGCTCTGCGGCGAAGGCCTGACGATCGGGCGGGACAGCGCCGACCCCGTGTCGTCCCTGTACGGCTACGGGTTCGACTTCCGCGGCGGCCACATAACGCAGGTCGTTTTCGACGTCGCCGACGACGCCTACATCGACCTGGAGGCGCACCTGGCGGCAGCAATGGCCCGCGACTGACGGCCCCGCGGCCGCCCGGGCCCTCAGAGCAGTCCGAGGGCCTGGGCGGCCGCCGTCACGCCGTCCCGATCCGAGACGCCGAGCTTGCGGTAGATGTTCCGCACGTGCGTCTTCACCGTGTTCGGCGAGATGTACTCCTGCTGTGCGATCTGCCGCAGCGTCGCATTCCGGCTCAGCGCGCTCAGCACGATGCGCTCCCGCTGCGTCAGCTCCTCCTCGACGAGGACTCCGGCGGCGGACAGCCGCTCGCGCACCCGATCGGCGAAGTGCGTGCGCGCGCCCGCCGTCGCCCGTGCCGCGAGCAGCCGCGACACGATCGGGCCGGCCTCGGCGACGCGGCGCACGTGGTCCTCCGGCTCCGCGAGGGCGAGCGCGGTGGCGAGCGCGAGCTGCGCCCGGTCCGGCTCCCCGTCGTGCACGTCGAGCTCGGCCTCGACCAGCCACGCGTCGATCATCGACGCCGGGAGCAGACACGGGATGGCGCCCTCCAGCACCGGCGCCAGCGCGCCACGGGCGATGCCGTCACGGCGGTCGTGCACGGCGGCGATGGCCCGGAGCAGAAGCACGTCTCCCGTGTCCCCCAGCGCATCCTCGATGTCGGCGATGAGCCGGTCGCGGAGCGTCGGCTCCCCCAATCGGTCGAAGGCGTGCACCGCGAAGGGCCCCATCATGGCGTACCAGTGCGGCGGAAGCGGCAGATCGTCACGGGGAGTCAGGGTGTCGAGGAGCCGCACGGCCGCGTCGTGGGGATCGCCGCCCTGCTCCGCGCCGAGCAGCACGCGCATCCCCTGCAGGCCCCGCGCGATCGCGGTCTCTCCGCCCGCGGCGATCACCTGCGCCGAGGACTCCAGGGTCTCGGCCTCCTCCAGGACCTGCATGCCCTCGTAGGGGCCCCAGAAACGCCACACCCTGGTCACCTCGAAGAACGGGCTGTCCGGCTCGCCGAACTCGTGCCAGCGGCGCTCCAGGGCGGCTCCCGCCTCGATCGCGTCACGGAGCCGGCCGCGGAACAGCACGCTGGTGGCGAGGACCGCCTCGGCCTGCAGCTCCGCCGCGCGGGCACCGATCGCTCGGGCGAGGTCACCGGCACGGCGCGCTGTCGCCTCCGCCTGATCGAGTCGTCCCACATAGAGCTCCGCCGTCGCGGTCTCCAGGAGGGCATAGGTGTCGAGCTGCTCCTCTCCGCTGAGATCGCGGAGGTCGGCTCCGGCGCCGTCGAGGGTCTCGGCGATCCCGCCCCGCCGCAGCGCCGTGTGCATCTCGATCCCGCGGCGCCAGCGTCGGTCGGCGTCGGACTCCCCCGCGCCCACGGGCGGCACGATCACGGCGGCCGACGGATCTCCGCAGGACAGCTCCGCCGCGGCGACGAGCATCCGGACGGTGGGCACGGCGCGCAGGGCGGTCGGCAGCTCCGCCATCATCCGCCGCACCGTGTCCGCCCGGCCGTCCAGCACGAGCTGCATCCCGCAGCGCCGCAGGACGCCGGCCGTGCAGGCCGTCTCCCCGCCACGGACGGCGTGCTGCAGCGCGCGGAGGGGCTGCCCCTGCTGCGCGAACCAGTCGGCGGCCCGCCGGTGGAGCCGCTCCTCGCGTCCGGCACCGCCTTCCCGCAGCCGGCCGAGGAGGAACTCCCGCAGCAGCGGCGGATAGTGGTAGCGGGACGGATCCTCGGCGTCCGGGCCCACGAGCACGTTGAGGCGGAGCAGCCGGTCGATCATGGCGGTCACGGAATCGGCCCCGGAGAGCACGGCGGCGAGCTCGGGGGTGAAGCGGTCCACGACCGCGGTCGCCTCGAGGAAGGAGCGCAGTTCACCGTCGAGGTCGGCGAGCACCTCCTCGACGAAGTAGTCCGCCACCTCGGGGGCGTCCCCGCGCAGCGTGGGCCCGAGGACGGTCTGCGCCCCGGCCGCGTCGAGCATCATGAGCTGCAGCCCGGTCGCCCACCCCTCGGTTCGGGCGAGCACGGTGCTGACCTCGCCCTGAGAGAGCCGGAGACCTCGCGCGCCGAAGAAGGCGCGGATCTCGGCCGGGGTGAAGGCGAGCGCACGAGCGTCGAGTTCGAGGGCCACGCCGGCGATGCGGCGTCGTGCCAGCGGGATCGCGCGCGTCCCGCGTCCGGAGAGCACGACGTGGACCGTACCGGGAGCGCTCTGCACGAACGTCGAGATCAGTTGGGCGGTGTGCTCGTCCTCGACGCGGTGCACGTCGTCGACGATGAGGACGATCCGGTTCCTCGCCTCTCGGAGGGCCCTGGCGAACGCACGCGCCGTCGTCGCGGAGCGCACGGCGGGCACGGCCGCGAGCGCGTCCTGGAGTCCGGGATCGTCGATCCTCTCAAGGGCGGCACGCAGGAGCGGCAGGTCCGCCTCGCCGCGTTCCAGGGACACCCACACGAGGTCGATGCCGGGATCGGCACGCAGACCCTGCGCCCACTGCGACAGCAGCCTCGTCTTGCCGGATCCCGCCGGCGCGCTCACGAGCGTGAGCGTCCACGGCCCGTCCATCGCGGCCGTCAACCGCGAGAGCAGGCGCTCTCGACGGACCTCGCCCTTCACCGCCGCGGGTCCCGGGCTCTCGCTCGTTCCCGCCGTTCTTGCACTGTGCAGCACTCGAAACCCCCCGATTTCGATCTTGCTCCCCCTCGCGGGCAGTCTATTGCAAGGTGGGAGCGGTCCCGCAAGAGGGGCTCACTCGG
The DNA here is from genome assembly GCF_040702645.1 of Microbacterium sp. NPDC078814. NCBI lineage: Bacteria > Bacillati > Actinomycetota > Actinomycetes > Micrococcales > Microbacteriaceae > Microbacterium > Microbacterium sp. NPDC078814. The sequence goes on from NZ_JBFBLT010000004.1 coordinate 268,647, forward strand.
AGACGTCCGCCCGCGACGGCCGCCGCATCGCGAGAAGCGCCGGCACGAGGGCGCCGAAGAACAGGGCGAGAGCCACACCGAGCAGCGTCTCAAGGGTCCGCTCCAGGAACCGTGACGTCGGCGATTCGTCCGACGTCGACAGCAGCAGGGAGAGCACGAGGAAGGTCGTGAAGGCCGGCGCGACGTACCACCGACTCTCCTGGACCGCGCCGAGGCCGCCCACCACGACACCGATCGCGAGCGCGACCACCACGCCGCTCGGAGAGAGCAAAGCGAAACCGGCGGCGGCCAGGGCCCCGATGAGCACCGATGCCGCCCGACCGACGCTGCGCAGAACGAGCTGCCCGCGCACCGGACGCATCACGAGCAGCACGGCGCCGGTCGCCCAGCCCACGTGCTCGACCCCGGTCGCGAAGCCGATCGCGGCGGCCGTCCCCGCGGCCGCAGCCAGCAGGACGCCGTAGACCAGCAGAGCTCGTCCCTTGGGCATGGCGGCCGGGACCCGCGCGCCCGCCCCGTGCTCCGGCCACAGCAGGGCGATGAGCCACGCGTACACCGAACCCGCGACGATCGCGCCCGCCAGGAGGATGGTCGTCGCCGAGAGAGGAAAGCTCAGACCGAGCCCGACCATGGGCAGGACCAGGGTCAGCGCGAGCGGGCCGGCACGCTCGCGGGCGGCGAGCATGCTGGCCAGCACCGCCAGCACCGCGAGGGCGGGCACGGCGAGGACCGGTGCGAGCGCGAGGGTCGCGCCGAGCAGGAGCCCCAGCGCGACCAGCGTCCCGAGCACCGGGATCGCCGACCGGGCCCGCCGCCGCGCCGGCAGTCCCATGGCGGCCGCGGGAAGGACGCCGATGCTGAGGGCCAGAGCGACGGCAGGGTCGAACGGGGCGACCGCCATCGAGGGCACGGCGTACAGGAGGCCGAGACCGAACCGCGACCACCGCCAGGTCAGTCCCCCGCGCGCCGCCATCACCGTCTCGCTCTCCGGCTCCGGCTGCGGTCGGGCATGCGCTCCCCGTTCTCGGTCGCCCCTCGGATCCTCCGTGCCGTCAGCCTAGGCAGGCGATGACCGCACGTCACCGCTCGTCGGCCACTTCACCCGGGTGAACGCCTCCGCTCCCCTCCCGATCCGCAGCGGCCCGGAGCCCGATGTCGACGGTGGGGTGCACCCGGCCGGCTTCCACCAGCCCGGAGTACCACGGCGTCCGCGCCGCGACGGCCGCCGCCGCCTCCGGCACCGCCGCGAGGTGGAGCAGCACGCCGAGTTGGGACAGCTCCCGGTCGAGCGCCTCGAGGGTGTCGAGCACGGTGATGGACATCACCACCTGCTGCGGCAGCCCGAGGACGAGCGTCCGGACCGGCTCGGCCTGAGCCGAGACGGTCTGGACGATGAGCCGCTGGTTGGCGAGCGCGTTCGCCGTGTACAGGCCCCGCTCCGGCTCCACCCCGAGGGCGCTCCCCCTCCTCCCCACCACCCGGATCCGAGGGATGTTGAGCTCCCGGAGGACGAGCACGAGGGTCACCACCACCCCGACGGCGACAGCGGGGAGGAGTCCCGCGGTGAGCCCGATCGCCGCCACGGCCGTCGCGACCCAGAAGTCGATCCGGCTGATGTGCGCCCACCGCACGAGTTCCGGGATGTTGACGAGTCCGGCCACCGCCGTGAAGACCATCGCCGCGAGCGTGGCCTCGGGCAGCAGGCTGAGCACCGGGGCGAGGAAGAGCGCGACCGCCACGGCGAGCGCGACCGTGGTCAGCGTCGCCAGCTGGGAGCGGGCTCCGGCCCCCTGGTTCACGGCGCTCTGCGAGAATCCCCCCGCCGCGGGCATGGCCGAGAAGAACGCGCCGACCGTGTTCGCCGCGCCGGTGGCGAAGAGCTCCTGGTCGCTGTCGATCTGCGGCTCCGTCGCCTGACGGAGGCTGCGCGCGACGGCGGCGGACTCGAGGAACGCCATGACGGCGATGGCGAGCGCTCCCGGCACGAGAGCCGCGGCCGCGGACAGGTCCGGGATCCCGGGAACCGGCAGACCGCCGGTCACCGGGGCGATGAGGTCGACCCCGAGATCATCGATCCCGCCGACCCCGACGAGCAGCATGCCGGCCGCGACGACGACGAGGGTGCCCGGCACCCGAGGGGCGAAGCGCTTGAGGAGCAGAAGGGTGGCGATGGAGCCGATCGAGAGGAGCAGCGTGGGGATGTTGACGCTGCCGAGCGCCTCCCCCACGGCGACCAGAGAGCGGAGGAAGCCGTGGCCGGAGAAGTCGAAGGACTCCCCCAGGAGCTTCGGGAGCTGCCCCACGGCGACCGTCGCCCCGACCCCGATCTTCAGCCCGAGAACAGTGGCCCCGCTGATGTTCTCGACGAGCGAGCCCAGGCGGCACGCCCGGGCGAGCAGCAGCACCACCCCCACCAGGAGGGTGAGCATCATGAGCGCCCCGATGGCGTCGTCCGCGCCCGCGGCGACCCCCGCCGAGACCAGCGTGGTCGCCGTGAGGGTGGCGATGGTCGACGTCGTCGAGACGCTCATCGCCCGGCTGCCGCCCAGAAGGGCGTAGACGAGCATCGGCACGATGCAGGTGTAGAGGCCGACCTGCACCGGGAGATCGGCGATCGTCGCATACGCCATGGCCTGCGGCACCACGACGGCGCCCGCGGAGAGGCCGGCGAGCACGTCGCGCACGATCCAGCGGCGCTGGTACCCGTCCAGCGTGCTCAGCAGCCAGGACGGTCTGCGCGCTGCGCTCATGGGGGCTCCTTCCGCCGTCGAGGGAAGCGTACTGCCGACGCTCCCGCCGCGGCCCGCCGGGGACACCGGACGGGCCGTGAGTCACCCGGGTGAACTCCCGACGGAAGCGGTGCGCAGCGACCTCGCCCGCCGGTATGTTCCGAGCGTGCCCCGGCCACGGCGGCACCGAGAAAGGAGCAGTCATGGGATTTTGGGCATCGTTCTGGGACATCATCTGGTGGTTCCTGTGGATCTTCGCCTTCACCGCGTACCTCTTCGCTCTGTTCGCGATCATCGGAGACCTGTTCCGCGATCACAAGCTGAGCGGCTGGTGGAAGGCCGTGTGGATCTTCTTCCTGATCTTCGTGCCGTTCCTCACCGCCCTCGTCTACCTCATCGCCCGCGGCAACGGCATGGCCGAACGCAGCAGCGCCGAGGCGCGTCGGGCGCAGGAGGCGGCGAACGCCTACATCCAGCAGGTCGCCGGCAGCAGTCCGAGCGAGGAGATCGCGAAGGCGAAGGCGCTCCTGGACGCCGGAACCATCACGCCGGACGAGTACTCCCTCATCAAGGCGAAGGCGCTGCAGTAAGGCGCAGCCCGGACCGCACCATCGCGAGGAGCCCGCGGCATGGACCTGCAGGATCTCCTGCCCACCGACATCGACTGGTGGCAGCTGCTGCTCGCCCTGCTCGTCGCCCTCGCGACCTGGATCATCTCGCGGTTCGCGCGCCGGGGCACCACCGCCCTGCTCCGGCGTGCACCCGGGATCTCCGCCGCCGTCGGGACGGCCATCGCGCAGTTCGTCGGCTACGCCATCCTCCTGCTGGGCTTCGGCATCGCGCTCGCGATGCTCGGCGCCAACGTGCAACCGCTACTCGCGATCGTCGTCATCCTCGGCGTCGTCGCGATCCTCGTCCTCCGCGGTGTCGCCGACAACTTCGCGGCCGGCGTGCTGCTGCAGGCACGGCAGACGGTCCGCATCGGAGACGAGATCGTCGTGGAGGCGCTGGACTCCGTGATTGCGGGGACGGTGACCGAGCTCAACGCCCGCGCGGTGATCCTGCACACGGTCGACGGGCGCACCCTGCACATCCCCAACGCGCGGCTGCTCTCCGACCCCGTGGTCAACGACTCCACCCGCGGAGCCCGGCGCAGCGAGGTGGAGGTCAGGGTGCGACGGGACGGGACGACCGGGATCGACGGCGTGCTCGCACCGCTCGTCGACGCCGCGCGGACGGCGGAGGGCGTGCACCGGCACGAGGGCGTGCGGGCGCTCGTGGTCGGCGTGAGCGGAGACCGGCTGATCGCCCGCCTGCAGTTCTGGCACCACCCGCTGCACGGCGCCCTCGTCAGCGCCGCGGTCGTGGTCGCCGTCTTCGACGCCCTCGGCGCTCTCGGCACGACCGGCACGGTCACCAGCGTCCCGGCCCCGCCACCCCTCGTGCCGTCCGACGCCGTGTGAGAACGGGGTGCGCGATGTCGGTGCCCTCGGGCATGATCTGCGCATGGACATCACCTTCCTGCAGCCGGACGGCCTCGTCCGCAGCCCCGCCTTCAGCCATGCCGCCGTCATCCCTCCTGGCGCGACCACCGTCTACATCGGAGGGCAGAACGGCGTCGACGCCTCCGGCGCCGTCGTCTCCCCGGACGTGGGGGCGCAGGCGCTTCGCGCTCTCGACAACGCCCGGGTCGCGCTGGAGTCGGCGGGGGCGACGCTCGACGACGTCGTGAGCTGGACCATCCTCATCGATCAGGATGCCGATCTGCGCGCGGCGTACGGCGCCGTGGCCGCCACCCTCGCCAGGGACGGCGCCCCGCCACTGGTCACCGCCGCCCGGGTGGCGGGCCTGGGCGTGCCCGGAGCCCTCATCGAGGTGAGCGCGATCGCCGCGACCATCCGCGACTGAGTCAGATGCGACCGCGCACGGGGGTGCGTTCGACGCCGTCCGACTCGTCGGGCATGGTCATCTCGGCACGGACGCCGAGCAGGCGCACTTCCCGGGCGGGGTCGAGGGTCTCACCGAGCGCGAGCGCCATCGCGACCACGTCCTCTCGATCCGCCGTGGGAGCCGGGAGCTTCCGGCCGAAGGTCCTCGTCTCGAACGGGGCGTACCGCACCTTGAGATGCACCCGCATGACCGGGCGCCCCTCGGCGGCGCAGTCGTCGAACGCGTGTCCCGCGAGCTCCCGCAGCGCGTCCTGCACCGCCTCAGGTGTCGTGAGGTTCTGCTGATACGTGGTCTCCCGGCTGTGGCTCCGAGCCACCCACGGAGTGTCGTCGACGATCCGCGGCCCCAGCCCGGAGCCCAGGCCGAGATACCACCGCCCCATCTTGGGGCCGAACTCCGCGACGAGGGTCTCCTCGTCCGCCGCCGCGAGTTCGCGCACCGTGGCGATGCCGTGTGCCGCGAGCCGCTTCTGCACCTTCGGCCCCACGCCCCAGAGATCGCGGGTGGGCCGGTCGCCCATCACGGCGAACCAGTTGTCGGCGGTCAGCCGGAAGACGCCGTGCGGCTTGCCGAACTCCGTCGCGATCTTCGCGCGCACCTTGTTGTCGCCCACGCCGACCGAGCAGTGCAGGCCCGAGGCCTCCTCCACCGCCCGCTGCGCGGCCCGCGCGACGCCCTCCGGATCGTCGGTCGCGACGCCGAGGAAGCACTCGTCCCATCCGAGCACCTCCAGCACCACGTCCGGCAGGGTCCGCAACGCCGTCATCACCTCCTCGGAAGCCCGCTCGTACTCCGCGTGATCCACCGGCAGGAAAACCGCGTCCTCCGGTGCCTTGCGCGCCGCGATCTTCAGTGGCATCCCCGACCCGATGCCGAACGCACGCGCCTCGTACGACGCCGTCGAGACGACTGCCCGCTCGGTCGGATCACCGCGGCCCCCGACGATGATCGGCCGCCCGGCCAGCTCCGGCCGACGCCGCACCTCGACCGCGGCGATGAACTGATCCATGTCGACGTGCAGCACCCACTCGGCCATGCATCGAGTGTGGCCGCTGACGCCCGGGAAGTCACCCCGTCACACGAGGAAGATCGGCAGGAGCCCGGGGTTGTGGGCGTGGACGAGGACGGCGAAGACGACCGCGTCGAAGAGGAGGTGCACCGTGACGACGTAGGCCAGCGAGTGCGTCCGGAGGAAGATGAATCCCTGCAGGAGCGCGAACGGGATGGTCAGCAGCGGGCCCCATTCGCGGTACCCGAGCTCCCAGAGGAAGGAGACGAACACGACGGCCTGCAGCACGTTCGCGAGCGCATCGGGGAGATGGCGCCGCAGCAGCCCGAAGACGGTGCAGATGAAGAACAGCTCATCCCAGATGCCGACGGCGCCGACGCCGACGAACAGCCGCGCGATGAGATCGGGCGTGTCCACCACGGGCCAGTTCTGATAGACGCCGCTGGTGATGAAGTAGAAGGGCAGGATCAGCCAGCCGAGCACCAGCACCGCGACGAGCCAGCCCCAGTGGAGCACTCCCCAGCGCTGCCCGGTGCGCCAGGGGAACCGGATCGCCCGGTCGCGATAGACGAACCGCGAGACCAGATACGGCACCAGCACCGCGCCGCCGAGCGCGAGCGTGAAGCGCAGCATGGCCAGGTTGTCCAGCTCCGCCGCGAGCGGGATGACACTCACGATGAGCATGCCGAGCGCGATCAGCGAGAGGTCTCGCGTGAGCGATGGCTGCCGGGACCCGTCGGCCCCGGTGAGCGGCTCGCCGCGGCGCTCCACGAACAGAGCGGCACCGACGCCCAGCGCCAGCAGCAGCCAACCGAGCCAGGGCAACGCCACGACGAAGAAGGCCGGGGCGGCCGCACACACCAGCGCCGCCGGGACGAGGCGCACCCCCACGGGCGCGCTCGGAGGGGCCTGCGTCATGCACGATCCCGTCGGCGGTACACGAGGTCGCGGATATCGCGCCCCTTCGCGAGACCCTTCCGCTCGAACGCGGTCATGACCCGACCGTCGAACCGCTCGGCCCAGTCGCCCTCGAAGGCCCGCTCGAACAGGGGCTCGGCGTCGAGCACCTCCCGCATCTGGAGCGCATAGTCCTCCCAGTCGGTCGCGAGCCGCAGGAGGCCGCCGTCGCGCAGCGCCCTGGCCGCCGTGTCACCGAATCCGGGCCGCACCAGACGACGTTTCGTGTGGCGCTTCTTGTGCCACGGATCGGGGAAGAAGATCCACACCTCGGCCGCCGCGGCCTCCGGCAGGTACGAGGAGAGCACCTCCGGCGCGTTGGCCTCCACGACGCGGAGGTTCTGTGCACCCGCACGGTCGGCGTCGAGCATGGTCCGGGCGAGGCCCGCGCGGAAGACCTCGACGGCGAGGAAGTCGTCGTGCGGCCGGCTCGATGCGGCGGCGACGATTGCATGCCCCTGGCCGGAGCCGATCTCGACGAAGAGGTCCGCCTCCCTGCCGTACTCGGCGGCGACGTCGAACCGCGCCTCGGGGTGCACGGAGGTCCATGCCACGGCGCGCGGGACATCCAGCAGATAGCGCGGGGCGAGGTCGCTGAAGGCGCGCTCCTGCGCCTCGGACATCCGGCCGCTCCGACGCACGAAGGACACCGGCTCGTCGCGGAAGGTACGCGGTTCGGGCATGGATCCAGGGTAGCCGCCGGGGCCGCCGCCGCCGGACGCGGTCAGCCCGCGGGCTCGGTGACGAAGTCGATCAGCTCTTCCACCCGGCCGAGGAGCGCGGGCTCGAGGTCGCGGTAGGTCGTCACCTTCGACAGGATGTGCTGCCAGGCCCTGGCCGTGTCGGCCTGCGTCTCGTGCGGCCAGCCGAAGGCACGGCAGATGCCCGTCTTCCAGTCGACGCCGCGCGGGATCTCGGGCCACGCCGCGATCCCGAGGGCTCGAGGGGTCACGCACTGCCAGACGTCGACGAACGGGTGGCCGACGATGCGGACGTGCCGGCCGTGCGGTCCGCGGGCCACCGCCTCGGCGATGCGGGACTCCTTCGACCCGGGGACGAGGTGGTCGACGAGGACGCCGTACCGCCGGCGTGCGCTCGGCGGCTCCGCCGCGAGGAGGTCGTCGAGCAGGTCCACGCCCTGCAGGTACTCGACGACGACGCCCTCGACGCGCAGGTCGGCACCCCACACCTTCTCGACGAGCTCGGCGTCGTGCCGTCCTTCGACGAGGATCCGGCTGGGCAGCGCCGTCCGCGCCCGCTGATCCGCCACGGCGAAGGATCCGGAGGCGGTGCGGCGGGGTCCCTGCGCGGATGCCGCCGGCACCGTGAGGCGCACCGGTGCCCCGTCGATGAGGAAGCCGCCGCCGAGGGGGAACAGCCGCCGTCGCCCGACGCGGTCCTCGAGCTCCACGGCACCGCCCTGCACCTTCGTCACGGCGCCGCAGAATCCGTCCGCCGCGACCTCGACCACGAGGTCGACCTCGGCGGGCACCTGCGGCACCGGCTTCACGCCGCGCTCGCGCCAGCCTGCTGCCAGCACGTCGGATCCGTACCTGTCGTCCATGCCTTCCAGCGTATGTGTCTCCGCTGAGGGCGAACGCCGAGACGCGCGCGAGTGCTGTCGCGTGTCGGACCCAGTGCATAGACTCGACACATGGGGCTCGGCTGCCGGTCGGAGGGAACACGATGACGAAACGGTGGCTGACGCTGGGTGCTCTGGCCCTTGCGGTCGCGACGGGTGCGCTGTCCGCCTCGGCGGCGTCCGCGACCGATCCGCTCACGCTCGACTCCGGGTACGTCACCGACCAGGCTGATGTCCTCTCCCCCGCCGAGGAAGAACAGGTCGAGTCCCGCCTGCAGGAGCTCACCGACAACTCCTCCGCCGATCTCTTCGTCGTCCTCGTCGACGACTTCACCGACCCGAACGACAGCGTCGAATGGGCCGATCAGGTCGCGAACGACAACCGGCTCGGCCCCGATCAGTACCTGCTCGCGATCGCCGTGGACGGCCGCAGCCTCTACATCTCCGCGGACTCCTCCGGGCCGTTGAGCGACGGGCAGCTCGCCGCCATCGAAGACGCGATCGCCCCGCTCGCCGGCGACGGCGACTGGGTCGGCGCGATCACGTTGGCTGCCGACGAGATCCAGGGGGACGGGGGCGCCGGGGCGCTCCGCGTCACGCTGATCGTCGTCGGGGTGGTCGCGGCCGCCCTGCTCATCTGGCTCGTCGTCGCTCTGGTCCGACGCGCACGCCGCACCGCAGCCATCCGCGAGCGAGGCGCCATGCCGGAGACCCCGGATCCCGCCGATCCGTTCTCCACGCTCACCGATGCCCAGGTCGAGCAGCAGGCCGGCGTCGCGCTCGTGCGCGCGGACGACGCCATCACCTCCAGCCGGGAGGAGCTGGGATTCGCCGTGGCGCAGTACGGCGAGGGCGCGACCGCGGAGTTCTCCCGCGCCGTCGACGAGGCGAAGGCGAAGATCGCCGAGGCGTTCGATCTGCGGCAGAAGCTCGATGACGAGATCGAGGATTCCGTCCACGACCGCCGTGCGTGGCACATCCGCATCATCCGGCTGGCCGACGAGATCGACGAGATCCTCGACGACAACACCGAGGCCTTCGACGAGCTGCGCCGGCTCGAGCAGAACGCACCGCAGGAGCTGGAGCGAGTACGACGAGAGCGCGCGGATCTGACGCCGCTCCTCGCCTCGGCCGCCCCCTCCCTCGCCGCTCTCGTCGCGACCTACGACCAGGCCGCCCTGAGCACCGTGACGGACAACCCGGCGCAGGCCCAGGAGCGCGCGGCGTTGGCCGATCGGGCGATCGATGCCGCGGCCCAGGCCCTCGCGAACGGGCGCACCGGTGAAGCGGCGTTCGCGATCCGCACGGCCGAGCAGGCGGTGGCGCAGGCGGCGCAGCTGGTCCAGGCGATCACCGCGCTCGGCACCGAGCTGACCGGGATCGAGGCGCAGGCGCAGGCGCTCGTCACCGAGCTCCAGGGCGATGTGGTTGCGGCGGCACAACTGCCCGACCCGACCGGCGCCCTGGCGGGTGCGTCCCACGCGGTGACCGCACAGCTGCAGACGGCGCAGGCCGACCTCGTCGCCACGCCGCGCAACCCACAGCGGGCCCTCGACGCCCTCACGGCGGCGAACGCCCAGATCGACGGCGCGATCGCGCAGGGACACGAAGCCGTGGAGCGCGCCCGACGGGCCCAGCAGCTCCTGGAGCAGACCCTCGCCCAGGCGGCCTCCGAGATCCGCGCCGCCCGGGAGTTCATCGAGACGCGCCGCGGCACCGTGGGCTCCACCGCCCGCACGCGCCTGGCGACCGCCGACGCCGCGTTGACCCAGGCCCTCACCCTGCGCACGTCGGATGTCGAGAACGCCCTGGCCGAGGCCCAGCGCGCCCTCGACCTCGCGCGCCAGGCCACGTCCGCCGCGGAGGCCGATCTCCGCGCATACACCCCCGGCGGCTATCCGGACGACGGCTGGGGCGGAGTGTTCGGCGGCTCCGGCTCCCGTTCCGGCGGCTCCGGCATCGGCGGGGACATCCTCGGCGGGATCATCGGCGGACTCCTCGCCGGCGGCGGGGGCGGCGGCTCGTCCCGGCGCAGCAGCGGCTGGCGCTCCTCGGGCGGCTTTCGCAGCTCCGGCTTCGGCGGAGGCGGATCCCGCGGCGGCGGACGCGGACGCTCCGGAGGTCGACGCTTCTGATCCCCCGCACAGACACATACGCCAAGCTCTCGAAGACGCCCCTCTGAAAGGAACCACGCATGACCAAGCAGTCCATCTTCGGACGGATCTCCACCCTCGTCCGCGCGAACATCAACGCCCTCCTGGACTCTGCGGAGGACCCGCAGAAGATGCTCGACCAGCTCGTCCGCGACTACACCAACAGCATCGCCGACGCCGAGTCCGCCATCGCGGAGACCATCGGCAACCTGCGGCTGCTGGAGCGCGACCACGAGGAAGACGTGCAGGCGGCCAACGAGTGGGGCAACAAGGCCCTCGCTGCCAGCCGCAAGGCCGACGAGATGCGCGGCGCGGGCAACACCGCCGACGCCGACAAGTTCGACAACCTCGCGAAGATCGCCCTGCAGCGCCAGATCAGCGCCGAGCGGGAGGCGACGAGCGCCGAACCGCAGATCGCGGCCCAGACCGAGATCGTCGACAAGCTCAAGAGCGGCCTGAACGGCATGAAGGACAAGCTCAACGAGCTCAAGAACAAGCGCAGCGAGCTGCTCGCCCGCGCCAAGGTCGCCGAGGCGCAGACCAAGGTGCAGGACGCGGTCAGCTCCATCAACGTGCTCGACCCCACCAGCGAGCTCGGCCGGTTCGAGGACAAGGTCCGCCGCCAGGAGGCTCTCGCCCAGGGCAAGGCGGAGCTGGCCGCGTCGAGCCTCGACGCCCAGTTCGAGAGCCTCGAGGATCTCGGCGAGCTGACCGAGGTCGAGGCGCGCCTCGCCGAGCTGAAGGCCGGCGGCACCGCGCCGCGCCAGGCGCTCGAAGGCAACTGACACCGACGCGGATGCCCGGGCGCACGCCCGGGCATCCGCGGTTCCGTCTCCGGGAGGTCTCCCATGGTGCGTTTCCTGGTCGTGCCGCAGTGGCAGGGTTCACCCGCCGCGCGCGCGATGCTCCTCGTCGACGGCGCGTCGGCGATCGCCGGCGATCTGCCGCGTGCGGCGACGACCGTCCTCGACGTTCCGGTCGAAGCCGGCGAGGCGCTGGGCACGGGCGTCCGGCGGCTCAGCGCCCTCGCACGTACGCGGGAGCTCGTCGCCGGACATCTCGAAGCCGGAACCGTGCTGATCGGCGGCGACTGCAGCATCACCGTCGCCGCACTCGACACGCTCCCCGGCGGGACCGACGACCTCGCCGTGGTCTGGTGCGATGCGCACGGCGATCTGCACACGCCGGACACCTCGCCGTCCGGGGCCTTCTCCGGCATGGCGCTGCGTGCCGTCCTCGGTGAGGGAGAACCGCAGCTCGCCCTGTCCCCCGGCATCCCCCGGGATCGTGTCGTCACCGTGGGTGTCCGGAACCTCGACGAGGCCGAGACCGGCGAATGGGACCGCCTCCGGAATCTCGGGGTGGCCGATCTGGACGACCCGGCGGCGCTCGCCGACGCCGTGCAGGCCACGGGGGCGCAGCGGGTGTGGGTGCACATCGACGTCGACGTCCTCGACCCGGCGTCGTTCACCGGAGTCTCCGCCGCCGTGCCCTTCGGCGTGACCCCCTCGTCCCTGAGCACGGCGATCCGAGAGCTCCGGAGCCGCGTCCCCCTCGCCGGGGCGACCATCGCGGGCTTCGCCCCTCGCACGCCGGCCGACGCCGTCGACGACCTCGGCGCGATCCTGCGTCTCGTCGGAGCCGTCGCGTGAGCCCGGCGCCGGGGTGGGAGGCCGTCGCGGCGGAACGCCTCGCCCGCGGACGACGGTCGGACCGCCGCATCCCCTCCTTCCTGCTGCGCTCCCCGATCAGCCGCCTGGGCTACCTCTGGGGCACGGCCGTCGGCTGGATCTGGGGCGCTCTGTGGAGCACCGGCCCGATCGAACGGCGCGGCGGTCTCTGGGTGTTCCGGGGCATGCCCCGATGGACCTTCCACCGCGGCGGCGTCTGCGTGGGCGGGTGCTTCCTCACCGGCGACGCGCGGCCCACGGACGCGGTGCTGCGCCACGAGGCCGTGCACAAGCAGCAGTGGCTGCGCTACGGCTTCCTGATGCCGGTGCTCTATCTGTTCGCGGGACGCGACCCGCTGCGGAACCGCTTCGAGATCGAAGCGGGGCTGGAAGACGGCAACTACGTGCGCCGCCCCCGCTGACTCAGCCCTCGACGGGGAGCAGTCCGAAGCGCTCCGGCACGCGGATCCGGTTCACGGCCACGCCGAGGCGGTCGGTGAGGTGCTCGACGATGTCGGCCGTGCCGAGGTAGCCCCCGAGCAGCGTGACGTGCGTCTCGACCTCGTCGTCGACGAGCATCTCGTCGGCCCATGCGCAGGTGGCTCGGGCCAGGGCCTGCCCTGGCGCGCAGCCGCGACCGCTTCCCGGGGCTCCGGAGCGAGCGGAGCGGGCGAGCCAGGTGACTGTCATGCGACCGGGCGCGTGGATGACGCCGATGTCGGAGACGTCGGGAACCTCGATGAAGATGCGACCGGACGCGCACAGCGGGAGGGTCGCGAGGAACGCCTCGAGATCGAGCAGCGAGTGCTCGTCGGCGGTCACCAGGTGGTGTGCGCGACGGCGCGCCGCGCGGCGAGCCGCACGCGTGCCTCGGGTGTCGAGCGTGGTGTCCATGGTGATCCCATCGTACACCAAGCGAAGGCTTGCCTAACCTTCGACGCCTTCTTCCGTCACGGGCTCGACGAGGGCCTCGCGCAGCGCGGTGAGCTCTTCTTCTGTCATGCCGTTCGCGCGCAGGTAGCCGGCGGCCGACCCCCACCGCTCGTCGACCTGGGCCAGCAGGCGACGCATCACCTCGGCGGGCGAGCGGGTGGCCAGATCCACCGCGTGCAGCGCCTCAGGGTGCTGGCTCCGCAGATAGGCGGCGATGCGCCGCGACCGTTCGGCGGGCAGCTGCGACTCGGTGAGGGCGTAGTCGGCGATGACGGCATCACGATCGGCGCCGACCGCCGAGAGCGCCAGCGCGACCGTCACGCCCGTGCGGTCCTTGCCCACCGTGCAGTGCACCAGGGTCGGCTCGCCCGCGGCGATCACCCGGATAGCGGCGACCAGGCGCTCCCCGCTCTCCTCCAGGAGATGCAGGTACAGGTCGTCGAGACTCGTATCGGATTCGAAGAAGGAGCGCACGGACCCGAGGAACAGCGGCAGGTGAGTCGTCTCCGGGCCCTCGATCTCGCTCGGTTCCGCGGCGACCTCCTCCCCGTCGCGGAGGTCGACGATGTGACGCACCGTCGCCCGCAGGAGCGCCGCGCCGTTCGTGGTCGCCGTGGAGAGCTGGCCGGAACGCAGCAGGACGCCGGGGCGGATGCGTCCACCCTCCGCGGGGATCCCGCCGACGTCGCGGACGTTCGTGACGCCCTCGACGTCCAGGATCGTCACGCGCCCGCCTGGGGGCCGCGCGGGGGCACCGGGTAGCGCCCGGCGATGACGATGCGGTTGAAGGCGTTGATCGACACGCACGCCCAGCTCAACGCGGCGTACTCCTTCTCGGTGAACACACTCCCGACCAGGTCGTAGACCTCGTCCGAGATGCCGTCCTCCGCGATGAAGGTGAAGGCTTCCGCCAGTTCGAGCGCGGCACGCTCCCGATCGCTGAACACACCGCTCTCCCGCCACACGGCGATCTGGCTGATCGTGTCGACGTCCAGCCCGGCGGCGACCGCCCGGTCCACGTGCACCCGCGTGCAGTAGCTGCAGCCGTTCAGCTGCGAGCAGTGGATCATGACGATCTCCTTCAGGCGGTCGTTGATCCCGTTCTCGGCGCAGATCGTGCCGACCGTCTTCGAGAAGGCGTCGAGGGCCTGATAGGCCGCAGGCTCCGTCTTGGACAGGTGCACGCGCTGTTCGGTCATACCTCCATGATATTCGGCGCCGGGCGCGGGAGACGGTGTGGGACCGGCCTCACCGAAATGCACACTGCCAATCTCCAGGCGTGATCCTGCTGCATATCGACCCGTCATTCCACCTCGTATCTTGTCACTTTGCTCCGGCATTTCCCGCGAGGTCGAAACGGGGCGCAGAATAGCCGCGTGGCGATCGACACCAGCGAGTTCTCCTATCTTCCCGCGCAGGCCGACGCGCTCGGCGTTCCGCTTCCGACCGTGGAGCGCCTGACGCTCCCCCTCCCCGAGGGTCGCGTCGTGAGCGGGCTGCGCTTCGGGTCCGAGCCGCCGCGCATCACCCTGCTGCACGGCGCCGGTCTGAATGCCCACACGTGGGACACGACGGCGCTGGCGCTGGGGCAGCCGCTCCTGGCGATCGACCTCGCCGGCCACGGCGACTCCTCCTGGCGCGACGACGCGGACTACTCCCCCCGCACCCTCGCCGCCGACGTCGTCGCCGCTCTGGACGCGTGGGTCTCCGCGCCGCAGATCCTGGTGGGACAGTCGCTCGGCGGTCTCACCGGCGCCGCCGTCGCCGCGGCGCGGCCCGACCTCGTGGCCGCTCTGATCGTCGTCGACATCACGCCCGGGATCGACGTGTCCGCCGGCCCCGCGGCGCTCCGGGAGTTCTACGCCGGGCCCACGGACTTCGCGACCCGCGACGAGCTCGTCGACAAGGCGATGGCCCTGGGGTTCGGCGGCACTCGCCCCGAGACCGAGCGCGGTGTCTTCCTGAACACCCGTGTCCGCGCGGACGGCCGCGTCGAGTGGAAGCACCACTTCGCCCACCTCGCCGCCACCGCTCTGGCCGCCCACGACCCCGGCACCCCGACGGCGCCGTCGGTCCTGCATGAGACCGGCTGGGACGATCTGGCGGCGGTCACCGCGCCCGTCACGCTCGTCCGCGCCGAGCGGGGCTTCGTGAGCGCTGCCGACGCGGAGGAGTTCCAGCGCCGCCTCCCGGAAGCGCGGGTCGTCGCGATGGACGCCACGCACAACGTGCAGGAGACGGCGCCCCGAGACCTCGCCCTGCTCGTCGGTTCGGCGACCGCGGCCGGAACATGACGCTCCGTTCCACGTCCGCCGCGCCGAATCCCGCCCGACCCTAGGCTCGTCCCACCGGCACACAGCACCTGCCGCACCGAGAGGAAACACCCATGTTCCGACGTCATCGACGCCTCGCGCTGATCTCCGCGCTCGCGGCTACCGCCGTGATCCTCAGCGCCTGCTCCGGCTCCGCCGAGCCTGCCCCGTCCACGGGCGGCGAGCCCGACCCCGACGCCACCCTGCACGTCGGTCTCGTGCTCGAGCCCACCAACCTCGACATCCGGCACACCAGCGGTGCCGCGCTGGAGCAGATCCTCATCGACAACATCTACGAGGGACTGGTCAGCCGCACCCAGGAGAACGAGATCGTGGAGCGGCTCGCCTCGGAGTACGAGGTGTCGGACGACGGCCTCACGTACACCTTCACCCTCAACGACGGGATCACCTTCCACGACGGCTCGCCCCTGACGGCGGCCGACGTCGTCTCCTCCTACGAGACCGTCCGCACCGATGACACGGTGCAGGGCAACGCGGAGTTCGCGTCCGTCTCCTCGATCTCGGCTCCCGACGACACGACCGTCGAGATCGTGCTGTCCGAGCCGAACCAGAACTTCCTCTTCGCCCTCACCGGCCCCGCCGGGCTCGTGTTCAAGGACGGCGACACCACCGATCTGAAGACCGCGGAGAACGGCACCGGTCCGTTCACCCTCACGCGCTGGAACAAGGGCAGCACGATCACCTTCGCCCGCAACGACGAGTACTGGGGCGAGCCGGCCGGCGTGGCCGAGGTCGAGTTCCAGTACATCCCCGACTTCACGGCGGGGGTGAACGCGGCGCTCGCCGGCGACGTCGACGTGCTCACCGCCGTCGACCCGAACCTGGCTCCGCAGCTCGAGGACTCGGGCGACTTCACGCTCACGACGGGCCGCACGACCGACAAGGCCACGCTCGCCTTCAACAACAAGAAGGCGCCGCTGGACGACGTGCGCGTGCGCGAGGCCCTGCGCCTGGCGATCGACCATGAGGCGCTCATCGAGGCCGTCGGCGCCGGTACCCCGCTGTACGGCCCCATCCCCGAGCTCGACCCCGGCTACGAGGACCTCTCCGACGTCATCTCCTACGACCCCGAGCGGGCCAAGGAGCTGCTCGCCGAGGCAGGCCAGGAGGACCTCGACCTCACTCTGACGATCCCGTCGTTCTACGGAACCACTGTCCCGAAGGTGCTCATCTCGGACTTCGACAAGGTGGGTGTGAACCTCGAGGTCGACTCCGTGGAGTTCCCGACCTGGCTCGAGGACGTGTACACCAACAAGGACTACGACCTCAGCTTCGTCCTGCATGTCGAGCCGCGGGACTTCGGCAACTTCGCCAACCCGGACTACTACTTCGGCTACGACAACGCCGAGGTGCAGGACCTCTACACGCAGGCGCTGGCCGAGGTCGATCCCGAGGCCTCCGCGAAGCTCCTCGCCGAGGCGGCCCGGATCGTCTCCGAGGACCACGCGGCGGACTGGCTCTACAACGGTCAGACCATCACCGCCGTGAATCCGGTCGTCAGCGGCTTCCCGGAGGACTCGATCAACTCGCGCATCAACCTCGCGGGTGTGACCGTCTCCGCCGCGAGCTGACGACGGTCGACGCTCCGTGCTGCGTTACGCGCTCGTCCGAGGAGCCCTGCTGATCGCAGGGCTCCTCGTGTCGAGCGCGCTCATCTTTCTCACGTTGCGCGTCTTCCCCGGCGACGTGGCCCAGCTCATCGCCGGCACCCAGGCCTCCCCCGCCGAGGTCGAGGCGCTGCGGGAGTCGCTGGGGCTGAACCAGCCTCTGCTCGCGCAGTACGCCGACTGGATCGGCGGCATCCTCCGCGGCGACCTGGGCACGTCGCTGCTGTCCGGCGCCTCCGTCGGCGAGGAGCTGCTGCTGAAGGCACAGGTCACGGTTCCGCTCGGGATCATGTCGCTGGTGATCGCCGTGCTCATCGCCGTGCCGTTCGGGATCCTCGCCGCCCTGCGTCGCGGCCACCGCGACGGCACGGCGCTCAGCGTGGGCGCGCAGGCTCTCGCGGCCGTCCCCGTCGTCTGGGCGGGCATGATGCTGATCGTCGTGTTCTCCGTGTGGCTCGGCTGGCTGCCGCCCCAGGGCTTCCCCCGCACCGGGTGGTCGACACCGGGCAGAGCGATCGAGGCGCTGCTGCTGCCCGCCCTCACGATCGGCATCGTCGAGGGCGCCATGCTGATGCGCTTCGTGCGCAGCGCGACCCTGCAGGCCGCCGGACAGGACTTCGTCCGCACCGCGGCCGCCAAGGGTCTGACGAAGACCCGCGCCCTCATCCAGCACGGCATCCCGGCGGTCGGGCTCTCCATCATCACGGTCCTCGGCCTCCAGGTCGCCGGGATCATCGTCGGCTCGGTCGTGATCGAGCAGCTGTTCACGCTTCCGGGCATCGGCCGCATGCTCGTGACCGACGTCGGCACCCGCGACCTCGTCAAGGTGCAGAGCGAGCTGCTCGTGCTGACCGGCTTCGTGCTGGTGGTCGGTTTCCTCGTGGATCTGCTGCACCGGGCGATCGACCCTCGACAGCGGGAGGCCGCATGAGCGCGCGCTGGTTCCCTCGGCTCTGGCGGACCTCGACCGGCCGCTTCGGACTGATCGTCATCGCCATCGTCGCCCTGGCGGCCGTCGTGTCCCTCTTCTGGACGCCGTTCGACCCGCGGGCCTCGAACATCGGCGACCGCTGGCTGCCGCCGGGCTGGCCGCACCTGCTCGGGACGGACGACACGGGACGCGACATCCTGAGCCTGCTCATGGCGGGCGCGCGGACCACGGTCTTCGTCAGTGTCGGCGCGGGACTCGTGGCCACCGTCGTCGGCATCGCCCTCGCCGCCCTCGGCGCCCTGACCACCCGGCTCGTGCGGGAGACGGTCGCCGTGTTCGTCGACATCCTCATCGCCTTCCCCGTGCTGCTGATCGCGATGATGATCTCGTCGGTGTGGGGCGGATCGCTCTGGGTCGTGATCTGGGCGGTGGGGATCGGGTTCGGCGTGAACATCGCGCGGGTCACGCGGCCGGAGCTCCGCCGCGTGCAGCAGAGCGACTTCGTGCTCGCCGCGCGCGCGTCCGGCCTCACCCCCGCGCAGAGCCTCGTCCGTCATCTCCTCCCGAACGTGGCTCCGGTGTTCATCGTGCAGCTCTCGTGGTCGATGGCCGTGGCCGTCCTCGCGGAGGCCGGCCTGTCGTACCTCGGCTTCGGGGCCTCGGTCGTCGAACCGAGCTGGGGGCTGCTGCTCGCGGATCTCCAGCGCTACATCGGCGTGCACCCTCTCACCGTGATCTGGCCCGGGCTCACGATCACCCTGACCGTGCTCGCCCTCAACCTGCTCGGCGACGGGCTCCGCGAAGCCACGGACCCCACCCTGCGGCACCGTGCCGCCGAGACGCACACACCGGCGGTGGTCGCATGAGTCTGACGGTCGAGGATCTCGTCATCGAGATCGACGGACGCCGCGTGGTCGACGGCGTCTCGCTCCAGGTCCCCGACGGCACCCGCCTCGGGGTGATCGGCGAGTCGGGCTCCGGCAAGTCCCTCACGGCGCTCGCCGTGCTCGGGCTGCTGCCGGAGGGGGCGACGGCACGCGGGAGCATCCGGTGGGACGGCACCGAGCTGATCGGGATGCCGGACCGTGAACTCGCCCGGCTGCGCGGCGACGACATCGGCATCGTGTTCCAGGAACCCCGGACGGCGCTCAACCCGATCCGGACGGTCGGCCGCCAGATCGCGGAGTCCATCCGCATCCACGAAGGCCTGGGCCGGCGCGAGGCCCGTGACCGGGCGATCGCGGAAGCCGCCCGCGTGCGACTCCCCGACCCGGAGACCATCGTCGACCGGTATCCGCACCAGCTCTCCGGCGGCCAGCGGCAGCGCGTCGCGATCGCGATGGCCCTCGCCTGCCGTCCGCGGCTGCTGATCGCGGACGAGCCCACGACGGCCCTCGACGTGACGATCCAGGCCGAGATCCTGTCGCTGCTGCTCGGGCTCGTCGCCGACGAGGGCATGTCGCTCCTGTTCATCACGCACGACCTCGCGGTGCTGTCCCAGGTTGCGACCGAGGGCGTCGTGCTGGAGCACGGTCGGGTCGTCGAAAGCGCACCGGTGTCACGGCTGCTGACCGCGCCGACCTCTCCTGTCACGCAGGGGCTGCTGCGGGACGCGACCGCGACGCTGTGGCGGCCCGAGGGAGGAGAGGCATGAGCCTCATCGAAGCGCGCGGGCTGCGACGGGACTTCGTCGTGCCGAAGCGGACGGCGTTCGAGCGCACGCGGCGGCAGACGGCGCTCCAGCCGACCGACCTCGACGTGCCCGAGGGCGCCTCCCTGGGGATCATCGGCGAGTCCGGCTCGGGGAAGTCGACGCTCGTGCGACTCCTGCTGGGCCTCGACCGACCGTCCGCGGGCACCGTGTCGGTGGACGGCCGGATCGTCGACGCCGGCGCCTCCGCGCGATCTCTGCACTGGTTGCGCCGGCAGACGGGTCTCGTCTTCCAGGATCCCTACGCCTCCCTCGACCCTCGGATGACGGCGGGGCAGATCGTGCGGGAGCCGTTGTGGGCCCTCGGCATCGACGGCGACCATCGGGCACGGGTGCGCGAGGTCATCGCCCGGGTCGGCCTGGACCCGGAGATGGGCGATCGCTATCCGCACGAGTTCTCCGGCGGGCAGCGGCAGCGGATCGCTCTCGCCCGCGCGCTCGTCCATCGTCCGCGGATCCTCGTGGGCGACGAGCCGCTATCGGCGCTGGACGTCACGGTGCGCGCACAGATCCTCGAGCTCCTCGCGGAACTCCGAGTCGCCGACGAGCTCACGCTGCTGCTCGTGTCGCACGACATCGGCGTGGTGCAGAACCTCTGCGACACGGTCGTCGTCATGAAGGACGGCCGCATCGTCGAGCGCGGTCCGACGCGCGACGTGCTGCTCCACCCGACCGCCGACTACACCCGCACCCTGCTCTCCGCGATCCCCGTCATCCCCGACGCCTGATCGCCGACCCACCCCTTTGCGGCCACCCCGGCCCTTTGCGTGCGCCCGCAACGGGGTGGGAGGCACGCAAGGGGGTGGGGCGAGGGGTCAGCGCGGGAAGAGCGAGAGGCGACGGCGAGGGCGGGACGGGCGGAGTACCCGGCGCAGGTAGACGGTGCCGAGGTCGCGGCCGAACTTATGGCCGACGCGCCCCATGCGACCGGCCTCCACGAACCCCAGCTTCTCGTGCAGCCGGATCGAGGCCTCCGCACCCTGGTCGCTGATGACGGCGACCATCTCCCGGAGCCCCCGCTGCTCGCACGCGGCGATCAGCGCCTGCAGAAGGGCCGACCCGAGACCCTTGCCGGCCGCGCCGGGACCGAGGTAGATCGAGTCCTCGACCGTGTACCGGTACGCGTTCTTGCCCGCCCACGGCTGCGCGAGCGCATACCCGAGGATGGCGCCGGAGGGCGACACCGCCACGAGGAACGGCAGCCCGAGCCGCTCCAGCAGGGTGAACTTGTCCCGCCAGTACGGGATGCTGCTGCGGCGCTCGTCCAGGGTGACGGCCGAATTGCTGACGAAGTGGTTGTAGATCTCCCGCACGTGCGGCAGATCCGCCGCGCGTGCCGGTCTGATGACGTAGGAGAACGTGTCCGGCGCGGTCGCCGGTCGCAGATGACGCGGGAGAACGCGGCGGCGGTCGCCCGGCTCGAACTGCATGCGCTCAGCTTAGAGAGCCGGACCCCTCGCCCTCCACCCTCCAGTCCACCGGAGCACTGCCGAGCCCCTCCAGGAGCGCGTTCGCGCGGGAGAAGGGCCGGGAGCCGAAGAAGCCACGGCTCGCGGAGAGAGGGGACGGATGCGCCGAGGCGATCACGGGGGTGTCGCCGAGGAGGGGCTGGAGGTTCACCGCGTCACGCCCCCAGAGGATCGCGACGAGCGGCTGCTCCCGGGCCACGAGGGTGCGGATCGCGAGCTCCGTCACCTGCTCCCATCCCCAGCCGCGGTGGGAGGCGGCCGCTCCGGGGCGCACCGTCAGGACGCGGTTGAGCAGCAGCACGCCCTGATCGCTCCACGCGGTGAGGTCTCCGTGCGGTGCGGGCGGGAGGCCGAGGTCGGCCTCCCGCTCCTTGTAGATGTTCGTCAGGCTCCGCGGCAGGGGCCGCACATCGCGGTCCACGGCGAACGACAGCCCGATCGGGTGCCCGGGGGTCGGATAGGGGTCCTGGCCCGTGATGAGCACACGCACGTCGGCGAGTGGACGCTGGAAGGCGCGCAGCACGTTCGGCCCCGCGGGAAGGTATCCGTGACCGGCCGCCTGCTCGGCGCGCAGCCGCTCCCCGAGCGCCGTGATGGTGTCCTGCACCGGGGCCAGCGCCTCCGCCCATCCCGCGTCGATCAGTCCCTCGTCGGCGAGCTCCGCGAGGGTGCGTCCTCCGCTCACTCGACGGGCCGGACCCGCAGCGGGCCTCGCGCGAGCAGGTGCTGCGCCGACTGGGCGACGGGCCGCATCGTGACGAGGTCG
This sequence comes from Microbacterium sp. NPDC078814, assembly GCF_040702645.1. Classification (NCBI taxonomy): domain Bacteria; kingdom Bacillati; phylum Actinomycetota; class Actinomycetes; order Micrococcales; family Microbacteriaceae; genus Microbacterium; species Microbacterium sp. NPDC078814. The sequence goes on from NZ_JBFBLT010000004.1 coordinate 290,447, forward strand.
AGGTTCACGTGGGCGGGAGCGTCCAGAGCGTAGGCGATCACGTCCGCCACGTCCTCGGCGCGAAGGGGCGCCTCGACCCCGGAGTACACGGCCTCCGCGGCGACGGCGTCGCCCCCAAGCCGGTTCAGCGTGAACTCCTCCGTGTGCACCATCCCGGGAGCGACCTCGGCCACCCGGAGCGGCTCGCCGTTCAGCTCCTGACGCAGCGCACGGACGAGCATCGCCTCGGCCGCCTTCGCCGCGTTGTAGCCCGCGCCGCCCGGGTAGGCGGTCTGCGCGGCCGTCGAGGTCACGAACAGGAGGTCGGCATGGCCGTCCACGTCCGCGGTGCGACGGAGCATCGGGAGCAATCCGGCGACGAGGCGCTGGGTCGCGAGGACGTTCGCGTCGTACATCCACTGCCAGTCGGCGAGCGCGGCATCCTCGACGCGGTCGGTCCCCCGCGCGCCACCGGCGACCTGGACGAGGGCGTGCACGGGTCCGGTGCGCTCGAGCTCCCCGAGGAGCGCCGCCACCGCCGCGTCGTCGGTCAGATCGCAGGCGATGGTCGACGCCCCCGTCTCCGCGGACAGCGCGGCGAGCCGGTCGGCACGGCGCGCGACGCCGACGACGTCCCACCCGCGCGACCGCAGCACCCGCACCGTCGCCTGACCGATCCCGGAACTCGCACCTGTCACCACTGCACGTCTGTTGGCCATGTCCTCCACCGTACGATGTCCGCGCGGGTTCCGCCCGTTCCCGGCCCCCTCGCCGTGTTACGTCACATTTCCCGGTCGTTGTTGACACGGACCGATATTCCGTACTCTCGCTGCAAGGGCACCAGCCCATCCGACCTTCCGACCGTTCCAGGGGGAACACATGTCCGCACCCGAGACCTGGCGTTTCGAGACCAAGCAGATCCACTCGGGCGCCGCCCCCGACCCCGTCACCAAGGCCAGGGCGACGCCGATCTACCAGACCACGTCCTACGTGTTCGACAGCGCCGACCACGCCGCGAACCTCTTCGCGCTCGCCGAGTTCGGCAACATCTACACCCGCATCCAGAACCCGACCCAGGACGTCCTGGAGCAGCGCCTCGCCGCGCTCGAAGGGGGCACCGGCGCCCTCGTCCTCTCCAGCGGCCAGGCCGCCTCGACCTTCGCGATCCTCAACATCGCGCAGGCCGGCGACCACTTCGTCGCGTCGAGCTCGATCTACGGCGGCACCTACAACCTCTTCAAGTACACCCTCGCCAAGCTCGGCATCGAGGTCACCTTCGTCGAGAACCAGGACGACCCGGAGGAGTGGCGTCGCGCCGTCCGCCCGAACACGAAGCTGTTCTTCGCGGAGACCATCGGCAACCCGCAGATCAACGTGCTCGACATCCGCACGGTCGCCGACATCGCGCACGAGAACGGCGTCCCGCTGATCGTCGACAACACGATCGCCACCCCGTACCTCATCCGTCCGTTCGAGCACGGCGCCGACATCGTCGTCCACTCGATCACGAAGTTCCTCGGCGGCCACGGCACCACGATCGGCGGCGTCGTGATCGACGGCGGCTCCTTCGCGTGGTCGGAGAACGTCGAGAAGTTCCCCGGACTCACCGAGCCGGACCCGTCGTACCACGGCGCCAGCTACACGGCCGCGGTCGGCGACCCGCTCGCCTACATCATCAAGGCCCGGGTCCAGCTGCTCCGCGACCTCGGCTCGGCCATCGCCCCGCAGAGCGCGTGGAACCTCATCCAGGGTGTCGAGACGCTGTCGCTGCGCATCGAGCGCCACGTGCAGAACGCTCAGGAGATCGCCGAGTGGCTGGACAGCCGCGACGACGTGGCCGCGGTCAATTACTCCGGCCTGCCGTCCTCGCCCTGGTACGCCAAGGCGAACGAGTACGCCCCGAAGGGTGTCGGCGCCGTGCTGTCGTTCGAGCTCAAGGGCGGTGTCGAGGCCGGACGCGAGTTCGTCAACAGCCTCTCCCTGTTCAGCCACCTCGCCAACATCGGCGACGTGCGCTCGCTCGTCATCCACCCGGCCTCCACGACGCACGCCCAGCTCACCCCGGAGCAGCAGCTCACCGCGGGCGTGACCCCCGGCCTCGTGCGCCTGTCCGTGGGACTCGAGAACATCGAGGACCTCAAGGCCGATCTCGACCAGGCGCTCGCCGCCGCGCGCGCCGTCTCCGAGGCCGCACGCGCCTGAGCGCATGCCTCCGCGAAGGCCCCGGACCGCACGGTCCGGGGCCTTCGTCGTCCCCGGTGTCGTAACCTGCGGGCCGGGACCGACCGGCCAGGCGAGAATGGAGACATGGACTGGCAGACGACCTCCGAGGACACGGTGCCGTCGGCACCGGTGACGGAGGCCGACGTCCGGCTGCTCCGTGCCCGGCCACCGGCCACCGGCGCCTGGCGCGACGGCGACCCCGTCGGCGGCCGCCGGTTCGCCGCGTTCGGCGCCTTCGACACGGAGAGCGGAGCCCGGCTCCCCGGCATCCGCCTCGCGTACGAGAGCTGGGGGGAGCTCAACGCCGCACGCGACAACGCCGTGCTCGTCCTGCACGCCCTCACCGGGGACAGCCACGTGCGCGGAGAGGCCGGTGCCGGCCACCCGACCGCCGGCTGGTGGGAGGACGTCGTCGGCCCCGGTGCGCCCCTCGACACCGACGAGTGGTTCGTGATCGCGCCGAACATGCTCGGCGGCTGCCAGGGATCGACCGGCCCCGCGAGCATCGCCCCGGACGGCTACGAGTGGGCGTCGCGCTTCCCCTACCTCACCATCCGCGACCAGGTGGCCGCGCAGGTGCGCCTGGCCGACGCGCTCGGCATCGACAGCTGGGCGGCGGTGATCGGCGGCTCGATGGGCGGCATGCATGCGCTCGAGTGGGCCGTGGCGCAGCCGGACCGCGTGCAGCGCCTCGCCGTGCTCTCCTCGCCTCCGGTCACCACCGCCGACCAGATCGCGCTCAACACCGTGCAGCTCGAGACCATCCGCATGGACCCGCGCTTCCAGGGCGGCGAGTACTACGACCTCGCGGACGGCGACGGCCCGCACCGCGGCCTGGCCCTCGCCCGCCGCATGGCGCTGCTGAACTACCGCAGCCCGATCGAGCTCAACCAGCGCTTCCAGCGCTCCTGGCAGTCGGACGTATCGCCGCTCGGCCATGGCGGACGGTTCGCCGTGGAGTCCTACCTCGACTTCCACGGGAACAAGTTCACGCGCCGCTTCGACGCCAACAGCTACATCACCCTCGTCGAGGCCATGAACTCGCACGACGTCGGCCGGGGCCGCGGCGGCGTGGAGGAGGCCCTGAAGGCGGTGACCGCGACGACCCTCGTCCTCGGCATCGACAGCGACCGCCTCTTCCCCGTCGACGGTCAGCAGCGGATCGCCCGGAGCATCCGGAACGTGCTCGACGGCGAGGCGGTGGTGCTCACGAGCGACTTCGGCCACGACGGGTTCCTCATCGAGACCGAGGCCGTCGGCACGCACCTGCGGCGCCTGCTCGACGCCTGACCCGCGTCAGGCCGGGTCGAACCGCCACGGCAGGGTGTGGGCGTGGAGGGTCCCCTGCGCCCAGCCGAACGCCCGGCCCCCGTCGCGCACCTCCGTCTGGAACAGCTCGACCGCCCCGCCGGAGGCCAGCGCGGCCTCGACGTCGGTGAAGGCGGAGAGCCGGTGCAGCGTGAGCCAGGTGGGCGGGAAGAGCCGCCACTCCCCCGCCGCGTGCCGCTCGAAGGCCGTGTCCGGTGACACCCAGGCGAGCTCGACGACCTCGTCGGCGGCAGGCGACGGCTCGACGTCCGGCGCGAGGGCGAGGAAGAACCAGGTGCGGATCCGCACGGGCGCCTCCGCGGGCGGGCGCCACTCCGACAGAGGCACCAGGTCGTCGACGACGAGTCCGACCTCCTCCGCGGTCTCCCGGGCGGCGGCCCGGCGCGCGTCCTCGACGTCCGCCGCGCCCGCCCGCCGATCCTCCGGCTCGACCTTCCCCCCGGGGAACACCCAGGCGTCCGCGAAGGAGCCGCGCGACGGACGGCGCAGCAGCAGCACCTCGAAGCCCCCGGGACTCGGGCGCAGCAGCACGACGGTTCCGGCGAGCGGGAGGTCGTCGTCGGGAGCGGTCACCCCGTCACTCTACGACGCGAGGACCGGCGTCTGCGCGACCCGCCGTGCCTCCACGCGGTACGACACCAGGGCGATGAGGAGTCCGGCCACCGCGAGCACCGCCCCGGTCCACGCCGGTGCCGTGTAGCCCCAGCCGACCGCGATCACGATGCCGCCGAGGAAGGCGCCGAGGCTGTTGCCGATGTTCAGGGCGGAGTGGTTCATGGCCGCCGCGATGGACTGGTTGTCGCCGGCCACGTCCATCAACCGCGTCTGGATCGTCGGGCTGAGCACGGACGAGACGAACCCGACGAGGACGACCACGAGGCTCAGGCTCACGATCCAGAACGAGAGCACGGCGAGGAGGGCGAACACGACGGCCATCGCGGCGAGGCCCAGCAGCAGCGTCCGGCGGAGGTCGATGTCGGCCAGATGACCGCCGACGAGGTTTCCGCCCGTCATGCCGAGCCCCATGAGCACGAGCACGATCGGCACGACCCAGTCCGGCGATCCGGCCACCTCCGTCACGAGCGGGGCGATGTAGCTGTAGACGGCGAAGAACCCGCCGAAGCCGATCGCCCCGACGCCGAGCGTGAACCAGACCTGACCGATGCGGAACACCCCGAGCTCCGCTCGCATCGTGCGTCCGGGGTTCCCCGGGTGCGCGGGCACGAACAGCGCGATGAAGACGGTGGCGACTGCGAAGACGAGCGCGACGACCGCGAAGGCGGCCCGCCAGCCCCACTCCTGGCCGAGGAAGGTGCCCAGCGGCACGCCGACGACATTGGCGACCGTGAGACCGGTGAGGATGAACGCGACGCCCTTGGCACGGTTTCCCGGCCCCATCACGTCGGCGGCGACCAGCGCGCCGATGCCGAAGTAGGCGCCGTGCGGGAGCCCGGCGAGGAAGCGCGAGACCCCGACGAGCTCGAACGTCGGCAGCACCACGGTGAGGGCGTTGAAGACGGTCAGCGCGAGGGCGAGCACGATCATCACCCGATGCCGCGGATAGCGGGCGACGAAGCCGGCGATGGTCGGGGCGCCGATGACCACGCCGAGTGCGTACAGCGAGATCAGCCAGCCGGCCTGGCTCAGTGCCTCCTCCTGGCTCGACGCCCAGACGGACGGGAGGAGGTCGGCGGCGATGTTCGGCAGCAGGCCCATGACCACGAACTCGGTCATGCCGATGCCGAAACTGCCGATGGCGAGGGAGAGGAGCGCCCACTTCGCCGCACCCCTCGAAGGTGTCGAGGGATTCACCGGTTCAGCTTACCGGTCGTCGGACTCCTCGATCGCCGCCTCCAGGCGCTCGACCTTGGCGTCGAGCTCTCCCGTGTACCCGGGGCGGATGTCCGCCTTGAGGACGAGCGACACCCGGGAGCCGAACGGCATCACCGCCTCGGTCGCGCGCTTGACCACGTCCATGACGGTGTCCCAGTCGGGCCCCTCGATCTCGGTGAACATGCTCGTCGTGCGGTGCGGGAGGCCCGACGCGCGGACGACGCGCACGGCCGCGGCGACCGCGTCGTGCACGGAGGCATCGGGGCGCTCGGCACCATCGGCGGGCGTGCCGCTGGGGGCGACGGAGAAGGCGATCAGCATGGGTTCACTCCTGGGTTCGGGGACGACGGACGGCGGGGACCCGCGCGAGCGCGACGGCGCTCACGGCGGCGAGGACGACGAGCAGGGCGTTGCGCATCGTGAGCAGCAGGACGGGGGCGGCTTCGGCACGCAGCAGCCCGTCATAGCTCAGCGGATACACGAGACAGGTGAGCAGGCACAGCGCGAGCACGAGGGCGGCGGCGGTGCGCGCCCGGCGGCGGTCGAGCACGAGCCACAGGATCACGGGGGCGAGCAGCCAGGTCTGGAACTGCGGCGAGCCGACCTTGTTCAGGGCGATGAGCACCGTCACCAGGAGCAGGGCCAGCGGCGGGAAGAGTCGCGCGAACGACGCGCCGCGGGCGGCCTTGACCCCGCCGACGACGGTGACGACGGCGGCGGCGAGCACCAGGAGCGGGGTGAGGATCGTCGCGAGGGCCTCCGCGCCCGGCGCGACGATCTGGAAGGTGAGGATGTCGTAGCTGTACTCGATGCGGGCGGCCCCCGTCACGGCCATCCAGAGGAACGGGGTCGCGGCGACCGCCTCGATCTGGAGTCCCCGGCCCGTCTGCGCGGTGAGGACGCCGAGGATCTCGGTGTCGGCGCCGAGCAGCAGGAGCACCACCACCACACCGGCGGTGACGACCGCGGCGGCCAGGAGCATCCGCAGCCGCGCCCTCCCGGCCACGACCGCCGCGAGGAGCAGCGCTCCGGGCCAGACCTTGATCCAGGCGCCGATGGCCAGCAGCGCCGCGGCGATGGTCGGGCGGGTCACCAGCCAGAGGCCGGCCACGACGGCGATCGGCACGGTGACGGCATCGATGCGGTACAGCGCGATGGGTCCGAGGAGCAGCAGCGCGGCGCACCAGAACCACGCGGCGGTGCGCCGCGACCGCACGTGTCCGCGCCCGACGAGGACGGCGAACGCGACGGCGTCGAGCACCGTGACCAGCAGCGCCCAGCCGATCAGGTAGGCGCCGGAGACGCCGAGCAGCGGGAGGAATGGGGCGGCGAGCACGGCCGCGAGCATCATCGGCAGGAGCGCGAGCTGCGGATACACCCAGGACTCCGTGACGCCCACGATCTCCCCGCCGCTCCACGCGGCCGTCGCCCAGGGCTCGTAGACCAGGACGACGTCCCCCATGGGCTGGCTCGGGTAGACCCAGCCCAGCCATGCGGTGAGGACGTGGACGAGGAGGAAGGCGATCCACAGCGCGAGCACGCTCCCCCGGGCCGTGGTCCTCACGACAGGAGGTCCGCGACCGCGCGGGGCAGCGCCTCCGCGACGTCGAGCGCCACGATCGGATGACCGCTCGCACCCGCGGTCGCCGCGGCGGCGAGGCGGGCGGCGTGCCCGTGCAGCCAGACGGCCGCCGCGGCGGACTCGACGAGCGCGCTGCCCGGATTCGCGGCGATCACGGCGGCGACGATTCCCGCCAGCACGTCCCCCGTCCCGGCCGTCGCGAGCCACCCGGTCCCCGCCTCCACGGCGATGACAGTGCCGTCGGGTGCCGCGAGGACGGTGCGCGCGCCCTTGCGCAGCACCACGCCGTCGATCGCGGCGGACACGTCGCGGACGTGCGCGAGATCGTCCGAGGCCCCGTCGATGCCGACGCGCTCGCGCAGCCGCGCGAACTCCCGGCCGTGCGGCGTGGCGACGAACGGGGCGCGGGCGGTCGGCGCCAGATCGAGCGCTCCGGCGTCGATGACCACGGGGACGTCGCCGTCGACGATCTCCCGCAGCGCCTGCGCCTCCGCCGTGCTCCGGTCGTCCGGATCGGTCCCGGACCCGATCACCCAGGCGCCGATCCGCGTGCGTCCGGCGTCCGGCCCGCCGACGGTCTCCGGGCGTCGGGCGAGCACCGCCGCCACCGCCGACGGCGCGCCGACGTAGCGGACGAAACCGACACCGGCCCGCCACGCGGCCTCGACGCCCAGCACCGCGGCGCCGGGGTAGGCGGCCGATCCGGTGCGGATGCCCACGACGCCCCGCGAATACTTGTCGTCCTCGGCGGTCGGCGCGCGGAAGAACCGCGCCGCGTCGCTGCGGGACCACTCGCGCACGTCGCTCATGACTCCACGTTAGCCCGACGGCCCTGTCCCGTCCGCGTCGGCGGTACCGTCGAACGGTGAGTCTTCTCTTCTCCCCGCTGACCATCCGGTCCACCACGTTCCGCAACCGCCTCTGGGTCTCCCCCATGTGCATGTACAGCGCCGTCGACGGCGTGGCGCAGGAGTGGCACCACACCCACCTCGCGCAGTTCGCCTCGGGCGGCGCCGGGCTCGTCGTGGCCGAGGCCACGGCCGTCGTGCCGGAGGGGCGCATCTCCCCGCGCGACCTCGGGCTGTGGGACGACGCCCAGCGCGACGCCCTCGCCCCGATCGTCGGAGCGATCCACGACCGCGGCGCCGCCGCGGGCATCCAGCTCGCGCACGCGGGGCGGAAGGCCTCCACCTGGTGGCCGTGGGCCGACGAGCGCGGCTCGGTCCCCGCCGCCGCGGGCGGGTGGACGACCACCGCCCCGTCCGCGGTGGCATACGAGGGGTTCGCCGCGCCGGTCGCGCTGGACGCGGAGGGCATCGACCGCGTGGTCGACGGGTTCGCCGCGGCGACCCGTCGGGCGCTCGAGGCGGGCTTCGATGTCATCGAGATCCACGGTGCTCACGGCTACCTCCTGCACCAGTTCCTGTCGCCGCTGTCGAACCTCCGCGAGGACGAGTACGGCGGCTCGCTGGAGAACCGGGCCCGGCGCTGCTGCGCGTCGTGGACGCGGTGCGCGAGGCAGCCGGCGAGGGTGTGCCGGTCTTCGTCCGGATCTCGGCGACGGATCACGCCGAGGGCGGGTTCACGCCCGAGGAGGCGGCGACGGTCGGCGGCTGGGCGACCGCGCGCGGCGCCGACCTCATCGACGTCTCCAGCGGCGGCCTCGTCGCGCACCAGCGCATCAGCGTCTCCCCCGGCTACCAGGTCCCGCTGGCCGAGACCGTCCGCCAGGGCGGGCGGATCCCGGTGTCGGCCGTGGGCCTCATCACCGCCGCCGCCCAGGCCGAGCAGGTGCTCGCCGACGGGGCGGCCGACGCGATCTTCGCCGGACGGGAGTGGCTGCGCGACCCGCACTTCGCGCTCCGGGCCGCGCACGAGCTGGGCGACGAGGTCGCCTGGCCGCCGCAGTACGAGCGGGCGCACTGGCGCTGACGCCCACGACGACGGCCGCCGGTCCCCGAGGGAGCCGGCGGCCTTCGCGTATCCGGATGTCAGTGGCCGCGGACGCGACGGGTCGCGTCCTGCACCTCGCCGACGAGCTCCTCGAGGATGTCCTCCAGGAACAGCACGGCCGTGGTCTCCCCGCGGGCGTCGCGGACCTTGGCGAGGTGGCGACCCGCCCGTCGCATGACGGCGAGCGCGTCCTCCAGATCGGTGTCTTCCTGCACGGGCACCATGTGGTGGATGCGCTTGCCGGGGATCGGCTCGAGCACCTTGGCCTCGGCATCCGGGCCCTCCGAGGCCCGCAGGATGTCCTTGAGGTGGACGTAGCCGATCGGGACGTCCTCGTCGTCGACGATCACGTAGCGCGAGAACCCGTAGCGGGCCACCGCCTTCTCGATGTCGTCGGGCGTGGTCGTCTGCGGCAGCGTGACGAGGTCGCTCAGCGGAACGGCCACGTCGCGCGCCTTCTTGTCGGTGAACTCGACCGCGGCCGTCACCGTGCCCGCGGTGTCCATGAGCACGCCCTCGCGGCGCGACTGGTTGACGATGGTCGCGACCTCATCGAGGGTGAACGTCGACGCCGCCTCGTTCTTCGGCTCCACCCGGAAGAGGCGCAGCACGCCGTTCGCCGCCGCGTTCAGCAGCCAGATCACCGGCATGAAGACCTTCGACACCCACACCAGCGGCGTCGCCAGCAGCAGCACGGCCCGGTCCGGAATCGAGAACGCGAGGTTCTTCGGCACCATCTCGCCGAACACGACGTGCAGGAACGACACGATGAGCAGCGCGATCGTGAACGACACGACGTCCACCGCGCCGTCCGACCAGCCCAGCGCGTGCAGCGGCACGGCGAGCAGATGGTGGATGGCGGGCTCGGACACGTTCAGGATGAGCAGCGAGCAGATCGTGATGCCGAGCTGCGAGGTCGCGAGCATGAGCGTCGCGTGCTCCATGGCGTACAGCGCCGTCTTGGCCGGGCGCGACCCGCGCTCCGCCTTCGGCTCGATCTGGGAGCGCCGCGCGGAGATCACCGCGAATTCGGCGCCGACGAAGAACGCGTTCGCCGCCAGCAGGACGACGAGCCAGGCGAGGCCTCCCCAATCGCTCACAGGGACACCCCCTCGATGACGACGGCATCCGGTCTCGGGACGTAGCGCACCCGATCCACGCGGCGGCCGTCCATGCGGACCACCTGCAGCGTGCCGCTCTCCAGGGGCACCTCGTCGCCGACGACCGGCACCCGCTCGAGGACGCTCATGACGTAGCCGCCGACCGTGTCGTACACATCGCCCTCCGGCACCTCGACGCCTGCGCGGCTGCGCAGCTCGTCCGGACGCAGCTCGCCGGGGAAGGTCACCCCGTCGCGGTTGCGGATGATGCCGGCCCTCGTCCGGTCGTGCTCGTCGGACACCTCGCCGACCAGCTCCTCCACGAGGTCCTCCAGCGTCACGATCCCCGCCGTCCCGCCGTACTCGTCCACGACGACCGCGAGCTGATATCCGCGACCGCGGAGGTCGGAGATCAGCGCGTCGACGTGGGCGGTCTCCGGCACGCGCAGCGGATCGGTCGCGAGAGCACCGACGGGCACCTCTGCCCGGCGCTCCCGCGGCACCGAGATGGCGGCCTTGAGATGCACGACGCCGGTGATGTCGTCGAGGTCCTCGTCGAAGACCGGGAAGCGGCTGTGGCCGGTGCGCCGCGCCAGCTGGATCACGTCGTCGACCGAGTCGCCGGCGGCGATCGCGTGCATGCTCGGGCGCGCCGTCATGACGTCGGCCGCGGTGAGCCGCGAGAAAGTGAGCGTGCGGTCCAGCAGCGTCGCGGTGTCGGCCTCCAGCACTCCCGCGCTCGCCGACCGTCGCACGAGGGAGGAGAGCTCCTCCGCGCTACGGGCGCCGGAGAGCTCCTCCTTGGGCTCGATGCCCATGCTGCGCAGCACCCCGTTGGCGCTGCCGTTGAGCACGACCACCGCCGGCTTGAACACGGTCGTGAAGGCGATCTGGAACGGGACGACGAGCTTCGCCGTGGCCAGGGGCAGCGCCAGCGCGAAGTTCTTCGGGACGAGCTCGCCGAGGATCATCGAGAGCACCGTCGCGACGAACATCGCCACCACGGTCGCGATGGGAGCGACGGCAGCTTCCGGGATGTTCCAGGCAACCAGCGTGGGGCGCAGGAGGTTGGACAGCGCCGGTTCCATCGTGTATCCGGTCAGCAGCGTGGTCAGCGTGATGCCGAGCTGTGCGGAGGAGAGATGCGTCGAGGTGTGCCGCAGGGCGCTGATCGTCAGCGAGAGGCGGGACTCGCCTCGCGCCTGCCGCGCTTCCAGATCCGCGCGGTCGAGGTTCACGAGGGCGAACTCGCTCGCGACGAAGAGGCCGGTGCCGACCGTGAGCAGAAGCCCCACGCCCAACATGATGTAGTCCATCAGATCTTCCTCTCCGGGGAGAGAACGGGACGGTGGGGCGATGTTCGGCAACTGGGAGGGTCGTCCATAGTGCGCTCGATTCTACAGAAGCGGACTGTGGTCGCGGCAGGTGATCACCAACTGACCGGCAGCGCCTTGCCCTCCTCGTAGCCCGCCGCCGACTGCAGTCCGACGAGAGCGCGGTCGTGGAACTCCGGCACGGTCGCGGCCCCGGCGTAGGTGAAGGACGACCGCACGCCCGACGTGATCATGTCGAGCAGGTCCTCGATGCCCGGGCGCAGCGGGTCGAGGTAGATCCTGGAGGAGGAGATGCCCTCGGCGAACAGCTCCTTGCGCGCGCGCTCGTAGGCGTCGAGCCGACCGAACCGCGCCTGCACGGCCTTGGTCGAGGCCATCCCCCACGACTCCTTGAACAGACGACCGTCCGTGTCGCGCTGGAGCTCGCCCGGGGCCTCGATCGTCCCGGCGAACCAGGAGCCGACCATGACGGAGGCCGCACCGGCAGCGAGCGCGAGGGCGACGTCCCGCGGGTAGCGCACCCCGCCGTCGGCCCAGACATGCGCTCCGGCCTCGGCGGCGGCCTGCGCGGTCTCCAGCACCGCGGAGAACTGGGGACGACCGACCGCCGTCATCATCCGCGTCGTGCACATCGCCCCTGGTCCGACGCCGACCTTGAGGATCGAGGCGCCCGCGTCGACGAGATCCCGCACGCCGTCCGCGGTGACGATGTTCCCCGCGACGATGGGGAGCCCGAGCCCGAGGGACGCGACCTCCTGCAGCGCCCGGAGCATGCCCTCCTGGTGGCCGTGCGCGGTGTCGACGACGAGCACGTCCACCCCGGCCGCCGCGAGCGCCTTCGCTTTCGCCCCGACGTCGCCGTTGATGCCGACCGCCGCGGCGACGGCGAGGCGCCCGCCGGCGTCCACGGCCGGCCGGTACAGCGTGGCGCGGAGGGCGCTGCGGGCGCTCAGCGTCCCGACGAGGTGGCCGTGGTGGACGACCGTGACGACCTCGACGTCCGCCTCGGTGATGACGTCGAAGGCGTGCCGTTCGGAGCCGATGTCGTCCGCGTCGATGGACGGCGTGCCCCGGTGCACGAGGTCGCCGAGCTGCGCGTCGGGCAGCGCGGTCGCGAGACGGGTGGCCGGGAGCACCCCGACGATGCGGTCGACGGGGATCGGCGCCGCGCCGGAGGCCACGACGATGCCGTGGCCGGGGGCGGCGGGGAGCAGGCGGAGGGCGTCGGCGACGGTCGCCTCCGGGGGCAGCACGAGCGGCGTGTCCCAGAGCACCGGCTGCCCCTTCACGTCGCGGATCGCGGCGTCGAGCTCCTGGAGCGGGAGGTCCTGCGGCAGCACGCCCAGCGCCCCTCGACGCGCGAGCACGGCGGCGATCCGCGGCCCGGTCACCGAGTTCATGTTCGCGGCGACGAGCGGCAGCGTCGCCGGGGTGCCGTCGTGCGGAGCGAGATCGACCTGGAGGCGACTGGTGACGGCCGAGCGGCGCGGCACCAGGAAGACGTCCGAGTAGGTCAGATCGACGGTCGGCTGCGCACCTGAGAACTCCATGTCTCCACGGTACCCAGATCGGCGCGCCACGGGTCGTGCTGTTCGACGTCTCCTCGGTCGAAACAGGTTAGGCTTGGTGGTCGAGAGTGTGCGGGCCCGAGCGCATCCTGCGTCGTGCGTCCGCATCGGAGATCTTCAGCGATGAAAGAGGGCGATAGAGCGTGTCGAACCAGGTGACCGGCGTCGGTGGCGACGGGGGGTTCGGAGCCAATTCCTGGCTCGTCGAAGAGCTCTACGAGCAGTTCAAGGAGAACCGCGACTCGGTCGACAAGGAGTGGTGGCCCATTCTGGAGAAGTACCACTCCGAGACCACGGCCGCCGGAGGCGCTGCCGCTCCCGCCGCGACCGCGGCCCCGGCGCACCCCGTGACCGCTCCCATCCCCGTGATCGGAGCACAGCCCGTCGCCCGCACCACCGCGAAGCCGGCGGCGGCCGCGCCGATCCCCGCCCAGGCGCCGAAGCCGAAGCAGGAGTCCAAGGAGACGCAGCAGCCGTCCGAAGAGGACAAGGTCACCCCGCTGCGCGGTCTGCCGAAGACCCTCGCCGCGAACATGGACGAATCGCTCACCGTCCCCACCGCGACGAGCGTCCGCACGGTCCCGGCCAAGCTGATGATCGACAACCGCATCGTCATCAACAACCACATGGCCCGCACGCGCGGCGGCAAGGTCAGCTTCACCCACCTCATCGGCTGGGCGCTCATCCGCACCCTCGACGAGTTCCGCAGCCAGAACGTCTTCTACGCCGAGATCGACGGCAAGCCCTCCGTCGTGGCCCCGGCGCACGTCAACCTCGGCATCGCGATCGACCTGCCCAAGCCGGACGGCACCCGCGCCCTCATGGTCCCGAGCATCAAGCGTGCCGACACCATGACCTTCACCGAGTACCTCGCCGCCTATGAGGACCTCGTCACCCGCGCCCGCGCCAACAAGCTCACCGCCGCCGACTTCCAGGGCACCACGGTCTCGCTCACCAACCCGGGCGGCATCGGCACGGTGCACTCGGTCCCGCGTCTCATGAAGGGCCAGGGCTGCATCATCGGCGCCGGCGCCCTCGAGTACCCCGCCGAGTTCCAGGGCGCGAGCGACAAGACGCTCAACGAGCTCGCGATCGGCAAGACCATCACGCTCACGAGCACCTACGACCACCGCGTCATCCAGGGCGCCGGCTCCGGCGAGTTCCTGAAGAAGGTGCACGAGCTGCTCATCGGGCAGCGGGGCTTCTACGACGACATCTTCGCGGCGCTGCGCATCCCGTACGCGCCCATCCGCTGGAACCCCGACATCGCGGTCGACCTCGCCGAGCGCGTCGACAAGCAGTCGCGCGTGCAGGAGCTCATCAACTCCTTCCGCGTGCGCGGCCACCTCATGGCCGACATCGACCCGCTCGAGTACCGTCAGCGCTCGCACCCCGACCTGGAGATCGAGAGCCACGGCCTGACCTTCTGGGACCTCGACCGCGAGTTCGTCACGGGCGGGTTCGGCGGACGCCGCGTCGCCAAGCTCCGCGACATCCTCGGCGTGCTGCGCGACTCGTACTGCCGCACTCTCGGCATCGAGTACATGCACATCCAGGACCCGGAGCAGCGCCGCTGGTTCCAGGAGAAGGTCGAGGTCAAGTACCAGAAGCCCGGCCATGACGAGCAGCTGCGCGTGCTGCGCAAGCTCAACGAGGCCGAGGCCTTCGAGACCTTCCTGCAGACGAAGTTCGTCGGCCAGAAGCGCTTCTCGCTCGAGGGCGGCGAGTCGCTGATCCCCCTCCTCGACGAGATCCTCCAGGGCGCGGCCACGGCCGGTCTGGAGGGCGCCGCGATCGGCATGGCCCACCGCGGCCGCCTGAACGTGCTCACCAACATCGCCGGCAAGACGTACGGCCAGGTCTTCCGCGAGTTCGAGGGCACGCAGACCCCCGGCAACCAGCGCGGCTCGGGCGACGTGAAATACCACCTGGGCACCGAGGGCACGTTCGTCGCCGACGACGGCTCCGCGCTGCCGGTGTACCTCGCCGCCAACCCCTCCCACCTGGAGACGGTCGACGGCGTGCTGGAGGGCATCGTCCGCGCCAAGCAGGACCGCAAGCCCATCGGCACCTTCGCCTGGCTGCCCATCCTCGTCCACGGCGACGCGGCCTTCGCCGGCCAGGGCGTCGTCGTCGAGACCCTGCAGATGTCGCAGCTGCGCGGCTACCGCACGGGCGGCACGATCCATGTGGTCGTCAACAACCAGGTCGGCTTCACCACGACGCCGAGCGACGCCCGCACCTCGGTCTACGCCACCGACGTCGCCAAGACGATCCAGGCGCCGGTCTTCCACGTGAACGGCGACGACCCCGAGGCCGTCATCCACGTCGCGCAGCTCGCGTTCGAGTACCGCGAGCGCTTCCACCGCGACGTCGTGATCGACCTCGTCTGCTACCGCCGACGCGGGCACAACGAGGGCGACGACCCCTCGATGACGCAGCCGCTGATGACCGACCTCATCCAGGCGAAGCGCTCCGTCCGCCGCCTGTACACGGAGTCCCTCGTCGGTCGCGGCGACATCACCGAGGAGGAGTACGACGAGGCCAAGGCCGACTTCCAGAACCGTCTGGAGATCGCCTTCGCCGAGACGCACGCCGCCGAGACCGGCGCGACCCCGATCGCCCCCGAGGAGGCCCCGCAGGTCGAGGACCAGGTCGGAGCCCCCGAGGTCACCGGTGTCCCCGCCGAGGTCATCCGCCTCATCGGCGACGCGTTCGTGAACAAGCCCGAGGGCTTCACGGTGCACCCGAAGATCCAGCAGCTGCTGGAGAAGCGCCTGGACATGAGCCGCAACGGGAACATCGACTGGGGCTTCGGCGAGCTGCTCGCCTTCGGCTCGCTCCTGGTCGAGGGCACCCCGGTGCGCCTCGCCGGCCAGGACTCGCGACGCGGGACCTTCGTGCAGCGGCACGCGGCGCTCCACGACCGTGCGAACGGCCAGGAGTGGCTGCCGCTGTCGAACCTGTCCGACGCGCAGGGCCGCTTCTTCGTCTACGACTCCCTCCTCAGCGAGTACGCCGCGCTCGGCTTCGAGTACGGCTACTCCGTGGAGGCGCCGGAGGCCCTGGTCCTGTGGGAGGCGCAGTTCGGCGACTTCGTCAACGGCGCCCAGTCGGTCATCGACGAGTACATCTCCGCCGCGGAGCAGAAGTGGGGTCAGCAGTCCAGCGTCACGCTCCTGCTCCCCCACGGCTACGAGGGCCAGGGACCGGACCACTCCTCCGCACGCATCGAGCGGTTCCTGCAGCTGTGCGCGCAGGACAACATGATCGTGGCCCGTCCATCGACCCCGGCGTCGCACTTCCACCTGCTGCGCCGGCAGGCCTACGCCCGCCCGCGCAAGCCGCTCATCGTGTTCACGCCGAAGGCCATGCTGCGTCTGCGCGGCGCGACGAGCCCGGTGGAGGCGTTCACCGGGGGCCGCTTCGAGCCGGTCCTCGACGACGACCGCGGTCTCGACCGTTCCGCCGTGAAGCGCGTGCTCGTGCACAGCGGCAAGGTGCACTGGGACCTCCGCGCCGAGCTGGAGAAGAACCCGAACCCGGAGATCGCCCTGGTGCGTCTGGAGCAGCTCTACCCGACGCCCATCGACGAGCTGAAGAAGATCACCGACTCGTACCCGAACGCCGAGCTCGTGTGGGTGCAGGAGGAGCCGGAGAACCAGGGCGCCTGGCCGTTCCTGGCTTTGGCCTTCGCGGACGTCCCCGGCGACCGCTCGTTCCGCCCGGTCTCGCGTCCGGCGTCGGCCTCGCCGGCGACGGGATCGTCCAAGGTGCACGCGACCGAGCAGGCCGCGCTCATCCGCGCGGCGGTCACCCTGGGCTGACCGCCTCTCTGACGACGAAGGGCGCCCCGGCTTCGGCCGGGGCGCCCTTCTCGGTCCGTGGGTCAGTACCAGATGTCGAGGGAGGGCGCCGGGAAGGCGACGAACGCACGGTCCAGTGCCTCGACGGCGTCCACCGGGCCCGTGATCCGGCCCGCTCCGTGCAGCGCGGCGACGCGGATGCTGCCGGCGTAGATCGACGAGAGCGCGGAGACGTCGAGGACGAGGTCCGCCTGGGCGCCCGGAGCGTCCTCGATGTGCGCTCGCCCCTCCGCGTCGACGCGCAGGCGCCAGGTGCCCGCGGCGAATCCCAGGGGGTCCTCGATACGGAGCACGGTGTCCAGGGGCGCGGCGTAGGTCCGGGCCGTGAGCGCGGCGGGGACGTCCAGGACGCGGAGCCAACCGTGGTCGTGCACCTCCTGGGTGACGCCGCGCGGGTCCGCGACCAGCCACGGCAGGGCGTCGTCGAGCGGTCGGAGATCGGCGGTCACCTCGTCGACGAGGTCGTGCTGCAGCGCGAACCGCCACAGCGCAGCCGTCGCTTCCGCCGTCTCGCCGACGAGCAGGCGCACGTGCGCTGCGAACCGGAACGTGCCGCCGCGCTCGCTGAGGTGGAAGGCCATCACGCCGCGCACCTGACCGGACTCGTCGCGATAGCGGACGCCACGCACCCGATCCCGGTCGGTGTCGGTGGTCGCGAGCCCGCTGATGCCCGCCCAGCGGGCCGCCCACCCCGGGACCTGACCGG
The DNA here is from genome assembly GCF_040702645.1 of Microbacterium sp. NPDC078814. Lineage (NCBI taxonomy): Bacteria > Bacillati > Actinomycetota > Actinomycetes > Micrococcales > Microbacteriaceae > Microbacterium > Microbacterium sp. NPDC078814. The sequence goes on from NZ_JBFBLT010000004.1 coordinate 307,920, forward strand.
ACCGCGCGGTACGGGCGCGCTCGTGCGCCTCCGCCAGCGCCTCGGCGAGCTCCTCGCGCTCGAGGTACTCCACGCGGCCGGCCGGGACGGGGCCCGCCCAGCCGGCGCGGCGCACGTCCACGGTGAACCGCGCCACGGGGACGGCGGAGCCGAAGCCGTACCGGCCGTAGATCGTCGCCTCGGACACCGTGAGGCCCGCGACGGGGAGGCCGGCATCGACGGCGGCGCGCAGCTCGCCCTCCAGCAGGGCGCGCGCGATGCCACGGCGGCGGTGCGTGCCGGCTACGGTGACCCCGCTGATCGCCCACATCCCGATCTCGCCGCCGGGGATCGTCAGCGGCGTCACCCAGGAGTCGATGGTCGCCACCGGGAAGCGGTCGGCCGGGGCGTCGGGCTCGTAGACGCCGATGTTGCGCCGGCTCCTCAGCGTGCCCACGCCCTCCTCACGAGCCGCCTCCGAGGGGTCGGCGCCGAGGAACCCGCGGGCCATCGCCCGCTGGAAGGCGGCGACGCGCGTCGAATCCGTCGTATCGAGGACCCGGTACTCGAGGCCCTCCCCCGCGAGGCGGTCGACGGACGTCTGGTCAGCGGGGATCCCGCGCGCATCGATGAGGGCCATGCACACAGCCTACGGGCGGTCTCCGACGCTCCGCGCCCCGGGGGCGCTCAGTGCTGCGCGGCCTGGACCTCGCGGAGCCGGGCGAACACCTGGTCGCGCAGCTCCTCCGGAGCGGTCTCCTTGCAGGCGCGGGCGATGACCTCGGTGAGGGTCGTCGCCACCAGAGCCTCGTCCCGGCACGCCGGGCAGTTCTCCAGGTGCTCGCGGATCTCGGCGTGCTCGGTCTTGCACACCTCGTTGCGGAGGTACTCCTCCAGATCCTGACGGGCCTTGTCGCAGCCGCAGTCGCTCATTTCTTGCTCCTCGGGTCAGCCGCGGCGATTCCCCGCTCCGCGGCGTAGTCGGCCAGCAGCTCCCGCAGCATCCGCCTGCCACGGTGCAGACGGCTCATCACGGTGCCGATGGGGGTCTTCATGATGTCGGCGATCTCCTGGTACGCGAAGCCCTCGACGTCGGCGAGGTACACCGCGAGCCGGAAGTCCTCCGGAACCGCCTGCAGCGCGTCCTTCACGACCGACGCCGGCATGCGGTCGATGGCTTCCGCCTCGGCCGACCGGCTGTGCGAAGCGGTGGTCGACTCCGCGCCGCCGAGCTGCCAGTCCTCGAGCTCGTCGATGGTGCCCTGGAAGGGCTCGCGCTGCCGCTTGCGGTAGATGTTGATGTACGTGTTGGTGAGGATGCGGTACAGCCACGCCTTGAGATTCGTGCCCTGCGCGAACGTCGACCACGAGCCGTAGGCCTTGACGAAGGTCTCCTGCACGAGATCGGCAGCGTCAGCGGGATTGCGCGTCATGCGCATCGCGGCGGCGTAGAGCTGGTCCATGAAGGGGAGCGCCTGCTCCTCGAACTCGCGCCGAGGGTCGCCGACGGTGGCTGCGGTTGCGGTGTCGTCCATCACCGGCCAGTCTAGGCGGCTGAGGTCGATCACCTCGCGTTCCAGCGTCGCAGGCATCCTCTTCCCTTCGCACGGGGGCCGCCTCTCACGAGGACGGCGTTGCGTTTACTAAGGTGAGAACCGATGAGCGCCAAAAGGTATTCCCCCACCCGTGTGCAGGGCGCCTACCCCGCGCCCACGATCGACGGCCCGGTGCACGCCGAGCTCACGATCCCCGGCTCCAAGTCCCTCACGAACCGCGAGCTCCTCATCGCGGCGATCGCGGACGGCCCCGGCCGCCTGATCGCGCCGCTGCACTCCGACGACTCGCAGCGCATGGTGGAGGCCCTCCGCGCACTCGGCGTCGGCATCGAGGAGGTCGACGCCGGTCATGAGTTCGGTCCCGACCTCGTGATCACGCCCGGCAAGCTCCGCGGCGGCACGACGATCGACTGCGGCCAGGCCGGGACCGTCATGCGCTTCATCGCGCCGCTGGCGGGCCTCGCGGAGCAGGACGTCCACCTCACCGCGCACGAGACGGCTCTGCACCGGCCCATGGGCGGGCTCATCAGCGCCCTGCGCGACCTCGGCGTCGACATCGACGACGAGGGCACCTGGGCCCTCCCGTTCACCATCCGCGGCCACGGCCACATCCGCGGCGGTCGCGTGGAGATCGACGCGTCGGCCTCCAGCCAGTTCGTGTCCGGGCTGCTGCTCGCGGCCCCGCGCTTCGACGTCGGCCTGCACCTCGTGCACACGGGCGAGCGGCTGCCGAGCCTGCCGCACATCGACATGACCATCGAGGCCCTGAGCCGCCGCGGCATCCGCATCGAGCGCCCCGCCGTGGGCGAATGGCTGGTGGAGGCCGGAGTCCCCCGTGCCAAGGAGATCCCGATCGAGCCGGATCTCTCCAATGCCGCCCCGTTCCTGGCGGCGGCCCTCGTCGCCGGAGGCTCCGTCGCGATCACCGGCTGGCCGGCGCACTCGACCCAGCCCGGAGCGCTGCTCCCCGAGATCCTGCAGGCGGCGGGTGCACACGTCAGCCGTCACGCCGGCGTGCTCACCGTGCGGGCCGGTTCCGGAATCCGTGGACTGGATCTCGATCTCTCCGCCGCCAGCGAGCTGACGCCGACCCTCGTCGGTCTCGCGGCCTTCGCCGACGGCCCCACGACCATCCGCGGCATCGGACACATCCGCCTCCACGAGACCGACCGGATCGCGGCGCTCGTCGGGAACCTGCGCGCGCTCGGCGGAACCGCCGAGGAGCTCCCCGACGGCATCCGCATCGTTCCCGGTCCGCTCCGGGGCGGCACCTGGGCCGCGCACCACGACCATCGGATGGCGACGACCGGCGCGCTGATCGGCCTCCGCGTCCCCGACGTGGTCATCGACGACATCGGCACCACCGCCAAGACCCTCCCGGAGTTCACGATGCTCTGGGAGCGGATGCTGCGAGGCTGACGGGTGAGCTGGCTGAACGACGACGACGACCTCGAGGACGACTTCGAGGACTACGACGAGAGCAGCATCCGCACCCGACCGAACCCGAAGGCCAACCGGCCGCGCACCAAACGCCGTCCTGCGCACGAGGATGCGCAGATCGGCCGCGTCCTCGGCGTCGACCGGGGCCGGTACTCCGTCCTCCTCGACGAGGACACCCCGCAGGAGCGCACGATCACGGCCGCCCGCGCACGAGAGCTGCGGCGCACGCCGATCGTCACGGGCGACCGGGCCCGCGTCGTCGGTGACACCTCGGGCGACGAGGGCACGCTCGGCCGGATCGTGGGCATCGTCGAGCGCACCTCGCTCCTCCGCCGCAGCGCCGACGACACCGACGAGGTCGAGCGGGTGATCGTCGCGAACGCCGACCAGATGCTCGTCGTCGTCGCGGCGGCCGACCCCGAGCCCCGCGCCCGTCTCGTGGACCGCTACCTCGTCGCCGCCCTGGATGCCGGGATCCGTCCCCTCCTCGTCGTGACGAAGACCGATCTCGCCGACCCCGCGCCGTTCCTCGCGCACTTCGAGGGCCTCGATCTCCGGGTCTTCACGAGCGCACAGGACGAGATGCCGGTCGACGAGATCGGCGCCGCGCTCATCGGCCACTCGACGGTGTTCGTCGGACACTCCGGTGTCGGCAAGTCGACGTTGGTGAACGCCCTGGTGCCCACCGCGGGCCGCGCCACCGGACACGTGAACCAGGTCACCGGCCGCGGGCGACACACCTCCTCCTCCACCGTCTCGCTGCGCTACGAGAGCGCCGACGGCTCCGGCTGGGTCATCGACACCCCCGGCGTCCGCTCCTTCGGCCTCGGGCACGTCGACCCCGCGAACATCCTCGCCGCCTTCACCGAGCTCGCCGTCATCGCCGAGGACTGCCCGCGCGGCTGCACCCACCTCCCCGACGCGCCGGACTGCGCCCTCATCGAGGCGGCGGAGCGCGGCGAGCTGAGCGAGACGGGGCGCGCCCGGCTGGACTCCCTGCAGCGCCTCCTGCAGACCTTCGCCGACAAGGCGGAGCAGCCCCCCGGACGATAGGCTGGACGGGTGACCGAACGCCTGGAAACCGGAACCGCCGCCCCCGACTTCTCCCTGCTCGACCAGGACGGGAACACCATCCGCCTGGCCGACCTCCGCGGCACGAAGACGGTGCTGTACTTCTACCCGGCTGCCATGACGCCGGGGTGCACGACGGAGGCCTGCGACTTCCGCGACAGCATCTCGTCGCTGCAGGGCGCCGGGTATCAGGTCGTCGGCGTCTCGCGGGACGAGCCGGCGAAGCTCGCCGCCTTCCGCGACCGCGACGGCCTCACGTTCCCGCTGCTCAGCGACCCCGACCACGCGGTGCACGAGGCGTACGGCGCCTGGGGCGAGAAGATGAACTACGGCAAGCTCGTCGAAGGTGTGATCCGCTCGACGTTCGTCCTCGACGAGGAGGGCATCATCACGAGCGCGCAGTACAACGTGAAGGCCACGGGCCACGTCGCGCGGCTGCGCAAGCAGCTCGGCATCGACGCCTGACGGGTCGGGTCCCGCTCACTCCGCTTCGCGGCGTGAGCCCTCCCGGCGTGCGCTCGCGATGAGGAGTGCGAAGCCCGCGACGGCCGGGATGCCGAGTCCGAGCACGAAGGCCCACGGGATGGGCGGCAGCGTGAGGGCTCCGAGCGCCAGGGCGATCGCGAGGACCTGGAACACCACGCCCCCGGATCGCGCCCAGGAGCGTCCCGCGCGGGTGCCGAACGCGAAGGCCGCGAGTGCGGCGGCGCCGATCAGCGTCAGGACGATGAGAGCGATGGCCGTCGGCAGCGACGCGGCGTCCCCCGCCCCGAGTCCGGCCATCTCGATCGCGGCGAACACGAGCAGGGCGACGGCTTCCACCGCCAGCACGGCGGCGGCGGCGCGGGCGATTCCCGGTGCGCGCACGGGTGTCCTCCCGGGGATCGAATGACGAGAAAACCCTTGATTTCAGGGTATTCATGTAACAGAATAGAGAAAGTCATGTGCTCCCACAGCGGCGTGGGGCGAACGTTCGCGTTCGCATCACAATCAGCGGGCATCCGCCCGTATCTCAACAGGGTAGCGGAACCCGAACCGTCACCCGAATCGAGAGGTCGCATCGCGACATCTCATGAAATCCACACCGAGGAGCCCCCATGGACTGGCGTGACAAGGCCGCCTGCCTGACCGTCGACCCCGAACTGTTCTTCCCCGTCGGGAACACCGGCCCGGCCGTCGACCAGATCGAGAAGGCCAAGACGGTCTGCGCGACCTGCACGGTCACCGAGATCTGCCTGCAGTACGCCCTGGAGACCAGCCAGGACTCCGGCGTCTGGGGCGGCCTCTCCGAGGACGAGCGTCGCGCTCTCAAGCGTCGCGCGGCCCGCGCCCGCCGCGCCTCCTGAGATTCACGGAAGCGGCCTGAGACCCGGTCTCAGGCCGCTTCTGCGTGCACGGGCGGGCTCAGCGCTCCAGCCAGCGCAGCGGGATGTCGATGACCACCTCGGTGCCCTCGCCCTCGCTCCCCTGCCAGTCGATGGTGCCGCCGAGCTCGCCCTGGATGAGGGTGCGGATGATCTGCGTCCCCAGACCCTGCCCCACCCGACCCTCGGGAAGCCCGTGACCGGTGTCGCGCACCGTCACCCGGAGGTTGTCCTCCGTGCGCTTCGCATCGATCGTGACGACGCCCTCCTGTCCGGCGAGACCGTGCTCGACGGCGTTCGTCACGACCTCCGTCAGCGCCAGCGCCAGCGGGGTGGCGTACTCGCTGGGGAGCACACCGAAACGCCCCGTGGACTGCGTGCGCGCTCGGGTGTTCGGCGCCGAGGCGACCTCGGCGACGAGCTTGAGGACCCGGTGGAAGACCTCGTCGAAGTCGACCTTCTGCGTGAGGCCCTGCGCGAGCGTGTCATGCACGACCGCGATGGCGTCCACGCGGCGCATGGCCTGGGTGAGGGCGTCGCGCGCCTCGTCGGAGTGCGTGCGCCGCGCCTGGATCCGCAGCAGCGAGGCGACCGTCTGCAGATTGTTCTTCACCCGGTGGTGAATCTCGCGGATCGTCGCGTCCTTGGTGATGAGCTCCTGCTCCTGGTGACGCAGCTCCGAGACGTCGCGGCAGAGCACGATGGCGCCGATGCGCGTGCCGTGGTCCTTCAAGGGGATGGCACGGAGCGAGACGGTCACGCCCCGCGCCTCGATGTCCGTGCGCCAGGGCGCCCGTCCGGTCACGACCACGGGCAGGGACTCGTCGACCTGACGGGACGGCGGCACGAGCCGGGTGGTCACCTCCGCCAGGGACTCCCCCTCCAGCTCGTCGTCGAATCCCATCCGGTTGAACGCGGAGAGCGCGTTCGGGCTCGCGAACGTGGTGATGCCGTCGACGTCGATGCGGATCAGGCCGTCCGACGCACGGGGCGCCCCGCGTCGAGGCGACGTCGGCGCGGCCGGGTCGGGGAAGCTCCCGTCGGCGATCATCCGGAACAGGTCGTTGGCGCACTCGTCGAAGGTGATCTGCTGACGGGAAGGGGTGCGGACCTCTCCGAGATTCGTGTGCCGCGTCACCACGCCGATCACGCGGGGAGCCTTGTCCTCTCCGCGACGCTCGATCACGATCGGCACCGCACGCACCCGCGTCGGCGTCTCCTCGAACCAGTCCGGCGAGGACGAGTCCACGATCTCCGCGGACTCGAAGGCGCCCTGCACCTGCGTCCGCCACTGGGGCCGCACGCGCTCGCCGACGATGTCGCGGTAGAACAGCGTCGCCGCGCCACTGGGCCGCGCGTGCGCGACGGCGATGAAGGAGCCGTCCTCGGTCTGGATCCACAGGACGATGTCGGCGGAGGCGAGGTCGGCGAGGAGCTGTCCGTCACCGGCGAGCCGATGCAGCCACTCCACGTCGTCGTCGGTCAGAAGGCCCTGGGCCTGGGCGAGATCACTGAGGGTTGACACCTCCCCAGCCTAGAGTCCCGCACCTCAGAGGATGGCGAGCGACGTCGCGCGCCACCGGTGGTCGAGCCCTTCCAGCCGGAGGGCCACCGCGCGCGTGCGCCCCGGCCCCGCCACCACGACGACCGCCTCGACGATGCCGTCGCGCGGATGGGTCACCCGCACGGTGCGGATGACGAAGGTCGGCCGGGCCGGCGGCACCCCGCGTGCGCTGCGGGCGCGAGCGGCGAGGTTCGCACGGGTGACGAGGCTGCGGTACGCCTCCTCGCTGAACCACCGCGCCAGCTGATCCACCTCGCGGATCCCGGCGAGCGCCTCGAGCGCGCCGCGCGTGAGACTCCGGACCAGGAGCGCGGGGTCGGGAAGCTGATCGGCGGGGGTGGGCTGTGGTCCGAAGAACTCGGCCAGCATCATCGGGTTCTCCCCTCGAAGGCGTCGGCGAGACGTCAGTAGACCACGGCGTGGACCGCCGGCGGGGACGACGGCGAAGGTCTGTGGACAACCCGTACGCGACGGTGCCGATGTGGATAACTCGGGTGCGGCGGCGCGCGGCCGTACGCTCGGTCGGATGCACTGGGAATCCCTCTTCGACGACCTGGAAGGGCAGCTCGCCGCGGAATGGGAGGCGGAACGCGCCGCTCGCGACGCCGAGTCCGAGCGCCTCCGCATCGCCCGGCTCGATCTCCGCTCGCGTCTGCGGCACCTGTGCGCGGCGCAGGCCGAGGCGATCCTCCACCTCGCCGACGGCGCCAGGGTGCCCGTGGGGCTGCGGTCGCTGGGTGTGGACTGGGTGGCCGCGCTCCCCCGGGTGCCGCAGGGCGCACGGTTGCAGAGCGCCGTCCTGCTGGTCCCGGTGGCGGCGGTGCGCGGGCTCACGGTCGACCACGGGGCGATGCTGGCGAGCCTCGCCGCGGAGAGCCCCGGCGCGCCGACGCTGCGCGAGCGGATGACGTTGGGCTTCGTGCTCCGCGACCTCGCCCGGCGTCGCCTCCCCGTGCAGCTCCGGCTGCTGGTCGGGGACGACCTGCACGGCACCATCGACCGTGCCGCCGTCGATCACCTGGATCTCGCCGAGCACGACAGCGGCGCTGCCCGCCGCGCGGATGCGGTGCACGGCTTCCGGATGGTGCCGTACGCCGCGCTCTCCGCGGTGCGCGTCCTCGGCACCGCGTCGATCTGAACGCTCACGCGAAGGGCGTGACCGAACGACCCCAGAGCTCCGGGAAGCTGGCCGCCTGCGACTGCCGCCACAGCGCCATGCGCCGCGCCTCCTCCGTCTGCGCGGCGAGATACTCCTCGATGCTCGGCTCCTCGATGCGCCACCGGGCGGGTGCCCCGAGCGGGGCGCCGCGCAGATGCCCGGCGTGCACGAGGGCGATCACCTCGTCGATGTCGATGCTCAGCAGCTCGGCGACCTGGGCGGGCGCGAGGAAACGGGGGGTCTGCGGGTGCGGGGGTGTCATGCCCTCATTCTGGGCGGCCGTCCGGCACGGTGTCGGAGATCGGCGGGACCTTGTGGATAACTCGGTCGCCCCGGACGGCGTTTCTGTGACGATGTCGCCATGGCCCCGCTCTTCCGCTCCCCTCGTCGCCGCCTCCGGGGCGACCTCCGCTTCGCGGTCGGCATCGTCCTCGTGCTCGCCTCGGTCGCCGGCGTCTGGTCCATCGTCACCGCTGCGGACCAGGCGAGTCCCGTGCTCCAGGCCCGGCGCACGATCGTCCGCGGCGAGGTCCTCCGTGCCTCCGACTTCCAGACCGTCGACGTGGCGCTCGGGGCGGTCTCCGACGACTACCTCCGGCCGGAGCAGCTCGCCGCGGGGCGGATTGCGGCCCGCACCCTGACGAAGGGCGAGCTCCTGCCGCGGACGGCGACGGCCGGGGCGGAGAGCAGCCGCACGACCACGGTCGTCGTCGAGAGCAGCGTCGCTCTCCCGGAGGATGTGGCGACCGGCACGGAGGTCGAGGTCTGGCAGGCGCCGCTGCGCGACGACGGCCGCTCCTACGACGAGCCGCGCATCCTCGTCGGGGACGTCGCGGTCCGCACCGTCCTCGAACCGGACGGGCTCCTCGCCGACGGGGCGGCGGAGGTCGAGATCGTGATCGACCGCAGCGACGTCGCCGCCGTGCTGGGCGCGGTCACCGGCGGGGCGGCGCTCTCCGTCGTCCCCGTCGGGTCCGGATCGTGAGCGTCGTCCTCCTGGCCGTGGCCGCACCCCGCGTGGATGCGCTCGTGGCGGAGCTGGAGTGGGAGGGCATCACGGGGATAGCCCTGCCGTCCGCCGCGCCCGCGGCCCTCATCGCGCGCCTGCAGCCGGACGTGGAGGCGGTGGTGGTACCCGCGACCAGGGAGACGCTGACGGTCGAGCTGCGGGCGGCCTGCGACCGCGCGGGCGTCCGCATCCTCACGCTCGGCGACCCGGAGAGCCGAGCGGTGGCCCGGCTCGGGCTCGCCCCGCCACTGCGCACCGATGCGGCGGGCTGGGAGATCGCCGCGGCACTGTCCGCGGATGCGCTCGACGCCCCGCGACTGCCGCTCTCCCCGTCGCGCATCACGACGGTCTGGGGCCCGCACGGGGCGCCCGGACGGTCGACGGTCGCGATCCAGCTCGCCGTCGAGCTCGCCCGTCGCGGTCGGCGGACAGCCCTGGCCGATGCGGACACCGTGGCTCCCTCGCTCGCCCTGCTCCTGGGCATGGACGACGACGCCCCGGGGCTCGCCGGAGCCTGCCGCCGCGCGGGGACCGGGGCGCTGGATCCCGCGGAGCTCTCCCGGCTCTCGGTCCGGCTGCTCGCCGGCGGCACCGAGGTCGACGTGCTCGCCGGGCTCAACCGTCCGAGCCGCTGGCCGGAGCTGTCGGATGCGCGGCTGCGGGCGGCCCTCGAGGCCTGCCGCACCTGGCGGGACGAGACGATCGTCGACGTCTCCGCGGCGATCGACGCCGACGACGAAGCCACCCATGATGTCGTCGGCCCCCGTCGGCACGCCGCGACCACCGCGGCACTGGGCGCAGCGGACCGGGTCGTGGCGGTGGCTCCCGCCGACCCGGTGGGGATCAGCCGTTTCCTCCGCGACCACGCCGAGGTCCGCCGCCTCGTGGGGCGGACGCCGATGACGGTGGTCGTCAATCAGGTGCGACCGGGACCCCTCGGCCTCGACGCCCGGAGTCAGATCCGTCGCACGCTGGAGAGGTTCGCCGGCCTCACCGACATCGCCTTCCTGCCCTACGACCGTCGTGCCGTCGATGCGGCGCTGCTCCACGCCCGGCCGATCTCCGACGTCGCCCCGCGCTCGACGATGGTCGCCGCCGTGCGCCGGCTGGCGGCCGACCTCGATGCGTCCGTGCCCGCGGAGGCTACTGCCGGTAGCTCGACAGGAAGTTCCCGAGTCGCTCGACGGCTTCGCTCAGCACTCGCGGCTCTGGCAGGGTCACGAGGCGCAGGTGATCCGGCGTCGGCCAGTTGAAGCCCGTCCCCTGCACGAGCAGGATGTGCTCGGATACCAGCAGGTCGTAGACGAGCTTGGCGTCGTCGCGGATCTCGTGCACGTTCGGGTCCAGTCGCGGGAAGGCGTAGAGCGCACCCTGGGGCTTCACGCAGGACACGCCGGGGATGGCCTCCAGCCCCTCCCAGGCGATGTCGCGCTGCTCGTGGAGCCGCCCGGTCGGGGCGATCAGGGCGTCGATCGACTGCACCCCGGACAGCGCCGCCTGCACGGCGTGCTGCGCCGGGACGTTCGGGCAGAGCCGGGTCGAGGCCAGCAGCGTGATGCCCTCGATGAAGCCCTTGGCGTGGTCCTGCGGTCCCGTGACGACCATCCAGCCGGACCGGTAGCCGGCCACGCGGTACGTCTTGGAGAGCCCGTTGAACGTGAGGCAGAGCAGGTCGGGGGCCAGGGTCGCCGTCGGGATGTGCACGGCGTCGTCGAACAGGATGCGGTCGTAGATCTCGTCGGAGAGGATGAGCAGCTGGTGCTCGCGCGCGATCTGCACGAGGCCCTCCAGCACCTGCCGGGAGTAGACCACGCCGGTGGGGTTGTTCGGGTTGATGATCACGAGCGCCTTGGTCCGCGGCGTGATCTTGGACCGGATGTCCTCGAGGTCGGGCTGCCAGCCCTGCTCCTCGTCGCAGAGGTAGTGCACGGGCGTGCCGCCCGCGAGGCTCGTCATGGCTGTCCAGAGCGGGTAGTCGGGAGCGGGGATGAGGACCTCGTCCCCCTCGTCCAGCAGCGCCTGCATGGTCATGGTGATCAGCTCGGACACGCCGTTGCCGAGGTAGACGTCGTCGGGATCGAATCGGGGGAACCCGTCGATCTCCTCGTACCGGCTCACGACGGCACGCCGGGCGGAGATGATGCCCTTGCTGTCGCTGTAGCCGTGGGCCGTGGGGAGCGCCGCGAGCATGTCGTGCACGATCTGGTGCGGGGCGTCGAAGCCGAAGATCGCGGGGTTGCCGGTGTTGAGCTTGAGGATCCGGTGGCCCTCTGCTTCCAATCGCGCCGCCTCAACGAGGGCGTTTCCGCGGATCTCGTACAGGACGTTCTTGAGCTTCGACGACTGGTCGAAGGTGCGCGATGGTGTCATCGATCAAGCCTACAGGGACGACAGGAGGGCCAATCCGCACGGACTGGCCCTCCTCGTCACCCGAAGGCTACTTCTTCTTCTTGCTCTGCGCGCGCCGCTGCTCGCGGTTGCCCGCCGCCGGGGCGGCCGGCTCCGTGCGCTGGCCGAAGGCGCCGCGCGGGGCCTCCTCCGGCTCGGCCTGCTGCGGAGCCTGCGCCCGGGCCGCGGCCTGGCGCATCCGGTCGGTCGCGGCCTGCTGGACCTGCCCGCGGTCGTTGCGGACCTCGACCTCGCCGGCGTCGTTCGCCGCCGAGTACTCCAGGCGCTGCTCTCCGCCGTCGGTGGCGAGCCCCTTGGCCTCGACCTCCGCCGTCTCGGCGTCGCCGGCGCGACGGACCTCGACCTCGAGGTTGTAGAGGTAGCCGACCGACTCCTCCTTGATCTGGCCCATCATCGACTGGAACATCGCGTAGCCCTCGCGCTGGTACTCGATGAGCGGATCGCGCTGCGCCATCGCCCGGAGGCCGATGCCGTCCTTGAGGTAGTCCATCTCGTACAGGTGGTCGCGCCAGCGGCGGTCGAGCACCTGCAGGACGACGCGACGCTCGAGCTCCCGGGTCGCGGCCTCGCCCAGCGACTCCTCGCGCTTCTCGTAGGCGATCTTCGCGTCCGACAGCAGCTCGCGCGTCAGGCCCTCGGCGGTGATGCCGCCCTTGCGTCCTGCGGCCTCCGACACGACCTCGTCGATCGTGACGCTCACCGGGTACAGCGTCTTCAGCTCGGTCCAGAGGGCGTCGAAGTCCCAGCTCTCGTTGTGGCCCTCGCCGGTGTGGTCCTTCACGACGCCGCTGATCGCGTCCTCGATGAAGTGCTGCACCCGATCGGCGATGTCGTCGCCCTGGAGGATGTGGCGGCGGTCGGCGTAGATCGCCTCGCGCTGACGGTTGAGGACGTCGTCGTACTTGAGGACGTTCTTGCGCATCTCGGCGTTGCGGGCCTCGACCTGCGACTGGGCGCTGCGGATCGCCCGGGACACGAGACCCGACTCGATCGGCACGTCGTCGGGGAAGTTCGTGCGGGCGAGGATCGCCTCGGCGGCGCCGGACTGGAACAGCCGCATGAGGTCGTCGGTGAGGCTCAGGTAGAAGCGGCTCTCGCCGGGGTCGCCCTGACGACCGGACCGACCGCGCAGCTGGTTGTCGATGCGGCGCGACTCGTGGCGCTCGGTGCCGAGCACGTAGAGGCCACCGGCCTCGATGACCTTCTCGGCCTCCTCCTCGACCACCTTCTTCATGGTCTCGTAGGTCTCGTCCCACGCGACCTCGTACTCCTCCGGCGTCTCCACCGGGTCGAGTCCCTTCGCCTTCAGCTCCTGCACCGCGAGGAACTCGGCGTTTCCGCCGAGCATGATGTCGGTGCCTCGGCCGGCCATGTTCGTCGCGACCGTCACGGCGCCGAGGCGGCCGGCGCGGGCGACGATCTCCGCCTCACGGGCGTGGTTCTTCGCGTTCAGGACCTCGTGCTTGACGCCCTTCTTGGCGAGCAGGCGCGACAGGTACTCGCTCTTCTCGACGCTGGTGGTGCCGACCAGCACCGGCTGCCCGCTCGCGTGGCGCTCGGCGATGTCCTCAACGACCTGCGCGAACTTCGCCGCCTCGTTCTTGTACACCAGGTCCGGCTGGTCCTTGCGGATCATCGGCTTGTTGGTGGGGATCGGGATGACGCCGAGCTTGTACGTCGACATGAACTCGGCGGCCTCGGTCTCGGCCGTACCGGTCATGCCGGCGAGCTTGTCGTAGAGGCGGAAGTAGTTCTGCAGCGTGACGGTGGCGAGGGTCTGGTTCTCGGCCTTGACCGGCACCCCCTCCTTCGCCTCGATCGCCTGGTGGATGCCCTCGTTGTAGCGGCGTCCGACGAGGATGCGTCCGGTGTGCTCGTCGACGATCATGACCTCGTCGTTCATGACGACGTAGTCGGTGTCCTTCTTGAACAGCGCGAGCGCCTTGATCGAGTTGTTCAGGAACGAGATGAGCGGCGTGTTGGCGGACTCGTAGAGGTTGTCGATGCCGAGGTAGTCCTCGACCTTCTCGATGCCCGGCTCCAGGACGCCGACGGTGCGCTTCTTCTCGTCGACCTCGTAGTCCTCGCCCGCCACGAGGGTGCGCGCGATCTTGGCGAACTCCGCGAACCAGCGGTTCGCCTCGCCGGAGGACGGTCCGGAGATGATGAGCGGCGTGCGCGCCTCGTCGATGAGGATGGAGTCCACCTCGTCGACGATCGCGAAGAAGTGCTCGCGCTGGACGAGGTCCTCCTTGCGCCAGGCCATGTTGTCGCGGAGGTAGTCGAAGCCGAACTCGTTGTTCGTGCCGTAGGTGATGTCGGCCGCGTACTGCTCGCGGCGCACGGCGGGCGTCTGGCCGGAGACGATGATGCCCGTCGTCATGCCGAGCGCGCGGTAGACGCGGCCCATGAGCTCCGCCTGGTAGCTCGCGAGGAAGTCGTTCACGGTGATGACGTGCACGCCCTTGCCCGCGATGGCGTTCAGATAGGCGGGGAAGGTGGCGACGAGCGTCTTGCCCTCACCGGTCTTCATCTCGGCGATGTTCCCGAGGTGGAGGGCGGCGCCACCCATGATCTGCACGTCGTAGGCGCGCATGCCGAGCGTGCGCTTGGCGGCCTCGCGCACCGCGGCGAAGGCCTCGGGCATGAGCTGGTCGAGCGTCTCACCCTTCTCGTAGCGGGCGCGCAGCTCGGCGGTCTCGTTGCGCAGCTCGTCGTCCGTGAGCTGGGAGATGTCCTCCTCGAGGGCGTTCACCGCCTTCACCACCTGGTTCAGACGGCGGATGATCCGCCCCTCACCTGCGCGCAGCAGCTTCTCAAGAGGATTCGCCACGGATGTCATCTCCCTGTCATTGGGTCATTCGCCGGCCGCCGTGAGGCGAGCGCCAGGCATACTTTGCCATGTTACCGGCCTGTGACCTCCACGTCGCCTGCATGGGCCCGCCGCGCCGCGTCCGGGAAGTTGCCCGGTATGCATATACTCGGCACTGCTTTCCATCCGCCATCCTCGGGAGACCGGTCATGTCCGTACGCCAGAGCCTGCTCGCCATCCTCGACCAGGGCCCCTGCTACGGCTACCAGCTCCGCCACGAGTTCGACCGCCGGACCGGGTCGACCTGGCCGCTCAACGTCGGCCAGATCTACAACACCCTGGAGCGGCTCGAGCGGGACGGACTGGTCCAGCGCGGGGAGGCCGACGACCACGGTCACGTGTACTGGCGCATCACGCCCGCGGGCTCGGCCGAGGCGGCACGCTGGCTCACCACCCCCGTGCTCCGCGCTCCCGCGACGCGCGAGGAGCTCGCCGTGAAGCTCGCCGTCGCGGCCACGCTGCCCGGAGTCGATGCCGCCGCCATCCTCCGCAGCCAGCGGGACGCCTCGCGGCAGCGGCTCGAGGACCTGCAGCGCACGCCCTCCCCCGGCCTCGCCGCCGGCAGCCCCGAGGATCTCGCGTGGTCCCTCGTCCTCGACTCGCTCGTCTGCGCCGCGGAGGCCGAACTCCGGTGGCTCGACCAGGCGGAGGCCCGACTCGCGCAACACCCCCATCCCGAGATGGCCCTGGAGCTGACCACCGAACGCCCCAAGCGAGGACGCCCCGCGAAGGCGGCGCCCTCCCCCGTCGCCGGCGGCGATCCCGTCACCCTCCCCGTCTGACGCACCAGGCCGCGATGCCCGCCGTTCGCCTGGAGCGGATGCTCAGCCCGCGCACGCGCCCGGGAAACTAGGATCGGCACATGGCTGGATTTTGGGGCAGACGCAAACGCGAACAGGAAGAACTCGCCGCACAGGACGCGGACCTCGCCCGGCGTGCGGAACAGGCACTCGTCGCCGCCGACGAGCGCATCCGCACCACCTCCGATGAGCTCGTCTTCGCGGAGGCCGAGCTCGGCGAGTCCCTGACCGCCGACCTCAAGGCCGCGCTGCTGTCGGTGCGCACGCACCTGCGCGAGGCCTTCCAGCTCCACCAGCTCAACCATGACGAGATCCCGGACACCGACGAGGAGCTGCGCACGCGGAACGCGCGCATCCTGCAGCTCTGCGACTGGGCCCAGGACCTCCTCGACGAGAAGACCACCGTGCTCGCGGAGTCCGTCGCGAAGGTGCGGCGCGCGCCCGAGATCATCGCCCAGGTCCGCGCGGACGCCGAGGCGCTGAGCGCCCGCATCCCGCAGACGGACGAGACGGTGTCCCGGCTGTCCGCCCGCTACTCCGACTCCGCCATGCATCAGATCACGGCCAGCGCGGCCGAGGCGGAGCAGCTGATCCGTTTCGCGACCCACAGCGCCGACATCTCGGAGCGTCGCCGCGCCGCGAAGCAGAACGAGGAGGCGAACCTCGCGCTGGAGACGGCCACCGAGGCGACGCGTCGCGCCGCTGCCCTGCTCGACGCGGTGGAGGACTTCGAGATCGAGGCCCTGCGCGCCGAGTCGACCCTGGCCGAGGTCATCGCCGACTCCCGCAACGACCTGATCGCCGCCCGGACCGCTCCCTCCACGCCCGCCGTGGCGGAGGCCGTCGCCCGGCTGCAGGCGGCCCTGGCCGCCCTCACCCCCTCGGGCCAGCCCAACGACCCGTTCGCCGAGCTCTCGCGTCTGCGCGAAGCCAACGCCGGTCTCGACGACGCGATCGCCACGGCCCGGCATCGCGCCGAGAATCCGCTGCCGAGCATCGCGCAGGTCCAGCACGCGATCGACGACGCCGACCGCCAGCTGGGCGTGGCCCGCGGGCTCATCGCCGGGCATCGCGGATGGATCGGCGCCGATGCGCGCACCCGTCTCGCCGAGGCGGAACGACTCCGCGTCGATCTCCCGGCCCTGCTTCCTGCCGAAGAGACCCGCGAGGCGGCGCTCGCCCAGGCCCGCCGGGTCGCGCACCTCGCCGCGGAGGCCCTCCAGCTCGCGCAGCGCGACATCGACTCGTCCCGCCCGCAGGATCAGGACTGGGCCGGCGGCTGGGGCGGCGGTCCTCGTCGCGGCGGCGGGATGGGCGGCGGCGACCTCGCCTCCGGCATCCTCGGCGGGCTCGTCATCGGCAGCATCCTCGACGGCATCTTCGACTGACGCCGTCCGGTCTTCGCACGAGAACGGCCCGACCCCCGCGGGGATCGGGCCGTTCTCGGTCGGATCAGGAGGCGAGCGCCTCGGCGGGCGGAGCCTGCGTGCTCAGGGCGATGACACCGTAGTCCCAGCCCTTGCGGCGGTAGACCACGCTCGGGTGGTCGGTGCGCGCATCGACGAAGAGGAAGAAGTCGTGCCCGACGAGCTCCATCCGGTCGACGGCCTCCTCCACCGTCATCCACTCCGCCTCGAAGCTCTTCGTGCGGATGACGACGGGCGAGTAGTCCTCCTCCTCCTCGCTCTGCACCGGGATACTGCCGGTCGCGACGGCGTGCAGCACCTCGGCGGAGGCCGGCTGCACGTCGATGCCCTCGAGCGAACCGCTGCCCTTCTCGAAGTGCGGCCCGCGCGGATGCTGTCGACCGTCGACGCGCTTCTCCTTCGCGCGGCGCAGCTGCTCCGTCATCTTGTCGATCGCGAGGTCGAGAGCCACGAACTTGTCGCCGTCGACGGCCTCGGCACGGACCACGGGGCCCTTGCCGACCAGCGTCAGCTCGACCGTCTCGTCCGGGATGCGCCCGTTGCGGTAGACCCGGTGCGTGACCTTCACGTCCAGACGTTGCGCCTTGGCGGCGAGTGTCTGGATCTTGGCGATCTTCTCTTCGACGACGGTGCGGAAGCGATCGGTGATGCCCACTCCGACGCCCACGATGCTCGTTTCCATTGCTGCCTCCTTGTCCCGGTCCACCCGGCCAAGGGCGGACCGTGGTCGCCTTGTGACACCCCACCGTAGTCCGACGCGCGGCGGATGTCACGGCCCTCGACCCTGTGTCTCCGGTGAGTCTTCGATGAACCTCATCCGGATTCCGGCGACTTCGGCGTGGCGGCGAGCGCGACGGCCCCGACGACCACGAACCCGGCGGCGACGAGCGCCCGGACCGCCTCGTCGAGCGTGGCTCCCGTCGTGACCACGTCGTCCACGACCACCGCCGGGGCCCCGAGTCCCCGGCGCCGCGAGATCATCGCCCCGCGGACGTTCGCGGCGCGGTCCGGGGCAGCCAGCTCGCGCTGGTCGCGCACCCGGCGCGTGAGGGTCAGGACGCGCTGCGGATCGGCTCCGGCGCGCCGGACGAGGAGCTCCGGAACGCGGGTACCCCGACGACGGAACGCGGCGCGCGAGGTCGGCACCGGGACCACCCAGACCCCGGGGACGAGGACGGGCGTCAGGACAGCGGCGAGCGCGGCGCCGAGCGGCCGGGCCAGGAGCGTGTCGCCCTCCCCCTTCATCCGCCGGATGCAGGACGCTGCGGGACCCTCCAGAGCGAGCGCGGCTCGGACCCGCAGGCCCGCCGGCGTGCGCACCTCGCGCGGCGACGGATCGAGCGCGTTCCGGCAGTCGTCGCAGAGCAGCGTCCCCGGACGCTCGCACCCGGCGCACCGCGCGGCGAGCAGCAGGGCGCCGATCTCGGCGAGGAGCGCGTGCGTCCGTGTCGTGATCCCCATGCGGGCATCCTGTCGCCCGGAGCCGCCGCGCGGGCCACGAAGGGGACGAGGTGGGGGCGGACGGACGTCATCCGCCGCTGTGCAGGAGTGGTCACTCCCCGGCGCGGGTGGCGAGGATCGCGACGCCCTCCGTGACCTCGCGCCACGCCGAGCCGGCGTGAGCGAACAGCTGACCATCGGCATCGAGGATGCGCACGCCCGCGGGAGTGCGGGCGCCGGCGACCGAGGCGGCGTCGCTGGGTGCGGTCTCCGCCGACCCGGGACCGCCGACCGGCTGCACCAGGAGCCGCGGGGTGGACGAATCGGTCAGGACGGCCAGGCGATCCGGACCCAGCCAGGCGAGTCCCGTCGACGCCTCGGTGAGCTGGAGCAGCGGGCGCATCTCGCCGAGGTCCGTCGGCACACCGGACCCGTCCCGCACCACCGACGCGACCGCGAGCCAGCGCTGGCCGCCGACCACGATCACCGCCGCCACGCGGGCGCCGTCCGCCGCCACCCGCAGGTCGGAGATGGAGGAGGCGCTCGGCCAGGCACCGGCGACCTTGTGGGGGACCACGTCCGGACCGACGGCCTGCACGGCCTGCGGCGCGCCCGCGGGGACCGACCACACGTAGCCGTAGGGGTCGAGGGACGGATGCACCAGGCCCGGACGAGCATCCAGCTCGTCGCGCGAGCTCTTGCCCACGAGGTACACATGGCCGTCGTCGAGCTGGAGCGCGGCACTCGCATCGTCCGCGGCGACGTCGATCGCCTCGATCGGCTGCGACACGGACTGGATCTGCGGGCTGATGGCGGGGATCGACGCGATCTCGTCGCCGACGATGCGCCCGAACACGCCGTCTTTCAGCACCAGCGTCCCCGGTTCCGGCGTGGAGTCGGCGAGCTCGACGACCCCCGCGTCGAGAGCCCTCCCGTCGACGCTGAAGCGCACCTGGGTGACGTTCACGCCGGCGGCCCTCAACGTGGCCTGCAGCTGGGTGCGCATGCGCGCCAGGGTCGTCCGGTCGAGACCAGCCGCGGGACGGGTCAGCGACACCTCGGCGACCTGCGCCGTGATCAGCACCGCGTCCTGCGCCAGCTGCACGTCGGCGGGGAAGGCCGTCTGGACCGCCGGATCGAGCCACTCCGCCGGGGTTCCGGCGACGAGCGCCTGGGTCACCGTGGTCGCCGGGCTCTGACGGCGGGGGAACCACCGTATGTCCGGGACCAGCCGCGACCAGCCTGCATCGAACCACTGCAGCGAGTACCCCTCGAAGACGTTGGGGAACCGCGCCTCGTCGATCACGACGCCGTCCGGCGCCTGGGTGATGCGCCACTCGCCGTCCTCGCCCCGGGCCAGGGCGAACGGGATGCTCGAATCGCCGGGGGCACCGCTGTACGCCCCGGAGTCGTCCACGCTCGCGACCAGCTCGAGCAGTACCTGCACCTCGGCCTCGTCGGCGTCCTCGACCTGGTCATCGGCGACGTTCGAGGTCAGGGTCCGCGCCTCCGCTCCGGCGTCGATGGAGACGCCCGCCGACGGGCGCCAGCTCCGCTGCAGCGACGGCGCCAGGAACTCGCGCGCCGTGGCCCAGTTGTCCGAGGTCGTGATGCCCGCCTCGAGGAAGCCCTCCACGATCTCCTCCGGCCCCGCACCCGCGATCGGTCCGGAGGCGACGGGGAGGACGTCGACGTCGTCCGGCGACTCCCCGAGCTCGAGGCCGACCGCCACGTCTCCGCTCGTCGGCAGCCCCGCGCAGGCCGGCAGCAGCAGGGCCACGACCGCCACGGCAGCGGCGCGGAGGAGGCGACGTGACGCGCGCGTGCTCATGACTGGTCCTTCCCGTCGAGGAGATCAGAGTACGTCTCGGCGATGGAGATCGGCTGCGTGGCATCACCGAGCTCGGCGAGGGGCTCCTGCGGCTCCACCGGGATCGGACTGGGTCCGTCGAGCACCCGGTCGTGGCGGGGGACGGTGAGGACGAAGTGGGAGCCGACGCCGAGCTCGGACCAGACCGCCAGGGTCCCGCCGTGGAGGGTGGCGTCGCCGAGGGCGATCGACAGCCCGAGCCCGGTGCCGCCGATCGTGCGCTGACGCGACGGGTCCGCCCGCCAGAATCTGTCGAACACCCGCTCCGCGTCTCCGGGGTCCATGCCCAGCCCGAAGTCCCGGACGCCGGCCGCCACCGCGTGCTGGTTGCTGTCCACCGTGACGACGACCGGGCGTCCCTCGCCGTGCTCGATCGCGTTGCCGATGAGGTTGCGCAGCACCCGCCGCACGCGGCGCGGGTCCATGTCGACCGGCGAGTAGCCGCCGGGTGCCACGAGACGGATCTCCGTGCCGTGCCCTTCCGCGAGCGGCCGCATCTGCTCGATCACGTCCTCCGCGAGCTGCGCGAGACTCGTGGCCTCCAGCTCGAGCTGCACGGACCCCGCGTCGTAGCGACTGATCTCCAGCAGGTCGGCCAGCAGCGTGTCGAACCGCTGCACCTGCGCGTGCAGGAGCTCGGCGGTGCGTGCGGTCGTGGGATCGAACTCGTCACGCTGGTCGTTGAGCATGTCGGCGGCGAGGCGGATCGTCGTCAGCGGGGTCCTGAGCTCGTGCGAGACATCGGACACGAAGCGCTGCTGCACCATGGACAGCTCGCCGAGCTCCTTGATCTGCGCCTCGATGCTGTCGGCCATCGCATTGAAGGAGCGGCCGAGGGTCGCGAGCTCGTCCTCGCCGTGCACCTCCAGCCGCACACCGAGATCGCCCGCCGCGAGCCGCGCGCTCGTCTCCGCCGCCTGGACGATCGGGGTCGACACGGTCCGCAGCACGATCCAGGAGATGGCCGCGACGATGGCCACCAGCCCGATCCCGGCGATCCACAGGGTGCGTTGGACGAAGACGAGGGTCTGGTCGGCGTCGGCGAGGTCGTAGGCGAAGTAGATCTCGAAGGATCCGGCCTGCGGCACCTGGAGCTGCTGCCCCACGACGATGCCCGGCACCACGCCGCCATCCTCCGTGGGAAGGGCGACGGACTGCCAGGCCTGCCGGTCGTCGAACTCGCGGACCCGGGCCTGCAGCTCGGGGCTCAGCAGATCCGGCGTCAGCCCGGCGGTGAAGCCGTTGAGCCGGACCGTCCCTGAACCGTCCTGGATCTTGAAGCCGGCGAGCTGGTCGGCACTCGACGTGCGCGAGAGGGTGTCCGGGATGCCGTTCCACAGATCGGTCAGCGCCGCGGGGTCGTCGCCCACCTCCGCCACGTCCAGGAGCGACTGCGCCTGGTCCACCGCCCGCCGGGCATCCTCCAGCGCGACGTTCTTCCGCGACACGAAGAGGTCGTTCTGGATGACGAGAGCCATCGTGACGCAGGTGATGAAGATCGCCAGCGACGTGGCGACCAGGGTGATCGCGAGGGTGCGGAACCGGAGCGACCGTCGCCACAGCGCCGCCAGCACGTCCGGCCAGCCGCGCCAGTCGCGGAGGACGGCGACGGCCGTGGTCGCTGTCGTCGCGGCCATGGGGTCTCTAGGTGACGCTGCCGGCGCGGTAGCCCACGCCGCGGACCGTCATGACGATCTTGGGGTTGTCCGGGTCGAGCTCGACCTTCGCCCGCAGGCGCTGCACGTGCACGTTCACGAGCCGGGTGTCGGCCTTGTAGTGGTAGCCCCAGACCTGCTCGAGGAGCATCTCGCGGGAGAACACCTGCTGCGGCTTGGAGGCGAGGGCCACGAGGAGCTGGAACTCCAGCGGCGTGAGGGCGATCGGCGTCGTCCCGCGGCGCACCTCGTGCGCGTCCACGTCGACGGTGAGGTCGCCGATCCGCAGCTGCTCGCTGGAGGCCTGCGGTGTCGGCCGCAGCCGGGTGCGGATGCGGGCCACGAGCTCCTTGGGATTGAACGGCTTGACCATGTAGTCGTCGGCGCCGACCTCGAGACCGCGCACCACGTCGGCCGTGTCGCTGCGTGCCGTCAGCATGATGATCGGCACCCCCGACTCGGCGCGGATCCGCGTGCAGATCTCGATGCCGTCCATACCGGGGAGCATCAGGTCGAGGAGCACCAGGTCGGGACGCTGCGCGCGCCACTCGTCGACGGCGCGCGCGCCGTCCGCGCAGAACACCGGCTCGAATCCCTCCGTGCGCAGCACGATGCCGATCATCTCGGCGAGCGCGGTGTCGTCGTCGACCACAAGGATGCGTGAGGTCATAACTGTTACCTTATGGCACCGAGTCCCGCCCTCCGCAGGTCTGCGCCTCAGCGCGAGGATATGACACGATGGGAGCGCACGACGGAGGGAGGCCCGTGAGCGGCCAGACGTGGACCCCAGCTCCCCGGAAGGGCATCATCCCCCTTCACCCGCTGACGTTCGGCATGCTGCTGGGCAAGGCCTTCGCGGCGCTGCGGCACAACCCCAAGGTCCTGTTCGGGTTCGCCGTCGTCATCCAGCTCATCGTGGTCATCGCCACGGCCGGGGTGATGGGCGTCGTCCTGTTCACGACGTTCTCCCGGTTGGAGACGGTCGCCCCCTCCTCCCCCGACTTCGAGGCCGTGTTCGCCGGCACGATCGCCATCAACCTCCTCGCCGGGCTCCTCGTCGGGCTCGCGTCCATCGCGTTCACCGCGATCATGCAGGGCGTCGTGGCCGCCGAGGTCGGCTACGCCACGGTCGGCGTCAAGGCCACGCTGCGCATGCTGTGGCGCCGGATGGCCCCGGCGTTCTGGCGGCTCGCGGGATTCGCCTCCCTCTCGGTGCTCGCCCTCTTCGGCGGCCTCGCCATCGTCGCGGGCGTCATCGGCGCGCTCATCGCCGGCGGCCTCGGCGGCACCCCGGAGATGATCGGCATCGTCGTGCTCGTCGTGGTCCTCCTGGGCCTGGCCGCGATCCCGCTCACGGTGTGGCTGTCGACCAAGCTGCTGCTCGTCCCGTCGATCCTCGTGCTGGAGCGCGCCCGGTTCCGGGAGGCGTTCGTGCGGTCCTGGCGCCTGACCCGCGGCCGCTTCTGGGTCGCATTCGGCGTGACCTTCCTCATCAGCCTGATCATGGGCCTGGCGATGCAGGTGGTCAGCTTCCCGACCGCCATGCTCTCCTCGTTCCTCGGCACCGTCATCGCGCCCACCGGCGCCAGTGAGCCGAGCGCGGTGGTCGGGTACGTCTTCGCCCTCCTCGCCCCGCAGGTTCTCCTGCTGATCCTGCAGGCGATCGCCATCGTCGTGCAGAGCACCGGCGGCGTGCTCGTCTACCTCGACTGCCGGATGCGCTATGAGGGTCTCGACCAGGCCCTCCTCTCCCATGTCGAGCGCCGCGACCTCGGCGTCCCCGAGGATCAGCTCGGCGATCCCTTCGCGGTCGATCCCTCGCGGGCCGTCACCAGCGCTCCCCCGCCGCGTCAGGTGCCGGAGCACGTCATGATGACGCAGGCGTACGGCGCCCCCGGATACGGCGCCCCCGGGTACGGCGCGCCCGGATACGGGGCTCCCGGATACGGGGCTCCCGGATACGGGGCTCCCGGATATCCGGCGCCGGGTGCGCAGACGGCGCCTCCCTCCTTCGCCCCGCCGCCCCCACCCGCGCCGGCACCCCCGGCCTCGCCCCCCGCCGATGCCGATGCGGGAGGCGGATGGACGGCTCCGGGCAGCTCCCCGCAGCCATGATGCGGCGCTTCGACGACGTCTTCGTCCCGGACGGGGAGGAGGCACGACGCTGGGCCGAGGAGGAGCTGTCCAACCCGCGGTACGCGGACGCGAAGCCCACCTGGTTCGATCTGTTCGCGCGCGACGTGATGCGCTTCCTCGGCGACCTCTTCAGCGGGGACAACGGCGCGAACGTCGGCCCCACCGCGCTCATCGTCGTCACGGTGCTCATCGCGGCGGCCCTGGTCACCGCTCTGCTCGTCTGGGGACGCCCCCGACGGTCGCGAGCGATCCGCCGCCCCCAGGGCGACCTGCTCGGCGCCGCCGACGATCGCAGCGCCGCGCAGCTCCGCGCCGATGCCGAGCGCAGCGCACGGCAGAACGACTGGGACACGGCTGTCGTGCTGCGCTATCGGGCCATCGCCCGCAGCCTGCTCGAGCGCGATCTCATCGATCCGGCACCCGGCGCGACCGCGCAGTCGATCGCCCGGTCCGCGAGCGCGGTGTTCGCCGAGGAGGCCGAGTCCCTGCGCCGCGCCGCCGCGTCCTTCGACGATGTGCGGTACCTGCGCCATCCCGCCGCCGAAGACGACTACCGCCACCTCGCCGCGACCGACGAGCGGCTCCGCGCCCACCGCCCAGAGGCGGTGCCGGCATGACGACGACCGCCCCTCCCGACGAGGCCGTCGACACCACCGCGGAGCGGCCGAAGCGTCGCACCGCGTCCCTGTGGGGATGGGTCCTCGTCGCGGTGCTCGTGATCGCCGTGGCCCTCGCGGCTTCGCAGCTCGCCGCGACCGGTCCCGGTGCGCGGGGCGCGCTCGACCCGGAGAGCCGGTCCGACACCGGCGCCCTGGCGCTCGCCGAGCTCCTCCGGGATCAGGGCGTCGAGGTCGAGGTCGTCCGCTCCCGGGCGGCAGCCGCGGCCGCCCTCGACGAGGACAGCACGCTCGCCCTGACCAACCCCTACACGCTCTCCGACGAGGCTCTGGCGGATCTGCTCGCCCCGGCCGACCGTGTGGTCTTCCTCTCCACCGGCACGCACCTCCTCTCCGAGCTGGCGATCGGCGAGAACGCCTCCGGCTCGGCGGCCCCCCGGCCGGCCGCGTGCGCCGTGCCCGCGTTCGCCGAGGTCGGCGACATCCGTCCCGATCGACTCTTCTCCCCCGCCGACGGTGTCACCGGCTGCTTCGCCGACGGCGATGCGGCCGCCGTGCTCGTGGACGACCGTGACGGACACCGAGCCGTCGTCGAGGGCGTCAAGCTCTTCAGCAATGCGACCCTCGCCGAGGACGGCAACGCCGCGCTCGGTCTCGCCCTGCTCGGACAGACCGCGCGCGTGGTCTGGTACGTGCCGTCCTACGAGGACACCGACATCCAGGGCGCGACCCCCGATACGCTCGGCACCCTCACCCCGGACTGGGTCACCCCGGCGATCCTGCTGCTGCTCACCGCGGGCCTGGCCGTGGCCGTGGCCCGGGGCCGACGATTCGGTCCGCTCGTCGCCGAGACCCTGCCGGTCACCGTGCGCGCCTCGGAGACGATGCACGGACGCGCCCGTCTGACGGCGAGGGCGGCCGACGCCCCGCACGCGGCCGAGGCGCTCCGAGAGGGAACCCGTCGGCGGTTGGCGCGGCGGCTGGGCCTGGCCGTGCACGCGAGTGCGGACGAGGTGGCGGACGCCGCCGCCGACCGGCTGCGGATCCCGCGCGGCACGCTGCAGAGCCTGCTGGCGGGACCGCCGCCCACCGACGACGCGGCACTGGTCACCCTCGCCCGACGCCTCGACGAGCTGGAGACCGCCGTGGAGACGAGCGCGCAGACCCCACGGAGCGACGCATGAGCACCTGCCCACCCCGCATCCTTTTCCCGACCGAAGCCGAGGAGACCCCGTGACCGACGAGAACAGTCCCGCCGACGACGCCGCGCTGCGCCAGGCCATGCACCGCGTCCGCACCGAGGTCGACAAGGCGGTGGTCGGCCAGGCCGGTACGGTCACCGGCCTGCTCGTCTCGCTCCTGGCCCGCGGCCACGTCCTGCTCGAGGGGGTGCCCGGAGTGGCGAAGACCCTCGTGGTGCGCTCGTTCGCGCGGGCTCTGGGGCTCGACACCAAGAGGGTCCAGTTCACCCCCGACCTGATGCCGGGCGACGTCACGGGATCCCTCGTGTACGACGCCAGGACCGGGGAGTTCGACTTCCGCGCCGGACCGGTGTTCACGCACATCCTGCTCGCGGACGAGATCAACCGCACGCCTCCCAAGACCCAGGCGGCGCTCCTGGAGGCGATGGAGGAACGCCAGGTCTCCGCGGACGGCGTCAGCCGCGCGCTGCCCGATCCCTTCCTCGTCGCGGCGACGCAGAACCCCATCGAGCACGAGGGGACGTACTCGCTGCCGGAGGCGCAGCTCGACCGCTTCCTGATGAAGCTCGTCGTGGGCATGCCGGAGCGGGACGCGGAGGTGTCCGTGCTGCGACGCCACGCCCAGGGCTTCTCCCCGCGGGAGCTCACCGGCGTCGAGGCGGTGATCGGCGCCGACGAGATCCGTGCCGCGCAGCAGGCGGCTGCGCGGGTCGACGTGACGGACGATGTCCTGGGCTACGTGGTCGACCTCGCCCGCGCGACCCGGCAGTCCCCCTCCGTCGAGCTCGGCGCCAGTCCCCGGGCCTCGACCGGCCTGCTCGCCGCGGCGAAGGCATGGGCGTGGCTCAACGCCTCCACCGCCGTGACCCCGGACCACGTCCAGACGATGCTCGTCCCGGTGTGGCGGCATCGCCTGCAGCTCCGCCCCGACGCCCAGATGGAGGGCGTGTCCGCCGACGCCGTGCTGACGTCGGTGGTCCAGCAGACCCGGGTGCCGATCTAGGTGTTCGTCACGGGCCGCCTCGCCGTCGCCCTCGCCGTCGGCATCGTGCCGCTGGTCCTCGCGGGACTGGCGGGGTACCCGCCGTACGCCGTGCTGGGCGGATGGATCGGGCTCTGCGTGCTCCTCGTCGTGGTCGATCTCGTCTTCGCGGGTGACCCCCGCGCGGCGACCGTCACCCGGCGCGTCCCGGCGCGTGCGCGTCTCGGCGAGCAGATCCCGGTCAGCGTGGCGGTGGAGAACCGGGGGGCCCGACTGCTCGACGTCCTCCTCCGCGACGCCTGGCAGCCCACCGCCGGCGCGCCGGAGTCGCGACAGCACCTGCGCATCCCGCCTGGCGAGCGCCGGCGCGTGGACATCCCGCTCCGTCCGCGACGCCGCGGCGAGCTGGTCAGCGCCTTCGTCGTGCTCCGCTCCCGCGGCCCGCTGGGCCTCGCCGGCCGCCAGGCGCGGCACCCCGTCCGCGGCGCGATCCGCGTGCTGCCGGCGTTCTCCTCGCGCAAGCACCTGCCGTCGCGGCTCGCGCGCCTGCGCGAGCTCGACGGGAACACGAGCATCCAGGTACGCGGCCAGGGCACGGAGTTCGACTCTCTGCGCGAGTACGTGCGCGGCGACGATGTGCGCTCGATCGACTGGCGGGCGACGGCACGCGCGGGCACCACGATGCTCCGCACCTGGCGCCCGGAGCGTGATCGGCACGTCGTCCTCATCGTCGACACCGGACGGACGGCGGCCGCACGCGTGGGCGACGGCACGAGACTCGACGCCGCGCTGGAGGCGGCCCTGCTGCTCTCCGCGCTCGCCTCCCGCGCCGGTGATCACGTGCACCTGCTCATGCACGACCGTGTCACCCGGGCGCGGGTCACCGGCGTGGACGGCACCGGGCTCCTGCCCGCGCTGACCGACGCCATGGCCCCGGTGCACGCCCGTCTCGTCGACACGGACTGGCACGCGGCCTTCGCGGCGGTGCGCACCCTGACGACCCGCCCCTCCCTCATCGTCGTGCTCACCGCTCAGGACGCGGCCGAGTCCGCCCGGGGCTTCCTCGGGGCCTTCCCCGATGCCTCCCGGGCCACCACGGTGCTCGTCGGGTCGGTGACCGATGACGGCATCGCCGCGCTCGCCCGTGCCCGGGGGTCCCGCGAGGAGGTCTACCTCGCCGCCGCCGCCGAGCGCACGCTTCGCGACGCCGAGAACGTCGCGGACGCGATCCGCCGGGCGGGCGGGGAGGCCATCGCCGCCGACCCGGAGGATCTGCCGCCCCGGATCGCCGACCGCTACCTCGAGCTCAAGGCGGCGGGACGGCTCTGACCGCGGTCCGCGGAGGCGTCAGCCCGCGACGAGCCGTGGCGTGCCCGACTCGTACTCCACGAGATCGCCGGTCTCGCCCCGCAGGTGCGCCCGGCGGCCCACGACGAGCATGTAGATGAGGAACACCGCGAGCGCCGCCGCCCCGATGCCGATCTTGACCGGCCAGGGCAGCGCCCAGCCGGTGACGAAGCCCTCCACGAGTCCGGAGAGGAAGAGCGCGAACACGAGTCCGAGGGCGACCGTGGCCAGCGCCCTGCCCTCCGTGGCGAGCGCTTCACCGCGCGTGCGGGGGCCGGGCACCACCCACGCCCAGAACATGTGCAGGCCGGCGGCCGCGGCGACGAAGATGCAGGTCATCTCCAGCATGCCGTGCGGCAGGATGTAGAGGACCATGAGGTCGGCCTTGTCGTGGATCGCCATCACGGCTCCGGACGTGCCGAGGCCCAGGGCGTTCTGCACGAGCATGTAGACGGGCCAGATCCCGGTCACGCCGAACAGCACGCATTGCATCGCGATCCAGGCGTTGTTCGTCCAGACCATGCCCATGAACACCGCGGCGGGGTTCTCCGTGTAGTACCCGGTGAAGCTCTCGTCGGCATACTGCTGGAGGGCGTCGGGCGGACCGAGGGTGGCGACGAGGGCGGGATCGCTCGCGATCCAGGCGGCGGTCCCGACGGCGACGGCCACGAAGGCGAGAGCGATGACGAGGGTCGTCCATCGCAGCCGGTACAGCGCCGCCGGCAGCTGCAGCCGGAAGAAGCGCGCCGTCTGGGTGAGGATGCTGTCCGCGGCGCCGGTGAGACGGAGTCGCGCGCGCACGAGGATCGTGGAGAGGTAGGCGCCCTGCGGCGACTCGCCGACGGAGGTCTTCAGCTCCGCGAGGTCGGCCGAGGCGGCGCGATAGCGCACGATGAGCTCGTCGACGCCGGCGCCGTCGAGACGAGCCCGGCTCAGGGCGTCCAACCGCTCCCATTCGGACCGGCGCGCATCGGCGAGGGCATCGGCATCCACCTGATTTACTGTACTCATGTCCGCGCAGATCGACGTCTCCGACGAGGTGCTCTCCGGAGAGGCGGTCGCGATCGACGTGCAGCCCGTGGGGTTCCTCCTCCGGGCGGCGGGGGCCGTGATCGACATGCTGCTGGGCTACGCCGTCTTCGTCGGATCGATCTTCCTGCGCCTCTGGCTCCTCGACATCGGCGTGCTCGACCCGGCCACGGATCGCATCGCCCTCGTGGCCTCCCTCGTCGTCAGCTTCGTCGTCCTGCCGATCACGATGGAGGTGGCCCTCAAGGGCCGC
Source organism: Microbacterium sp. NPDC078814 (assembly GCF_040702645.1). Taxonomy (NCBI): domain Bacteria; kingdom Bacillati; phylum Actinomycetota; class Actinomycetes; order Micrococcales; family Microbacteriaceae; genus Microbacterium; species Microbacterium sp. NPDC078814. The sequence continues at coordinate 337,101 of NZ_JBFBLT010000004.1, forward strand.
AGCCTCGGCAAGCTCGCGGTCGGCGGGCGGATCGTGCGGATGGACGGCGGCGCGGCGGGGTTCCGGCATGCGTTCATCCGCGCCCTGCTCGGTGTGCTGGAGATCTACCTCACCTTCGGCGGCCTCGCGGTCCTGGTCGGCGCCTTCACGGCGCGATCCCAGCGGCTGGGCGACCTCGTCGCCGGGACCTACAGCCAGCGGGTGCGCACGCCGAAGCTCTTCACCCCGGCTCCCGTCCTGCCTCCCGCGCTGGCGGGGTGGGCGCAGGTCGCCGACGTGGCCCGTCTCCCCGACCGCCTCGCCCGCCGCATCTCGCAGTTCCTCGTGAGCGCCCCGCGCATGCTCCCGGCGGCGCGCGAGCGCGTGGCGGCCGATCTGCTGGCCGAGGCGACACCGTACGTCTCCCCCGTGCCGGCCGCGCCCGCGGAGCTCGTCCTGGTCGGCGTCACCGTGCTGCGGCGGGAGCGGGAGCGGCGGGCGCTGGAGAACGCCGACCGTCGGGCGGAGAAGCTCACCGGGCGGCGCCTGGGCGTCTGAGGGCGGCCCGCACCCGTGGTTCTCCTCGAGCGGCGGTCTTCGGTCAGGCGCGGAGGGCCTCGTGACGCACGACCAGCCAGCCCGCGGGAACCGACAGCCGATCGGCATGCGGCGCGCACAGATCGTGCGCCTGCGGGTCGTTGGCCGCGCCGAGCGGGCCGAGCGCGGCCATCTGGTCGCCGTAGTCATATGTGAGGGTGGCCACGGCCTCTCGCGCGCAGCCGACCTTCGAGCACAGTCGTCCGTCCATCACCGTCAGCGTACGGCTCCCGGCCGCGCGGGCGGCGGTGCCGCGCCGGGCGGGTACGCAGCGCCTAGACTTTCGGCATGCCCCGTCGTCGATCCGCCTCCGTCTCCGGTGTCCGTCGCGGCGCGCGACACGGCCGGCACGGACGGCTCGGCCGCAGCGAGGTCGTGAAGCCCCCGCTCGCCCCGCTGGACGGGCGCATCGACCGCTTCGACCTCACCGTCGGGACCGCCGTCGAGTTCCTCCGCGGCACGTGGCCGGAGCTCCAGGACGTCCGCTTCGAGATCGGTGCGCTGCCGAGCGCCGAGGCCGACGGCGAGGTGCCCCGCTGGCACCTGGACCGGGACCGGCGGAGGATCGTGCTTTTCCGCATCCCGATCGAGCGCCTCCTTCCCCCCGGCCACGACGACGCCACCCATCGCCGGCTGGCGATCGAGAGCGCCGTCTTCCGTGCCGCGGCCGAATACGTCGGCCGCGAGCCGTGGGACCTGGGGCACGATCACTGAACGCGCCGCCCGCCCTGCTCAGGGATAGACGGTGATCGAGCTCTCCACCCCGGCGGGCGCGGGGACCGGCAGGACCGCCAGCGCCCCGGCTCCCGTCAGCGTCACCGCCGCGTGCACCGGCCCCGCCGGCTGGAGCAGGTAGGACCGATCGGCGCGGACCTCGACCGCGCGGGTGCCGCCGGCCGGAACGGTGATCTCCTGCGGAGCGTCTCCCTCGATCGTGCGGAGGGTGACCGTGACCTCCTCGTCCGCGGGGTTGGCCAGCTGCAGCTTCGGGCTCGGCCCCGCGGGGACCGCGAAGGCCACCTCGGTGTCGATCTGCGGTGCGGGCGTCACCCAGGCGAAGTCGGAGTCCGCCCCGAAGCCGTCCTGCTGCCGGACTCCGGCGACGACCGGTGCGTCCGCATCGATCTCCACGGTGTAGGTCCCGGGCTCCAGTCCGCTCAGCGACACCTGCGTCGGCTCGTCCGCGGTGAGCGGCACGACGAACTCGTCGAGTCCGGCGGCACCGCTCTGCCCCGTGACCCGCACGCGCGCCGTGGCGTCCGCTCCGGGGGCGAGCAGGCGGAGAACGGTCATGTCGCCCTGGTCGCCCTCGGTCTCGAAGGCCTGCACCCCCGGGAGGACGAGGTGCTGCTGCGGGCCGGCGACCGCCTCCTGCTGGTCCGCGCCCACGGGGTCGAGCACCCGCATCAGGGCGGACTGCAGCACAGCACGCACGGGGGCTCCGACGGCGCTGACCTTGACGACGGGCACGTCGTTGCCCGCCGCGACGGAGGTCAGCGGAAGGGCGGTCTGCGTGCGCGGCGGCACGATCACCGTGCGGCCGCCCCGAGCGGTCCCGTAGACGGCGAGCGTCACGGTCGCCGCGACATCGGAGGCGTTCGCGAGCAGGACGACGTCCTCCGCACCGGTGCCGACGGACCCGCCGATCAACCACGACTCCAGGCGCGGCACGCCGCAGGGCGAGGCCGCGAGGCCCGCGAGGTCGTCGGCGGCGAGCCTCACCGACTCCGCTCCGGCGATCAGCGGCGCCGACCGGCCCTCCACCGCGCCGGTGAGCACGGGGACGTCGTCGCCGTCCACGAGGTCAGGGGCGGCGAGCCCGGACGACGTCGGTGCACCCGACGTGCCTCCCGCGGTCACCCGTGGCGTGCCCGCGGCGCGCATCTCCAGCGGCGCCGCCGTGTTCCGACCGAGGGCGCGGAAGTCGCCGGAGCACAGCAGGACGCTGTCCCCGGGAAGCGGCGTCACCTGTTCCTGTGCGGGCTCATGGGTCACGGTGGGCCACGGGGCGTGCACCGCCGCGACCACCCCGACGACGCACGCCGCCGCGACCACGACGCCGGTGGCGAGGCGCGCGCTCGTGGCGACGACTCGGAATGCGCGCGTGCCGGTCATCGGTCCTCCTCCGCCGTGCGGGCGTCGTCCTGGCGTGCGGCGACCGGGCCGCCGTGCGCGTCGGGAGCACCCGTGGTGTCGTCCTCATCCGCCGCCTGCGGCGGATCCGCGCCGTCGTCCCCTGGTTCGGCGTCCGCGATCGGGGCAAGGGCCTCGTCGCGGAGAGCCGGTTCGTCCTGCGGGTCCTCCACGGCACCCACCGGGGGCTCGTCCACGGTCTCCGGCTCGCGATCCTCGGCGTGCCGCGGGAGCACCAGCGGCTCCTCGGGCGCTCGGCCGACGATGCGGGACCGCGCCCGCGCGGCGCGCCGCGACGCACGGGTCGGGATGGACAGCAGCAGGGCGGCGAGGACGACCAGCAGCTGGACGGTCACGACGAGGCGCGCCGTGCCCTCCGCGCTCCCGCTCAGCTCGGCGGGCGCGGCGGGCTCCCCCTCGAGACGCCACAGGACGCCGCGGTCGGTGGACCCGGCCTGCATGAGACCGGCGCGCTGGTCGATGGCCGCCACGGACGCGGTCCGCAGCGACCGGGCCCGATCCCCCTCATCGTCCACCGCCGCGAGGAGCACGTAGCTGATCCCCCGGTCGAGCAGTTCCGAGGGCGCGTCGAAGTCGCGGGCCGAGATGAGGTCCACCGCGAGGGTGGAGACGTCGTCGCCCTGGGGCTCGACCGCGGTCGAGAGCATCGTCGTCTGTGCGCCCAGGGTCTCACTGGCGCCGTGGACGACCTCGACGGCGAGCCCGCCGTCGTTCTGCGGCGTGAGGATGAGGGTCGCGACAGGCTGGTCTCCGGCCGCCTGTGCGCGCACGTACGCCGGAAGCGTCGATTCGGGACCGTTGGTCAGCGCGGATCGATCGGTGTGGAGCGCGGTGAGGGCAGGTACGGCGCAGGCGACGAGTGCGAGAGCCGCCACACCCGTCGCGGCGACGCGGAGCCGAGGCAGCGGGAAGGCCGTGTCCAGGGTGACCGTCGCGGCGCCGACCACGCCGATCCACGCGAGGCTCAATCCGGTGCCCGGCCAGATCGGGACGGCGGTGCCCTGCGTGAAGGCGACGCTGACGCCCACGGCGAGGAACGCGGTCGCCAGGCCGGTCAGGGCGACGACCAGGAGAGTGATGCCGGCGCGCCACCGCGGGGACACGGCGGACCCGAGGGCGAGCAGCGCGAGCGGAGCGCACAGCAGTGCCGCCCAGGTGCCGGGGACGACCGTCGCCCAGCCGGCGAGATCCTCGGTCGGGAACCCGGTGGCGAGGGCGAGACGCCCGGCGGCATCGGCCGCGGCCTGCGGCCCGAGCCAGGTCAGCCCGGGGTCCGCGAACAGGCCCAGGGGGGTGCCGTGGGCGAGCTGCCAGAAGATCAGCGGCGCAAACAGGGCAGCCGTGGGCAGGGGCAGCCAGAGGAGGCGGCCGGCGCCGCGGAACTGCGCGGTGCCGAGCACGATCCCGAGCGCCACGACCCACAGCACGGCGAGCGCCGGCGCGAGCACCGGTGCGCACGCCACGACGGCTGCGAGGAGCAGGGACGCGCTGCCGGCGGCGCCCCAGGAGCGGTGTGCGACGACCGCGGAGTGGAACAGCCACGGCAGCAGCAGATGCACGAGGACCGCGGCCGGTCGGCCGTCGACGAGCGCGGTGAGGAAGGTCGGCGCGAGGGCCCACGCGATACCGGCGAAGATGCGCAGACCGGCACGATCGGTGACCCGGGTGGCGGCGAACCACCCGCCGAGGACGGCGAGGGGAAGCGCGAGGATCCACAGCAGGACCACCGCGAAGGAGGGCGCACCGGGCCACAGCGAGCCGAGCAGGGCGACGACGGCGGCGAACGGATCGGCGGGGCCGACGACGTCGAGACCGACCCCGCGCATCCCCCAGGCCGCGTCCCGCCACAGCGCGCCGACCGTCTCCCGCAGCGGAAGCAGGCCGCCCCCGCCCAGCGCCGGCCAGGCGAGGAGGCTGGTGAAGGAGGCGATGCTCACCACGAGAGCGGCCAGGACCGCCCACGCCCCGCCGCCGGAGAAGAAGCGGAGCTCGCTGACGGCTCCGTGCTCGCTGCCGTGCCCGTCGTCGAGCCGGCGTCGCAACTGCGACGGCGTGACCCGCAGCGGGGCGATGCTCGCCCAGGTGGAGGAGCGGAAGGACCGGATCCGAGCCCGCGATCGGGCGACGGCCCCGAACCGGAGCATGGCGGTGAGGGCGGCTCCCCACTCCGGGAACACCGCCTCCGGCCGCTTGCCGACGAGATGGGCGAGGGAGCGCCAGAGCGCGAGGGGCAGGAAGGTCAGCCAGTGCAGGGGGACTGCGGCCGCCGGGGCGTAAGCGAGACGCCGATGCAGTTGCGCGAGACGGGTGACGAAGGCACGGCGGGATCGTCCTGTCGGCAGTGCCGCCGGACCGTCCGGAGCGGCGGAGACCCGCGCCGCCGGGGCGAGCACGACCCGACCGCCTCCGAGCCGAGCGCGCACGCCGAGATCGAGACCCTCGTCCGCGCCGGCCAGGGCGGGGTCGGGGCGCAGGGCCTCGCGCACCTCGCCGCGGATGAGCAGGCCGCGGATGTCGGCGCCGAGAGCGTCGTCCATCCGATCGTGCTGGCCCTGATCCAGCTCCCCCGCCGCGAGCTCCACCGCGCGGCCGAAGGTGGTCATGCTCACACCCAGGGACACGATCTCGCGGTCGTTGTCGGTGGCGACGAGCTTCGGCGCGACGATCGCGGCGGACGGCGAGCGCTCCAGCATGCCGGTGAGGCGCTCCAGGGCGCGCGGGTGCGGCGCGGTGTCCTGCGCGAGGATCCAGATCGCGGAGCCGTCGAGGATGCGGGGGCGCGCCAGGTCGATGGCCTCTGCGAAGGACGTCGAGGGCCGCGCCTCGATGATGCCCTCGACCGTGGCGGCGACCGCTTCGCTCTCCCGAGCGGTGGCGGCGTCGCCGCACATGATCAGCGTGACGGCCGCGGGCGGGACGGTCTGGGCGCGCACGGCGTCGAGCGTGCGGAGAAGCTGGGCGCGTGCGGAGGGGCCGGGGCGCGCGACGATGAGGGCATGAACTCGGGCTGGCATGACGTGGTCAGCCTATGCGCGCTGTCACGCCGGGTAGCGCACCGCTCCCGGCGCGCCCACGAAGCCGCGCGGCGGAGAGGCGTCAGCTGGCGCGGCGCTTGAGCTTGCGACGCTCGCGCTCGGAGAGGCCGCCCCAGATGCCGAAGCGCTCGTCGTTGGCCAGCGCGTACTCGAGGCACTCGCCACGCACGTCGCACGAGGTGCAGATGCGCTTGGCGTCGCGCGTGGAGCCGCCCTTCTCCGGGAAGAAGGCCTCGGGGTCGGTCTGCGAGCACAGGGCGTCGCTCTGCCACGCGAGCGCGTTGTCGTCGTCCGGGTCGGACCGGCGGACCCCGGGGACACCGAGGTTGACCGGATCGACGAACCAGTTCTCCGGCACATCGGAACGGTATCCCGTCATCTCGACCTCCAACCCTTCAAAAACCGCCCCCCTGGCGGGCCGTGCTCACCTAATTACACCCGTGTCATTCGCTCCGGTCAAGTCGCGGATCGTAAACCCTCAAGCGATTCTTGAAGGTTCATGGACGTCTCTCGGCGTGTCGCGCCCGCGCGGATCAGTGCCCGGGGGTGGCCACGAAGGCCTCCCCCGTGCCCGAGAGCGTCAGGCGGCGCTCCTCGGCATCGGCGAAGGCGACCGCACCGACCCGGAGCGCGATGTCCGCTCCCGACTCCGTGGCCACGCGGACCGCACCGCCGGTGGCCAGCACCATCGTCGGGCCGTCCACCTCCACGGCGATCGGCTCACCGTCGAGGCGCACCCGGCGGAGGGCGAAGTCCGGCACCGGCACGGAGTACGTCGTCACGGCCTCGTCGCCCTCCGGCCGCAGCACCGGCACCTCGCCGGGCGTGGTGTCCAGGATCGCGAGCAGCTCCGGCACGTCGATGCGCTTGGGCGTCAGGCCGCCGCGGAGCACGTTGTCGCTGGCCGCCATGATCTCCACGCCGAGACCGGAGAGGTACGCGTGCAGCAGGCCCGCCCGCAGGAAGACGCCCTCGCCGCGACGCAGCACGAGATGGTTCATGAGCAGAGCGACCACGACCCCCGGATCTCCGGGCGAGGTCTCGGCGATGGCGGCGACGGCGCGCAGCGACGGGTGCTCCTGACCCGCGGGTCCGTCCGCGGCACGGCGGACGGCGGCGATGACCTCGTCCACCGCGGCCTGCGCCTCTCCCCCGAGCAGCCACCCGATCGCGTCTCCGAGCGGGTCCGCCGCGCCCATGAGCCGCTCGCGCAGGGACCGGACCCCCGGGACGTCGTCGAGGGCGTCGAGGAGACGCAGGGTGTCGGCGACCGGACGCAGACCGCTGAGCGATTCGAAGCGCTCGCTGAGGGCGACGAGGAGCTCCGGCTTGTGGTTGTCGTCGCGGTAGTTGCGTCGCGGGTCGTCGAGCGGCAGGGCGCTCTCCCGCGCCCAGCCGGCCCTCGCCTGCTCCTTCGTCGGGTGCACCTGGATCGACAGCGGCCGCGCGGCCGCGAGCAGCTTCAGCAGGTAGGGCAGCGTGCCACCCGTCACCTCGTCCAGCGTCCCTCCGCCGTCGAGGTCGGCGGGGTCGCCCGGGTGGTCGCCGAACCACACCTCGGCCTCCGGCGCCCCGGACGGCTCGCGCCCTTCGAGTTCGGCGAGGAGCGACGGCGACCCCCAGGCGTAGTCGCGGGGCACGTTCGTGAGGCTGCGCAGCATGCCCCCAGCGTAGAGCCCGGGGCGACGGACGGGTCGGATCCGGGCCCGTCGAGGTAGCCTGAGTCGCAATGGCCCAGTACACCAAGCACCCGGTGGCCGCCCCGCCCACCGCGCCCGAGCGCGAATCCACGGGGCACCTCCTGCTGCGCGGGTACGTGATCGCCGTCCTCTTCGTGGCGTTCGCCCACTCCGCGGTCTACAACCTGCTGGGAGAGGTCGGCGCGGCGATCACGCTCGCGCTCTTCACCGCGGCCACGCTGGCGATCGGGATCCCGATGCTCGCCCGGAACCGTCCGCAGCCGTTCCGCTGGCGCCGGCTGCCGTGGGCGGCCCTCGGCTACGCGGCCCTCGCCCTCCTCTCCGTCGTCTGGTCGCAGTGGCGTGTGCCGACCGTGGCGACGGGGGTCCTGTTCGCCGCGGTCACCGTGAACGGCCTCTTCATCGCGCACGTGCTCACGTGGCACGAGATCGTCCGCGCCCTGTCCTCCGCGTTCAAGTGGATCCTGGGGCTGTCCCTCGCCCTCGAGCTCTGGGTCTCGCTCGTCCTGCACGGCCCGCTGCTGCCGAACTTCGTCGACCTCCCGCCGGGGAAGATCGACCCGCAGTGGTACTGGGTCCGCGACAACCTCTTCGACGGAGGGCGCATCCAGGGCATCCTCGGCAACGCGAACCTGCTCGGCATCGTGTCGCTCTTCGCCCTCATCACCTTCGGCGTGCTGTTCGCGGCGAGGTCCCGCTGGCGCACGACGCTCGCGCTGTGGATGCTGCTGGCCGCGTACTTCCTGTTCCGCACGGCGTCGGCCACCGCCCTCGCGTGCGCCGGGGCCGCCGCCGTCGTGCTCCTCGTCGCCCTGCTCATGCGGCGCGCCGCCTCACCGGGCGCGCGCACCCGGATCTACGTCATCGCGATCGGGTCGACCGCCGTGGGCGCCCTCGTGCTCTGGCTGCTGCGCGAACCGCTGCTCGGCCTGCTCGGCCGCAGCGCGGATCTGACCGGCCGGTCGAGCAAGATCTGGGAGAAGGTCCTGGAGCGCGTCGCGGAGCGCCCCGTGATCGGCAACGGGTTCTCGAGCCCCTGGGTGCCCACCGACCCGGCATTCGACGGCTGGATCGTCGACCACGGCATCACCGTCTTCCACGCCCACAACATGTGGTTGGACGTGCTGCTGCAGCTCGGCATCGTCGGCCTCGTGCTGATGGCCGTCGCGTACGGCAGCCTGCTCTGGCGCTCCTGGTTCTTCGCCGTCGACCGGCCGCGATGGGATCTCGACGCGCATCGCCCCTACTCTCCGCTGACGCTGCTGCCCAGCCTGTTCACCGTCGTGCTGCTGGTGCAGGGGCTCACGGAGTCCACCCCGATCATGCTGTGGGGCTGGCTGCTCCTGGTGCTCCTGTCCTTCAAGCTCAAGTCGGTGCCGCTGGTCGGCGTCGGCGAACGGGACCTCGTCTTCGAGCGCGGCGCGACGCCGCGGCGGGTGCCGTGACGACGGGGCATCGCCTCGCCCGCCTCCTCGGCTCGGCGGAGATGGCCAGGGCGTTCACGCTCGCGGCGCTGCTGGCGGTGTTCGGCTCGTTCGCGATCGAGCGGATGACGTCGGCGGTCACGCTCGCCACCGTCATCACCGCGCTCTGCCTGCTCGGCGCGGCGATCCTGTGGGTGCGGCGGGAGGAGCTGTCCGCGCTGCGGATCGCGCCGTCCTCGCTGCTGGCGTTCCTGGCGTGGGCGCTCGTGAGCCTGCTGTGGACGACCGACCGCTCCGACACGATCCTGGGCTGGCTGTCGCTCTTCGGCTACGCCTTCCTCGCCATCACCATCGGGCACGTCCGCGACACCCTGCAGACCGTGCGGGCGCTGGGCGACACCCTCCGCGTGCTCCTCGGCATCTCGCTCGGGGTCGAGATCCTGTCCGGGATCCTCCTCGACCTCCCCTTCGCGTTCCTCGGCATCCAGGGCAACCTCGCGGCCGGCGGACCCATCCAGGGCCTGTTCGGCAGTCGCAACATGCTCGGCTTCATCGCCGTGCTCGCCCTCATCACGTTCGTGATCGAATGGCGCACGCAGTCGGTCGACCCGCCCCTCGCCGTCGGCTCTGTCGCCCTCGCCGGCGGCCTCGCGTTCCTGTCCGCGTCGCCCACCGTGCTGGTGCTCGCCGGCGCGGTCGGGGTGGTCACGGTCGCCCTCACCATCGTCCGCCACACCCCGCCGGCGCGTCGCAACGTCGTGCAGTGGGCCCTGGGGGTGCTCGTCGCGCTCGCCCTCACGGTGGCGTTCGCGTTGCGCCACCAGATCATCGCCCTCCTCGACGCCGGGTCGGACTTCTCCATGCGCGCGGAGCTGTGGAACATGATCCTGGACTTCGTCGCGGTCAAGCCGATCACCGGGTGGGGGTGGTTCGGCGACTGGGCGCGTGGAGAATACCCGTTCACGTTCATCAACTTCCAGCTCGATGACCGCCACCAGAGCGCGCTGAACGCGTTCTTCGACGTGCTGCTGCAGCTCGGCGCCGCGGGTCTGGTGCTCTTCCTCCTGCTCGGCGGCATCGCGCTGATCCGCTCGTGGCTGGTCGCGAGCGTGCGCCGCTCGGTCGTCTACGCGTGGACGCCGATCACGCTGGTCACCCTGGCGGTCGACTCGATGTTCGAGAGCTTCACGCTCGTGGACGCCGGCTGGTTCATGCTCGTGCTGTGCGCCCTGCGGGCCGGACAGTCCCGGTCGTGGCGGGAGAACATCGACGCCGCCCATACGGGCGCCATCCCGACGCTGCGCCCGCAGGAGTGAGGCGTCGGGCTCAGCGGACCGTCGGGAGCTTCTCGGCCCAGGCCAGCGCGTCGCGCACGCCGTCGTCGACGGAGCGCTCCGCGCGCCAGCCCAGCACGTCGCGCGCGCGCTCCACGACCGCGAAGGCGCCGGCCTGGTCCCCCGGCCGCCGCTCCGTCTCGACGACCGGCAGCGGGGCGCCGGTCACCCGCTCGAACGCCTGCACGAGCTCACGGACGGTGACCCCGTCGCCGGTGCCGAGGTTGATCACCCGGTAGGGCCCGGTGGGCGTGGCGACCTCGTCGAACCGCGTCACCGCGGCGACGTGCGCCAGCGCGAGGTCCCAGACGTGCACGTAGTCGCGCAGGCCCGAGCCGTCCCTGGTCGGCCAGTCCGTCCCGGTGATCGTGAAGGGCTCGCCGGCCGCCCGCGCCTGCATGATCTTCCCGAGCGCATGGGTCGGCCGGGGGTTCTGCAGGCCGGTGCGCAGCTGGGGGTCGGCGCCGATCGGATTGAAGTAGCGGAGAGCGATGGCGCGGAAGTCGCCCGCGGCCGCGGCATCGGCGAGGATCTGCTCGACCATGGCCTTGGTGGTGGCGTACGGGCTGGAGGGAGCGATGCGGCCGCTCTCGTCGACCCCGTCCCCCGTCTCCCCCGCGTAGATCGAGGCCGACGAGCTGAAGACGATGCGGTGGATGCCGGCGTCGCGGAGACGACGGAACAGGACGATCGACCGGCCGACGTTGGTGTCGTAGTAGCCGAGGGGGTCCGCCACGGACTCCGGCACGACGACACGCGCGGCGCAGTGCACGACCGCGTCGATGTCCGGATGGTCGCCCAGCAGCCGATCGAGCACCGCGGCGTCGGCGATGTCGCCCACGTACAGGTCGCGCCCCGCGCCGAAAGCGGCGAGGCCCGTGGACAGGTCGTCCAGCAGCACGACCTCGATCCCGGCCTCCAGGCACGCGGTCGCCACGGTCGATCCGATGTAGCCGGCCCCGCCGGTGATCAGTACCTTCATCGCGGTCAGTCTAGCCAGGCGCGTCGTGCGCGCAGGCGGGGCTCTCCGCAGATCCGAAGGAGACCAACGGGCAGATCCGAAGGAGACCAACGGTAGGCTACTCACTGCTCGTCGAGTCGCGCGCTGCCCTCCGGCAGCGGCTGCGGCACCAACAACGGAGAACCTCCCTGTGGCCCACGTCCTTCAGAACGTCGTCTTCCCGCTCGATCGCGACCCCGACCTGCTCCCGCTGTACGCCGACCCCGAGACGTGGTCCGTGATCGAGGACGAGCCGGTCCGCGTCTCCAGCCGCGCACATCTCGGCAACATCCTCGGCCGCCACCGCGCCCGCATCGTCGCCGGGCGCCGGGTCTCGCTCGGCACCTACTTCAACGCCTTCCCCGCCTCCTACTGGCAGCACTGGACCAGCGTCCGGGAGGTCCGCCTCACCGTGCGCACGACCGGCCCGGCGACGGTCCTCGTGTACCGCTCGAACGGCTCGGGCGTGCGTCAGCGCGTGGCCACGCGCGAGGTCACCGGCGAGGCGACGACCTCCTTCGACCTCGACCTCACCCAGTACAGCGACGGCGGCTGGATCTGGTTCGACATCGTCGCGGACGAGAAGCCGGCCGTCCTCGAGGGCGCCGAGTGGACCACCGAGCAGGAGCCCGCCCGCACCGGCAAGGCGTCGCTCGGGATCACGACCTACAACAAGCCCGACTACTGCGTCGAGACGCTGCGGGCGCTCGCGGCGTCGCCGGACGCGCTCGAGTTCGTCGACCGCATCTTCCTCGTCGACCAGGGCACGCAGCTCGTCGCGGATCAGGACGGGTACGCCGAGGTCGCCGAGCGGCTGGGCGAGACCCTCCAGGTCATCCGGCAGGGCAACCTCGGCGGGTCCGGCGGCTTCGCCCGCGCCATGCACGAGTCGCTCCAGCGGCCGGAGAGCGACTTCGTCCAGCTGCTCGACGACGACGTGCGCATCGAGCCGGAGTCCCTGCGCCGTTCCATCGTCTTCGGGCAGTTCGCGACCACGCCGGTCCTCGTCGGCGGGCACATGTTCGACCTCCTCGACCGCCCCAAGCTGCACGGCTGGGCCGAGGTCGTCGACGAAGAGCCGTTCATGTGGCGCAACCTCTACCAGGAGAAGATGCCGCACGACTTCGGGGCGGCCAATCTGCGGCAGTCCCCTCTCCTGCACATGCGCATGGACGCCGACTACAACGGCTGGTGGATGTGCCTGATCCCGCTCGACGCCGTCCGGAAGGTCGGGCTGTCGCTCCCCGCATTCATCAAGTGGGACGACGCGGAGTTCTGCCTGCGCGCCGGCGAAGCGGGCTTCGCGACGGTGTCGATGCCCGGAGTCGCCCTCTGGCACGTGTCGTGGGTGAACAAGGACGACTCCATCGACTGGCAGGCCTACTTCCACGCCCGCAACCGCCTCGTCGCCGGCCTGCTCCACTCGAACGCTCCCCGCGGCGGCCGCCTGCTCGTGCACAGCCGCCGGGTGGACCTCAAGCACCTCATGATGATGCAGTACTACCCCGTGGCCCTGCGCGCGAGAGCACTGCGGGACGTGCTGTCCGGCCCCGACCACATGCGCCGGAACCTGGCCACCGCGATGCCGGCCGCACGGGCTCTGGCCGCCGAGTACCCGGAGACCGTGGTCCACCGCGATCCCGCCCGGGTCCTGCACTCCCGCCACGGGCGCCAGGTCTTCCAGCGGCTGGGGCGCAACCAGTACGACAACCCGACCGGGATGCGGCTGCGCATCTTCACGCTGAAGACGCTCGTCTCGCACTGGATGCACCGCCCCGACCCCGCCAACGTCGCCCAGCCCCAGGTGGAGTTCGGCAAGGAGGACGCCCACTGGTGGCGTGTGCCGCACTTCGACAGCGCGCTGGTCAGCGCCGCCGACGGCTCGGGGAAGAACATCTACACGCGCGACCGCGCCAAGTACCGCAGGATGCTGCGGGAGACCATGCGCCTGCACGCCGAGCTGCGCCGGCGGTGGCCGGAGCTCCAGCGGCAGTATCGGGAGGCACTGCCCGAGCTCGTCTCGCCCGCGTCCTGGCAGCAGATCTTCGAGGAGAAGGCATGACCGTCGAGTCCCCCGTGTTCGACCCCGCGAGCGCGGCGATCGTCATCGTCACCTTCAACCGCTCGCACCTGCTCTCGGGACTCCTGACGAGCATCACCGCGATGGATCCGAAGCCGGGCCGCGTCATCGTGGTCGACAACGCCTCCTCCGACGACACCACGGATGTCGTGGAGTCGTTCCGGGACGACATCGGCACGGAGCTGGTCTATCGCCGGCTCGACACCAACACCGGCGGCTCCGGCGGCTTCAGCGAAGGCATGCGCACGGCGTACGACCTCGGCGCCGAGTGGATCTGGATGATGGACGACGACGTGGAGGTGCTCCCCGACGGTCTCGCCCGGATGGGCGCCTGGGCTCCCCGGTTCAAGAGCATCCAGGGGCGGCGCTACGACTACGACGGCAGCGAGTTCTACTGGCAGTACCGCATCGCGGAGCGCATGGGCATCCCGATCCCCTTCGCCCCGGCGGGATTCGACTCCTCCGGCTACAAGGAGATGAACAGCGGCTGCTTCGAGGGGATGTTCATCCACCGCTCGATCGTGCAGCGGATCGGGCTCCCGGACCCGCGCTTCTTCATCTACTGGGACGACCAGATGTACGGCTGGCTCGCCTCGCGCCTGACCACCGCGGTCATCGTGGACGAGTTCGTGCTGCGCCGCACCCGCGAGATCCGGCAGTGGGACATGGGCATCCGCCACATGAACGCGTCCAGCAACGCGTACCGCTACTACATCATGCGCAACCGCGGCTTCATCAAGCAGTACTACCGGGTGCACGGCGTGTACAACCCGGTGCTCTTCGGGCTCGGGACGACCGCCACGTTCTTCAAGGAACTGATCCGTCTCGTCTTCGTCGAGCGCACGGTGCGCGGCACGAGCAATCTGTTCCGCGGACTCCGCGACGGCGGCCGCATCGGCCGCGACCGCTCGTGGCAGCCGATGAGCCCCCTGGAGGCCTGAGATGGTGGAGCCGCAACCCGAGGTGCGGTGGGCGCCGCTTCCGCCGCGCCCCCGGAACCGCGGACGCATCTGGCTGATCGTCGGCCTCGCGGTCGCGGCCCTCGCGATCGTCGGGCTGCTGCTCTTCTTCCTCCTCCCCCGTGACGGCGCCCCGGCGCCCGGCGCGAGCGCGAGCCCCTCGCCGTCCGCCACCGCCTCGTCGACCCCGACGACGGCGCCGTCGTCCCCGACCGCGCCGTCGGGAGCCGCTACGCCGGAACCCACGCCCATCACCACGCCTCCGCCCGTCGGCGACCCCTCTCTCGAGGTCTTCCGGGACAAGGTCGGCGGGTGGCTGACCGCCGCCGAGCGCGGCCTCGACATCGTGGACGAGAACCGGAACCAGGACGCCCTCCCCGTCGTGGACTCCCTCCAGGAGGACGCCCAGCGGTTGGGCGATGCGGTCCCCCCGTCATCCATCCAGGACGCCTGGCGCTCCGGGGTCGAGACCTACGCGGAGCGCCTCACCGCCCTTCGGACGGCGCTCGAGAGCGGTTCCGGCATCTCCGGTGCCCTCGACAGCGCCCGGTCCGCGGTCGCCGAGCTGCGCAGCGTCGCCGGGTTCTGACGTCGCCCCCGTCCGCCCGCGCCGCGGGGTCGGTCAGACGGCGTAGTCGGCGTTGTAGCGGTCCAGCACCTCGGCGATCGGCGCGTCCAGCGCGAGCGTGCCGCGGTCGAGGTAGAGACCGCGAGTGCAGAAGCGCCGGAGGTCGCGCTCGTTGTGGCTCACGAAGAACAGGGTCCGGCCGTCGGAGAGCAGCTCGTCGATGCGCTTGTAGCACTTCTCCCTGAACGCCTTGTCGCCCACCGCCAACACCTCGTCGACGAGCAGGATCGGCTCGTCGAGCTGGGAGACGACGGAGAACGCCAGCCGTACCTTCATCCCGTTGGAGAGGTGCTTGTAGGGCGTCTCCTCGAACCCGGCGAGCTCCGCGAAGCCGATGATGTCGTCGTAGCGGCGCGCGATCTCGTCCTTGGCCATGCCGTGCAGCCCTGCCGTGAGCCGGACGTTCTCCCGCACCGTCAGGTCGCCGACGAAGCCGCCGGTGATCTCGATGAGGGGTGCGACGCCACCGTTGACCCGCACGCGCCCCTCGTCCGGAAGCAGGACGCCGGCGACGAGGCGCAGCAGCGTCGACTTGCCCTGTCCGTTCCGTCCGACGACGCCGATCGACTCCCCCGGCTGCACGGTGAACGAGACGTCGCGGAGCGCCCAGAACTCGCCGGGGCGCGACCGGCGGGAGGCGCCGCCGAAGAGATCCTTGAAGCTCCGCCGCCCGCGCCGGTTGCGCCGGAAGCGGACGCCGAGACCCTGGACATCGATCGCGGCGTCCATCACAGCTCCTTCAGCACGGGGCGCTCGAGACGCCGGAACGCCCAGACGCCCAACGCGAGGATCAGCAGGCACATCGCGACGCTGACGGCGAGGGTGAACGGGTTCCACTGGTCGGGGAAGAACGGCATGCGGTACAGCATGAAGATCCCCGCGAGGGGATTGAACGCGCCGAGGGTCTGGAAGATCCCGGGGAGGTCCGTGACGTTGTAGATGATCGGGGTCGCGTAGAACATGGCCCGCAGGATGAGGGCGGTGGTGCGCTCGAGATCGGTGTAGAGCACGCACAGCGGCGCCACGAGCAGTCCGAGCCCCACCAGCAGCACCGTCTGCAGGAGGATCGCGACGGGCAGCCACAGCATGCCCCAGCCGATCTGCACGACCTGTCCGGGGTCGCGTTCGAGGATCAGGTTCGCGACGATGAACAGCGCCAGCACCGGAAGGGAGAAGAGGTACTCCATCCCCTTGCTGAGCACGATCCGGTTGACCCAGATGGATCGTGGGATCGCCGTGGAGCGGACGAGGCGGGCATCCTTCTTGAACGCGCGTGTGAAGTCGGACACGGAGCTGTTGAACCACACCCAGGGCAGCAGAGCGCTGATGAGGAAGATGATGTACGGCTCCTCGCCGACATCGCGCCGGAACACCTGCGTGAAGACGAACCAGTAGATGGCACTCATCACGAGCGGGTCGAGCACCGACCACAGGTAGCCGAGGAAGCTCGTCGCGTACCGGACCTTGAGGTCGCGGGCGGACAGCAGCCACAGCGAATGCAGATAGCGCCGGGGCGTCCCGGGCGCCCCGACAGCAGCGTGACCCACGATCCGAGTCTAGGAGAGGGTGTTGTTCCAGAGCGACAGCGCCGACCCGATGGCCATGTGCATGTCGAGGTACTGGTACGTTCCCAGGCGGCCGCCGAAGTGCACGTCCTTCTCCCCCTTCGCGAGCTCACGGTAGGCCAGCAGGCCCTCGCGGTCGGTCGGGGTGTTCACGGGGTAGTACGGCTCGTCGCCGCGCTCGGCGAAACGCGAGAACTCCCGCATGATGACGGTCTTGTCGGACTCGTAGACGTCCTTGCGCTCCGGGTGGAAGTGCTTGAACTCGTGGATCCGCGTGTACGGCACGTCCATGTCGGGGTAGTTCATGACGCTGGTGCCCTGGAAGTCGCGGACGTCGAGCACCTCCTGCTCGAAGTCGAGCGTGCGCCAGCTCAGGGCTCCCTCGGCGTAGTCGAAGTAGCGGTCGACGGGACCCGTGTACACCACGGGTACCTGGCCGCCGGTGGCCCTCTTGCTCAGCGGCTGGGACTCGTCGAAGTAGTCCACGCCCAGCTTCACCTCGATGTTCGGGTGATCGGCCATGCGCTCCAGCCACGCCGTGTAGCCGTCGGTGGGCAGGCCCTCCCAGGTGTCGTTGAAGTACCGATTGTCGTAGGTGTAGCGCACGGGCAGGCGGCTGATGATGTCGCCGGAGAGCTTCTGCGGGTCGGTCTGCCACTGCTTGGCGGTGTAGTCGCGGAAGAACGCCTCGAACAGCGGGCGGCCGACGAGGGCGATGCCCTTCTCCTCGAAGTTCGTCGCGGACTTCACGTCGAACTCGCCGGCCTGTTCCCTGACCAGCGCGCGGGCCTGGTCGGGGGTGTACGCCGCCTGGAAGAACTGGTTGATCGTCCCGAGGTTCACCGGCATCGGGAACACGACGCCCTTGTGGGTCGTGTAGACGCGGTGGACGTAGTTCGTGAACGACGTGAAGCGGTTGACGTACTCCCACACCGTGGCGTTCGACGTGTGGAAGAGGTGGGCGCCGTAGCGGTGCACCTCGATCCCGGTCTCGGGCTCGGCCTCACTGTAGGCGTTGCCGCCGATGTGCGCGCGGCGGTCGATGACGGTGACCTTGCGGCCGGCGTTCGCGGCGCGCTCGGCGATGGTGAGGCCGAAGAAACCGGAGCCGACGATGAGGAGGTCCATGCGTGATTCTTTCCTGTCTGGCGCCCCGTCCGGGGACCCGTCGCGGCCGCCCGTCGCGGGGCGGCCGTTGGCCCTCCCATGCTACCTGCGACGACGGGCGGCGCCGGTCAGCGGCGCCCCGCCGGCGCCGGGCTTCGTATGCTGAAGGGACGATGACGATAGATATCATGCTGCCCTTCTGGGGGGACCCCACGCTGCTGCGCCGGACCGTGGAGTCCGTCCGCGCGCAGACCGACGGCGACTGGCGCCTCACGGTGATCGACGACGCCTACCCGGACCCCGCGGTGGCGGAGGCCTTCGCCCGCCTCGACGACCCGCGGATCCGGTACCGGCGGCATGACGAGAACGTCGGCATCATCGAGAACTTCCGGGAGAGCGTGCGTCTGGCCGAGGCCGACCATCTGGTGGTGCTGGGCAGCGACGACCTCCTGCTGCCGGGGTACGTCGCCGCCGTCCGCGCCGCCATCGCCCGCCATCCGGACGCCGCCGTGGTCCAGCCGGGCGTTCAGGTGATCGACGAGAACGGCGCGCCGTCGCTGCCGCTCGTCGACCGGGTGAAGCAGCGGATGCTGCGACCGGACACCCGTGCCGGTGACGTCGAGCTGAGCGGGGAACGGCTCGCGACGAGCCTGGTGCGGGGCAACTGGCTCTACTGGCCGTCGCTCGTTTTTCGGACCGACGCCATCCGTGCGCACGACTTCCGCGACGACCTGCCCATCGTCCTGGATCTGGCGATCGTCCTCGACATCGTCTTCGCGGGCGGATCGCTCGTCGTGATCGACGACGAGGTCTTCGCCTACCGACGGCACACCGAGAGCGCGTCGCAGAAGGCCATCCTCGACGGTTCCCGCTTCCGGGACGACCGCCGGTTCTTCCTGGAGACGGCGCGACGGGCCGACGAGCGCGGCTGGACGACGACCGCCCGCGCGGCCCGGGCCCGCGTGTTCGCGCGCCTGCATGCCCTGACGACGGTGCCGACCGTCATGCGACGCGGGGACGCCGAGGGCCGCCGCGCCCTCTGGGCGCACATCCTGCGCTGATCAGCGCCGGACGGCCGACCCCCACGCCCGCAGCAGCATCACGCGGGCGCGGAGCACCGCCCCGATCCCGCGGGGCCGGGACGGGGAGGCGTTCGCATCGTGGATCCGCCGCCGGATCGTCGGGGCCTCGATGTGCGTCATCGTGCGGTGCGCGTTGCCGACGAGCGCGATCCAGAGATCGTGGCTCTCGTCGAGGTACGGCGGGAACGGCAGGACCCGGTCGAGGGCGTCGCGGCGGACGGCCATGGCGCAGCCGTAGTACGGCGCCATCCCGGCGAGGATCCGCAGCGCGTTGCGCACGCCCTGCCGCGACCATGTCGCCCGCAGCCGCCAGGGCCGGCGGGTGATCGGGTTCGGGAGCGGATCGTCGGAGCCGAGCAGCACCAGATTGGACGCCGCGACCGCGGAGTCCTCGAGCGCGGCGAGGAACAGGGCGCGCCGACCGGGGATCCAGACGTCGTCCTGATCGGACAGCATCACGACGTCGCCCGTGGCCCGGCCCAGCGCCTCCTCGAAGGTGCGGACGTACCCGCGATTGTCTCCCCGCGCATGCACCCGGATGCGCGGATCGTCGAAGCCCTCCAGCACGGCGACCGTGCCGTCGGTCGAGGCGTCGTCCACGACGACCACCTCGTCCTGGGGCTCCAGCTCCGCGAGGATCGACTCGAGCTG
Organism: Microbacterium sp. NPDC078814; assembly: GCF_040702645.1. Classification (NCBI taxonomy): domain Bacteria; kingdom Bacillati; phylum Actinomycetota; class Actinomycetes; order Micrococcales; family Microbacteriaceae; genus Microbacterium; species Microbacterium sp. NPDC078814. Next base: position 356,396 of record NZ_JBFBLT010000004.1, read on the forward strand.
CGGTGCGAGGTACCGCTCGCCGTTGTACGTGGCCATGCACACGCTCACCCGGATCGCACTCACGACGCGGCCTCCTTCGCTGGTCTGCGCAGCTCGGCACGGAGCACGAGCACCTGATACCCCGCGACGCACAGCTCCGACACCGCCACCGCCCACGCCACCGCCGGCACGGATCCGGCCGCGGCGAAGAGGAGGATGAGCGGAGCCCCGACGAGCGCGCCGATGAGCGTCGAGACGGCCAGCGCGCGCACCCGGCCGACGACGACCAGGCAGGCGTAGCCGACGATGGCCGCCGTGGCGATGCCGATGAAGGCGATGCCGAGCGGCAGCGACACCTCCCAGGGGACGGTGATCGCGCCGACGGAGAGGATCGTCGACGCCCACGGGCTCAGCACCGCGATGCACGCGCCGCCGATGATCCCGATGACGACGGCGGCGCCGGCGGCGATCCGCGCCCGGTGCCGGTAGTCGGCCTCCGGGTCGGGCACCCATCCCTGGAAGAACTGCTGGATGGGCAGCAGGGCGATCGAGGCGTACTTGAACAGACGGTCGGCGACGGCGTACATCGGCTGCAGCGCGGGGAGGAACGCCTGCACGGCGACCATCGGCAGGGTCACGTAGAGACCGCTGACGAGCGTGGCGGAGACGGCATGGCGCTGTCCGCCGAGCACCACCCGCAGCGGCACCCGCGGGTGCGGGGATGCCGACGAGCCACGGAGGACGGTCACCGCGTCGATCACGACGGCGCCGACGAAGCCGAGTCCCTGGGCGACCAGATACACCCACAGCTCGCCGGTCAGGACGGCGCCGACGATTCCGACGACGGCCCCGAGGACGGTCGGCAGCGTGTCGCAGAGGAGCAGCCGCAGGGGTTTGCCCTCCCCCGTGAAGTACCACGCCGCCCCGAGGTTCGGCAGCAGGTACACCGCGGCGCCGAGCACGGAGACGAGGACGTCGCCGCGGATGAGCAGGGCGAGGATGACCGCGATCACCGGGAACACGAGCAGATAGAGCAGGGCTCGCGCGCGGAGGGACGTGCGGTAGAAGGCCTGCCGGCCCTCGATCGGGATGCCCGCGACGGTCGCGGCGCCGGTCGCGCCCCAGCCGAAGGCCACGAGGATCCCGCCGAACTGCGACACCGTCTGGATGAGCGCGAGGGTGCCCCAGGTGGTCTTGCCGAGAGAGGCCGTGAGGAGGGGGATCGAGATGATGCCGATGAGGGTGACGACGCCGACCGAGACGGTGAACCCGCTCAGGCGGCCCGCCGCGGAGCGCACGGCGCCGCTCACACCGGCTCCGGCGCGATGACGGGTGCCGTCCACCGGATCTCGGCGGCGACGGGGGCGAGCGCCGCGGGCATCCGGCCCATCCGTCCCCGGACCGCGGCGACGACCGCGGCGCGGTACACGCGCAGGAGCGCGCGTCGCGGCTGCGCGACCCAGACGGCGTTGACGAAGTGGATGCCGTCGAGGAGGGAGTCCCGGATGATCTGGCGGGGAGCCACGAGGAGGTACTCGCGGTTGAGCACGATCCGGTTCCGGAGTCGGTAGAAGTAGCGGAAGGGGGTGCTCAGGGTGATCTCGGGCGGGATGCCGGGCAGCCGCACCGTGCGTCCCCACAGCTCACGGCGGTACTTCGTCCCGAGGGCGTGCTCCATCCGCACGCCGCCGGCGGCGAGGACCCGCCATCCGCGGCGGCGCAGCCGGAGCTCGAACTCCGTGTCGACGAGATCGATGAAGAAGTCCTCGCGCAGCGCTCCGACGGCCTCGACCACCGGCACGGGGAGGAGCATCCCGGACTGGATCACGTTGGCGGCGTCGCCGTAGGGCGCCTCGGGCCCGCGCTGCTGCCGCACCCCGGCGAAGAACTCCGGGACGACGACGCCGACGCGGGCGCCCGCCGCCGTCGCGGCGTCGTGGGCCGCGAGCAGCGCGGCCACGAAGCCCGGCTCGATGTGCGAGTCCTGGTCGAACGTCAGCACGAACCCGGCGCCCGCCTCCTGCGCCCTGGCGATGCCGTCGTTCAGCGCCGCGGCGATGCCGTCGTTGGCGGGGCGTCGCACCACCGTGGCGCCGTCCGCGGCGAGCGCCGACAGCACGGGGTCGGCCGTCGGGCCGGAGCCGTCGTCGACGACGATCACGCCGTCGACCTGCGGGGCGACCGAGGCGACCGCCTCTCTCGCGGATTCACCGGGCCGGAAGGTCGAGAAGACGGCCCAGACACGCGAGGCGCTCATCCGAGGCGCACCGGACGGGGGACGGAAAGCAGAGACTCCAGCATGGCGCCTTTAGACTAGCCTCATTCGCTGATCGACCCCGCAGACCCGGAAGGCCCTCTCGTGTCGACCTCCCCGTTCGGCACCATCGTGCTGGCCGCCTACTCCCCCGATCCGGAGCTCTTCCGTCGTCAGCTCGCCTCCCTGCGGGCACAGACCGTGGAGAACTGGGAATGCGTGATCTCGGTGGACGGCGATCCCGCGCCCGTCGCCGCCCTGGTCGAGGAGATCACCGAAGGGGACGGTCGCTTCCGGATCGTCGGCGACGGATCGCGGCTGGGCTTCTACCTGAACTTCGAGCGCGGCCTCCTCGCCGTCTCCGAGCGCAGCACGTGGATCGCGCTCTGCGACCAGGACGATCGCTGGGACGCCGACAAGGTCGAGCGTCTGCTCCCCCACCTCGACGAGGTCTCGCTCGTCTCCGCCCAGGCGCGGATCGTCTCGTATCCCTCCGAGAAGGAGACGGGGCGCACCGCCCGGCAGGATCACGGATCACTCTTCACCCTCCTCTCCAACGAGTTCACCGGCTCGCTGTGCCTCTTCGCCCCGGAGCTGCTGGCGACCGCCCTCCCCTTCCCCCGCGCCTCGACGAGGGTCGCGACCCACGACCACTGGCTCGCGGTCGTCGCGGCGGCCCACCGGGGCACGCGCATCGTCGACGACGTCGTACAGGACTATGTGCAGCACGACGCCAACGTCTTCGGCGACCCGAGCCGGCTCGGCGGCGGCAGCATCCGCCAGTCGGTGCGCAACATCCGCGACCAGGCGGAGCGCTACGAGGGCTCCCGCTCCCCGCGGGCGATCGCCCGGATGACCTTCTGGACCTATGTGGGCTGGCGACAGCTGCTGGTCGACTCGCTCGATCGACGGATCCCGGCGTCCCGCGTCGACGCCCGTCGTGACCGGATCTTCGGCGACGACCGTCGGTTCCGCGCGGCATCCGCCCTGCTCCGGGTGGCGCGGCGGCGTGGCATCGTGCCGGCGCGCTTCGCGCTCGAGTATCGCGCGAGCTGGCTGTGCGGAGCGGTCAGCGGCGGGCGCCGCGCCGTCCGTCGTGCCGTCGACGCGACCGGCGTCTGACGGCGGAGCTCAGTCGCGCTCTCCCGGCGCGCTGCGCTCCTCGAGGCCGGCGGTGCGCTGCTCCAGCCGCTCCAGCTGAGTGCGCAGGATCGCCGACTCCTCTGCGAGACGGCGGGTCTCCTCCTCGACCTGGCTGAGCTCCCAGGACAGGTGCAGCGCGACCCCGAGTAGCAGCAGGATCGCCGTCGCGAAGAGCAGGTTCGACGGCACCTGCACGCCGAGGAACGCCGTGAGACCGGCCAGGAGCCCCGGGAAGAGCCCGACGATGAGCACCGAGACGGCGATGATGAGCCACAGCACGGCGTACTTCTCGCGGAGCCGTCGCGTGAGCAGCATCCAGAGGACGATGACGAGGATGAGGACGGCGAGGGCGATGCCGACGAGGACGATCATGCGCGCGGTTCTCCCTTCCGCGAGCCGGTGCGTCGCATCGCGGCCAGCAGCAGGGCGAACACCGACCTGAGCAGGTAGACGGTGGAGCCGAGCGGACCCTGGCTGGGGGTGCCGTGGGCGCGAGGGCGCATCGCGACACCGACCTGAGTCACCGTGAGGCCGGAGTGCAGCGCCGCGACCAGGGAGTCGAGCGTGTCGCCGAGGTACTCCGCGGGGTAGTACCGGACGTACTGGTCGATGGCCCGCGCGTTGGCGGCGCGGAATCCGCTCGTCACGTCCGTGAGCCGGGTCTTCGCGATCCGCGAGACCACCGAGGCGAGGAAGACCATCGCCCACCGGCGCGGCCCGCGGACGGAGTAGTCGCCGACGTCGGAGAAGCGCGCACCGATCGAGATGTCCGCCTTCTCGAGGCCGCCGAGCACCCGCTCGATGTCGCCCGGGTCGTGCTGCCCGTCCGCGTCCACCTGGATCGCCGCGGCGTACCCTTCGCGCGCCGCATAGGTGAACCCGGTGCGCATGGCCCCGCCCACGCCCAGGTTGAACGGGAGCGACAGGACGGCGGCGCCGGCCTCCCGTGCCGCCGCGGCGGTGGCGTCGGTGGACCCGTCGTCGATCACGACGACGTCGTAGCGCGACGACGCGGCGCGGATCTCGCGGACGGTCGTCCCGACGTTGTGCTCCTCGTTCCACGCGGGCACGAGGACGAGGACACGGTTCGCACGTGTCTTGTCGGTCATGTCAGGATCTCCGAGTTCAGCCCAGACCGCACGCGGTCACTTCGTACAGTCTGGCATCGCCTTCGCTGTCGACCAGACGCACCACCCCGGAATCCTCCAGCTCCTCCAGACCCGGGAGCGGATGCGAGCCGTTGTGCACCTCCCGGTCGCCGAAGTCCAGCACGAAGCCGACGCCGGTCTCGCGGAGGGCATCGCACACGTCGGGCTGCGTCTCGGCGTCGACGAGATGGTCGTTCACCGTCTGGGCGTCCTCGGAGACGTCCACGAGGATGTGCGGCATGAGCACCTCGCGGCCGCCGATCGCATAGGCCAGCGCGGTGCCCGTGTAGGGGTTCCCCGCGATCTTCTCCCCCGCCGGCACGTGGGCGGGGAGTCGTTCGAGCAGCGCCATCTCATCGGCGCTCACCAGTGCGGAGTCGTCGTCCAGCGCGAACCGTCCGTGCGCCTGCTCCACGGCGTGCGGCAGGGCGGGCAACGGCAGCAGGACGGCGCCCACGACCGCCAGGGCCGCGCCCGTGAGCGTGCGGGCCCTCACGGCCTCGGGGCGCGCCGCCGCCCAGCGTCGTGCCACCGCCTCGACGGTGCGCGCGACACCGAACGCCGCGAGCGGAACGAGCGCCACGCCGAAGACGGCGGCGAGCCGCGGCCAGTTGTTGTACCAGCTCCCGGTGAGCGCGTCGCGGAGCGTGCCGAACGGCGAGGCGATCACGATCACGAACAGGGCGGCGCCGATGATCCACGACGCCACCGTCACGAAGACCGACCCGGTGCGCTCCCGGACGGCCCATGCCAGACCGAGCAGGATCGCGAGGGCGACGCCGATCGACACCGTGCCGTAGAACATTGACACCTGCGCCACCTCCTGCACGGCCTCGGCCGGGCTGAGCGCGGTCGGCCACAGGCGCGTGGGCAGCGGCGGGCGGAGGATCTTGAGCAGCAGCAGCCCCAGGCCGAGGTACGCGAGCACCCCGACCACCAGCCCGATGCGTGCCCGACCCGCGGGGTGTCCGCGCCAGAAGCGGACGGCGAAGACACCGACCATCGGGACGGACAGTGCCAGCCACGCGACGAACCCGCCGGGATGTGCGAGGGCGACCCCGGGGATGGCGCCCAGGAGGACGAAGCCCCACCAGCCCGGCGCCCGCTCCCCGGCGGTCGCCCCGATCCCGAGCAGGGAGGCGGTCGCGGCGAGCGCGACCGGGGCGAGCGCGAGCGCGAGCTGGAACGGGTAGAGCACGCCGTAGTCCATCGGGAGCAGCGGGAACATCGGCACCGACGCGCTGACGAGCGCCGCGCTGACCGTGACAGCCGCGGTGGCCCCGGCGAGCACCCGGGAGAGCAGCACGGCGCCGAGCGGCCACAGCACCGCGGCGATCACGAGCGTCTGCGCATTGACCACGGCGGGGATGCTCGCGCCGCTCAGCTGGACGACGATGGCGGCGGTGGCGTGCCAGACCGACGGGTAGAACGGCACGCCGCCGTTGGGGCTCGTCATCTGGCCGAGTTCGAGGGGCGAGGCGGCGCCGGTGTCGAGGATGTAGCGGATCGCGTTGAGGTGGAAGACGTTGTCGAACGTCTGGGAGATCGCCGTCGGCGCTCCGATCACAGAGAGTGTCTGCCCGCCGATCACGATCGCGGCGAGGACCAGGGCGAGCACCGTCCACCACGGTGAGAAGGAGCGCGGCGCCACCGGGCGCGTCGTCGTCCTGCGTCGCACGAGCAGCACACCGGCGCCGATCACGACCGCCAGGACGAGGCTCGGAAGGATCGACCACCCGAGACCGAGCCATCCGGCGACGACGCTCGCGCCGCCGATCACCGTCGTCGCGAAGGCGGGGGCCGCGGCGACGGCCCAGAGCCCCCGGAGCCCGATCACCCAGGCGAGCGACCCTCCGAGAACCGCGTACACCGCGAGGAGGACGACGGCAGGCCACAGCAGTTCGAGCATTCCCATTAGTTCCAGATCTCTCGCGGACGACCGGATCAGGATATCCCGCGGCCATGGTGATCCCCTGCGTGGACCAGGACCGGGCGAGGCGGGACGAGGCGCGCCCGGGACTTCCGGGAACAGTGTGTCAACATAGAGGCGTGAAAGGCATCATTCTCGCCGGGGGCTCCGGCACGCGTCTGCACCCGATCACACTGGGGGTCTCGAAGCAGCTGATCCCGGTGTACGACAAGCCGATGGTCTACTACCCGCTGTCGACGCTGATGCTCGCCGGCATCCGCGACATCCTGGTGATCACCACCCCGCACGACGCCGCGCACTTCGAGCGGCTGCTGGGCGACGGATCGCAGTTCGGGATCAACCTGCAGTTCGCGCAGCAGCCGTCGCCGGACGGCCTCGCCCAGGCCTTCACCATCGGCGCGGACTTCATCGGCGACGACTCGGTCGCCCTGGTCCTCGGCGACAACCTGCTCTACGGCCCCGGCCTCGGGAGCCGCCTGCAGCGGTTCGAGGACATCGACGGCGGCGCGGTCTTCGCCTACTGGGTGGCGGAGCCCCAGGCCTACGGCGTGGTCGAGTTCGACGACGAGGGCCGCGCGGTGTCGCTCGAGGAGAAGCCCGCACAGCCCAAGAGCAACTACGCCGTCCCCGGTCTGTACTTCTACGACAACGACGTCGTCGAGATCGCCCGCAACCTGGAGCCGAGCGCTCGCGGCGAGTACGAGATCACCGACATCAACCGCGCCTATCTGGAGCGCGGCAAGCTGCAGGTCGAGGTCCTCCCGCGGGGCACCGCGTGGCTCGACACCGGCACGTTCGACCAGATGACGGACGCCGCGGAGTACGTGCGCACGATGGAACGACGCACCGCGCTGAAGATCGGCGTCCCCGAGGAGGTGGCGTGGCGCCAGGGCTTCCTGAGCGACGACGAACTGCGCGAGCGCGCCGAGAAGCTGGTCAAGTCGGGCTACGGGGTCTACCTGCTCGACATCCTGAAGAGAGGACACGCATGAGCCGTCTGCTCGTGACCGGAGGCGCCGGCTTCATCGGCTCCAACTTCGTCCACCACGTGGTGGCGCACACGGACCACCACGTGACCGTGCTCGACGCGCTCACCTACGCCGGCAACCGGCGCTCGCTGGAGGGCCTGCCCGAGGACCGGGTCACCTTCGTCGAGGGCGACATCACCGACGCCGCCCTCGTCGACCAGCTCTTCGCCGAGACCGACGCGGTGGTCCACTATGCCGCGGAGTCGCACAACGACAACTCGCTGAACGACCCGCGTCCGTTCCTCGACACGAACATCGTCGGCACCTACACGCTGCTCGAGGCGGCGCGTCGCCACGATCGCCGTTTCCACCACATCTCGACGGACGAGGTGTACGGGGACCTCGAGCTGGACGACCCGGAGCGCTTCACCGAGTCGACGCCGTACAACCCGTCGTCGCCGTACTCCTCGACCAAGGCCGGCAGCGACCTCCTGGTCCGCGCCTGGGTCCGGTCGTTCGGCGTCCAGGCGACCATCTCGAACTGCTCCAACAACTACGGCCCGTACCAGCACGTGGAGAAGTTCATCCCGCGGCAGATCACGAACGTGCTCCGGGGCATCCGTCCGAAGCTCTACGGCGCCGGCGAGAACGTGCGCGACTGGATCCACGCGGACGACCACTCCTCCGCGGTCCTCACGATCCTGGACAAGGGCGCCATCGGCGAGACCTACCTGATCGGCGCGGACGGCGAGCGCAACAACAAGGACGTCGTGGAGCTCATCCTCACGATGATGGGGCAGCCCGCCGACGCCTACGACCACGTCACCGACCGCGCGGGCCACGACCTCCGCTACGCGATCGACTCCACGAAGCTGCGCACCGAGCTCGGCTGGCGTCCGCAGTTCTCCGACTTCGAGGCCGGCCTGTCGGCGACGATCGACTGGTACCGCGACAACGAGTCGTGGTGGGCGCCGAGCAAGGACGCCGTCGAGGCGTTCTACGCGGGCAAGGGCCAGTGAGCGCCGCGTTCGGGAAGAAGCTGGAGCGCATCGAGACCCCCATCCCGGGTCTCGTGGTGTTCGAGCTGCCCGTCCATGGGGACTCCCGCGGCTGGTTCAAGGAGAACTGGCAGCGCGAGAAGATGGTCGCCCTCGGTCTCGAGGACTTCGGCCCCGTGCAGAACAACATCTCCTTCAACGACGCCGTCGGCACCACCCGCGGCATCCACGCGGAGCCCTGGGACAAGTGGGTGTCGGTCGCGACCGGACGCATCTTCGGCGCCTGGGTCGACCTCCGTGAGGGCCCTTCGTTCGGCACGGTCTTCACGACCGAGCTCGACCCGTCGCGGGCCATCTTCGTGCCGCGCGGGGTCGGCAACTCGTACCAGACGCTCGAGCCGGACACCGCCTACACGTACCTCGTGAACGATCACTGGTCCCCCGACGCCTCGTACTCGTTCCTGAACCTGGCCGACGAGACGGCCGCCATCGCATGGCCGATCCCGCTCTCCGAGGTGGAGATCTCGGAGAAGGACAAGGCCCACCCGCGCCTCGCGGACGTCACGCCGATCCCGCCGAAGAAGACGCTCGTCGTCGGTGCGGCCGGACAGCTCGGCCGAGCCCTGCGAGCGACGCTCGGGGAGGCACCGCACATCGAGTACGCGACGAGGGACGACCTCGACCTGCGCTCCGCGGAGCTGTCCACGGCCCGCCGCTGGCGGGACTACGGCACGATCATCAACGCGGCGGCCTACACGGCGGTCGACAAGGCCGAGACCCCCGAGGGCCGGGCGGAGGCGTGGGCGTCGAACGTGACCGGTCTGGTCGCGCTCGCGACGATCGCCGCCGAGAACGACCTGACGCTGGTCCACGTCTCGAGCGACTACGTCTTCGACGGCAGCAAGGACGGCACCTACACCGAGACCGACGCGGTCTGCCCGCTCGGCGTGTACGGGCAGACCAAGGCCGCGGCGGACGCGGTGGCCGCGACCGTGCCGCGCCACTACATCATCCGCACCTCCTGGGTGATCGGGGACGGCGGGAACTTCGTGCGCACGATGGCCTCGCTGGCCGAGCGCGGCATCGCCCCCAGCGTCGTCGCCGATCAGATCGGACGGCTCACCTTCACGGAGGACATCGCCCGCGCGATCGTCCACCTGCAGGAGGCCGCGGCGCCGTACGGCGTCTACAACGTGACCGGATCCGGCGAGCCCCGCTCCTGGGCGGACATCGCGCGGGACGTCTTCCGTCTGCGCGGCTCCGACCCCGCCGACATCCGCGACGTGACGACCGCGGAGTACTTCGCCTCGGCCACCACGCCGGTCGCCCCGCGCCCGCACAACAGCGTCCTCGACCTGTCGAAGATCGAGGCCACCGGCTTCCGACCCGCCGATGCCGGGCAGTCGCTGGAGGCCTACCTCGCCGACCCGGCCTAGTCCGGCCCGTCGCCAGGCCGCGCTCGGGCGCGCCCCGTAGACTGGCAGGGCCGGATCCCGGCAGCAAAGAAGGGTCTTCATGCGGTCTGCTCTCATCGGTCACACGGGTTTCGTCGGCTCCAACCTGCTCGACGCGCACGGGTTCGACGACCTGTACAACTCGAAGAACATCGGCGACATCGCCGGCCGGGAGTACGACCTGGTGGTGAGCGCCGGCAACCGTGCCGACTCCTTCCGCATCAACAACGACGGCCCCGCGGACCTCGCCGAGATCGATGAGCTCGTCGACACCGTGCTGCGCGCCCGCATCGGCAAGCTCGTGCTCATCTCGACGGTCTGCGTGTACCCGGAAGGCGGCGCACCGGACGAGGACACCCCGCTCTCGCCGGAGGGCCTCACCCCGTACGGAGCCAACCGTCTGCACCAGGAGCGGCGGTTCGCGGACGCCGTGGACACCACGATCGTCCGTCTCCCCCAGCTCTACGGGGCGCGGCTGAAGAAGGGCGTCGTCTACGACCTCGCGAACGACTACCGCGTCGAGCACATCCGTCCGGCGAACCGCTTCCAGCACTACGACGTCCGCGAGCTGTGGGGGCACATCGAGACCGCCCTCGCCCACGGGCTGGAGGCCGTCAACATCGCTACGCCGCCCCTCCCCAACGGGCGCCTGGCGGCGGAGGTCTTCGGACGCGACATCTCCGACCAGGTGCCTCCGGAGCCGGAGTCGCCGTTCGCGCGGATGTACACCCGGAACATGACCACCCGTCACGCGGACCTGCTCGGCGGAACCGACGGCTACCTCCTCACCGAAGAGGCGGAGCTCGCGGGGCTGCGCCGGTTCGCGAACGAACTGCAGCAAGAGAGGCACTGAGCGTGTACAAGGGCCATACCATCTCGGCGATCGTCACCTGCGCCGGCAAGGGCACCCGTTTCGGCAGCAACAAGCTGCTCGTGGAACTCGGCGGCATGACGGTGCTGGAGCGCACCGTCCGTGCCGTCGCCCTGCCGTTCATCGATGAGATCATCGTCACGATCAGCGCGGAGAACGAGCACACGTACCGTCGCATCCTCATCGACGAGGCGGACCTCCCGGTGACCCTCGTCGTCGGCGGCGAGGAGCGGCATCTGAGCGCGAAGAAGGGGCTCAAGGCCACCACCGGCGACATCATCCTCGTCCACGACGGCGTGCGCCCGTTCGTGACCGAGAAGCTCATCCGCGACGTGCTGGATGCGGCGATCGAGGACGGCGCCGCGATGCTCGGAACGCCGAGCACCGTCCAGGTGAAGCTCGTCGGCGACGACGGCTTCATCGAGGGCTCGCTGGACCGCTCGCACTCCTGGCTCGGCCAGACGCCCCAGGCCTTCCGCCGCAAGCTGCTGAAGAAGTCCTACAAGCGCGCGGTGAAGTCGAACTACCAGCGGGTGAGCGACGACGCCGATCTCGTGCACGAGTTCATGGGCACCCCGTCCCGCATCCTCCTCGGCGATGTGAACAACATCAAGATCACCACCCCGCAGGATCTCGGCACGGCGCGGTTGATCGTCGACCGCCTGATCGCCGCCGAAGAGGACTCCTGAGATGACCGCTCCCGCCCTCAAGGTCTCGGTGGTCATCGCGACCTATCGTTCGGGTGCCGGTCTCGACCGTCTGGTCGCCTCCCTCGACGCGCAGACCCTGCCGACCGCGGAATGGGAGGCGCTCTTCGTCGACGACGGGTCCGGCCCGGAGACCCTCGCCCGCCTGGAGTCCCTCGCCGCCGAGCGAGCCAACTGGCGTGTGATCCCGCTGGAGCACTCCGGCTGGCCCTCGAAGCCGCGGAATGTCGGAGTGGAGCACGCTCGCGGCGAGTACGTGAGCTTCATGGACCACGACGACGAGCTGTTCCCTGATGGACTGCGCGCGGCCTACTCGTTCGCCAAGAGGAACCGGGCGGACATCCTCAACGGCAAGGAGTCGCACACGACGGCCGTGTCGTGGGCGATGACCCAGTACCGCGAGAATGCCGACAACATCCGCGGGCAGGTGGACCCGTTCCCCGTCGCGCCCATGAATCCGCACAAGATGTATCGGACGGAGTTCCTCCGCACGAACGGGATCAAGTTCCACGAGGGCAGTCGTGTCCTCTACGAGGACAACCTCTTCAACCTCGAAGCGCTCTCGCGCGCGAGCGTCATCTCGACGATGGCCGACGTCCCGTACTATCACTGGGTTCGGGACGGGAGCACCACCGGATCCAGTACCTTCCGTCGAGACCCCGCCGAGTTCTTCGGTTCGCTGGAACGCGTGCTTCGCGCGACGCAGGAGTTCCTCAGTGAGCCGTCGGATGCGGCGCTCCGCGACGCCGCCATCAGCTACCAGCACCGGCTCCGCTTCGCCGGCCACTTCAATGCCGCATGGGCGCGCCGCTCCCCCAGCGTGCGCCAGCGCGAGATCGAACTGATCACGCCGTTGATCGCGGAGTTCATCCCGGAACGCCTGGATGCGACCCTTCCCCGTCGGCTTCAAGCGAAGATGCACCTCTTCCGCGCCGGCGAGTGGGACGCCCTCACCTCCCTCGCCGTCATCGAGGACCAGCTCGACCCCCACCACAAGCTGGAGAGCGTCGTCCCGGGCGATGACGGCGGGCTGGACATCACGACGCGGTCCGTATGGCGGACCCCCGAGGGCGACCCGATGCGTCTGGAGGTCCGGGACGGACGGTTCATTCGCCGTCTGCCGGATGAGATCCGGTCCCTCCTTCCGGCTGAGCTGCTCGACATCACCGACGACCTGCGAGCCTCGCACCTGGCCATCGCGGGGCGGATCTCGTCGCCCTTGAGCACCTGGGCGTTCCCCGGCAGCACCGAGCTGGTCAGCCAGGACTCCGAGGCCGGGCACGAAGCCGTGTTCCTCACCCGCGGACGCTTCGATCCCGCGACGGCGCAGCTCGGCCACCCCGCCACGCCGGGCATGTGGGATCTCGGCGTCGACGCCGTGTTCCTCGGGTCCGCGAGTCAGCGGCGGATCGCCGTACCGCCGGACGTCCGCGCAGCCCAACTTCGGCTCGGCTCCCGCGATTCCTATCTCGTGGCGGGAAGCGACAAGGGAAAGCTCGCGATCAGCGTCGACGTTCCCTGGCATGTCAGCAATGCCTTCAGCCGGGGCTTCGCGATCTCGCCGATGCCCGGAGGCCGTGCCCGTCTGACCTTTCCCCACGTCACGTCCGCTGCGGACGGGGTCGACGGGGTCACGATCACCCTCCTGCCCCGGCGGGTCGCATCGTTCGCGAAACGTCGGCGCCATGTCATGCGGCGCGTTCTGGAACGGCTCTGGCCCGCCCCGAGCCGCCCACTGCAGGTGTCCCCGTCCGGCGCGGAGATCACCGTTCCCCGCAGGCTGTTCCGGTCTGGTCGCATGCTGTTTGTCACCCTCGGCGGAGCCTCACCCCGGCAGCCGCTCGGAATTCACGTCGGAACGCGCGACGGAGAGATTAAGCGCCTCCCGGCGGGCTGACGTGCCGCTGTCCGGGTACACGAATCAATAGACGAAAGTCGAGTGCCCAAGAAGAGGCCGCTTCACTACCGTGAAGTCATGCACTCGGCTTCCGCCAAGGGGGCCCCGCCGCGATCGCCGTCTCCGTGGCACAGTTCGGCTCCGTCGCCGTCTCCTGTGAGGGTGGCGTGACCGTCGGGACCTCACGTGCCACCGCCGTCGGTCTCGGCGCCATCGACGTGGGTGAAGGAGCCGACTCGCTCGGCATCAGCCCCCGCATCGTCACGGACACGGCTTCGCTCACGCGCCCCGGCAATGACGGGATGGACTTCCTCCGCCTTCGATTCGCGGCGGACACCGTGACTCAGATCCAGGCACCGGCCTCGGATTACGGAGACCTGTGATGACCCACGAGAACGAGGCTCTGCGTCTGACACCCTCGTCCGACGAGACGGCCGTTCCGCCCGGGAGTACCGGCCTGACGCGGCGCCGGCTGCTGACCTCCGGCGGTGTGGCGTTCGTGGCGCTGAACGTCGGCGTCTCCGCCGCCGCAGCCCACGCCGATCCCCGCACCACCGCTCCGACAGCCCTCGCCGGTGGGGGCACTCGCCTCTCCGCCTGGGGTGGCTACGCGAACGGCTACATCCCGGCGTCCGCTCTGACGGCCATCCCCTGGAACACGGCGCGGCGACTCCGCACCGACGCGGCGAACGCTCTCATCGCCTTGAACGACGCCTACCGCGGAGCCTTCGGGCGTGACCTCGTCCTCAATGACGCCTATCGCGACTTCGCAGGCCAGGTCGAAGCTCGGAACTACTGGTGCGGACAGGGAAACTGCGGATTCGCCGCGGTCCCTGGAACGTCCAATCACGGCTGGGCCGTGGCTATTGACATTGGCGTGACGAGGACCGACTGGACGAATCCGACATATGTCTGGATGAAGGCAAATGCGCCGGGATTCGGGTGGACCCATCCGGCATGGGCCGAACCCGGAGGCGCACATCCTGAAGCGTGGCACTGGGAATACACCGGAGCCTTTGTACCCACACCGACCCCGGAGGAAGAAATGGCAATCGAAGACCTGTACACGACATTCAGCAAGACCGGCGGGCAGAGCGTCGCCGTGAATGACAACCCGAATCTCCACATCAATGATCTCGCGCACGTCTCGGTGGCCAGTGGGGTCGCGAAGCACATCACCGGCAACCTGACGATCACCGTCACGGCGGGACCCCGGGCGGGGACTTCAAGGTCTTCCCCATCGTGTGGGATGCGTCCACGGATGTGGAGTCGTCGCTGGGATCCCAGGAGATCGTCTTCACCGCCGGTGAGAGCATCTCGAAGGTCCCGGTCAACTGCGCCCTCACCGAGACCCAGCGCCTGAAGTTCCGGGTGGGCGCCTCGTCGACGGCCTTCAGCGTCAAGAACGCCGTCTTCCGCGGCGCGAAGCTCAACTAGGGATGACGAGAGGCCGTGTCCGAGGTGACCTCGGACACGGCCTCTCGCGTGTGTCAGCGACCGGAGGACAGGGGGTTGTCCTCACGCAGCCGGGAGAAGACGAGGTCATAGAGCTCCGCGACACGGCGGTTGTCCTGTCGCACCTCTTTCAACTGCTGCTCGAGATCGGCGATGCGCTCCAGGAGCTCGGCAGCGACCTCCGCGGCGATCACGTCACGCTGGTCCGGATCGAAGCGCTGGAGCTTCGCGTACGCCGTGGGAGCGATGAAGCTGGCGATTTTTCGGATGATCGCTCTCATGCGATGGTCTCCTTCTTGTCGAGGGCAGCGAGCTCACGCGCGAAGACCGTGTCGCCGGCCCTCACCGTTCCCTCGATGCGACGGATGCGCTCCACGTTCACCCGGCGGAGCTGCCGGTGATCGCGACGCCGTGTGCGATGGACGAGTTCACGGCGGAGAGGGTGACCCCGGAGTTCCTTCTCCAACCACTCGCTCGGCAGGTGCCAGGTGGACGGCTGTCCGTGGACGTATCTCCTGCTCAGGTCGATGTCGCTGTGGATGTCCGCGAAGCCCCGCCCGCGCAGCACGAGATCGAGAAGGAGGTAGATGTTCTGTCGATTGGTCTTCGTCAGCGACTGCACGCTGTGGTGGGCGAAGATGAACCACTCGTCGCCCGTGCCCAGCATCCACGCGCCGAACTCCAGGAGGGCCGCGCGGTCGTTGAAGTTCAGGTACCGGAAGTCCGGATTGCCGTCACGCACCGTCGATCGTGCGACGCGGAGCGCCTCATGGCTGTAGTCGACGCCCGTCACCCGGTTTCCCCGGGAAGCCAGGGCCGCCGTCCATCGGCCGTCTCCGCATCCCAGATCCAGGATCCGCGCTCCCGCCGGCACGTCCCTCAGGAAGCGCTCGACCGCCTGCTCTCCGGAACCCACCCCGACGGGCTCCGTGTACTCGAGGTAATGCTTGTCCCAGTACACGCGGCCGCGGTTGAAGACGCCGAACCATGTCTCGAAGCGGTTCTTCGTCGCCTTCGGCGTGATGAACTTGAAGGTGGGGTCGGGGTGTCGCCAGTCCTTGCCGTAGGCATACTCGAGCCAGGCGGACGGGTTCGCCGGCTCGGGGAGCTCGACCCCCTGGACCTCGCGCGGTCTCGTCGGAAGCAGGTCCTCCTGGACGACTTCCGGACCACGCAGAGCGAACGGCTGACAGTACAGACCGTCCCGGAAGAACCCGGTGAAGATGTCGATGTAGTGGTCGGGCTGCCCCTCGTCATCGAAGAACTCGATCTCGAGATGCGCCAGGCTGTGCCGGACCACCGTGTACCCGTGCGCGAGGAGCGTGCGCTCCATGTCGTACGAGACCAGGCCGAGATCCAGAGGGTTGTCGGCGGGACAGAGGAATGCGAAATCCATGTCGTCGTCATGCGGCAGGAGTGCGCCGTCTCGAACGATGCCGAGGAGGGTGCCGCCCACCATGTAGAGGTCGAACCCCTTCGCGACGAGGAGATCCACCAGGGCGCGGCCGTTGTCCAGCAGAGCCTTGCCAGTCGTGGCGCTGCGACCTTCCAGTACCGGACCGAGGCGATCCCACTTGGTCATCGCCAGCCAGCGCCCCCGAGCATCCGTGAGCTCGAGCCGCTGCCGGGACCAGCCGAATCGGACGTTCTTCTGCTCGGCGAGGATCTCGCCCGTGGCCGCGTCCGTGATCGACACCGTGGCGATGCCGGCGAGGCGCGACTTCAGCGCCGGCGGCCAGAGGAACTCCACACGGTCGGAGGCGCTCTCCGGGACATCGGTGGACCACACGCGGTGCCCGTCCACGCGGACGTCGATCACCCGCACGCCCTGAAGGCTCTGCGCGTCCAGGATCAACCGCTTCCGAGTAGCCCTGATCATACGCCGAGCGCCTCCACGGCCTCGTCGATCGGCCCGTCGAAGATCTTCTTGCCCTTCTTGATGACCACGCCGCGCTGGCAGAGGTCCTTCACCATGTTCGTGTTGTGGCTCACGACGAGCATGGTCACACCCCGGGAGGTGAGCTCCTTGATCTTCGCGGAGCACTTCGCCCGGAACGGGGCGTCGCCGACCGACAGGACCTCGTCGACCAGCAGGATGTCCAGCTCCACATGGATCGCGACCGAGAAGGCCAGGCGCATGAACATTCCCGATGAGTAGTGCTTGACCTCCTGATCGATGAACTCGCCGATCTCCGAGAACGCCACGATCTCGTCGAAGCGCTCGTCGATCTCGTCCTTGCTCATCCCGAGGATGGCGGCGTTGAGGTAGACGTTCTCGCGTCCGGAGAGCTCGGGGTGGAATCCGGCACCGACCTCGATCAGGCCGGCGACCCGCCCCCGCGTGAGCACGCGGCCGCTGTCGGGCTCGAGCACACCGGAGATCAGCTTCAGGGTAGTGGACTTCCCCGAGCCGTTCAGCCCCATGATGGCGACGGACTCGCCCTCGCCGACCTGGAAGCTGATGTCGTCGAGCGCGGTGAACTTGTCCGCGCGCACCTTCTTGCCGCGGATCCAGCCGACGAACGCCTCCTTGAAGGAGTGGCTGTTCCGCTTGAGGAACCGCTTGGAGACGTGGTCGACGACGATGCTCGGCGGGGCAACGGTCTGAGAGAGAATCTGAGACATCACAGGTCCTGTGCGAAAGAGCGTTCGAAACGGCGGAAGGTCAGCTGACCGATCAGCAGGACCACGAGGCAGATGATCAAGGCGACGGCGAGCGCCACTCCGAAGCCGGGCAGGATGCTGGGATCGACCTCGCCCGGCGCGGGCGGCTGCGTCGTTCCCGCCCAGAATCCCTGGTGGAAGAGCTCCACCGCCACCGTGAGAGGGTTCCAGGTGTAGACCGTGAAGAGCCACGAGTGGTTCTCCAGCGCCTCCTGGACAAGCACCCAGCTGTACAGGACCGGCGACGTCCAGGTCGAGAACATCTTGATGAGGTCGACGAAGTTCTGGGCATCCCGGAACCGGACGTTGAGAGCGCTGAAGAAGATGCCGAGGCCGAGGGCGAAGAGAAGCACGATCGCCACGGCGAGCAGAATCCCCGCGATGCCCACCAGGGACGGAGTCCACCCGACGAGCAGACAGACGAGGAGCAGGATCGCGACCTGAGGCAGGAAATGGATGAAGGCGATGATGGTCGAAGCGACCGGAAAGAGCTCCCGTGGCAGGTAGATCTTCTTCACCAGTGCCCGGTTGTCGACGATGGAGGTCGTGGCGTTGCCGAACGCCTCGTTGAAGAGGTTCACGGCGACCACGCCCGAGAACAGGTAGATGGGGAAGTTCTCGATGTTCCGGTCGAGCTTGAGGATGACGCCCATCACGAAGTAGTAGATCAGGAACTGCGACAGCGGCTTGACGTAAGACCACAGCCACCCCAGGACGGAGTTGCGGTAGCGGGTGGCCGTCCCTTTGCGGACGAGGAGCCGGAGCAGGTATCCCCGACGGAACACGTCGAGGACACCCCTCCCCCGGCCGGGAACGTCATACTCGCTCAGGTCGATGGGCGTGCCAAAGGTCAACGGGATTTGCCTTTCGGTGACGGGTACGGCGTTCGCACCCAAGCATCCCGCCAGTATATCTGAGGCACCTGAAACGACCCCGGGCGCCGCACAGCGGCTCGGACTCTACTTCGGCATACCCGCGATGGTCCTGGCGTCGACGGTGAGGACCGTCCCCGTGGTGGCGGACGACGACACCAGCTTCCCGCCGACCGGCTCGTAGAACACTCCGTTGCCCTGCGTGAGCCGAAGGCTCGTGATGGGCGCCGCCTCCGCGAACCGCATCGATCGGCACGTCTCCGCCGTCAGGCTCACCGGGACGAACCCTCCGAGAGCCGCCTGTGCCAGGGGGTAGAGCACGCCGCGTGCAGCCACGTACGTGCGGCCCTCGCACAGGACGAAGATGCCGACGCGCGTCGAGTCGAGAGGCAGGTTCGCCAGCAGCGGTGCCGAGACGACGCGATAGCCCTCACGGATGCCGAGGTCTTCGCCGACGCCCCAGTTCGGGACGTGCAGGCGGCGCGTGCCGTCGACGAGTGTCACCTCCGACTGCCCGTCGGCGCGCACCGCATCTCCTGCCTGGGGGATTCCCGTCGGCGACGGCAGCCAGCTCAGGTACGAGGCGGAGACGGAGACCGGGGTGACCGGCACGCCCCCGGCCGCCCTGTTCACGGCCGCCTGGTCGCGCAGCAGCAGGAAGCCGCCATCCGTGTAGACCGACGTGCGCGTTCCGTCCGAGAGGAAGAGCCGTCCGCTGACGGTCGCCCCGGATGCGAGTGCCGCGCACGCCGACGGACTCAGGTCGCTGGCCTTCACCTCTCCGACCTCCGACGCGGTCACGGCGACCTTCCGCCCGCCCGCGATCACGTACAGGCCGTCGGCGCAACGGACGAACGGCTGCAGGTCGCCCCGGCGCTCCATCCCGTGGGTCGCGTCGCCGGGCAGCACGGCGGCGGGAGAGGTGTATCCGAGCTCGTTCCCGAGCGACCACGACGGAAGGCGCAGGAGACGGGCACCGTCGACGAACCAGACCTCGGAAGCGCCTTGCGCCCGCATCACGGTCCCCGGAGCCGGGTAACGGGAGGCCTGGGGCAGCGTCGCGAAGTAGTCCTTCGACACCTGGTTGACGGTCGGGCGGACGCCCCCGTTCAGATCGATCATCTGGTTGACCGTCGCGATGTGACGCACCTTGCCGTCGACGGCGTGGTAGACCTCGGCCCCTCCCGGGACGCGGAGGAAGACGCCCTTGTTCGCGTTTCCGCCGGAGAGCTGGAGAGCCGAGCAGTTGGCGGCATCCAGGCCGGTGACTCCGAATCCCGCCGGTGGCGTGCCGACGTACTGCCGGAGCTTCCCCTCACCGAGGAGGTAGTTCTTCCCGCCGCACGTGTAGATCAGACCGAGTGGCGAGCCTTCGCGATAGTTCGCGAGGTCGGCCCGGGAGACCACGCTGGTGGTGACGGCTGCGAGACCCAGCTCGCGCGCTGTCGCCCACGACGGCAGGTGGTAGAGGACACCGGACTGCGCGTCCGCGAGCCAGACGCGCGAGTCGCCCTTCTCGCGGATGAAGAGGCCGGCGCCGAACCGGATGCGGTCCGCGACGCGGAGCTTCGACTTCACGGCCGAGGGGAAGACCGCGGCGAACGGCGTCTTGCCGCCGTTGAGGCTCCGCGCGGCTGCATCGCCGAAGACGGGGTAGGCCGTTCCCCCATCCACCTGGTGGATTCGCCCCCCGGCATCCCAGCGGCCGAACGCGGACATCTCCGCTCCGGCCTGGAACTTCGTGAAGAGTGCCGGCGTGAGCTGGACGAGGGACGCCCCGCACGCCCCTCCCCAGGTCTCGACCAGCGCGCAACTCGGGAAACGGTGCGTCTGATTGCCGCTCAGGAACGCCACGACGCCTGTGGACGCATTGCGCACGTAGAACGAGCCCCGCGGCCCCTCCTTGAACTTGTCCAGAACCGACTGCGTCACGACGACCGGCGCACCGAAGACGGCCTTGTACTCGGGGTACGCCTCGGCGGTGAGGTGGTACCGATTGGTCCCGGAGAGCAGCCACACGGCTGTGCCGACCTTGACGAGGCCCTGCATGGACGTGGGGTTCTGCGTGGATCCGAACCAGTCGGTGAAGTAGTTGTAGAAGTTGCGGTTGCCATAGGCCGAGCACCCGTCACCGGTTCCGTACCCGGCCCGGAGCGCTGCGGCGTTGGGCTGGTACGGCGTGTAGTAGTACAGGGCCGACGTCGCCTTGTTGGCCACGTAGACGGGCGACGAACCGCACGAGCGGTTGGGGTTGTAGAGGATGTTCCAGGTGCGGCCCGGCGCATACCACTGGAACCACTTGCCCTCCATGTAGATCTGCATCTGCCGGGCGGCACCGTAGATCTGGTGGAAGAAGCCGATGAAGTTCGGGTCGCAGGGCGCGGTGTCCGGGCAGCCCTGACCCAGCGCGATCCGGTAGCGCCAGGCGCTCGGCCACGTGTGGGTGATCAGGCCCTGCTCCTTCTGGAGCATCACGATGAGCACCTGCGGGTTGATGTTGCAGGCCTGCGCGACGCGGTAGATGATCCGCGCCGCGGACTCGTTCGCCGCGCCCGAGTATCCGCTGCAGTACTGGTCGCCCGGGCGGGACACCGTGTTCATGCGGAAGTCCTTGAGACAGACGATCGGCTCGTTGTTCTCGTCCCGGCCGCCGAGGCACCGGGAGACCTTGCTGTTGAAGAAGCTCTGGATCTGCGCCTCGGTCATCGTGCTCTTGTTGGTGAACACGGCGTCGCTGATGATGTTGCCGGCGTTGAACCCGGCGAGCGTGCTCTTCGCTATGCCCGCGGTCACGGGGTCGCCCGAGATGCGGCCGGTGCTCGCGGGAGCGGGCACGGCGGTCGTGGCGGCGGAGGCCGCGGTGGCGGGGACCACCGTGCCGAGGACCAGGGCGGAGACGGCGAGGAAACAGGTGAGAAGGCGGGTGACCTTCGCGGTGTTTCGAGAGCGTGGGGCACGTCGAGACATGTGACCAGTGTGACGGAAGTTGCAGGATGATGCCACCGTTGCACGAAAAGGGCGACCTCTCGTCGGCGTGTCGCGCGTTTACGAAGCTGGCTCCCAGCCGCTCACAGCTCGGCGTGCAGGCTCCAGACGCGCTCCGCCGCGCTCGCCCAGGAGAACGCCCGCGAGCGATCGGCGGCGAGCACCCGGAGGCGCGCGGCTCCGTCTCCTGCGGCGTCCGCGACCGCATCAGGGAGCGCGTGCTCCTCGACCACCACACCGCCGTCCGCGATCACGTCGCGGTGGCACCCGGACTCCGTCGCCACGACGGGAACACCGAGGGTCATCGCCTCCACCGCCCGCCACGGCCACCCGGAGACGGCGTCGGTGGCGACGTACACCCGCGCGGCGGACAGCACCGCGGCCCGATCGGCGACATCGAGCGCGCCGCGGACATGCGCACGCCGCTCCGGCAGTCCGGCGGCGGCGGCGATCTCGGCGATGCGCGGCTCGCTCCCCTCCGCCGCGCCGATCACCACGGCATCGAGCCCCGCGGCGACGGCCCCGCGGAAGCCGGCGGCCAGACCGTCTTCCGGGCCGGACAGCACGAGGTAGTCCGCGGGGAGGCCGAGGTCGTCTCGGTGCGCGGGCGCGGCGGCGGGGACCACCAGATCCTGCGCGGGCGCGCCGGCGATCACGCGGACGCGGTCGCCGAGCTTCGCGAGCCCCGAGAGCTTCTCGGCCATCGAGTGGGAGGGCACGACAACGGCGTCCGCGTGCTTCACCGCGCGCCGCAGCATCCCCCGGTGCCAGGCGACCGCGCCGCGGGACAGCTGGGACGGCGCCTCCCACGCGCGCAGGTCCCACAGTGTGACCGTCGTCTGGTCGTTGTCGTGCACGCGGTCATGGCGGACCAGCGGGGCCAGCAGCGTCGGCGCGTGGATGAGACCGCCGCCGACGCCGGGAGCGATGCCGAGCTGCCAGGACGCCGCGAGCTCCCGCCGCCCGACCGCGAGCGTGCGCACCTCGCCGATCCCGCGGATCCCGACCTCCGCGCCCGCGGGCACGATCGCGTCGACCGTGCAGTTCGGCGGCGCCGTCTGGACGAGACCGACGGCGAGATCGCGCGAGGCCGACGCCTGGTCGGGATCGACGACATGCACGAGCTGATCCAGAACAACACGCAGCCGAGCACCCATGGGATCAGGCTAACCGCGCGACCCCGGCCCGGCGGGGAGCGCATCACCTTCCCGGGACGGCACTCAGCGTTCCCACAGAATGAGGCTCTCGCCGGATGCCGCCGGCGTGCTTGAATGCCAGGGTGAGCGATGGTCGACTTCCCGTCCGGCGCCGGTGGATCGGGTGGACCATCGGCCTCCTCATCACGCTGCTCGTCCTGGCTCTCGGCTGGGTGGCCGTGCGCGGCATCGGGGCGGTGGACAACCTGCAGCAGATCTCGAAGGGGACGACGCAGCTCAAGCAGGCGATCGCCGCCGGCGATCTCGACGCCGCCGGGCCCATCGCCGGACGCATCTCCCACCACGCGGAGTCGGCCCGGTCTCTCACCGGGGACCCGATCTGGCAGGCGTTCGGCGTCCTCCCCTGGATCGGACCGAACTTCCGCGCGGTGAGCGAGGTCGCCGTGATCGCGGACGACGTCTCCACCGACGCGCTGGACCCGCTGCTCGACGTCGCCGACGCGGTCGACCTCTCCAGTCTCGGCTTCTCGGGCGGCG
The DNA here is from genome assembly GCF_040702645.1 of Microbacterium sp. NPDC078814. Lineage (NCBI taxonomy): Bacteria > Bacillati > Actinomycetota > Actinomycetes > Micrococcales > Microbacteriaceae > Microbacterium > Microbacterium sp. NPDC078814. Next base: position 379,415 of record NZ_JBFBLT010000004.1, read on the forward strand.
CGATCGACCTCGCCCCCTTCGCGGAGATCGAGGAACCGCTCGGCACGGCGAGCGCGGCTCTGACCTCGGCGGAGGACCGGGCGCGGCGGATCGACGCCGACGCCACACTCCCGCCCCTGGCCGACGCCGTCCGGGAGATGCGGGGCGCGGTCACCCAGGCCGCGACGGCCGTGGGCGCCCTGCACGGCGCCTCCGTGCTCCTGCCCACGATGCTGGGCGGCGACGGACCGCGCACCTACGTGCTCGCGATGCAGAACAATGCCGAGCTGCGGTCGTCGGGCGGGATCGTCGGCTCCATCGCGCTGCTGCGCGCCGAGAACGGCAGGATCACGCTGCAGCAGCAGGCCTCCACGCGCGACTTCCCCCCGCTGGACACCGCACTGCCCCTCAGCGACAGCACCGTCGCGCTCTTCGAGGACCGCCCGGGACGCTATCTGCAGAACATCACGAGCATCCCGGACTTCCGCGAGGCCGGCGAGACCATCGCCGCCCGGTGGGAGGGCCGGTTCGGTGGGAAGGTCGACGGCGTGATCGCCGTGGACGCACTGGTGGCGGCGCATCTCATGCGCGCCACCGGCGACCTGACGTTCGGCCCCTTCACCGCGACGGCGGACACCGTGACCGACATCCTGCTCTCGGAGATCTACGCCGCGGTCCCCGATCCCGCCGTCCAGGACGACATCTTCGCGCAGGCCGCCGGTGGGCTCTTCGCGGCCGCGCTGTCGAACGCGAAGCCTCAGGACCTCGTCCGCGCTCTCGCGGACGCCGCGGGGGAAGGACGCGTCCGGATCTGGAGCGCGCACGAGCCGGAGGAGGAGCTCCTTGCAGCGAGCGCCCTGGGCGGCGCACTCCCCCAGGACGACGCCGACGCCGCGGCCGTGGGCGTGCTCTTCAACGACGGCACCGGCGGGAAGATGGACTACTACACGCGCGCGTCCATCGCGACGGCGGTGGGGACGTGTGCCGGGGCGCCGACGACGCAGGTGCGCGTGACCTGGACGAACACCGCACCCGCCGATGCCGCCACCTCCCTGCCGCCGTACGTCACGGGCGACGGCGTCTACGGGGTGCCCGCGGGGAGCGTGCGCACCCTGATCGCCGTCTACGGTCCCCAGGGCGCCCTGCCTTCGCACATCGATCGCGACGGCGCCGAGGAGGGCGTCCAGACGACGACCATCCAGGACCGGGCCGTCGTGCAGCACGAGGTGCTGCTCGCCCCGGGAGAGTCCACGACCATCACGGTGGAGTTCCAGGGCGAGGGCGCGGGAGAACGGCTGACGGAGGTGCGGCACACGCCGCTGATCGTCGATCCGGAGCTGACGCGCGACACCCTGCGTTGCGGCTCGTGACATTCGCCGACGGATGAGGTACTGTCATCTCACTGGGGAATAACCGGGGTCCGTGAACCTGCCGTGGGGGCAGAGGGCCTCGCGCAGTCGGATGCAGGGGTGTATCCGGAGGCGATTCCGCGTGAAATTCTGGGGAGAAATCATGCTGAAGAAACTGGCTGCCATCAGCCTTACCGCTGGCGCGCTCATCCTGGCCGCGCCGACCGTCGCCTCTGCCGCGCCGAGCGACTCGTACCCGTCTCCGCCGAGCGCGAAGGTGGGTGACGCGATCATCGACACCTGCGAGGTCTCGACCGTCGCGTTCGGCGCCGGGTTCTTCGAGCCGTCGGAGACCGTAGGCGTGTCCGTGTCCGGCCAGAACGCCGGCGCCGCCGCCATCTCGGGCAACACCGCCGCTTCCGACGGCAGCCTGACGGTGACGTTCCGCCCGCCGTCCGACGGACAGGGGGCCTACGCCCTCGACTTCGCCGGTTCGCGACCGTACACCGCCATGGTCACGGTCTCGCACGGGAACACGGCCGCATCGAGCTGCGATCACGATCCGGGAGTGGCCGCGCCGGCCGGCACCGAGCTTCCGCTCACCGGCGGGGGCATGGAACTCGCCCTCACCGGCGGCTCGGTGTCGCCGTGGGTCCTCGGCGGTGGAGCGGTCGCTCTGGTCGCCGGTGGTGCCCTCGTCGCCGTCGGAGCCGCGCGCCGCAAGCGCGCCTGAGCCGCGCGCCGCACGCGCGCCTGAGCCTGGCTGCCGCCTCGTGCGGTGGTCGGCTGGACGACGGTGATCCCTCCCCCTCCGATCACCGTCGTCTGGCGAATCCGGTCATGAACCGGACGCCCACGGGTGATATTCCCGGGAACATCATCCGTGGGCTGCGTCATGCCCGCGGCACGCTCACGGAGTAGGCGTCGGCGTCTCCGTCGGGGGGTGCAGCTTCTCCTGCATGAGCTCGTGGATGAAGTCGTAGTTCGGGTCGAACTCGTCGACACCGTTCTCGGGGGTGAGCTCGACGGTCTGGACCGGCTGCTCCTTCGCCTTGAGCATCAGATCGAAGAACTCCGGCAGCTTGCCCTGCGGGAGATCGGTGCTGATGAGCGCCGTCCCCGCGGCCGCCACCTCGTTGAACCGCGTGAGGACGGTCTGCGGAGTGAACTGGGCGAGGATCGCCTCCTGCAGCTCCCGCTGCCGCTTCATGCGGTCCCAGTCGCTGGTCGTGTAGCGCGAGCGGGCGTACCACTGCGCCGTGTCGCCGTCCATGTGCTGCGCCCCCGGCTCGATCCAACCGATGGCCCACTCGTTGACGTCGGTCCCGGACCACCCGTCGGGCGGCCCACCCTTGGGCAGGCGCTCCGTGACCGTGATGTCGACACCGCCCAGAGCGTCGACGAGATCGGCGAAGCCGTGCATGTCGACGAACACGTAGTACGGGATCTCGATGCCGAGCACCCCTTCCGCGGCGTCCTTGGTCGCCTCGATGCCGGGCGCCGAGCCGGCGGCGTCCGCCCCGGGGTAGAGCCCGGTCCCCTTATCCTCGCGGCACACCTCGGCGGCATTCCGGACGTGGTTCATCCAGCCGTTCCAGCCGCAGGACGACGACGCGAAGCCCTGGAACCCGTCCGGATAGAGCTCCTGCATCGGGCTGCCGTCGCTGAACGGGGCGTGCGGGAGCTCGCGCGGGATGCCGGTGATGGTGACCGCGCCCGTCTCGGCGTTCACGGAGACCACCGAGATGCTGTCGAATCGCATCGAGTCGCGCCCGTCACCGCTGTCCGCACCGAGCAGCAGGATGTTGTAGTATCCGTCGCTCGGCGGCAGGCTCGGGCCGCTCTGCCCGAAGATGGCACCGACGCTGCCGCGCACGGAGCCCACCGCCGTCGCCGCGTACCCCGTGACGCCGCCGACCAGTCCCAGCAGGACGAGGGCGACGACGGGGAGCAGGAAGCGCGACGGGGCGGGGACCTTCACGAGCCGGACGAGTCGGAGCGTGTCGAAGGTGAGGACGATCCAGAGGACGACGACGCCGACGAGCAGCACCTGCACGAGTGTCAGGAGCGCGGCGGACACGAGGCCGCCGCCGATCGCGAGCCAGAGGAAGACGGGGCGCGCGAACAGCGCGAGGCCGAGGGCGACGATCGCGAGGACCCACGTGGTCAGGGTGACGCCGAGACCGAACCGCCCCAGACGGCGGTTCCCGGCCAGGACCTGGGCCGAGCCCGGGAGCAGGACGTTGAGCCCGACGAGCCACCAGGCGCGTTTCGACATGAGCCGGGCATCGCCGGAGTCGGGGTGCCGCAGCGGCCGGGTCTCGATGAGCGGGCGCCGCGTCGCGCGCGGGGGCGCAAGGGTCACAGCGAGCCCTTCAGCCGATCGTTCTTCTCCTCGACCTGCGCCTCGAGGTCGGCGGCGTAGGCCTCGACGCGGTCGGCCAGCTCGTCGTCCGCGGCACCGAGGATCCGGGCCGCGAGCAGACCGGCGTTGCGGGCGCCGCCGATGGAGACCGTCGCGACCGGGATCCCTGCGGGCATCTGCACGATCGAGAGGAGCGAGTCCATGCCGTCCAGGTACGCCAGCGGCACAGGCACCCCGACGACGGGCAGCGCTGTCATGGACGCGAGCATGCCGGGCAGATGGGCGGCACCGCCGGCGCCGGCGATGATGACGCGCAGCCCGCGGGACCGGGCCTCCCGTGCGTACGACATGAGCTTGTCCGGCGTGCGGTGGGCGGAGACCACCTCGACCTCGTGCGGGATCCCGAAGTCGGTGAGCGCCTGGGAGGCGTCGCTCATGACGCGCCAGTCGGAATCGGATCCCATGACGACGCCGACCAACGGGGCGGCGGAGGAGTGCAGTGGCTCGGTCACCAGATCAGGCTACGGTCTCGCGCTGGGAGAATCCCCGAGCGGCACACGTCTTTTCCCGTGTCCTGCCGCCGACTCAGTCGAACGCGGCCGCCGCGGCCCTGGCCTCGTACACCGCATCGTCGAGGTCGTCCCCGGCGACGTTGACATGCCCGACCTTGCGGCCGGGGCGAGGGGCCTTGCCGTAGGTGTGGATCTTCGCGTCCGGGTGCGCGGTCATCGCCGCCTCGAAGCGATCCCCCAGGGTGCCCTCCGCGGGACCGCCGAGGATGTTCACCATCACGGACCAGGCGGCGCGCGGCTGGGTGTTCCCCAGCGGCAGATCGGCCACGGCCCGGAGATGCTGCTCGAACTGCCCCGTGATCGCGCCGTCCTGGCTCCAGTGGCCGCTGTTGTGCGGACGCATCGCGAGCTCGTTCACGAGGATGCGCTCGTCCTCGGTCTCGAAGAGCTCCACCGCGAGCATGCCGGTCACGCCGAGACCCTCGGCGATGCGACGCCCGATGTCCTCGGCGACGTCGGCGAGCCGGTCGGTGGCGGCGGGGGCCGGGGCGATGACCTCGGCGCAGACGCCGTCGCGCTGGACGGTCTCCACGACCGGATAGGAGATCATCTCTCCCCCGGGGCGCCGTGCGACCTGCTGGGCGAGCTCGCGGACGAACGGCACGAGCTCCTCGGCGAGAAGCGCGTCGGTGTCGTCCAGCGCGTCCAGCCAGTCCTGCGCCTCGGCGGCGGAACGCACGACGCGCACGCCCTTGCCGTCGTAGCCGCCGCGCGGCGTCTTCACCACAGCCGCACCGTCGTGGTCGTCGAGGAAGCGCTGCAGCTCCTCTGACGAACGGACCGGTGCCCACTCCGGCTGGGGCACGCCGAGCTCCGCCAGGCGCGCGCGCATGACGAGCTTGTCCTGCGCGAACTGGAGGGCGTCCGGACCCGGATGCACGGCGACGCCCTCGGCGACGAGGGCGCGCAGGACCTCCTGCGGCACGTGCTCGTGGTCGAAGGTGATGACGTCGACGTCGGCCGCGAAGGCACGAACGGTCTCGAGATCGCGGTAGTCGCCGACCGCCGTGGCGGCCAGCCCCGCGGCCATCCCCTCCTCCTCGGCGAGGACCCGCAGATCGAGTCCGAGCTCGACCGCCGGAGCGATCATCATCCGTGCCAGCTGTCCTCCGCCGATCACGCCCACGCGCAGCGCCATGTGCCGCCTCCATTCGTCATGCCCATTCTTCCGCACGCGCGAGGGCACCGGAAACGCTCGGGCACCGGGGACGCCCCCGGCGGGTCAGGACAGGTCGTCGCCGCTCGCCTGGGCGTCGCGGTGGGCCAGGATCTGGCCGACCTCGATCTGGTCGGCCAGCGTCTCGTGCACGAGGGTGACGTTGGGCACGTTGACGAGGCGCAGCGGGGCGTCGACGCCGTTGGAGAGCGTGATCGTGCCGCAGCCCCACATCCGCTGGAGCGGACCGCGGCGCACGCCGATCGTGTAGCCGCGCGCGTGGGACATCTCCCGGCGATGCCGCGAACCCAGCCCCTGCGCCGCGATCACACGACGGGTGGTGATCGTCGTCGTCCGCGAGTACCAGACGATGAACGGGATCACGACGGCCACGAGGACGACGAGGCCGGCGGCGGCGAGCAGCATCCAGTCCTCGAACCCGGCCGGCAGGTTGCCGTAGAAGTACGCGGTGACCCCGAAGACCGCGATGAGCACCAGCGCAGACCAGAAGAGGCGACGCGCGTGGCTGCGGAAGCGCGCGATGAGCAGCTCCTCGGCGGGGGTGCCGGGCGGCGGCATCAGCGGTCTTCCGCCGAGCGTCACGGGCTGGGTCACACCCCCATTGTGCCCGGGATCGCGGACAACGCCGTCCGCGGGGCGGCGTGTCCCCGCGTCACGCGGGCCGCACGTGCACGACGTCGCCCGCGGAGACGGCCTGCGCGGTCCCCTCCGCGGCGACGAGCAGGCGCCCCTCCGCATCGATGCCGACGGCTATGCCCTCGAGGATCCGTCCGCCGGGGAGGGACACCCGCACGGCCTGTCCGATCGTGGCGCAGCGTGCCGTCACCGCCTCGCGCAGCCCGCTCGTGACCGCGCTTCCCGCGGCGGCGAGCGCGCGCAGGTGCCCGTCGAGCGCACCGAGATAGTCGTGCAGCAGCGCGTCCTCGTCGGCGACGACGTCGTGCACCGCGAACGACGTGGCCGTCGGCACCGGGAGCTCGGCGGCCGCCATGGCCGTGTTGACCCCCGCCCCCACGATGACCGCGTCCGGGCCCGCCTCGGCGAGGATCCCGCAGATCTTGCGCTCGTCGACGAGCACGTCGTTCGGCCACTTGAGCGCCACCTCGGCATCCGGGAGCTGCGCGGCGACAGCGGCCGTCATCGCCTCACCGGCTGCGAGCGGGATCCATCCCCGGGCGCGGGGATCCGTCGGGAGGTCGCGCAGGAGCACCGACACCGCGAGCGCGGTGCCCGCCGGAGCGGTCCAGCGGCGGTCGAGGCGCCCCCGTCCCGCCGTCTGGTCACGGGTGAGGAGGACGGAGAGGTGCGGCCAGGCGCGAGCGTCGTGCGCCTTCGCGCGGAGGTCGGCATTCGTCGATCCGGTCGCGTCGAGGACCTCGAGACGCGGTGCGAGCGCGGCGGCGCGCGGGAACCCGGTGCTCATACGTCCTCGTCGTCCGCCTCGTCGTCATCGTCGTCCTCGTCGCCGCGGACGGCGCCGATCTCGCGGTCGCGCCAGCGCTCCCACTCCGCCATGAGCCCGTCGACGGCGGCGTGGAACTTCTCCGTGGCGACCCCCGGCGTCGTGTCCCCGAAGTAGTGGCGGACCCACATCTGCAGGCGGGCGACCGCCGCCTCGTCGGCCCGGACGCGCTCGAGCTCGGCGACGATGTCGTCCGCAGACTCCGCGGTCAGCCATTCGCAGTCCGACAGGTAGCCGGTGGTGTCGACGGCCGCACGGTCGTCGACCGGGCGCGTGATCATGAGCGGCTTCCCGGCCGCGAGCCGGTCGTAGACCATCGCGGAGATGTCGACCACGGCGACGTCGGCGGCCGCGAGCTGCCATCCCAGCTCCGCACCGTCGTCGTACACGTGCTGAGCGGCGGGATCAGCCGCGTTCGCTGCGGCGATGGCGGCGATGATCCGGCGGTGGGCGGCCCCGTAGGCGTCGTCGACGACGCCGCTCCGCGGATGCGGGCGGTAGATCACCCGGTGACGACCGGTCTCCAGCAGTCGGGCGACGAGCCGCTCGCCGTGCGACGCGATCGAGCCGTAGTGGGCGCTCGGGCGGTCCCCCTCCCAGGTCGGCGCATAGAGCACGACGAGGCGGTCGTCCGGGGTGTACGGCAGGGAGCCCGAGTAGTGATCCGCCTGCGGACGGCCGATCTCGATCGTGCGGCGCTCCACGTCGTAGTCCCACAGCGTGCGCGAGAGGCGGTCCCTGGCGGCCTGCCCGGCCACGAAGGCGTAGTCGTACGCCTTGTACTGGTTCGTGGTCATGTACATCTTGTCGGACTCGCCGTGGTTGATGAACACGTGCCAGCGGCGGCCGTAGCGGAACATTTGGAAGTTGCGGGTGTTCTGGTTGACGTACAGCACGACGCGGATGTCCTGCGTGGCGAGGAAACGCTCGAGATCCCGCACGGTCGGCACGAAGGCGACGGGCGGCGCGTCCTCCTCGAGGAGCTTCTCCGCTCCGGTCGCCTGGCGGGCCAGCACCACGACGGGCCAGCGCTCCGCGAGCGCGGCGAGCGGGCGGTACCACTGGCGCATTTGGTACATGTTCACCGCGCCGTCGGCGAAGTACACCGCGACCCGGAAGTGATCGGCGGGATAGGCCTCCTGGGCCGCGAGGCGGCGACGGACGCGCTGCACCGCGGACCGGGACGCGAGCGCCCGTCGCAGGAGCCGATAGGCCTTCTTCGCGTCAGACAGTGCACCCATCCCTCCAGGATAGTTCGTCCCGCTGTCGTCCCCCCTGGGCGCCCCGGGGTCCCGATGCTCCGCCTGGGAGAGCGCGGGGAGGCGCGCGTGACATGATCGACGTGTGCCAGCCAACGGATCCCCCGCCCCCGTCACCGGGGTGTCCTTCGTGATGCCGGTGCTGAACGAACGCGCCTACCTGGAGCACGCCGTCGCCTCGGTGCTGGCCCAGGAGGTGGGGGTTCCGACCGAGCTCGTCCTCGCGCTGGGACCGTCATCGGACGGCACCACCGACCTCGCCCGCCGCCTCGCGGCCGCCGACGACCGGATCCAGCTGGTGGACAATCCCGCCGCGCACATCCCCGTCGGGCTCAACGCCGCGATCCGTGCCAGCCGCTACCGCACCGTCATCCGGGTCGATGCGCACTCCGAGCTCGCCCCCGGATACGCCGCCCGTGCCCTGCAGACCCTGCAGCGCACGGGAGCGGCCAACGTCGGCGGCGTCATGCACGCGGAGGGCCGCACCCCGTTCCAGAAGGCCGTCGCCCGGCTGTACAACTCCCCCGTCGGCCTCGGCGGCGGCGCGTATCACGGCGGCCGGGTCGAGGGCGAGGCCGAGTCGGCCTACCTCGGTGTGATGAGACGAGAGGTCCTCGACGAGGTCGGTCTCTTCGACGAGTCGATCCGCCGCGGCGAGGACTGGGAGCTGAACCTGCGCATCCGTCAGGCCGGTCACTGCGTATGGTTCGACCCCGAGCTGGCGGTGACCTACTGGCCCCGGGAGAGCTGGCTGCGACTGGCCAGGCAGTTCCGCGCGACGGGGGCCTGGCGAGGAGAGCTGGTGCGCCGCTTCGGGCGCCGCAACGGTCTGCGCTACTTCGCCCCGCCGGTGCTCCTGCTGTTCGTCGTGCTCGCCGTCGTGCTCGGCATCCTGCAGCTCACCGGGGTCGTGTCCGGCACGGTCTCCCTCATCGCCTCGGGCCTGGTCTACCTCCCGCTCGCGCTCTACGTGCTGCTCGTGATCGGCGTGGCCCTCGCCCCGGGCGGGGGCGGCGTGCGGCAGCGCCTGTGGACGCTGCTCGTGCTGCCCACCATGCACCTCTCGTGGGGCCTGGGCTTCCTCGGGGGCGTGCTGCGCGGAGCCGGCGACACCGTGGACGCGTCCCGGCTCGGCACGCGCAACACCCCGCTGCCCTGACCTCCGACGACTACGGCGTGACGAATCCGAGGTCGAGGATCCGATCGACCACCCGCTGCGCGGCCCGGCCGTCGTCGAGCGCGTTGAACTGCCGCTGCCAGGCGGCGTAGCGCTCGGCGTAGCGCTCCCGGTGGCCCTCGTCCGCCATCGCCGCCACGAGCTCGTCCTGGGTGCGGACCAGAGGGCCGGGTGCCCGCTCCGCCAGGTCGAAGTAGAAGCCCCGGAGCTGGCCGCGGTAGTGGTCGAGGTCGGGCACGAGGAAGTACATCGGCTTGCCTGTGACGGAGAAGTCGAACATGACGGAGGAGTAGTCCGTGACGAGGGCGTCGGCGGCGAGCAGGAGCTGCGACGTCTCGGGGTAGCCGGTCACGTCGATCACCCGCGCGCCGGCACGGTCCCTGCCCTCCCCCAGCGTGCGCGAGTGACCGCGCACCAGCACGACCGCGTTCGTCTGCCGCGCCAGGAGCTCGGGATCGACGAAGTCGACCATCTCCGCCCGGTCGTCCCGCCAGGTCGGCGCGTAGAGCAGGACGCGTTCGTCCGCCCCGATGCCGAGCGCCGCGCGCACCGCGACCGGGTCACCCGTGCGCAGCGCATCGTTGCGCGGATAGCCGTCGATCCAGATCGGCCGCCCGAAGAACGCGTAGGCCTTGCGGAGGATCCGCGCGGCGTACGCGTTCTGCGCCAGAAGCACATCCCACCGCCGCGACTCCTTGACCACCGCCGCCATCCGGCGGGGGTCGAAGCCGGGACGGTGCAGGGCCAGGCGCTTGAGAGGCGTGCCGTGCCAGGTCTGCAGCACCTTCTGCCCCGGCTTGCGCACGAAGCGGCGCCGCATCCAGTCGTTCACGATCAGGAGCCGCGCGGCGCCGCGAGCACGCCACCATTCCGGGCTGCCCTCGATCACCGCGATCGCGCCGTCCGGCACCTCGACCGACAGGTCCACGACGCTCCAGTACCGGCGGACCTGCGGGGCGCGCCGGGCGAGTTCCCGGTCGATGGCGCGCGGGTTGCAGCCCACGCTCCGGCCGTAGAAGCTCTCGAAGAATACGGCGTTCTCCGTGCCGCCGGCCTGCGCCACGTACCGCTCCTCGAGCGTGGAGCGTCCCTCCGCCGTGTCGTACACCGGGTCGAGGGGAGCGCCGATGCGGGCGACGGCGCCGTCGACGGCGATCCGCACGCCCGGGAGCACGACCGGCGCGAGACGGAGGGCCGTCAGATCGACGCCCTCGATGCGCAGTTCGTACTCCCCGGATGGCAGAGGCAGCTCCGGACCGCCCCATCGCGACGCACGGAGCGCGAACGTCGCCTTCCAGGTCTTTCCCCCGCCGGTGAGGCGGGCTTCCACCCGCGCTCGCGGCCCGATGAGCTCGGCGCTCGTCGGACGCTCCCCGGTCCCTGCGATGACCAGCGCCTGTGCCGTGTCATCGATGCGGGCCGTCGTCATTCTGCTCCCTTCGGCGCGGGGACCCCCCGCGCACGGATCGCGCGGTACACCCGACGGGTGTTCTGGCCGTCGCGGAACGCGTGCATCTCCGCGCTGAGCGTAGCGGAACGCCCGGCGGCCTCGTCGAACGCGGCCGCGTCGCCCAGCAGCGATGCCAGCCGCGCGAGTGCGGGCTCCCACCCGGTCGCGACGCCCGACGCGGCGACCTCCTCGAAGCGGCCGTAGAAACCGCGGGTCCGGGCGTACTCCGCCACATCCGGCGCGAGGAAGACGACCGGCATGGCGAGGAGGCCCACGTCGTAGGCGAGCGAGGAGTAGTCGGTGATGAGGATGTCGACGGCAGGAAGGAGCGGCGTGACATCGCTGACGACCATGCTGGGCAGCGCCCGCACCCGTGTCGTCGGCAGGGGCGGCGCGTAGCTGCCGTCGCCGAGCGGATGAGAGCGCACGAGCAGGACGGCGTCGTGCTCCTCCAGCACCCGGATGATCCGCATCCATTCCTCGGCCGTCGGCACGGACGGGTCGGGGGCGCCGTCCCGCCACGTCGGGGCATAGAGCACGACGCGGTCGGCGTCGCCGATCGCACCCACGGCCTCGGCGAGCAGAGCCCGTGCGTGGGCGCGGCGTTCCTGGGGTGCGCCGATCGACAGCACGTCGACGCGCGGCTCCCCCGTGACCACGACCCGGTCGTCGCTCAGTCCGAACGCGGACTCGAGGCGTGCCCTGGCCCGGTGCGACGCCGCGGGGAGCACGCGGATCCGTTGCGCGGCGCCGCGGTACAGCAGCCCGACGAGGCGCCGCAGAATCGGGGCGCCGGGGACGGCAGGCACCTGCGTCGTGGCCGGGGAGTCGAGTCCGATGCGCTTGAGCGGGATGCCGTGCCAGAGCTGCACGACGAAAGCACCGCCGTTGCCGTAGCGGTTCACGTCGCCGAGGCCGTGCGTCACGACCAGCACGCCGGCGCGGGCGGTGGCCCACCAGCCGCGGAGGCCGCCCCGCGGGACGGTCCGCAGGCCGAGGGCCTCGGCGTCGGCCGCTTCGCGCGCCGACCCGGTCAGCCAGAGGGTGTCGTGCCCCTCCGCTGCCGCATACCGGTGCAGGGCGAGAGCGCCGTCGCCGACGCCGGCGCCGCAGCCGAAGACCCAGCGCCGGCCGCGCGGCACGACGAGGGTGCCCAGGCGACCGAGGGCGTACAGCGGGATCCGGAGCAGCTTGGCCGCGTTGCCGGTGCCGAAAGAGAAGGACGCCACCCGGCGAGCCTATCGCGCGGGTGGCGTCCTTCTCTGACGGGGCGATCAGCCGGCGAGCGTGCCGAGCGTCACCTCGATCTGACTCTGCTTGCCGTTACGGACGTAGGTCACGTCGGCCGTGCTGTCGGCCGCCGCCGCGCGGACCTGAGCGGTCAGGTCGGTCGCGCTCGTGATCGGCACCCCGTTGAAGTTCGTCACGACGTCGCCGGCCTGGAGACCCGCGGCCGCGGCCGCGCCCCCGTCGGTGACCTCGGCGATGTACGCACCGGCCTCGGTCGCGCCCTCGACGCCGGAGGCATCGCGGACCGATGCGCCGAGCAGACCGTGGGTGGCCGCGCCGTCGGCGATGATCTCGTCCGCGACGCGCTTGGCGATGTTGGACGGGATGGCGAAGCCGATGCCGATCGAGCCCGACTCCTCGGAGCTGCCCGAGCTCGCGATGGCGACGTTGATGCCGATCAGCTCGCCCTTGCTGTTGACGAGGGCGCCGCCCGAGTTGCCGTGGTTGATCGCGGCATCCGTCTGGATCACGGCGATCGAGATCGACTCGGTGGCCTGCTGCCCGCTGTTCCCGGGCAGATCGAACTGGAACGGCCCTTCGCTCTGCCCGTCCTCCGGCGCCTGCTGCTGCGGGGCGTCCTCGGAGGAGGAGTCGGGAAGCGCGGACGAGGCGATCTGGATGCTGCGGTTCAGCGCGCTCACGATGCCTGTGGTGACCGAGTTCGCCAGGCCTAGCGGGGCGCCGAGCGCGACGGCGGTGTCGCCGACGTTGAGCTTCGACGAGTCCGCGAACTCGATCGGCGTGAGGCCCTCGGCGTCGGTGAGCTTGATCACCGCGAGGTCGTAGATCGGGTCCGTGCCGACCACGGTGGCGTCGTAGATACGGCCGTCGGAGGTCGTGACGCGGATCGTCGGATCGGCCGCCGCCCCACCGAGGGTGACCACGTGGGTGTTGGTGAGGACGTAGCCGTCCTTGCTGATGATGACGCCCGAGCCGCTGCCGGCCTCCTGCGATCCGGCCACCTCGATGGTGACGACGGAGGGCAGGGCCTCGGTCGCGACGGCAGTGGTCTCGTTGACCGAGCCGGGGTTGTTGACGGTGACGGTCTGCGGGCCCTGAGCGGTGCCGGAGGACGGGGAGTCCTGCAGCCCGGTGAGCAGGGCGCCGCCGCCGAATCCGGCGACGCCGCCGACGAGGGCGGCCGCGACGATGAACGCCGCCACGCGGGTGCCGCCGCGCGACTTCTCCTTCGTGGCCGCGGGGGCCTGCTCGGCCGGCGGCACGGTGCCGTCGAGCGACCGGGTGTCCTGCGCCGGGACGCCGAATGCGGCGCCGGGGACGCCCGCCGCGGCGGGACCGGGCGCGGCCAGCCCGTGCGGCACGGGTGCCACGGTCGGGGTGCCGGCGGCGTGCGACGCGAACGTCGGCGGCATGTGGTGGCCCTGCGGGGCGACCGGGGCGGAAGCGGCCGGAGCGCCCGTCACAGGGGTGCCGTCGGCGGCCGGAGACGGCGCGCTCGGCGCGGCCTCGGGGGTCTGAGGGGTCTGGGGGGTGTGTCCGGCCGACACGGCGTCGTCCGACGCCGGTGCCGGGCGGTCCTGCGGGTTGTCCTGGTTCATGGTGTGCTCCTTCAACGCCCCTCCAGGATGCCCCGCATCCCTGTGCGTTCCTTATGCCCAGCGTGAGTTTCCGCTATGGCCTTAGCCTGTTCTTCATGAGTGTCATCCCCGGCGCATGGCGTCGCACGGCGGCCGGTGCCGGTCTGCTCGACGCGGACGGAACCGTCGCGCCCACCATCTTCGCAGAGATGTCCGCCGCGGCGGTCAGGACCGGAGCCATCAACCTGGGGCAGGGCTTCCCGGACGAGGACGGCCCGGAGGCGGTGCTCGACGCCGCACGCGCCGCGATCGCCGACGGGGTCAACCAGTACCCGCCGGGACGCGGGTTCCCCGACCTCCTGACGGCCATCGCAGAGCACCAGCGGCGGTTCTACGGACTCGAGGTGGACCCGGGCACCGAGGTCATCGTGACGGCCGGCGCCACCGAGGCCCTCACCGCGACCCTGCTCGCCCTGATCGACGGGTCGGAGGACGAGGTCGTCGTCTTCGAGCCCTACTACGACTCGTACGCCGCCGCGGTGGCGCTCGCGGGTGCCCGGCTCCGGACGGTGCCCCTGCGGGCGCCCGGGTTCCAGCCCGACCTGGATCAGCTGGCGGAGGCCGTCACGGACCGGACCAGGATCATCCTCGTCAACGACCCGCACAACCCCACCGGAGCCGTCTTCGACGAGGAGGTGCGCCGCGAGGTGGTGCGCCTGGCCGCGCGGCACGACGCCGTGATCGTCACCGACGAGGTGTACGAGCACCTCACCTTCGACGCCCCGCACGTCCCGATCGCCACCCTGCCCGGTGCCGCGGAGCGGACGCTCACCATCTCATCGGCGGGGAAGACCTTCTCGACCACGGGGTGGAAGATCGGCTGGATGCACGGCCCCGCCGCACTCATCACGGCCGTCCTGACCGTCAAGCAGTACCTCACCTACGTCAACGGCGCCCCCTTCCAGCCCGCCGTCGCCGTCGGGCTCCGCCTCGACGACGCGTTCTTCACGGACGCGGCCGCCGTGCTCGCCCGCAAGCACGCGATCCTCGGCGACGGTCTCCGCGCCGCCGGCTTCACGGTCCACGCACCGCAGGGCGGCTACTTCACTGTGGCCGATGCGACGGCGCTCGGCGGCGCCGATGCGGCGGCCTTCTGCCGCACGCTTCCTGACCGGGCCGGCGTCGTCGCGATCCCGCTCACTGCCTTCGTGTCCCCCGCGCAGCGCTCGGCGTACGCGGGGCTCGTGCGTTTCGCGGCGTGCAAGCGCATCGATGTCCTCGAGGAGGCGGCGGCGCGCCTCGCCGGCCTGAACCCGTGAGCGGGTCCGGTCAGCGCGGCACCACAGCGTAGCGGCGGGCCCGCAGCGAGGGATTGGTCGCACGGACGCGCGCGATCGCCGCGCCGTCGACCACGCCGAGGGCCACTCCGGGCTCGGAGCCGATGCCGGCGCGGACGACGCCCTGCGGGTCGACGATGCGCGAGTGGCCCACGCCGATCGGCGCCGGGTGGTCGGCGGCGATCACGAACACCGTGTTCTCGATGGCCCGCGCGGCGAGCAGGGTGGTCCAGTGCTGCTCCTTGAGCGGTCCGCGCACCCACTCCGCGGGCACCACGAGCGCATCGGCACCGGCGACCGCGAGAAGCCGCGACAGCTCGGGGAACCGCAGGTCGTAGCAGGTCATCAGCCCGAAGCGCAGTCCGCCGACCTCGAACACCGCGGGCTCGCCGATCTCCCCCGGCTCCACCCAGTCCGACTCGGTCTGCCCGAACGCGTCGTAGAGGTGCTGCTTCCGGTAGACCGCGAGGATGCCGTCGCCGCGCACGGCGACGACGCTGTTGCGCACGCGCCCCTCGTCCGAGGCCCTCTCCGTGACGCCCGCGACGATGACGACGGCGAGCTCCGCGGCCAGACCGATCAGCCCGGTCACGAACTCGCCGTCGAGACCCTCCGCATTCGCCGCGAGGCGTTCGTCCATCGGGTCGACGAAGTAGCTCGAGTACTCGGGGAACACGATCAGCTTCGCCCCGAGGCGCGCGGCCTCCGTCGCCAGCTCCGCGATCCGTTCCCGGTTGGCCTCGCGGGAATCCGTGGGGGCGAACTGGCACACGGCGACGGGCACGGCGGTGTTCTCAGACATGACGCCATCCTCTCGCACCCGCTGCCGCCGCGCTCGATTCGACGGCTCCCCGGATCCGTGATAAGTTATCTCTTGTGGCGCGGGGTGGAGCAGTTCGGTAGCTCGCCGGGCTCATAACCCGGAGGTCGCAGGTTCAAATCCTGTCCCCGCAACAAATGAAAGGCCCTCTGGCCGGGAGAAATCCCAGGCCGGAGG
This sequence comes from Microbacterium sp. NPDC078814, assembly GCF_040702645.1. Classification (NCBI taxonomy): domain Bacteria; kingdom Bacillati; phylum Actinomycetota; class Actinomycetes; order Micrococcales; family Microbacteriaceae; genus Microbacterium; species Microbacterium sp. NPDC078814. The sequence continues at coordinate 395,367 of NZ_JBFBLT010000004.1, forward strand.
GCCTTTCGCATGTGGCGGGAGCCGAGCTCTGCGAGTATCGAGGGGTGAACCGACCGGTCGACATCGATGAGCGGCTCGTCGCCGACCTCGTCGCGGAGCAGTTCCCCCGCTGGGCGCACCTTCCCGTCCGCGCCGTGGCGCGTCAGGGGTGGGACAACAGGACGTTCCGTCTCGGTGACGAGTTGTCGGTGCGACTTCCTCGTGCCGAGGCCTACGCCGCGGCCGTGCAGAAGGAGAGCAGGGCGCTCGAGTTCCTCGACGGAAGGCTCCCCGTCGCGGTTCCCTCCGTCGTGGCGCTGGGGGAACCCGGTCGAGGTTATCCGTTGCCGTGGTCGATCCGCCGGTGGCTCGACGGCGACACCGTCGACCACGCCACGGGGATCGATCGCGCTCGCCTCGCCGCGGATCTCGGGGGCCTCCTCCGCGTCCTGAGGTCTCTCCGCGTGCACGCGGGGCGGGCCGCCGGCCGGCACTCGTTCTTCCGCGGTTCGCATCCGAGCGTCTACAGCGATGAGGTCCACGCCGCGCTCCAGCGGCTTGACGGCATCCTGGACGCGGAACTCTGCCGGAGCGTCTGGCTCGACGCGACGAGCAGCGCGTGGGAGTCCTCGCCGGTCTGGTTCCACGGCGACGTCGCCGTCGGCAACCTGCTCGTCAGCGACGGCCGCCTGTCGGCCATGATCGACTTCGGCACCTGCGGCGTCGGCGATCCGGCCTGCGACCTCGTCATGGCATGGACGTCCTTCGACGGGGACGCGCGCGATGCATTCCGCGACGCCGTCGACCTCGATGCCGCGACCTGGCGACGGGCTCGCGGCTGGGCGCTCTGGAAGGCCCTGGTGACTCTCTCCGACGGGTCAGGGCCGGGCGGCGACGACAGCCGACGCGTGCTCCACGAGGTGCTGACCAGCCCGCTCTAGGCCTCCGGTCAGCGGACGACGGCGGTGGGCGCCACGAGCGCGGCGAGCACCTCGTGGCTGATGGAGCCGAGCAGGAAGCGGGCGACCGCGCCCCGCCCGTGCGAGCCGACCACGGCGAGGCTCGCGGTGGCGGCGGCGCGGTTGATGACCTCGGACGGATATCCGCGTTCGACTCGGGGCTGGATCTCGAGATCCGGATAGGTCGAGCGCAATCCGCCGAGAGCGACGGCGAGGGTCTCCTCGGACAGCTCCTGCATGGAGGAGAGGTACTGCTCGGGATACGCCCTCGCTCCGCGCGGGAGGGGGACGGGAGTCCATACCGTCACCGCGACGAGGGGCTCGCCGAGACGGTCGGCTTCGGCAGCGGCGAAGGCGACGGCGGCTTCCGAGATCGGAGACCCGTCCACCCCGACGACCACACCGCGACGGTCGCTCGTCTCGATGTCGGGGATCACCACGACCGGGCAGGAGGAGTCGGCGACGATGCGCAGCCCGTGGGCCCCGCGCCGCGGGCTGTCCGCGTCATCGGGACGGAAGTCGCTGCCGATCACGAGGAGGTTTGCTCCCGCGGTGGTCGACACGAGCTGACGGACAGGGTCGCCGCGGAGCACGACGATGTCGACGTCCAGCCCCTGGGCCTTCAGCGTCTCCGCGTGCTCCTCCAGCAGACTCCGCGCCGCCGCGATCGCGGCGTCCACCACGGGGCCTTCCCCGACGGCACCGACCGCTCCCCCGACGACGCTCGCGAGGAGCAGCGAGGCCTTCCGCGACCGGGCGCGATGCGCGGCCCATTCCAGTGCTCGTCGTCCCGCCGACGTGTCCACCACTCCCACAACGATGCGCTCAGCCACGGCACCCTCCCTGTTCCCCTCCACCCTCCCATGCCACCCCCTCCCCGCGCGACGGTCCGTCCCGGACAAAACCCTCCGCCGGCTCAGGCACTCGCGCCCGTTCAGGCTTCCTGCCCAGAGGGCGCCTGACCTCGCGCGCCCGCCTGCTGCCGCGAGAACGCCTGTCCCGCCGCGCCACGCGCGCAACCAGGCACCCGCGCGGAATCAGGCTCGCGTGCAGGCTGTCGCCTGATCTCGCGCGAGCGCCTGGTGCGGCGGACCGGCTTCCGGCGCACCGCGAGTTCCGGGAATGCGAAAGGGCACCCCGCGAGGGGTGCCCTTTCGTGTGCGTGGGAGCATCACTCTCCCGCGGCGGCCTCCAGCTCCAGGAGCTTCTCGACGGCCGCGGTGAGGCGCTTGTCCGCCTCGCCGAACTTCTCCAGGTCGCCCTCGGCGAGAGCCGCCTGGCGGTCGAGCAGCGCCTGCTGCGCCTTCGCCAGGGCATCGGCTTGCTCGTCCGTCGGCGTCGGCGTGGTCGGCGTCTCGCCGGTGTCGGGATCGGTCGTGCCCGGATCGGTGGGTTCGACCTCGTCGTCACCACCGGTCGCGCCGGAGTCGCCGCCGAACAGCGTGTCCAGCGCCTCGGTGAGCGTGTTCTCGAAGGCCACCCGGTCACCGAAGGCGACGAGCACCTTCTGCAGACGCGGCAGCTGCGTCCCCTCGGACGACTGCACGTAGACCGGCTGGACGTAGAGCAGACCGCCACCGACGGGCAGGGTCAGCAGGTTGCCGTAGATGACCTCGGACTCCCCCTGCTGGAGCAAGTTGAGCTGCGGGACCACCGCGGTGTCGGAGTTGTAGGTGTTCTGCACCTGACCGGGACCGGGCACCGTGGTGTCGGTGTCGATCTCGAGCATGCGCAGCTGCCCGTACCCCTCGGCCTTCACGCCCTTCTCGGCGCCGGCATCCGAGTCGACGGCGAGGTAGCCCATCAGCACGTCACGGCTTCCACCCGCGCCCTGGGAGGCCGGGATGAACGTGGAGAACATCGAGAACCGCGGTTCGTCCTGACCCGGCATCTGCATGGTCAGGTAGTACGGCGGCTGCAGCATCGCGTCGCTGCGCGGGTCGTTCGGCGTCTGCCAGCGGTTGTCCTGCTGGGCGAACGAGCCGGCCTTGTCGACGTGGTAGATGCCGAGGATGTCGCGCTGCACCTTGAACAGATCGGTCGGGTACCGGACGTGGCTCATGAGCTCGCCGGACATCTCGCTGATCGGCTTGAGGGTGGACGGGTAGACCTTCTGCCAGGTCTTCAGGACCGGGTCCTCCTCGTCCCAGGCGTACAGCGTGACCGAGCCGTCGTAGGCGTCGACCGTGGCCTTGACCGAGTTGCGGATGTAGTTGATGTCGTCGATCGCGAGCGACGGCGTCGGCACGTTCGAGTCGGCGATCGCGTCGGACAGGCTCACGCTCGTCGAGTACGGGTAGGTCGAGCTCGTCGTGTAGCCGTCCACGATCCAGACGATGCGGCCGTCCACGACGCTCGGGTACGGGTCGCTGTCGAGCTCGAGGTACGGCGCGACCTTCTGCACGCGGGTCTTCGGGTCGCGGTCGTAGAGGATCTGGGAGTCCTCGTTGACGAGGTTCGAGAACAGGATCTGCTCCGACTGGAACTTGAGCGCGTAGAGCAGCTTGGTGAAGCTGTCGCCGATCTTCGGCCCGCCGTTCCCGGAGAACGTCGTCTTCGTCTCGCTCGAGCCGTCCTTGCCCCGCGGGTAGTCGATCTCGACCGGGTCGGCCCCCTCGGGGGCGCCCACGATGGAGTACTCCGGGGAGTTCTCGCCGAAGTAGACCCGCGGCTCGAAGTCGCCCTGCTCGGACAGGAAGCCCGAGGTCGGGATGCCGCGCTCGAGGAAGACGGGCTCGCCGTCGGTCGTGCGCTGGTTGCCCGCCGCGGCGACGAGGCCGTAGCCGTGCGTGTAGACCGCGACGCGGTTGTTCCAGTTGTCGCCGTCGCCGAGGCCCGACATGTCGAGGTCACGGACGGAGACGACGGTGTCCTGCTTCACGCCGTCGATCTCGTAGCGGTCGACGTCCATGGTCGTCTGGAACTGGTAGTAGCCGCGGTACTGCTCGAGCTGACGGACCGTCGGCGGGATGACCTTCGGGTCCATGATGCGGATCGACGCGGTGGTCTCGGCGTCGGCGCGGAGCTGCCCCGCCTCGGCGTCGGTCTCGGCCTCGAAGGCCGTGGTCTCCAGGTCGGCGACGCCGTAGGCCTCCTTCGTGCCGTCGATGTTCCGCTGGTAGTACTCGGCCTGGTAGGCGTTCTGGTTCGGCTTGACCTGGAAGGTGGTGACCACCCACGGGTAGCCGATGCCGATGACGAGCGAGGCCACGATCAGCAGCGCGGTCGCCGCGAGCGGGAAGCGCCAGCGGCCGATGACGGCCGTGACGAAGAAGAGGATGGCGACGACGGCGGCGATGATCGCGAGGATGCCGAGGCCGGGGATGGTCGCGTTGGCGCCGGTGTAGGCGGCACCCGTGATGCGGTCGTCCGGCTCGACGAGGGTCTTGTAGCGATCCAGCCACAGGCTCGCCGCCTGCACGAGCAGGTAGAGACCCGCGATGACCGCGAGCTGGATGCGGGCCGGCTTGGAGATGCGCAGCTCGCCCTGGCCGACGCGCACCGAGCCGTAGAGGTAGGACACGAGTGCGGTGACGAGGAGGCTGAGCAGCAGGACCGCCGAGACGAACGCGAGGAGGATCGAGTAGAACGGCATCGCGAACATGTAGAAGCCCGTGTCGACCTTGAACTGCGGGTCGACCTCACCGGTGGCGACGCCGTTGGCCCACAGCCACACGGTCTTCCAGTTGCCCGCTGCCGCGAAGCCCGCGAAGAGGCCGAAGAAGATGGGCATGCCCCACATCGCCAGGCGCCGCAGCGGCTCGATGACCTCCTGGTAGCGGTCGAGCTGCGAGCTCAGCCGGACGTAGACCGGGCGGAGCCGGTACGCGAGCTGGATGACGACGAACAGCGGCACGGCCATGCCGAGGAAGCCGACGACGAACATCACCGCCGTCGCGATCCACTGCGTGGTGAGCACGCCGGTGAACCCGACCTGGTCGAACCAGAGGAATTCGGTGTAGAGCGACGCGAAGACGAAGAACGCCGCGATGAGCGCGGCGATGATCACCAGGGAGATTCCGAGGATGCGTCGGGAGGTTCGAGGCGTGGCCGGGGGCTGGGCTGGGGTCGAGGTCACCCCTCCATCCTAGGCACCGCTCGCTGTGGGCGGGCTGTCACACCGGTCACGGCGGGGTCACGACCCGCGCCGGTTCAGGTGGCCGGGATGTCGCAGGTCGGCAGCGCGTCGACGTCGCCGTCCTCGGCGATGACCTCCAGCGCCGCGAGCGATTCGTCGAGGGTCGCGGTGCGGATGACCTGCAGGCCGTCCGGCACGTGCCCCACGACCTCGTCGCAGTTCGCCTCCGGGGCGAGGAAGTAGTCCGCACCGGCGTCGCGGGCGCCGTAGAGCTTCTGGCGGATGCCTCCGATCGGCCCGACGGTCCCCTCGGCGTCGATCGTCCCCGTACCCGCGACCTCCTTGCCGCCGTTCAGCTCGCCCGGCGTCAGGGTGTCGATGATCCCGAGAGCGAACATCATCCCCGCGCTGGGGCCGCCGACGTTGTCGAGCTGGATCGTGACGTCGACCTCGAAGTCGTAGTCCGTGCGCAGCGTGATGCCGATCAGCCACGTCGTCGTGCCGTCCTGGGTCTGCTCCTCTGGCGTGATCTCCACGGTCTGCTCGTCGCCGTCGCGGCGCACCGTGAGCGCGACCGGATCGCCGCCCGCCTCCTGGATGGCCTCGCGCAGCGCGGTGGCCGAGGTCACGGGCGTGCCGTCGATCGCGGTGATCACGTCGTCCGCCTGGAGCAGACCGTCGGCCGGCGACCCTTCGACCGCATCGACCACGACGACCTCGGCTCCCGTGTCGTAGCCGAGCTCGTTCAGCGCGGCGGCCGTCGCCTCGTGCTGCGAGTCGACCATGAGCATCGCGTTGCGCTCGTCCCGCTGCTCGGTGGTGACGCCCTCGGGGAAGACCGCGTCCAGCGGCACGACGGCCCGCGACGCGTCCATCCAGGCGAGGGCGAGCTCGAACCAGCTCGGCGTGCGCTCCCGGTTGCCGACGACCTGGACGGTGGTGAGGTCGAGCGTTCCGCCCGTCTCGTAGGTCTCCGTCCCCTCCACGCTGATGAGCGGGACCTGCTCGCCGTCCGCGTTCTTCGCGGTGCCGAGGGTGTCGTACACCGGACCGGGGCGCTGGATGACGTACGGCGAGGGCAGGAACGTGAGGACGGCGAGCGCCGCGAGCGCGACCACCAGCGCCCAGACCCCGAGTCCGAGCTTCCCTGCGCGCGGTCGTTCCACAGCAATCCTCCGTCGTTCGCGAGCGGCGTACAGCGATCTGCCCGCTTCGGGGTCGCGCACTGAAACCTGTGACTAGCGTAGATGCCACGGCTTCAGACGTGCTGAGAGGGCGAGCGACATGGCAGACAACGAACCGAACCCGGAGGACTTCCAGGAGTTCCTGCGACGGATGCTCTCGAACCAGGGCGGCGGCGACATCGACCCCGAGGCGCTGCGCGGCGCCTTCCAGGGGATGGACGGCTTCACGTTCGACCCGGCGATGATGCAGACGATCATGGCGCAACTCCAGGGTGCCTTCGGCGGCGATCCATGGGAGAACTCGCTCCGGCAGGCCCTGCACATCGCCAACCGCGAGGGCCAGGGCATCGCCGACGGCTCACGATCCTCCCTCGCCGACTCCTTCGCTCTGGCGAACCTGTGGCTGGGCGAGGTGACCACCATCTCCGAACTCGCCGCTCCCCCGGTGGCGATGACCCGCGGCGAGTGGGTCGAGAAGACGCTGCCGGTGTGGAAGGAGATCGCCGGCCCCGTCTCGACGAGCATCGCCGACGCCCTGACGGCCGCGCTCGACACCCAGGTCCCCGAGGAGATGCGCGGTGTCGTGCAGGGTGCGGGACGCCTGATGCGGGGCCTGGGCGGCTCCGTCTTCGCCGCCCAGTTCGGGCAGGTGCTCGGCAACCTCTCGCTCGAGGTCGTCTCCGGCGGCGACGTGGGCATCCCCGTGCTGCCGGCGGGCACGGCCGCCGTGATCCCGCAGAACCTCACGGCTTTCGGTGAGGGGCTCGAGATCCCCGAGGACCAGATCGCGCTCTACATCGCCACCCGCGAGCTCGCCTACGCCCGCCTGTACCGTCACGCCAAGTGGCTGCATCTGCACGTGATGGCGCAGATCACCGATTTCGCCCGCGGCGTGACGGTGGACGTCGACGCCCTGGCGGACGTGGCGAGCCGCCTCGATCCCTCGAACCCCGAGGAGCTGCGCGCGGCGATCGAGGGCGGCGCCCTCCTGCCCACGCAGACCGAGGCGCAGCGCGAGGCCCTCGCCCGCCTGGAGAACCTCATCGCGACCATCGACGGCTGGGTCGACGTGGTCACGGCGGAGGCCACCACCCGGCTGCCCGACGGCGGCAGGATCGCCGAGGCGGCCCGCCGCCGTCGCGCGGTCGGCGGCCCGGCGGAGGACGCCCTCGGCGCGCTCGTCGGGCTCAAGCTCCGCCCGCGGCGCATCCGCGAGGCATCGGCCATGTGGCGCGCGGTCACGGATGCCGTCGGCGTCGCCGCCCGGGATTCCCTGTGGGACTACCCCGACCTCATGCCCACCGCCGAGGACATCGACGACCCGACGGCGCTGATCGCACGTCTGCAGGCCGCCGAGCGCGGGGAGCAGCCCGAGGCGGACGAGTTCGACGAGGCGCTCGCGCGCCTGCTGGACGGCGACGACTTCTCCGGGGAGACGCCGGCCGAGGGCAGCGGCGAGGACGGCGACGACGACGCTCCGGAGGGCGAGCGCCCGGTCTGAGCCCGGGTCATCGAGGGCGGCTGGGCACTCTCCCTCCCCGACCGGGCAGAGCCCGCCGATTTCTCCACCGATCCCTCGAACCGGTCTGCGGCGTCGCGCGGCTCCGCAGAATCGAGGGGTGCCGCTCACCCCGACGACCCTGACCCGTCTCGATCCCGCGTTCCCGCTGCTGTGGCGCGATGGGACGACCCTCCAGATCGGCGACGACCCCGGCATCCGGGTCCCGGCCTCCGCACCGTGGGTCGAACGGCTCCTCAGCCGCATGCGCCGAGGATTCCGGCGCAGCGCGTTCGACGTCATCGCGCACCGCGCGGGTGCACCGTGGTCCGAGGCGCGACGGCTGCTGGCCGTCGTCGAACCCGCGCTGCAGGACGAGCCCTCTCCGCCGCGCGCCGCCCGCGTCTCCGCGCTCGGCCTCACCGACACGCGCGCGGAGGGGCGGCTGTGCGAGACGCTCGAGGACGAGGGCGTGCCGCTCGCGACGGCCGAGGAGCGGGGGTCGACGGCGGTCGCCGTCGTCCTCGTCCCCGGCGCGGCGGCCGCCGTGCAGTTCGCCCCGATGCTGCGCGCCGACCACCCGCACCTGCCCGTCGCGGTCGAGCCCGCGCGCATCACCGTGGGGCCGCTCGTGATCCCCGGGGTCACGCCGTGTCTGAGCTGCCGGGACGCCGAGGACACCGCTCGCGATCCGGCCTGGCCGCTCCTGCACGGTCAGCTCGTCGGCCGCGACCCCGGACGCCTCACGCTCGCCAGGGTGGCCGCCGCCGGGGCCGTCGCCGCGCATCTCCTGCGCGCGGCCGATCCGGCGCGCATCGCCAGGGTCAGCGCGGACGGCGGGATCGCGTGGCGTTCGGTGCGGTTTCGCGCAGAATGCCTGTGCCACGCGCCGTCGTGCCCATCTCCGCCAGGAACCGCGACGGCGCCCGCTCGCCGCGCCCCGCCGTCCGTGCCCACGACAGCTCCAGCGTGCGCGCAGCCCGCGTGACCCCGACGTAGGCCAGACGCCGTTCCTCATCGACGGCCTCGAACGTCGTGGCGTAGGAGATGGGCAGAGACCCCTCCGCCCATCCGGCCAGGTACACGTGCGGCCACTCCAGGCCCTTCGCGGCATGCAGCGTCGACAGCGTCACCGTCCGCATCGTCGGCTCGTGCTGATCCTTCGCGCGGGCCATGAGCTCGTCGCTGAAGGACCGCAGAGTCGTCTCCGGCCCCGCCTCCTCCGCGAGACGGAGGATGGCACGCCGCGCCTCCCACCCGTCGCGCTGGGCTCCCCCGGCCGCCGGAGGCTCCTCGGTGAGTCCCAGCTCGCGCAGCACCCGTCGCACCCCGGGCAGGAATCCGTGCTCGGTCGGCGCCACCGCCGCCGCACGGAGCGCGAGGATCGCCTGGCGCACCTCCGGCATGGCGAAGAACCGCGTGCCGCCGAGCACCGAGGTGGCGATGCCCTCGGCGGCGAGCGCCTGCTGGAGCACCGCGGACTGCGCATGGGCGCGATACAGCACGGCGATCTCCGCCGGGGACGCGCCCCCGGCGATCCGTGCCGCGACGCCGGCGGCGATGCCCGCGGCCTCCTCGGCCTCCGTGTCGTACGCGGTGACCGTCGGTGGCTCCGCCGTGAACTGCTCCCGGGCCGGGACCAGCTCCAGCGCGCCGGGCCTGCCGTGCATCAAGGCGTTCGCCGCCGTCAGGATGGGGGCCTGGGACCGGTAGTTCGTCTCGAGACGGATGACGGTCGCGTCGGGGTGCCGCCGCTCGAACTCGAGCAGGAAGCGCTGCTCCGCCCCGGCGAACGAGTAGATCGTCTGGCTGGCGTCGCCGACCACGCAGATGTCGTGCCGATCGCCCAGCCAGAGCTCCAGGAGCCGGTTCTGGAGCGGCGACACGTCCTGGAACTCGTCGACGGTGAAGTGCCGGTACTGCTCGTGGACGGCGGCCGCGACCCGGGGCTCGGTCTCCAGCATCCCCGCGCAGGCGAGCAGCACGTCCTCGAAGTCGAGTTGATGACGCTCGTCCTTGAGCGCCTCATAGCCGCGCATCAGCTCCACGAGCTGCGTGGGGTCGATCCCGCTGATCGGGCGACCGAGCTCGGCGTACCGGTCGATCGAGATCATCGAGACCTTCCGCCACTCGATCTCCGCGGCGATGTCGCGCAGGGTCGCCGTACTCGGACGCAGGCGGATGGCATCGGCGGCCTGGCCCAGCAGGCGCACCTTGTTGTCGATGATCGACGGCGCGGGCGCACCGGCCAGGGTGGGCCAGAAGAAGTTGAGCTGTGCGAGGGCCGCCGCGTGGAAGGTGCGGGCGGCGACGCCCTCGACCCCGAGCGCACGGAGGCGGCCGCGGAGCTCGCCGGCGGCCTTCGCGGTGAACGTGACCGCCATCACGCGCGACGGCGAGTAGGCACCCGTGTCCACCCCGTGCGCGATGCGATGCGTGATGACCCTGGTCTTGCCCGTCCCGGCCCCCGCGAGCACCGCCACCGGGCCCCGCAGGACCGAGGCCGCCGCTCGCTGCCGCTCGTCGAGGGCATCGAGTGCGCTCACGGGCGCTCCTCGAACCAGTCGACGATGAGGGCCCGCGCGATCGAGGCCGGCCCCGGGAGTCCGACCGGACCGTTCCCCGCGAGCGCGGAGCCGATCTCCGTCCGCGTGAACCACCGGACGTCGATGATCTCCTCGCCGTCCGGGCGCGCCGCCGCGTCGTCCTCGACGACCGCCCGGAAGCCGACCATGAGCGACCGCGGGAACGGCCACGGCTGCGACGAGACGTAGCGGAGGGCCGACAGCCGCACGCCGGACTCCTCCTCGATCTCCCGGTGCACGGTGGCTTCGAGGGACTCGCCCGCCTCGGTGAAACCCGCGAAGCAGGAGTACATGCGTCCGCCCCAGTTGGCGTTGGCGCCGAGCAGCAGCCGCTCGCCGTCCGCGCTCTCGACGGCGACGATCACGGCGGGATCGGTCCGCGGGAAGTGCTCGCGCCCGCACACCAGGCACCGTCGAGACCAGCCCGCGTTGCGCAGCTCCGTCCCTCCGCCGCAGGTGGGGCAGAACGGGGCGTCGCGGAGCCAGCCGGCCAGGGCGACGGCGGCGACCAGGACCTCGGACTCCCCCGCGTCCAGGCGCCCGCCGAGGTCGCGGAGTCCGAGCCAGATCTCGTCGGGCGCGGTGTCGAGGGCATCGGTCTCCGGCGGCAGCGCGGCGAGCAGGAGCGCCGCGCCGTCGGCATCCCGGCCGAGCAGCGCCCATGTCCCGTCCGCGACCTCGTCCGGCGAGACGCGCAGCAGCGCGGAGGCCGCCACGCGCACACGTCCCTCCCGGACGACGACGACGCGCGAGCCCGTGTCGTCGCGCAGACGGTCGAGCACGCCCTCCTCCTCGCGGAGTTCGGCGGCGCGGTCGAAGAACGGGCGCGGAATGCTCATCGACTCCCCCTTTCACGGGCGTGGCGGAGGCGGGACCGCCCCTGAGCCGACCTACCCTGGGGGCATGGGACGCTCTCCATTCACTCTAGCCGCGGCGGTGACGGCCGCACTTCCCGGCGCGGAGGTCACGGGCACCCGGGCGCTCACCGCGGACGGCGACGGGCGCTTCGACTCCGCCGTCGCCTCGCTCGCCGACGGCCGGGAACTCGCGATCCGCGTGGCTGACGATGATGACGCGGCGCGGGAGCTGGCGGCGGAGGCCCTGGCGCTGCGCGCCCTCACCGACGGTGCGCGTGCCATGCTGCCGTTCCGCGCCCCCAGCTACATCGGCGAGACCAGGGTGGGCGAAGGGCGTGCGCTCGTGACCGAGCTGCTCCCCGGCTTCCAGATCGAGGCGTCGATGGTGCCCGCCGGACGCGGCGCGGCGGAATCCATGGGAGCCGCGATCGCCGCCGTGCACGGGCTGCCGACGTCGGTCGTCCGCGGCGCCGGGCTCGTGATGCGCAGCGCCGAGGAGAGCCGCGCCGAGCTGGAGCGCCTCGTCGACACCGCGGCCGCCACCGGACACGTCCCTGCCCGCCTCACCGTGCGGTGGCGGGACGCCGTCGCCGACGACGACCTCTGGCGCTTCGAGTCGACCGTCGTGCTCGGCGGCGCGCAGGCGACGTCCTTCCTCTTCGACGACCACCCCGAGCGCGGCCCCGAGGTCACCGGCGTGATCGGCTGGCACGGTCTCGCGGTCGGCGATCCGGCACTCGATCTCTCCTGGCTGTCCGCGGCTCCCGACGCGGCGGCCGACGTGCACGGCGCCTACGCCCGTGCCATGGACCGCACTCCCGATGCCGGGCTCGAGGTCCGCGCGCGTCTGCTCGCCGAGCTGGAGTTCGCGCGCTGGCTCGTCCACGGCGACGCGCTGCGGCGCGAGGACATCGTGGAGGACGCTGCGGCGCTGCTCGAGGCTCTCGCCGACGGCCTCCGCCATGACGACCTCGGCGTGCCCGGCGACCGACGTTCGGACGTGGACTCCGCCATGGACGCGCTCGACCGCGTGCCGGTGGCGGCCGCCCCCGAGGTGGACACCTCGATGCAGACCGACGCCTACAACCCCGAAGAACTCTGGGCGGCGGAGGCGGACGACGCCGACCGCGACGCCCCGGCGGCGGCGTCGACGGACGCGGAGAAGCCCGCGGATGCACCGTCGCAGCCGGACGCGGAACGCCGCGCCGCGGTGGCGAGCATCGAGACCGAAGACCTCTCCGGCGTCGCCCAGGCGTTCGCCGAGACGCGCGGGAGCGGACGAGCTGAGCACTCCGCCCCCTCGTCCTCCCCCGCAGCCTACGACGACTCCGAGGAGGCTCAGCGCGCGGCGCGGGCAGCGCTCCAGCGCTGGAAGAGCTCCTCCTCCGAGTAGACGCGATCCCCGCGGATGACGAGGTCGTCGGCCACGTAGTACAGCGCCACGTCGATCTCCTCCAGCGGGACACCGAACCGCCGGTGGTACGCGAGCCGATAGAGGGCGAGCTGCAGCATGCGCTCCTCGCGCTCCTGCGGCGTCCGCGGCGCGCGCCCGGTCTTCCAGTCCACGATCTCGATCCGTCCGCCGCGGTCGGCGCGTCGATACACCGCATCCAGCTTGCAGATCACGATGTGCGCGTCCGCGGCGCCGGCACCCGTCCCCGGAAGGCCGGCGCCCAGCGCGAAGTCGATCTCGATCTCCACGGCGAGGGGCTGCAGCGGCCCCCACTCGCTCCGCTCGAAGGTCTCCTGCAGCGCCGCGAGGTCGGCGGCATCCGCCGCTGCCCCTGACCCCGGAGCGCCCGGTACGCTGTCGCCCTCGGGCTCGTCCTCGTCGATCTCCCACAGCGCCTCATCGACCCGGGTCCCGACGCCGACGAGCTCGGAGCGCTGCTCCACCCACGCGTGGAACAGGGTCCCCAGACGGGTCTGGCGGTACGGACGCTCCGGCATCGGACGCACGAGCGAGGACAGGGTGCCGGTGTAATCCGTGACGTAGTCCTTGAACCGGGAGGCGGGCACGCGGGTGGGAGCCTCCGCGTCCGTTCCGCGCTGGCGGGCAGCCCGCTCGTCGAGGAGCCGGCGCAGCTCCTCCGTCGGAACGGCGGCGTCGTCCCGCAGCGCCTCCTCGACCATCGCGGCCGCGGCGGTCACCACGGCACGCCGCCCCCCGAGGGGATCGAGCGGCCAGTGGAGCGTGGCGCCGGGACCGTCGTACGGGTTCTCATCGGGATCGACCGGCGGGATCTCGTCGAGGCCGAGGACGTCGATGGCCTCGAGGAGGTACGGGCTCGGTGTGCGCGGCGCCTTCTGGCCCGCCCAGTGGGCTCCGCTGAGCAGAAGATCGCTCTTGGCGCGGGTGATCGCCACGTAGGCGAGGCGACGCTCCTCCTGGCGCTGATACTCCCGGTAGGCGTCCTTGAAGCGCTTGAGCGCGCCACCGTGCGGATTCGCCTTCGTCACACCCCCCGACAGCGACGCCTGGGCGCGCTTCTGCCGCATGCCGGGGTCGGTCTCCCGCGCCATCGCCTCCTCCGGATCCCAGACGAAGCGCGGGAGCGCATCCCGGTCTCCGCGCAGCGCGAAGGGAACGACGCCGAAGCCGAACCAGCCGGAGGTGTCGGACACGCGTCCCGGCAGCTCGTCGACGACGAGGCGCACGACGGCGACGGCATCCCACTCCAGGCCCTTCGACCCGTGGATCGTGAGGAGCTGCACGACGCCGGGCTCCGGCGGCTCCGGACGCGGCATCAGCTCGTCGGTGCTCTCGGCCTTGTCGAGCCAGGCCAGCAGACTGCCGATCGTGCCGCGCTCGTCGGCGGCGAGGAACGCGCGCACCTCGTCGGCGAACGCCCGCAGCTGGGTCGCTGCGACGCGCGCGGGGCCTCGGGTCTCGTTGGCGGCGAGCTCGATGTCCAGCCGCAGCTCCAGCTCGATGAGCCGGATGAGCTCCGGGATGGGCTGGGACGACGCGCGACGCAGACGCTCCAGCATCTCCCCTGCCGCGCGGATCCGGGCGCGTCCCTCCGGCGTGATCCCCTCCAGCAGGCGGTAGTCGTCCCGGACCGCGCGCACGATGTCGACTGCGTCCACGATGGAGACGGCCTCGTCGGCACCGCGGGAGGAGCGGAGCCGCACCCTGACCTCCTCGGGCAGCGGCATGAGGGCGGTGTCGCGCTCCGCGAGTGCGCGCCCCAGCTCGTAGAGCGCCGCCATGTCCGCCACCCCGACGCCGAAGCGCGGGCCGGTGAGGAGCCGGATCAGCGCCGAGCCCGCCGTCGGATCGTGCACCACCCGCAACGTCGAGACCACATCGACGACCTCGGGCGTGGCGAGCAGGCCGCCCAGGCCGAGGATGCGGTGCGGGATGCCCCGCGCGGCGAGCGCGCCGGCGAAGGTCTGCATGTGGCGCTTGGACCGGAACAGGATGGCGCCGGTGTGCGGGGAGGCCGAGGTGGCCTCGTGGGCGGCGCGGCGTTCGGCGAACCAGGCCGCGACCTCGGCGGCCTCGTCGTCGACGGTGAAGGGATAGCGCACGGCGACCGTGCCCTCCCCCGCGCCCGGCCGCGGCTCCAGCGGCGGCACATCGAGTCCGGGGCGCTGCAGAGGCTCGAGCACCCGGTTGGCGACGTCGAGGATCCTCCGGTCGTTGCGCCAGCTCGTCATGAGGCTGTAGGTGCGCACGCCGCCTGCACTCGAGAACGACCGGGGGAACGCATACAGGTTGTCGGCGCTGGCCCCGCGCCAGCCGTAGATCGACTGGTGCGGATCGCCGACGGCCATGACGGCCGTGTCGCGGAACAGCTCCGCGAGGAAGCGCGTCTGGATCACGGAGGTGTCCTGATACTCGTCGAGCAGCACCACACGGTGCTGCTCGCGCAGCTCGGCGCGGACGTCCGGCGCGGACTCGACGATGTCGTACGCGCCGGAGACCTGGTCGGCGAAGTCGAGCACGCCGCGGCGATCCTTCTCGGCGATGTAGTCCCGCACGAGGCGGGTCAGGGTCGGGAGGGTGCGCAGGTTGACCGCCGCCTTCTCGACGTCGGCGTGGGAGCGGTAGGGCTCGAACGCCGCGGCCTGCGCCGCGGCGAGGCGCTCCGCCTCCGCGAGGTCGACGCGGTGGTCGAGGGCCTCGCCGGCGAGCCGCTGCACGGCGTCGATGACCGTCCCCAGGGCGTAGTCGACCTCCTCCAGTTCCGGCAGGTCGCTGCGGAGCACGACCTCCCGCGCCAGCATCCAGGAGGCCGCTTGGCTCAGCATCGCCACATCCGGATCCCGGCCGATGCGGGCGGCGTGCTCGCGGACGATGCCGTCCGCGAAGGCGTTGTAGGTCGACACGCGCGGGCGGATGAGGAGGTCGTCGGCGGTGCGGACCGCCGGCTCTCCGCCCGTGCCGTGCTGCCGGGCGAGGTCGTCGAGGACCTGCGCGCGGACGAGCTCCCGCTGGCGCCCCGGCGCGGCGTCCGCCACCCGGCGCAGCGCTCCTCCGGCGACGATCTCCGGGAGGTGCGGGAGCAGACCCCGCCGCCCGTACTCGTCGACGACGGCGAGGCGGGCGCCGATGCGCTCCGCCAGCTCCCCCGCCGCCTTGCGCGTGAACGTGAGTCCGAGGACCTCGTCCCGGCGGACGAGCCCGTTCGCGACGAGCCAGACGACCCGGGCCGACATGGTCTCCGTCTTGCCGCTGCCGGCTCCGGCGACGACGAGGGCGGGCTCGAGCGGGGCCTCGATCACCTGCTGCTGGGCGGGCGTCGGGGTCGGGAGTCCGAGCGCGGCGGCGATATCGGTCGCCGAGAGCACGGCGTCCGCGGGTCCTGCGGTCATGCGCTCACCGCCGGGACGGTGTGGATGCGGCACGGATGCACCCGGCGCTGGGTGTCGGCGCAGTGCGCCTCGACCTGAGCCGTGAAGCTCGCCGCCGACATTCCGCGGGCGACCTCCGCGACCCGGCGCAGGAACTGCGATCGGGCCTCGGCGTCCAGAGCATGCTGATGCGCGACGCGGTAGTCGCTCTTGGCCAGCGTCTTCGAGACGATGACGAGCCGCGCGCCCCCGAGCGAGCCCGGCGCGGCGCCGGGCACGAGACCCTCCTGCACCGCGATCTGATACGCCGCGAGCTGGGCGTGCTGGACGACGCCGCCGTCCGACTCCGGATCGGTCTTCCCGGTCTTGAGGTCGACGACCACCGTGGTCCCCTCCGGCCCGCCGGCCATCGTCTGCCAGCCGCGGCCGCGCGCCGGGCCGTGTTCGCCGGCACCGGGCGGGTACGCCTCGACCCGGTCGATGTAGCCGTGCACGATGGCACGGTGCCCGCGGTCCTCTCCCACCGGGTGCACCGTGGGCTCGGCGGTCGCACCGGACACGTCGACGGCGAACCGGAACTCCACCTCGCTGCCGAGGACGCGCCCGCCGTCTCTCCTCACCTCGCCGAGGTAGCTGTGCAGCCGGTCGACGAACAGGTCGGCGCGGCGGCGCTCCTTGCTTCCGATCCACGCCGTCTCGAAGTCGAGTTCCGGCCAGTGCTCCTCGACGATCTCCCGCATGCGCGCGAGATCGCCGTCCGGTACGCGCTCCATCGCCTCGTGGACGATCGTGCCGATACCGGCCGTCGGCGGCATGACCGTATCGCCCCCGAGGGCCGAGACGACCCAGTTGAGACCGCACTCCTCATACGACTCCACGGCCGAGGGCGACACCCGTGCGCCGTTCGCGGCGAGATCGCGGAGCGGTGCCGCGGTCGACGGCGCCGTCACTCCGTACCAGTCGTGCGGATGCGCACCGGGCACCCCCTCCCTGGCCAGGACGGCGAGCTGGGCGGCGGCCTCGCGCCGCGCCTGCTCGGCGGGGGCCGTGGTGAGCACGCGACGGTGCCGCGCGACGAGCCCGCGCAGCGTGAGGGGGTGTTCCGCCGAGGCATGGCGCTCCGGCGGCTCCGGCGGCGGCAGGAATCCGAAGAACGCGCTGGGCGACAGGTCGTCGTCGTCCACGGCGGTGATGAGCAGTCGATGGCGCGCCCGGGAGAGCGCCCGCACGAACAGGCGCAGCTCGTCGTGCAGAGCGGCGCGACGCCGGTCGAGCACGCCGGGCACCTCCGCCGGCAGGCCAGAGCGCGCCGCGATCAGCGCGTCGGCGAGCCGCCAGGTCTGGAGCAGCCCGCCCCGCAGCCGCACGTTGGGCCACACGCCGTCCTGCACCCCGGCGACGACCACGGCGTCGAACTCCGTGCCGAGCGCTGTGGCCGGCGTGAGCAGCGTCACCGTGCCCGGCCGCTCGGGCGACGACAGCGTGTCCTCCGGCACCTCGCTGTCGAGGATGTCGCGCACGAACACCTCGGGACGCTCGTTCGGGGTGCGCTCGACGAAGCGCTTGGCCGCGTCGAAGAGGGCCACGAGGGCGTCGAGCGACCGCGCCGTCTCGGCACCGGTGGGCAGCAGCGAGATCTCCCGCCACGCGACGTGCAGCCGCCGCCCGTCGACGGCCCTGGCCTGCTCCCAGATGCGCCACAGGAGGTCGTGGATCGTCTCGCCCTCCGCTGCCGCACGGGCGACGCCGGCGACCGTCTCGGCGAAGCGCTCGGCGGTCCGCGACTCGGGCGCATCAATGAGCGTCAGGGTGGCCGGCGCCGACATCGCCGCGCGCAGCAGCTCGCGCGCCGGGGTCGACCCGCCCTGCCCGAGCTCGAGGTGGCGGAGCCGCGCGCGCAGCCGCCGCAGCGCGATCGCATCCATGCCGCCGAACGGTGTGCGCAGCGCCTCCTCCCAGGCCTGCACCGTGCGCTCGTCGTCCGGGGTCAGCGCGAGCCGGACGATGCCGACGATGTCGCGCACGATCCCCTCGCTGCCGAGCGGGCGCTGCACACCGGCGGCCCTCGTCGGGATCTCGCGCGCGGCGAGCTCGGTCTCGAGGGCTGTGACCTGACGGGTGTCATGGGCGATGACCGCCATCCGCTCCCACGGGATCCCGGCGCGGAGATGCCAGTCGCGCATGACCCCGGCGATGCGGTCGAACTCCTCGTAGGGCGACGGGGCGAGGAAGGTCGACACCTCGGCTTCGTCGTCCTCCGCCGCGGGCGCCGGCGCCCGCCGGTGCTCGACCCGTCCTGACGCCCCGATCGCCTGCGTCACCGTGCGCGTCAGCGCGGTCAGCAGGGGGCGCTGCCGGTGCGCGCCGTCGAGCACGTGCACGGTGCCGAGCGCGCCGGTGAGCTGCGCGAACAGCTCGGGACTGGCACCGCGGAAGGCACCGGAGGAGATGTCGGGATCGCCGAACGCCTGCACCGCGACGCCCCGCTCCCGGAGCGCGCGCACCACGCCGATCCCGCCGCGCGTGAGCTCCTGGGCGTCGTCGATGAGCACCACCCGCAGGGGTGCGAGCGGCCCGAGGGTGGCGCCGTCGGCTGTGCGGAGGATCCCCGCCGCCTCGCTGAGGAGGTCGGCGGTGTCACGGTGCGCGGCCCGCAGGGCGTCGAGCACCGCGCGGTACTCCTCCACGAAGTCGGCGGCCGCTGTCCACACCGCGTCGCCCGTGGCGCGCAGCTCCGCCGGGCTCGCCCCCAGCTCCGTGCATTCCGCGAGGAAGGCGCGCAGCTCGGAGCGGAAGCCCTTCGAGGCGCGGACCGGCTCGCTGAGCGCCGGAGGCCAGGAGATGCGGGCGTCCTCGGCATCTCCGGCCAGCAGTTCGGCGATGATGCGATCCTGGTCGGCGCCGGTGAGCAGCGCCGGCGGCTCGGCGCCTTCGCGGACCATCGCCCCGCGGACCAGCTGGAACGCGAACGACCCGAGCGAGCGTGCCAGTGGCCCTGGCGTCGCCTGGCCGATGCGCACGCCGATCCGGTCGCGCAGCGCGGTGGCCGCCTGCCGGCTCGGGGTGAGCGCCAACACCTCCTCCGGACGCAGCCCCTCGACCTCGAGGAGCTGCACGACCCGGTCGACGAGCGTGCGCGTCTTACCCGTGCCGGGGGCGCCGATCACGACGCCGGACGCGGTCGGCGGCGCCGTGATCACAGCTCGCTGCGCGGCATCCGACATCATCCCTCCACGCTATCGGGAGGCGCGGACATCGGCGTCGAGGGCGGGGCTGCTCGCGGGTTGTGCGCTCAGGGCGAAACGGCTCCCGTCACCGGTCTCCGCCGCCGGCTGCGCGATAGAGTTGGGCGAGTCCGACGACCTGCAAGGAGCACCCGTGGAAATCCGCATCGGCATCATCAACACCGGCCGCGAGCTGAGCTTCGACACCGCTGCCACGGCGGACGAGGTCCGCACCCAGGTCTCCGCGGCACTCGAGCAGAGCGCCTCGCACCTGAGCTTCGCCGATGTGAAGGGCAACTCCTACATCGTGCCGACCGCGAACCTCGCCTACATCGAGCTGGGCACCGAGGAGTCGCGTCGCGTGGGCTTCGTCGCCTGACCCGCGCATGTACATCCTCCTCGCACTCGTCGGCGCCTGCGTGCTCGGGATCGCCGCGCACTTCCTGATCGGCGGTCGCGAGCTGCGCGGCGTCGCCCTCGCCCCGGCGATCGCGACGGCCGTCTCGGCGATCGTCTACACGAGCCTGCAATGGGCCGGCGTGGGCGAGGACAGCGTCTGGCTGTGGCTCGCGAGCATCCTCGGCGCGGTGGTCGTCGCGGCGCTGGCGACCGCGGCTGTCACCGCAGGGCGTCGACGCGGCGATGAGCAGAGGCGAGCCGCGCTCGGGATCTGACCTAGGACGCGAGGCCCATCGCATCCATGCGGCGCGCGTGCGCTCCCATGAGCTCGGTGTACACCGGCTCGATGCGGGCCTCCTCCACGGCGAGGAGCTCCGGCCGCAGGGCCGCACGGCAGACGAGGATCGTGTCCCCCACGAGGCGTCGCGCCCACATAGACAGCAGCGAACGCCACTCCTCGTCGCTCTCGATCGTCTCCTGGATGATCGCGACGATCTCGTGGCGCGCATCATCCTCGCGCAGGATCTCGGCGACCCGCCGCCCCGTCTCGCCGTAGCTCGAGGCGAGCGCGAGGTAGAAGTCGTCGAGCATGCCCGCCGTGATGTAGACCGCGAGCAGGGTCTCGCGCGGGCGCGCCCCGATGGTCTTGCGCCGGAACGCATCCAGGTGCTCGCGGAACGGGAGCATGAGCTGCGTCGGGTCCTGGCCGCGTGCCGCGATGATGTCGACGATGCCGCGGTGCTTGGTGAGCGCGGCACCGGCGGCCCGGGACAGCGACTCCTTCTCGGCCAGCTCGGGAGTCGCGCGGATGAGCCGCGTCAGCGTCTCGAAGTACCCGAGCTGGAGGTAGGCCGCCTGGCCGAGGAACCGGTCGAGCTCGGGCGCCAGCTCCGCGAAGTCGACACGCGTCGCATCGCTCTGCTCGCCGCGGCTGCGCAGCGCCAGGGTGCGTCGCGGCGCGGCATCGCGCTGCCAGAACCACTTAACCACGAGGTGTTCCTCCCGAGTCGGCCACGTCGTTCACAATACTCGGGCGACGGCGTCCTCCCTGTCCGGAGCCACCCCTCCGGTAGGCTGGGCGTGTCCCCGCCGTCGGAGCGGGGCCCCGCGCCTGTGGCACACGAGACGGCGTGGCTCCGTTTACGAGGCGATCGCGAGGTCGCCGGACAGGCATCTGAACACAGTGACAAGTTTCGCCGAACTCGGCATCGACCAGGACATCGTCGACGCACTGGCAGCGAAGGGCATCGTCGATGCCTTCCCCATCCAGGAGCAGACCATCCCCCTCGGCCTCCCCGGCCAGGACATCATCGGGCAGGCCAAGACCGGTACCGGCAAGACCTTCGGCTTCGGCATCCCGGTCGTGCAGCGACTCGGGAATGACCCGGAGCCGGGCGTCAAGGCCCTCATCGTCGTCCCCACCCGCGAGCTCGCGGTGCAGGTCTACGAGGACATCGACCTCCTCACGAGCAACCGCTCCACGAGCGTCGTCGCCATCTACGGCGGCAAGGCCTACGAGGGGCAGATCGACCAGCTCAAGGCCGGCGCGCAGATCGTCGTCGGCACGCCGGGTCGTCTCATCGACCTCGCCGGCCAGCGCCTGCTCGATCTCTCGAACGCGACCGAGGTCGTGCTCGACGAGGCCGACAAGATGCTCGACCTCGGCTTCCTCGCCGACATCGAGAAGATCTTCCAGAAGGTGCCGGCGGTGCGGCACACCCAGCTGTTCTCCGCGACCATGCCCGGCCCGATCGTCGCGCTCGCGCGGCGGTTCATGACCAACCCCATCCACATCCGCGCGAACGATCCGGACGAGGGTCTGACGCAGGCGAACATCAAGCACCTCGTCTACCGCGCGCACTCGCTCGACAAGGACGAGGTCATCGCGCGCATCCTGCAGGCCGAGGGGCGCGGCAAGACCGTGATCTTCACGCGGACCAAGCGCGCGGCCCAGCGCCTCGTCGACGAGCTCACCGACCGCGGCTTCAACGTGGGCGGCGTGCACGGCGACATGGGCCAGGACCAGCGCGAGCGCTCCATGGCCGCGTTCAAGGCCGGCAAGAAGGACGTGCTCGTGGCGACGGATGTGGCCGCGCGCGGTATCGACGTGGATGACGTCACGCACGTCATCAACCACACGATCCCCGACGAGGAGAAGACCTACCTGCACCGCGCGGGACGCACCGGCCGCGCGGGGAAGACCGGCATCGCCGTCACGTTCGTCGACTGGGAGGACCTGCACAAGTGGGCCCTCATCAACCGCGCCCTCGAGTTCGGCCAGCCCGAGCCCATCGAGACCTACTCCTCGAGCCCGCACCTCTACACCGACCTCGACATCCCCGAGGGGACGAAGGGCCGGCTCGTGAGCGCGCCGAAGAAGGAGGCGGTCAAGACCGAGCGCTCCCGTCGCCCGGAGCGCGCTGCCGACGCCGCCGCCGAAGGGACCGGGGAGGGCGGCACGCGCCGCCGTCGCCGCCGCCGGACGGGTTCCACGCCCGTCGGCTCGACCTTCGCCGAAGGGGCGACCGAGGGCGGGTCCGCCGAGGGCTCGACCGCGCAGACCGCCGACCGGGGCGCCGAGGGCGCCGGCACGCACGACGGCGCCGGCAAGGAGCACCACGACGGCAAGCCCGCTCCCGCGCGTCGCCGCCGCCGTCGTCGCGGCGGCTCCGGCACCGGAGCGGCACCCGTCACGGGCGCCTGATCCGCATCATCGTCGTCCGAGGGGCGGGGGCCCGGGGGGGGGGGGGGGGCCCCCCCCCGGGGGGGGGGGGGGGGGGGGGGGGGGGGGGGGGGGCCCCCCCGCACAGCCGGAAAGCAGGGGGGGTGGGTGGGGGGGTATTAA
>NZ_JBFBLT010000005.1:0-392958 GCF_040702645.1 Microbacterium sp. NPDC078814
GGTCTCGACCGCATCGCCGTAGGTCTCGCTGAAGGTGACGTCGCCTGCCGAGATGTCCTGGACGGTCTTCCGTGCGGCGCCCCTCGTTCTGCAGGAGCGCGGACGGCACCTGCGGCGGGTAGACCCAGGCGACGAGCACGACCGAGATGATCATCAGCAGGAACCAGGAACTGAGCTTGCTCAGCGACACCGGCTGCCATCCCTCCGCCTGGTCCGGGTAGGCCCAGGCGCCCGCCCACGTGCCGATGTTCTCGGCGAGGTAGATGAACACTGCGACGCCGGCGAACACGACCAGGAGCGGCAGGCGGATGGTGCGACGCCACACGCGCGCGTGCAGGATCGTGGGCAGCCAGAGCACGACCACGGCGGCGAGGAGCACCCACCGCGCGTCCCACCACCAGTGGTGGGTGAAGAAGTTGACGTAGATCGCCGCGGCCAGCACGGCCGTCATCCACCGCCGCGGATAGCGGGTGAACCCGAGGTCGAACAGCCGGTACACCCGCACCATGTACGAGCCGACCGCCGCATACATGAAGCCGCTGAACAGCGGGACGCCGCCGATGCGCAGGATGCCGTCCGCGGCGTACGCCCAGGAGCCGACATCGGTCTTGAACAGCTCCATCGCCGTTCCCGTGATGTGGAAGAGCACGATCACCCAGAGCTCCCGTCC
The DNA here is from genome assembly GCF_040702645.1 of Microbacterium sp. NPDC078814. Taxonomy (NCBI): domain Bacteria; kingdom Bacillati; phylum Actinomycetota; class Actinomycetes; order Micrococcales; family Microbacteriaceae; genus Microbacterium; species Microbacterium sp. NPDC078814. The sequence goes on from NZ_JBFBLT010000005.1 coordinate 671, forward strand.
GCTCTCCAGCCGGAACACGAGCATCGCCACCTGGATCAGGACGGCCGCGATCGTCAGGGCGTCGTTGCGGGCGAGCGCCGCGTCGTCGGGATACCAGAGGCGGGCCGCGATGATCACCACCAGGAGCGCCGCGCCGAACACGCACGCCCACGCCTGCTTGAGCACGAACACGACGAACTCGGCGAGTCCGGCGCGGAAGCCCGTCGTCGGCACCGCGCGGAGGAGACGGCGGGCGGCCGCATCGACGCGGCGCTCCAGGGAGGTGGCACGTTGCATGCCTCGGACCGTAGCGGTCGGGGTCGACAGAACGCCGGGAGACCGCCGACAGTCCGCCGGGCTCAGGGACGCCGCGGCGGGGTGCCCGTGGCGCGGTCGATGATGCGGGCCACCATGGCCTCCGTGGTGGTGTTCTCCCCCGGCACGTTGGGCTTGCCCGTGCCGTGGTAGTCGCTGGACCCGGTGACGATGAGGTCATGCCGTTCCGCCAGCTCTCGAAGGAGCCGCTTGCCGGCGGCCGTGTTCTCTCGATGGTCCACCTCGAACCCGCCCAGCCCCGCGTCGAGCAGCCGCTCGATGTACGGCATCGGCATCATCCGATCACGGCCCGCCGTCACGGGATGCGCGATGATCGCCACGCCTCCCGCCTCGGTGAGCAGTCTCACAGCGGTCAGCGGGTCCGGCGCGTAGTGGGGCTCGTAGTAGCCCTCCCGCGGGTGCAGGATGCCGTCGAAGGCCTCCCCCCGATCGCGCACGATGCCGCGGGCCACCAGGGCATCGGCGATGTGGGGACGGCCGACCGTCGCGTCGAGCGTCGTCTGGGCGAGGACGTCGTCCCAGTGGAGGTCGTAGTCGCGGCCGATGTTGCGGACGATGCGCTCCGCGCGCCCGATCCGGTCGTTCCGGATCCGGTCGGTCTCGGCCCGCAGCGCCGCATCCTCCGGATCGAAGAGGTAGCCGAGCACGTGCACGCTGCGCCATTCGTGCTTGGCGGAGAGCTCCATGCCCGGGAGGAAGGTCATGCCCAGGGCGACGGCGGCGTCACCGGCCTCCGCCCAGCCGGTGGTGCGGTCGTGATCCGTGAGCGCCGCGGTCCGCACCCCGTGCCGATGCGCCTGTCTCATGACCTCGGCGGGCGCCTCGGTGCCGTCGGAGTGGTTGGAATGCAGGTGCAGGTCGGCGGGACCGGCGGGCGGAACGGGCATCCTCCGAGCGTACCGAGCGCCGACGCGCGTGGCGCGGAATCCCGGACACCGATCGCGGCGACGAGCCGGTCCTGAGGCAGGGACTTCACAGGCGGCGCTTCTAGGCTGGACGGGATGTTTCGACTCCTGGGGATCCTGCTGACCGTCCTGTTCGCGATCGCGACGGCGGTCGTCGTGTGGCCGCAGTTCTTCCGCCTCGAGCAGACCTACCCGTTCGCTCAGCTCGTCGCCGCCCGCGGCCTCGTGCTCGGCGGCTTCCTGGTCATCGCGGTGCTGGCGCTCCTGCTCCTGCTCGCCCGGCCGTTGCGGGGCTTCGCGGCGTCCATCCTGATCGTCGCGCTGCTCGGTGCCGCCGCGACCGGCGTGATCGGGGCGACGCGGGGGTTCGGCGTGGCCGCCCTCCCCGAGCGGACCGACACGAGCCTGCGGGTGCTCACCTGGAACACGGCGGGTGAGGCCGTCTCCGCCGAGCAGATCGCCCGGGAGATCCTGGAGCAGGAGGCCGACGTGGTGGCGCTGCCCGAGACCACCGAGGAGGTCGGCGAGCGGATCGCGCTCATGCTGCGCGAGCAGGGGCATCCGATGTGGGTGCACCACGTGCAGTTCCGCCCGGACGTGGAGGACGGTCCGCAGTCGTGGCAGACCACCGTGCTCGTGGCTCCGGAGCTCGGCGAGTACTCCGTCATCGAGTCGTCGAAGGACGGGAGCAACAACACCGGATCCGTGCCCAGCGCCGTGCTCATGCCCATCGATGGCGATGGCCCCACGATCGTCGCCGTGCATGCCGTCGCGCCGCGCATGGAGGAGATGCAGCAGTGGCAGAGCGACCTGCAGTGGATCGCCGACCAGTGCCCCGCAGGTGACTTCATCCTCGCCGGCGACTTCAACGCGACCGTGGATCACATGGCCTCCCTCGGCATCGACGGCGGGGACATCGGGTACTGCCGCGACGTCGCCTCCCGGACCGGCAACGGGATGTCCGGCACCTGGCCGAGCTCGTTCCCCGCTCTCGCCGGCGCCCCCATCGACCACGTGATGGCGTCGGCCAACTGGCGCCCCACGGGCTCCGCCGTGCTCGACGACGCCGGGGGCAGCGATCATCGCGGCCTCATCGTGCAGCTCGAGCCGGCCGGCTGATCACGCCGGAGGCCTCCAGGTGAGAGACTGGACGGGTGAGCACCGGAGAAAACGACACGATCGCTGACGAGACCGTCGAAGCCCCCGTCGAGAACAGCTCGACCAACCGCAAGCAGCCCTTCCCGCAGGGCTTCCTCGACACCATCTCCACCGGCTGGGCCGAGCGCCCGGAGACGCTGCCCGCGCCGCGCGCCCAGGCTCCGTACGCCGAGCGCCGCCGCGCCGCCGTCTCGGCTGCGTTCCCGGGCAAGCGCCTCGTGATCCCCGCCGGCTCGCTCAAGCAGCGCAGCAACGACACCGACTACGTCTTCCGCGCGCACTCCGCCTTCGCGCACCTCACCGGCTGGGCCTCCGACGCGGAGCCGGACTCGGTGCTCGTCTTCGAGCCGACGTCCGACGGACACGACATCACCCTGTACTTCCGCGAGCGCGCCGACCGCACCACGACCGAGTTCTACGCCGACGCCACCGTCGGCGAGTTCTGGATCGGCCCGCGCCCGTCGCTGGCCGGCGTCGCCGCCGACCTGCAGGTGGCCACGGCGCACCTGCACGAGTTCGCCCCGGTCGACGGCGAGCTCGTCCTCGACGAGGACGAGGCCCTCACGCGTTTCGTCTCCGAGCTGCGCCTCGTCAAGGACGACTTCGAGATCGCCGAGATGCGCCGGGCCGTGGCGATCACGGCGCAGGGCTTCGACGACATCATCCGTGAGCTCCCGGCCGCGGTCGCGCACGCCCGGGGCGAGCGCGTCGTCGAGGGCGTCTTCCACCGCCGCGCCCGCGAGGACGGCAACGGCGAGGGCTACGACACGATCGCCGCGTCCGGGCCGCACGCGTGCTACCTGCACTGGACGCGCAACGACGGCACGGTCGTGCCGGGAGACCTCATCCTCGTCGACGCGGGCGTGGAGGCGGACAGCCTCTACACCGCCGACATCACCCGCACGCTGCCGGTGTCCGGGACGTTCACGGACGTGCAGCGCCGCGTCTACGAGACCGTGCGCGAGGCCGCCGACGCGGCTTTCGCGGCGGCGAAGGTCGGTGTCCGCTTCCGTGACGTGCACGCCGCGGCGATGGCCGTGATCGCCGAGCGCACCGCGGAGTGGGGCCTGCTCCCGGTCACCGCCCAGGAGGCCCTGGACGCGGACAAGGGCGGCCAGCACCGGCGCTACATGGTGCACGGCACGTCGCACCACCTCGGCATCGACGTGCACGACTGCGCGCAGGCGCGCCGCGAGATGTACTATGACGGCATCCTCACGCCGGGCATGGTCTTCACCATCGAGCCGGGGCTGTACTTCCAGATCGACGACCTCACGGTACCCGCCGAGCTGCGCGGCATCGGCGTCCGGATCGAGGACGACATCCTGATGACCGAGGACGGCCCGGTCAACCTCTCCGCGGACATCCCGCGCACGGCCGACGAGGTCGAGGCCTGGATGGCGCGACTGCAGGGCTGACGACGGGAGGGAGTGGGGCCGCGGCCCCGCCCCTCACCCCCGCAGCGTGCTGACGAAGGCGTCGACCACGGGCGCCAGGTCCGCGGCGACGTCCGCCGGTGGTCGCCGCCGGCCCTTCACCTCGAAGGAGTGGCCGCCACCCTCGACCCAGTGCACCCGCGCGTCGTGACAGGACGCGACGGCCTCCTCGAGCTGCGCGATCGGCTGGATGAACGGGTCCGCGGTGCCCTCCACGAAGAGCTGCGGGACGGTGATCGAGGGGAGATGGGCGATCCGCGGCTTGTCCGGACGCCCCGGCGGGTGGAGCGGGTAGCCGAGGTAGACGAGGCCGTCCACGACGAGCCCCTCCGCGACGGCCAGGGACGCCATGCGCCCGCCGTAGGACTTCCCGGTCGCCCACACGGAGGCATGCGGCGCCCGTGCACGGGCTTCGGCGACCGCGGCCTCCCACGTCGTGACCGCGTGCGCGGCGGGACCGGGCATGCGGCGCCCCTGCTCGGCGTACGGGAAGGAGAAGCGCAGCGTCGAGAAGCCGAGTGCGGCGAGCGCACGGTCGAAGCCGACGAGGAACGGGTGATCCTTCCCCGCTCCGGCCCCGTGGGCGATCAGCATGACGTCATCGCGGGTGCCCGGCGTCCAGTCGGCGGACACCGGGGTCGCGCCGGCGGGCAGGGCGACCTCGATCCGGACGGCGGAGGGCTCCGAGGTCACCGCACCGATCCGGGGGTGCCGGTCTCCGGGTCGGCGGGCCGGGGCGGAAGACCGGGCTCAGGAGCGGGGGCAGGCTCAGGAGCCGGGCCGGGCTCAGGAGCAGGCTCAGGGGCCGGAGCAGGCTCAGGGGCCGGGCCGGGCTCAGGAGCAGGCTCAGGGGCCGGAGCAGGCTCAGGGGCCGGGCCGGGCTCAGGAGCAGGCTCAGGGGCCGGAGCAGGAGCGCCCTGCGGGATCCGCTCGCCGTACTTCGGCGGCTCGTCCAGGTTCACCGGAGGACGCACGGGGGCGACCCGCTGCGCGCCGAGGACCTGCCGCGCCTTCGCCAGCGACCCGGGCTGCACGGTCACCTCGTAGTGATCCGCGGCGAACTGCGTCACACTCGCGAAGTCACGGCGGCGACGCACGATGGCGTAGGTGATGAGGCTCAGCAGCATGCCCACCGCGACGCCGATGAGGACGAAGCCGACGAACAGCTGGATCGGCACCTCGGGGTTGCCCAGGACGAGGATCGCCGACAGGAAGAGGCCGATGAGCACCCCGTTGATCGCGCCAGAGCGCGCGGCCGCGGCGTAGCCGAGCCTTCCGGTCACCCGCTCGACCGTCCGCACGCTCTGCCCGACGATCGCGATGTCGCGCGCAGGGACCTCTCCGGCGATCAGCTTCGACACCGCCTTCTGCGCGCTCTCGTAGTCGCGCATGGAGGCGACGATCTCACCGGTGTCCGTGCCGCTCGCGGGGCGATTCAGCATGCTCATCCGGCTATTCTTCCACGTCGTGCCTCGCGGCCGGCCGAGCGACCGCCCCGACAGCCGCCCCGGCACGCCGCGGGCTACGCTGGTCGGGTGAGCACACAACGGGTTTTCGCCGCGCGCCTGGCAGGGTGCGCCGTCTTCGATCCCGTCGGCGACCGGCTCGGCAAGGTCCGGGACGTCGTCGTCGTGTATCGAAGTACCGCGGCCCCGCGCGTGATCGGACTGGTCGTGGAGATCCCCGGCCGGCGCCATGTGTTCCTCTCGATCGGCCGGGTCACGTCGATCCGGTCCGGGCAGGTCATCACCACCGGCCTCATCAACGTGCGGCGCTTCTCTCCCCGCGCCGGCGAGGTGCGCGTCCTCGCCGAGATGCTGGGCCGGCGGGTGAGCCTGACCGACGGCAGCGGCACCGCGGTGATCGAGGACGTGGCGATCGAGCCGAACCGTCTCGGCGAGTGGGCGATCAGTCAGCTCTTCCTGCGCCGCCCGAAGACCGGCGCGTCGCCGTTCGCCAAGGGCCCGACGACGTTCGCGGCCTGGAGCGAGGTCACCGAGGAGCACGCACCGGGCGAGTCGCAGTCCGCCGAGCAGCTCGTCGCCTCGTACTCCGAGCTGCACGCCGCCGATCTCGCCAACACGCTCCTCGACCTCCCGCAGCAGCGGATGATCGAGGTCGCGGAGGAGCTCTCCGACGATCGCCTCGCCGACGCCCTCGAGGAGATGCCGGAGGACGAGCAGGTGCACATCCTCGACCGCCTCGGCGAGGAGCGCGCGGCCGACATCCTCGACCAGATGGAGCCGGACGACGCCGCCGACCTCCTCGCCCAGCTTCCGCCCACCCAGCTGGAGGAGCTGCTCCAGCGGATGGAGCCGGAGAAGGCGGAAGACGTGCGGATGCTGCTGCGCTACGGTCCCGACACGGCCGGCGGTCTGATGACCCCGGAGCCGATCATCCTGTCCGCCGACGCCACGGTCGCCGAGGCCCTGGCGCTCATCCGCCGCCACGAGCTGCACCCGGCCCTGGCGGCAGCGGTGTTCGTGACGCTCCCGCCGTTCGAGACGCCGACCGGGCGGCTGCTCGGCCTCGTGCACTTCCAGCGGATGCTGCGCTATCCGCCGCACGAGCGGCTCGGCGCCATCCTCGACGACAGCCTCGAGCCGGTGCCCGTCACCGCCTCCGCCGCCGAGGTCGCCCGCATGCTCGCCAGCTATGACCTCGTCTCCCTGCCCGTGATCGACGCGGCCCACCGCCTCGTCGGCGCGATCAGCATCGACGACGTCCTCGACTACCTCCTGCCGGACGACTGGCGCACCCACGACAGCGACGACGTCGCCCCGCCCGTGACGGAGGCGCGCTGATGGCACGCAAGGAGCGGGCCGCCCGCCTCGACGCGCCGGGACGGACGAGCACCCGCCCCCGGTCGACCTCGCGCGACCGCTTCGGACGCTTCACGGAATGGGTCGCCCGTGCCATGGGCACGCCGGCGTTCCTCGTCATCCTCAGCCTCTTCTGCATCCTCTGGATCGGCTGGAACACGCTGATGCCCCGCGAGGTGCGCTTCGACGACGCCGCACTGGGCTTCACCGCGCTCACCCTCATGCTGTCGCTGCAGGCCTCGTACGCCGCGCCGCTGATCCTCCTCGCGCAGAACCGCCAGGACGACCGCGACCGCGTGCAGATCGAGCAGGACCGGCAGCGCGCCGAGCGCAACCTCGCCGACACCGAGTACCTCGCCCGCGAGATCGTCGCGCTGCGGATGTCGCTGGAGGAGCGCAACGCGCAGGTGGTCACCCGCGACGTGCTGCGGCAGGAGCTCCGTGCCCTGCTGGCTGAGCTGGGCGACGCCGAGGAGAAGCCCGCAGGCGGCACCGCCTCATGACCGCGGCCGAGAGCGTCAGAGCCGCAGTGGCGGCGGTGACCGACCCCGAGCTGCGGCGGCCGATCGGCGACCTCGACATGGTGCGCGACATCACGGTCGAAGACGGCGTGGCGCATGTGGGCATCGTGCTGACGATCGTGGGGTGCCCCGCCGCCGACCGCATCGAGCGCGACGTGCGCGACGCCGCCGCCACGGTCCCCGGGGTGACGGGCGTCGAGGTCGAGGTGGGCGTGATGACCCCGGCCGAGCGCACGGCGCTCACCGAACGGCTCCGCGCGGGTCGTCCGGCGCGGCACATGCCGTTCGGGCCGGACTCCCTCACCCGCGTGATCCTCGTCTCCAGCGGCAAGGGCGGCGTCGGCAAGTCGACCGTCACCGCGAACCTCGCCGTCGCCCTCGCCGACCAGGGCCTCGCCGTCGGCCTGGTGGATGCGGACGTGCACGGCTTCTCGATCCCCGGTCTGCTCGGCATCCCGGCCGGCACGCAGCCGACGCGCATCGACGACCTCATGCTGCCGCCGGTGGCCCACGGGGTGAAGACCATCTCGATCGGGATGTTCCTGCGCGACGGGGAGTCCGTCGTGGCCTGGCGCGGACCGATGCTGCACCGCACGATCTCGCAGTTCCTCACCGACGTCTTCTTCGGCGATCTCGACGTCCTGCTCATCGACATGCCGCCCGGCACCGGGGACATCGCCATCTCGATCGGGCAGCTCCTCCCCCACGCCGAGGTGCTCGTGGTCACCACGCCGCAGGCGGCGGCCTCCGACGTGGCCATCCGCAGCGGACTCGTCGCCCGTCAGACCGGTCAGCGCGTGATCGGCGTGATCGAGAACATGTCCGCGTATACCCTCCCCGACGGTACCGTCGTCGACCTGTTCGGTGCGGGCGGCGGAGCGGCGGTCGCAGAGGCCCTGTCCGCGCCCGACGCGCCGGTCCCCCTGCTCGCCTCGATCCCGCTCAGCCCGGCGCTCCGCCAGGGCGGGGACGAGGGCGTCCCGGTCGTCACCGCGGCGCCGGACGACGCCGCCGCGCAGGCGATCCGCACGATGGCCGCCGCCCTCGCCCGACGGGGCCGGGGCCTGTCCGGCCGCTCGCTGCCCATGTCGATCGGATGAGCACGCGTGGGAGGATGGACGGATGCCGCACCGCTCCGTGACCGTGGATGAGGGACTGCTGCGGAGGATGGCGCGCGACGCGGCCGTCTACGCGCTCACCCGTCCCGTCGCGATCGTGATGTGGGTCGCGCTGGCGGCGGGACTCGTCCTCTCCGTCTTCACCCTCAACGACCTCCTCTCCACGGGAGCCGAGGTCAGCGCGATCGTCGCCTGGATGCCCGTGGTCACGGTGGGACTGGGCGCCTACGCGGTGCTCCTGACCACCTCGAGCGCCCGGCGCGCCGTGCGGGCCGCGATGCCGGTGGAGAGCGTCGTGTGGGTCGCACTCGAAGAGGATCGGCTGCAGCTGGGAAGCGATCGTCGTCGTTCCGAGATCCCCTACGCCACGTTCCAGAGTCTCCGCGTCGGACGGGACGCCGTGATCTTCAAGGTGCGCGACGCCTCCGTCGCCACCGCCATCCCGCGCTCGCTCTTCAGCGACGAGGAGCTGGCGACCCTGCGGACGCGGATCTCCTGACCGGACGGCTCAGGTCGCCTCGCTGTCGAACGGCGGGCGGTCCTCCGCGCTGAAGGTCGGCGGCGCGGTGCGCGGGGCCACCGGCTCGGCGATCGTCGCCGTCGCCTGCGCGGGGGTCGCGGGCTCCGGCTCCTCGAGGAGGGCGTCGCGGATGATCCGCCGGGGGTCGTACTGGCGCGGGTCCAGCTTGCGCCAGTCCACGTCGTCGAGTTCCGGTCCCATCTCCTCGCGCACACGGGACTTCGTGTCGCGGATGTACTCGCCGGCCCTGCGCACGATGCTCGCGAAGGCCTCCGCGGCACGCGGCAGACGCTCGGGGCCGATGATCAGCACCGCGATCAGGCCGATGAGCAGCAGCTTCTCGAAGGTGAGGCCGAACGTCATGTGACCAGGCTACCGCCGCGCCTGCGGGCTCTGCGCGCGGTGAGCGAATACCCTGGACACATCAGCCATGCACGCAGGGAGAGGCAGGTCATGAGCGAGCACGACGCCAACGCGCGCTTCCTTCGCGAGTCCATCGTCGAGCCGGAGACCATCGCCCGCGCTCGCGCCCACGCCGTGGAGCTGGGAGCGGCCCCGATCAGCGCGGTCGTCGGCTCGCAGATCGCCGTGCTCGCCGCCGCCGGAACGGCGCGCTCCATCGTCGAGATCGGCACCGGCGCCGGCGTCTCCGGACTCTGGCTGCTGCGCGGGGCCCCGAACGCGGTGCTGACCTCGATCGACAACGAGCCCGAGCACCTCGCCGCCGCCCGTCAGGCGTTCGCGGACGCGAAGGTGCCCGCCACCCGCGCGCGGTTCATCGCCGGCCGCGCGATCGACGTGCTCCCCCGCATGAACGAGGCGTCGTACGACATCGTCCTCGTCGACGCCGACCCCGAGAACGTCATCGAGTACGTCTCGCACGGTCTCCGCCTCGCCCGCACCGGCGGCCTGGTGCTCGTGCCGCGCATCCTCGCCGGGGGCCGGGTCGCCGACCCTGTCCAGCGCGACGACGTCACCTCCGCCTACCGATCACTCGTCCAGGAGACGCAGGAGTCATCGGCGGTGCTGGCCACGGTTTCACCCGCGGGCGAGGGCCTGCTGCAGCTGATCCGCCTCGACGACCGGGCCTGACCGGGTCCGCCGACGCGAAGAGGGCGAGGGATCCGCGGATCCCTCGCCCTCTTCGCGTCGCGCTGCAGCGGACCAGGTACGATCAGGCCGGGGCCACGACGGCACCGAGCACGTCGTGAAGCTCCTTGGCCTCGGCGTCGTTCACGGAGACGACCAGGCGGCCTCCTCCTTCGAGCGGAACACGCACGATGATGAGTCGTCCCTCTTTCACGGCCTCCATGGGTCCGTCTCCGGTCCTCGGCTTCATCGCTGCCATCGTGGCTCCCTTTCCTCCGGTGGTATGGGACGAGTTTATCGGGTGCGACCGCGCCGTGGACGTCACGGGACACAATCTGCTCCCCGGCGTCGTCAGGGCACCTGCCAGAACGTGCTGCCGAGGGCATACACGTGATAGATCCACACCCACTGGCCGACCAGGCACAGCGCCAGCACCCCCAGCCGCCACGCTCGTGAGCGCGGCACCGCCACCGCTCCCCACGCCGGGCTGAGCGGCAGCAGCAGGCGGAACGTGCTCGACTGCGGGAAGAACACCGCGAGCAGGTAGAGCAGGTAGCTCGCGCTCCAGAGACGGAGGTCGGGGCCGAGCGCGCGCACCTGCGGGGACAGCAGCAGCGCGGCGGCCGCCGCGACCACGAGCACGACCAGCGCGACCGGCCCCCAGGCGGCCGGCAGACCCCACAGCTCGAACCAGAACTGCGATGCCTGCACCCAGCCCTCGAAGGGCACGAAGCCCTCGACGCCCCCGGTGATCCAGTGCCGGCGCCAGGCGAGCTCGGTGGCGAGGTAGGCGCCGGGGTCCCCGGTCACGACACCGGCGATCACCTGCCACGCGAACCCGGTCGCCGTCGCCAGTGCGCCGAGGGCGACGATGTGCACGACCTCCCTGCCTCCGAGCGGATCCGTGCGACGGTGCGTCCAGCGGAGGATCCCGTGCAGGCCGAGGTACAGGGCGAAGGCGAGCACTCCGGGACGGGTGAATCCCAGCACCGGGATCAGCACGTACAGCCAGGCGTAGTTCCGGCGGATCGTCGCGTCCAGCGCGAGGAAGAGCAGCAGCAGGAAGAGCGTCTCCGCATATCCCACCTGGAACAGGGCGCCCAGGGGGCCGGCGGCGAAGAAGACGACGGCCCACAGCGCCGCCGCGTTCCCGATGCGGTCGCGGAGCAGACGATGCAGGGCGAGACAGGCCAGGTAGCCAGCGACGAGCGCGAGCACGAGCGCTCCGGCGCCCCAGGAGCCGAACAGGAAGCCCAACGCCTTCGCGGCGTACGCGAACACGGGCATGAAGGCCCACGCGTTCTCGGCCACCTCCCCGTCGTCGGTCAGCGGGAGGTCGGCGGGATAGCCGTGCACCGCCACCTGCCAGTACCACTGGGCATCCCATCCGAGGACGAAGTCCACGAGCCCGGCGTCGCCGCCGAAGCGCGAGAACACCGTGGACAGGGAGGCCGCGGCGATGAGGAATCCGGTCGTCACGACCCGTGCGAGGACGTAGATGATGCCGATGCGCAGAGCCAGCGGCGTCCGCGCCCAGCGCCGTGCGAGCGTCAGTGCGACGTGAGCCATGCGCGCAGACCCCGCTCGACGGCGTCGATCTGGGCGAGCGGCACACGCTCCTCGTCGTGATGGGCGAGATGCGGGTCACCGGGCCCGTAGTTCACGGCCGGGATGCCGAGGGCCGAGAAGCGCGCGACGTCGGTCCATCCGTACTTCGGCTGCGGCTCCGCGCCGACCGCCGCGACGAACCGGCGCGCGATGTCGGCGTCCAGCCCGGGGCGGGCACCCTCGGCGGCATCCGTGATCTCGACGTCGAAGCCGGCGAGGACCGCCCGGACGTGGGCCTCGGCGTCGGCCGCGGACTTGTTCGGCGCGAAGCGGTAGTTGACCTCGACCTCGCAGGCGTCCGGGATGACGTTGCCGGCGACCCCACCCGCGATGCGGACCGCGCTGAGTCCCTCCCGATAGAGCAGGCCCTCCACCAGCACCTCCCGGGCCCGGTACTCGGACAGCCGGGTGAGGATGGGCGCCGCGCGATGGATCGCGTTCTCGCCGATCCAGGCCCGGGCGCTGTGCGCGCGGACGCCCGTGGTCCGCACGATCGCCCGCAGCGTGCCGTTGCACCCGCCTTCGACCTGGCCGTTCGACGGCTCCCCGAGGATGGCGAAATCGGCCTGGAACAGGTCAGGACGCGCTGCGGCGAGAAGCCCGAGGCCGTTCAGGGAGGCCGCGACCTCCTCGTTGTCGTACCACATCCAGGTCACGTCGATCGCGGGGTCGGTGAGCTCGGCGGCGAGCTTGAGCTGCACCGCGACCCCGGCTTTCATGTCGACGGTGCCGCGACCCCACAGATACGGCACGCCGTCGATCTCGATGTCGCGCGTGGGCAGATTGTCGTTGAGGGGCACGGTGTCGATGTGCCCGGCGATCGCGACGCGCTGCGCCCGACCGAGATCCGTGCGGGCGACGACCGTGTTGCCGTGCCGGATGACCTCCAGGTGCGGCAGACCGGACACGGCCTCCTCGATCAGGTCGGCCAGTGTCCTCTCGTCGCCGGAGACACTCGGGACGTCGCAGATCGCGCGGGTGATGTCGGCGGAGGACGCGGTCAGATCGAGCACCATGCCCCCAGCCTACTGATGCCCGTCATGCGGGACGGGACACCGTCGCCGGCGCGATACCGTGGAGGCATGAGCGACGCACGATCTGTCTGGGGACTCGGCCTGACGACCACCGCGAGCGACGGCACGGTCCTCGACGCGTGGTACCCGGAGGTCCGCTCGTCCGCGCCGTCCGAGACCGAGGTCGCCGCCGCGCGCACCGCGCTCGACGCACAGACCGGTCAGGACGAGCGCCGCGACGTCACCCTCGCGGTGGTCGAGCTCACGATCGATCTGGACGCCGCCCCGGTCTCCACCGCGGATGCCTATCTGCGTCTGCACGCGCTGTCGCACCTGCTCGCGCGGCCGAACGCCCTCAACCTCGACGGCATCTTCGGTCACCTGCCGAACGTCGCCTGGACCAATGCCGGCCCGCTGCTCCCCGCCGATGCCGCGCGCCTGCGTCCGCAGCTCCAGCGCGCCGGGATCCAGATCCAGGGCCTGGACAAGTTCCCTCGTCTCACCGACTACGTGCAGCCCGCCGGGGTGCGCATCGCCGACGCCTCGCGCGTGCGGCTCGGCGCCCACCTCGCCCCCGGCACCACGGTCATGCACGAGGGCTTCGTCAACTTCAACGCCGGCACCCTCGGCGCCTCGATGGTCGAGGGGCGCATCTCGCAGGGCGTGGTGGTCGGCGACGGCAGCGACATCGGCGGCGGCGCCTCGATCATGGGCACCCTCTCCGGCGGCGGGTCGCATCGCGTGTCGATCGGCGCCCGCACGCTTCTCGGCGCGAACGCCGGCATCGGCATCTCCCTCGGCGACGACTGCGTCGTGGAGGCCGGGCTCTACGTCACCGCCGGGACGAAGATCGTGCTCGCCGACGGTCCCGCGACGGCCGACGGCGGACGGAAGACCGTCAAGGGCGCCGACCTCTCGGGCCAGGACGGCCTCCTCTTCCGTCGCAACTCCCTCACGGGTGCCGTCGAGGCGGTCCGTCGGGCCGGCGTCGGCGTCACGCTCAACGAGGCGCTCCACGCCTGACAGCCCGCCTGCAGCCTTCGACCGGTCTCCGCTGGTAGACTGGCTCCGTTGCCCGCGCCGCCGGCCGGTCAGCATCGTCGTCGTCTAGGGGTCTCCGAGGACCGAAGCGAGCGCCCGCGCTCCCCTCTCCAGCCCGAACTGGCCATTCGCACGGCGAACGGACGCGCACTCGCTGCGTCTTCGCCCACCTCACCCCACTATCCCGCGCCATTCTCGTGCGCTGACGGAGTTCTCTGCATGCCTTCCTTCCTCGATCTCGGCGTTCCCGCCGAGCTCGCCACCGTTCTCGCCGCCTCCGGAAAGACCGAGGCGTTCGCGATCCAGCGCGACACCCTGCCCGACTCGCTCGCCGGCCGTGACCTCCTCGGTCGCGGACGCACGGGCAGCGGCAAGACCATCGCCTTCGCGCTCCCGCTCGTCGCCCGCCTGGCAGCCTCCGGCCACAAGCGCCGTTCCGGCCTTCCCCGCGGCCTCGTGCTCGCCCCCACCCGCGAGCTCGCCACCCAGATCGCCGCGACCGTCGCCCCGCTCGCGGAGGCCGTCGGCCTTCGGGTCACCACCGTGTTCGGCGGTGTCAGCCAGCGTCCGCAGGAGCAGGCGCTCCAGGGCGGCGTCGACATCGTCGTCGCCTGCCCCGGCCGTCTGGAAGACCTCATGAAGCAGCAGGTCGTGCGTCTCAGCGCGATCGAGGTCACCGTGCTCGATGAGGCGGACCACATGGCCGATCTCGGCTTCCTCCCCGGCGTCACCCGCATCCTCTCGGCGACGCCCGCCGACGGTCAGCGCCTGCTCTTCAGCGCCACGCTGGACCGCGGCATCGACACCCTCGCCCGCCGGTTCCTCACGAACGCCGTCAGCCACGAGGTCGACGAGGCGAGCGTGCCCGTCGGCGAGATGACCCACCGGGTGCTCGTCGTCGACTCCCCCGAGAACAAGACCGTGCTGGTGCGCGATCTCGCCTCGGGCACCGGCCGTCGCATCCTCTTCACGCGCACCAAGCACCAGGCGAAGAAGCTCGCCAAGCAGCTCACCGCCGCGGGGATCCCCGCCGTCGACCTGCACGGCAACCTGTCCCAGAACGCCAGGGAGCGCAACCTCGGTGCCTTCTCCACCGACCCGGCCGACGGGGGCGTCCGCGTCCTCGTCGCGACCGATGTCGCGGCGCGCGGTGTGCACGTGGACAACGTCGACCTCGTCGTCCACGTCGACCCGCCCGTCGAGCACAAGGCCTACCTGCACCGCTCGGGCCGCACGGCTCGCGCCGGCGCCGCCGGCACGGTCGTCACCGTGGTCCTGCCCGAGCAGCGCCGTGACGTGAAGGATCTCCTGCGCAAGGCCGCCATCACGGCACCGCTGGAGAACCTCACCGCCGACGCCGTCACCGAGCTCGTCCCCGAGCGGGCTCCGCACGTGCGCCCCGCTCCCCCGCAGCCGCAGCAGCAGCGCTCTGCGAAGCAGCGGCCCGCGGGCGGCGAGAAGAGCACCGCGACCACCCCGCCCTCCCGCCGTCGTCGCCGTCCGCGCTCGGCCGGCCAGGGCGCGCCGGGTGCGCAGCGCCAGGGCGGCCAGGGCCGCCAGGGCGCGCGCGGCGGCCAGGGACGCTGATCCCGGCTCGCGCCTGACGACGACGAAAGCCCCCTCGCACTCCGGTGCGAGGGGGCCTTCGGCGTCTGCGGCGCCGCGCTCAGCGCGTCGGGAAGGCGCGCTCCGGCGACCCGGTGTAGAGCTGCTGCGGACGGCCGATCTTCGTCTGCGGGTCGAGCTGGAGCTCGCGCCACTGGGCGAGCCAGCCGGGCAGGCGGCCGATCGCGAAGAGGACCGTGAACATCCGCGTGGGGAAGCCCATCGCCTTGTAGATCACGCCCGTGTAGAAGTCGACGTTCGGATACAGGCGACGCTCACGGAAGTAGTCGTCCGCGAGGGCGATCTCCTCGAGCTCCTTCGCGAGGTCCAGGAGCGGGTCGGTGACGCCGAGCGAGCTCAGCACCTCGTCCGCGGCCTCCTTGACGAGCTTGGCGCGCGGGTCGTAGTTCTTGTACACCCGGTGCCCGAAGCCCATGAGCTTCACGCCCTCTTCCTTGTTCTTCACCCGCTCGACGAACCGGGAGACGCTCTGTCCCGAGTCGCGGATCTGGCCGAGCATCGTGAGGACGGCCTCGTTCGCACCACCGTGCAGCGGACCCGAGAGGGCCTGGATGCCGGCCGAGACGGAGGCGAACTGGTTGGCTCCCGTGGAGCCGACGAGGCGGACGGTGGAGGTCGAGGCGTTCTGCTCGTGGTCCTCGTGCAGGATGAGCAGCAGTTCGAGGGCCTTCACCATGGTCGGGTTGATCTCGTATGGCTCGGAGTTCACGCCGAAGTTCAGCTTGAGGAAGTTCTCCACGAAGCCGAGCGAGTTGTCCGGGTAGAGGAACGCCTGGCCGACGCTCTTCTTGTGCGCGTAGGCGGCGATGACCGGCAGCTTGGCGAGCATGCGGATGGTGTTCAGCTCGACGTGCTCGGGGTTGTGCGGGTCGGTCTGCCCCTCGTAGTACGTCGACAGGGCGGCGACGGCGGAGGAGAGCACCGACATGGGGTGCGCGGTGTGCGGCAGCGCGGAGAAGAAGCGCTTGAGGTCTTCGTGCAGCAGCGTGTGCCGACGGATCTTCTCGTCGAACTCGGCCAGCTCTCCGGCGGACGGGAGCTCCCCGTAGATGAGCAGCCACGCGACCTCGAGGTAGCTGGTGCTGCCGGCGAGCTGCTCGATCGGGTAGCCGCGGTAGCGCAGGATGCCCTTGTCGCCGTCGATGAAGGTGATGTCCGACTTCGTGGAGGCGGTGTTGACGAAGCCGTAGTCGAGCCCGGTGTAGCCGGTCTGACGGGTCAGCGTCGAGAAGTCGATGCTGTCGTGGCCCGCGGTACCGCGCACCAGGGGGAATTCGGCGGTGGTGTCGCCGATCGTCAGCTTCGCCGTCTGGTCTGCCGCAGCGCTCACGCGGACCTCCTCATTCTGTCTGATCGCCCCGGCATCGCGGGCGTCAGCAAGTTCTTGATCAAGCCGGAACTGGCGATATCTCTGGCGCCGAGCGCCGGGCCGGGTGCCGACCGAATCGCCTTTACAGCCTAGTCGTCACGCAGGCCTACTGTGACAACCGCCAAAGGGATGGCTGCAACAGGGAGGGATCCTACAGATCCGCGCCGCGCAGGCGTCGCGCCGCTTCCGCGACGCGGTCGGTCGGCGCCGTCAGCGACAGCCGCACGTGCGCAGGCGACGAGGCGCCGTAGAAGTGCCCGGGGCCCGCGAGGATCCCGAGGTCCGCGAGGCGCGCCATCGACTCCCAGGCGTCGCGCCCCTCGGTCGCCCAGAGGTACAGCCCGGCCTGCGAGCCGTCGATGCGGAAGCCGGCAGCCTCGACGGCGGGCAGCAGCAGCGCCCGCCGCTCACGGTAGAGCTCCTTCTGCGCCGCGACGTGTGCGTCGTCACCGAGGGCGACGATCATCGCCTGCTGCACCGGCGCGGGCGGCATGAGGCCGAGGTGCTTGCGCGCGGCGAGGAGCTCGCCGACTACGCGGGCGCAGCCGGCGACGAAGGCCGCCCGATAACCCGCGAGGTTGGACTGCTTGCTCAGCGAGTACACGCTGAGGAGATTCGCCCGCGTGCCGCCGGTCACCCGGGGGTCGAGCACCGACGGGATCGCGTCGTCCGCCCAGGGGCCGTCCCAGCCGAGCTCGGCGTAGCACTCGTCGCTGGCCAGCACGGCGCCCAGTTCCCGCGCCCGCTGCACCGCCGCGGCGAGCTCGTCGACCGTCCAGGTGCGGCCGTCGGGATTGCCCGGGGTGTTGATCCAGATGAGCTTGGCGCCCTCCGGCCACTCCGCCGGGTCGTCGACCGCGAGGGGCGTCGCCCCTGCCACCCGCGCGCCGACCTCATACGTCGGGTAGGCGACGCGAGGATGCACCACGATATCGCCGGCGCCGAGCCCCAGCAGCGTGGGCAGGAGCGCGACGAGCTCCTTGGAGCCGATCGTCGGCAGCACGTTGTCGGCCCGGAGGTCCGGGACGCCGCGGCGGCGGGCGTACCAGTCGACGATCGCCTCCCGGAGCGCGGGGGTGCCGACGGTCTGCGGATAGGCGTGGGCGTCGGTCGCCTCGGCGAGGGCCTGACGGACGATCTCCGGCGTGGGATCGGCCGGCGAGCCGACGGAGAGATCGACGAGCCCGCCCGGGTGCCGGGCGGCGCGCTCGCGATACGGGACCACGGCGTCCCACGGGTAGTCGGCGAGGTCGCGGACGCTCACGGAGCGGGCCTACTCGCCCTGCGGCGGGAGCGCGGCGATGATCGGGTGGTCGAACGGGTAGACGCCGACCTTGGCGGCGCCTCCGGGCGAGCCGATCTCGTCGAAGAACTCGACGTTGGCCTTGTAGTAGTCCTGCCACTCGTCGGGCAGGTCGTCCTCGTAGTAGATCGCCTCGACCGGGCACACCGGCTCACACGCTCCGCAGTCCACGCACTCGTCGGGGTGGATGTAGAGCGACCGTTCGCCCTCGTAGATGCAGTCAACGGGGCACTCGTCGATGCAGGCGCGATCCTTGACATCGACGCACGGGAGGGCGATCACATACGTCACCCCCTCAGTCTACGACCCGTGGACCTCGGGTTCCTCCGAGGACGGCGTGGCGGGGCGGACCGGCTGCCGGGAGAACGACGGCCACGCGATGACCAGCAGCACGATGCCGGCGGCGAGATACGTCCAGATGCGCCCGGCGAGGGTGTCCTGCACGACGACGGAGCCGCCGGGGCCGACGCCCGAGATGAGCACGATCATGCCCAGCATCCCCAGACCGGCGGCAACGGCCGCTCCCCGGTCGTGGGTGAGCGCACGGACGGCGATGAGGATCGCGGCGCAGGCGATGGCGGCGACGATGAGGCCGATCGGGATCGGCCCCCACATGACGCTGTGTGCGATGGTCCCGGCCACGCCGTAGACCCCACCCACCAGGGCAGCAGCCACCCAGGACAGCACCCTCGACAACCACTTCCCGCGCACCCCCCGATCCTACCCGGGCACTGTCCGGCGGAACGACGTGTCAGGCGGCCAGACCGAACAGCCGCAGCAGCGCGGCGACGAGGGCGGCGGCGGCCACCACCACGAGGAACGACTGCCGCAGCCAGAGGAGACCTGCCGCGACGAGCAGGGCGGGGACACGCGCGTCGACGGTGATGGCCTGCCCGTCGCCGAGCGACTGCACCGCGACGAGGGCGGCGAGCAGCGCGACGGTGAGGAGATCGGAGATACGGGCCGGACGCGGCGCTTCGAGCACCTTCGGCGGCACGAGATAGCCCACGGCCTTCAGGGCGAGGCAGATCAGGGCCGCGAGGAGGATGGCGCTCCAGAGGGTCATGCGGTTCCCTCCCCTTCGCCGGCGCCTGCGGGTCGCGGCGTTCCGAGCCAGTTGAACCATCCGACGACGATCGCGACGAGAGCGGCGACGAGCACCGGGAGTCCGGGCAGGAGGAACGGGGTGAGGGCGGCCGCGATCACGGCGGCCGCGATCCCGACGGCGACCGCCTGCCGTTGACGCAGACGCGGCCACAGCAGGGCGAGGAACGCCGCGGCCGCCGCGGCGTCCAGCCCCCAGGCCTTCGGGTCGCCGAGCACGTCGCCGACCAGCGCACCGACGAGCGTGGTGAGGTTCCAGCCGAGGAAGATGCCGACACCCGTGACCCAGAATCCCACCCGGCGCAGGCGCGGATCGTCCTGCGCGATCGCCACGGCGGTGGACTCGTCGATCGTGAAGTGCGCGGCGAGCGCTCGTCGTACCGGTCCTCCGCCGACGACCGGCGACATGCGCATCCCGTAGGCGACGTTGCGCACCCCGAGCAGGGCGGCGGACGCGATCGCCGAGGGCAGGGCGGCCAGTCCGCCGGCGGTGAAGACTCCCACGAAGGCGAACTGCGATCCCCCGGTGAACATCAGGAGACTGAGCACGCATGTCTGCCACACGTCGAGGCCCGCGGCCACGGCGAGCGCGCCGAAGGAGATCCCGTAGGCGCTCGTCGCGAGCACGACGCCGAGCGCCTCGCGCCACACCTCGCGCTCGGCGGTCATCGGGGTCCGCTCCGCCACGACGTTCGCTTCACTGAACACACGATCATCATTCTGAACATGCCTGGATGCATAGTCAAGCGAACGATCGTTTGCCATGATGAACGCATGGACGATCTCCGCACCCGCATCGCCCGCACGCTCCGCCGCGAGCGCGAGGCGGCGAACCTGTCCGTCTCCGAGCTCGCCCGGCGGGCCGGCATCTCCAAGGCGACGGTCTCCCAGCTCGAGAGCGGTGCCGGCAACCCGAGCGTCGAGACGCTGTGGGCGCTGGGCGTCGCGCTCGGCGTGCCCTTCGCGGTGCTCGTCGACCAGCAGGCCAACGCCCCCACCCTCATCCGCGCCGACGACCTCGCGGGGGTGCCCTCCTCTGCCGCCGCCTACAGCGCCACCCTCCTCTCCGCGAGCCCTCCGGGCGCCCGGCGCGACGTGTACCTCATCCAGGCGGAGCCCGGCGACCCCCGACGCTCGGACCCCCACCATGCGGGCACGATCGAGCACGTGATCCTCATCGCCGGACAGGCGCGGGTCGGCCCGCCCGAGGATGCCGTGGTGCTGAACCCGGGCGACTACCTGACGTATGCCGGCGACGCGGCGCACGTGTTCGAGGCCATCGCGCCCGGGACGAGCGCCGTGCTCATCTCCGAGCTCCGCTGAGGATCACTCCCCCGGCCCGGCCGGCGAGGGGTCCGGGATCTCGTGCGGACGGTAGTTCGGCAGGCGCGACGCCGGCAGGATCGCGAGCGCGCTCACCGCGGCGAGGATCAGCAGGCCGAGCTTGAGGGTGCGCAGGCGCGACTCCTCGTTCACGGCGACCGCGGCGTCGACCTGTTCCGGCGTCGCGTCCGTGGTCTCCAGGACCGCACGCAGTTCGTCGTTGCTGACGAAGTTCACCTCGTTCAGGTCGACCTGCGACACCAGCGACGGCGGCAGTTCCGGATGCTCCACGACCGCGCGTCCGACGTTGAGCGCGAGCAGCGAGACCAGCAGCGCCCCGGCGAGCGCCGTCCCGACCGCGGAGGCGAGGTTCTGCGTGGTGCCGCGCAACGATCCCACGTCGCCGGCGAGCTCGGGCGGCGCCGCGGTCACGAGCACGTTGAAGACCAGGGTGACGAGAGCGCCCTGGCCGATGCCGAACACGATGAGGCCGGCGATGGTCGGCACCGTCTCCCAGTTGTTCGTCACGACGATCGAGAGCCAGACGAGCGCCGCCGTCGTGAGGATGAACCCGAAGACGCCGATCGTGCGCGGCGGGTAGCGCGTGTAGAACCGCACGACGAGCGTCGCCGTGACGAACACCGTGAGGTTGAACGGCATCATCGCGAGGGCGGTGTCGAAGGGCGTCCGCCCCTGGACGATCTGGATGTACAGCGGCACCGTGAAGTTCACGCAGGCTTCCAGCGCCACGACGATGAACATGGCGTACACCGCGGCGCGCTCCCGGGACGAGCCGAGCACGCTCAGATCGATCAGCGGCACCTTGCCCTCCGCCATCCGCCGCCGCGTCCACAGGAAGAACCCCTGGCCCAGGATGATCCCCAGCACGATGAAGATCGGTGCCGGTGAGAGCCCGAAGACCGAGAACGGGGCGGACGGCGCCGCCGGGAGCGCTCCCCAGCTGTTCAGGTTGTTGAATCCGAGGGTCAGCAGCACGATCGCCGCGCCGATGAGGAGGGCCGCGACGAGATCGATGCGGATCGCCGCATCGCCGCGATCGCCGCGCAGCGTGAAGCTCAGCGCGAAGACCGCGACGGCGATCGCCAGCACGATGACGAAGAGCGGACGCCACCCGACGAGCGTCCCGAGCGTCCCTCCGATGAGGAAGGCGCTGACGCCGGAGATCGCGCGTGCCGAGCCGATCGCGCCGATGGCCGTGGCCTGCTGCGGGCCCCGGTAGTTCTCGGCGATCAGAGCCACGATCGAGGGGACGATGATCGCCGCGGCCGCTCCCGCCACGGCCTGCCCGGCGATGGCCCACCAGACGGTCGGGGCGAGGAGCATCATCACGGCCGACCCCGCGAAGAGCGCGACGACGACGCGGAAGATCAGCACCCAGCCGACGCGCTGCCCGAGCTTGGCCCCGGTCATCACGAGCGCCGCGACGGCGAGGCCGTACATCACGATCGTCGTGCTCGCGACGGTCGGCGGGACGCCGAAGTCGCTCACCATGCCGCCGAGGGAGATCGGCAGCGCTGCGACGTTGAAGGACATGAGCACCTGTGCGAGGAACAGGCTGACCATCGGCAGCCAGGACGTCTTCGCGGGGGCGGGGGCCGTGCGGGTCATGAGCGCGCTCCTTCCGAGGCTGACGAGACAGGCGCCTCGCCGGCATGCGCGGGCGCGGGCGCGGAGGCGAAGAGGTTCAGCCCCAGCGACCGCGACAGGTGGCCGATCGCCATCTGCGACCGGATCGAGTTGCCCGCCTCGTCCAGCCGGGGCGAGAAGCCGGCGACGGCGCCCTTGCCGGGAGAGACGGCGACGAGGCCGCCCGAGACGCCCGACTTGGCCGGAAGGCCGATCTCGAACAGCCAGTCCCCTGACCGCTCGTACAGCCCACTCGCCGCGACGACGGCGAGCGTGTCACGGCAGACGTCCGCGGAGACCACCCGCTCTCCCGTCACGGGGTTGACCCCGCCGTCGGCGAGCGTGGCCCCCATGACGGCGAGGTCGTGCGCGGTCACGCTGAGCGCGCACTGACGGGTGTAGACGTCGACGATCTCGTCCGGATCGCCGGCCAGTCGTCCGTAGCTGCGCAGCAGCCATCCGAGTGCGCGGTTGCGCTCGTTCGACCCGGCCTCGGAGGCGTAGACCTCGCCGTCCAGGCTCAGCGGTCGTCCGGCGAACGCGGACAGCCCCTCGCGGACGCGCTCCCACTGCTCCACCGCCGTGGCGCCGGGCATCAGCGCGGTGGTCGCGATCGCCCCGGCGTTGACCATCGGGTTGCGCGGATGCCCGTCGTTGAGCTCCAGCGCCACCACCGAGTTGAAGGCGAGGCCGGTGTTGTTGACGCCCACGATCTCGCGGACCCGCTCGTGGCCGTGCTCCTGGATCGCCAGCGCGTAGACGAACATCTTCGAGATCGACTGGATGGAGAACGCGTGCAGCGCGTCTCCGGCGTCGTGGATGCCGCCGCCCACCTCGATCACCGCGAGCCCGAACAGCTCCGGATCGACCGCGGCGAGGACAGGGATGTAGTCCGCCACCTCCCCGGACACCTCGTCCGCGTACCGGGCGTGCGCCTCCCGCACGAGCTCGTCCACCCGCTCCCATCCGGGAAGCGTGCCCGTGGAGACCTCCTGCGGGACGTCGAGCCAGACGGTGGGGTCGAGCACCATTCCTCCTCGGAAATCGCGACGCCCCCAGCCGTCTCCCTGTCACGGTAGCGTCCGTGTCGGGTGACGGCTAGGGGCAATCGTCCGCGAGGGGCCCGCTCTGCGGCTCAGTACCAGTTCATGGCCTGGGAGTGTCCCCAGGCGCTGCACGGGGTGCCGTAGGCGTCGGCGATGTACTGCAGGCCCCAGGCGATCTGGGTGGCGGCGTTCGTCTGCCAGTCGGCACCCGCCGAGGCCATCTTGCTGCCGGGCAGCGCCTGCGGGATGCCGGTCGCTCCCCCATCGTTGTTGTACGCCTGGTAGTTCCAGCCGGACTCCTTGTTCCACAGCGAGTTCAGGCAGGAGAACTGGTCGCCGCCCCAGCCGTAGCGGTCGGCCATCATCTGCTGTGCGGTGGCCCGAGCCCCGTCCGGCGTGTTCGCGGAGGCGAGCGCCGCCGCTGCGGCCGCCGCCTTCTCCTCGGCGGCGCGGGCGGCGTCCTCTGCCGCCTTCTTCTCCTGCGCGGCCGTGAAGGCCTCCTGGAGGTCTGCGGTGGCCGTCACCACCTTCTCGGTCTCGGCTTCGGCCTGCTCGGCCGTCACGGTGATGAGGACCAGCGGGAGGGTGGATCGATCGGCGAGGGTCTCCAGGTCGTCCTCGAGAGCGGTGGTGTCCACGGACGCCGCCGCGCCCACGTCGAGGCCCGACTCGGCGACCTCCGTGGACAGGCTCTTCGCCGCGGCGACCGCATCGATCGCGTTCGAGACCGTCATGACGGCCTGATCGGCGATCCGAGTGAGGGGCTCGGTGCCGAGGTCGTGGCTCGTGACGGCGGAGGTGGCGTCGGAGCGCTCCGCTCCGGCCGCCGGGGCGGAGGCGAGTCCCACGCTGAGGGTGATGCCGACGAGCGCGGCCGTGGCGGCGCCGAGGGCGATGAGGGGTGTACGGGTGACGGTGGCGCGAGCGGCTGCCGCGTCGGAGGCGCGCCGAAGCGCACGGGTCTTCTGAAGCAAGGCTTTGACTTTCGGGTCGTCGTACGCCCATATCGGGGACTCATCGGGAGCTCGCCCCGGGCGCAAGTCAACGAGTCTGCGTCATCAACCTGAACGAAAACTAGCCCTCACCTGGGATTTTCATGAGAGAGGGCCCCACGCGGCCAGGCGGCGTGGGGCCCTCTCGAAAGGAGTGCGGTGCGATCAGGCGTTCGCGTCCTGACGCTTGAGACGCGAGGCCTCGCGACCGCGGACGGTCTGGTCGAGGATCACCTTGCGGATGCGGACCTTCTCCGGAGTCACCTCGACGCATTCGTCGTCGCGCGCGAACTCCAGGCTCTCCTCCAGCGTGAGGATGCGCGGCGGCGTCATCGACTCGAAGTTGTCGGCCGTGGAGGAGCGCATGTTGGTGAGCTTCTTCTCCTTGGTGATGTTGACGTCCATGTCGTCGGCGCGCGAGTTCTCGCCGATGACCATGCCCTCGTAGACCTCTTCGGTCGGCTGCACGAAGAACGACATGCGCTCCTGGAGCGCGATCATCGCGAAGGGGGTGACGACACCCGAGCGGTCGGCCACGATCGAGCCGTTCTGGCGGGTGGTGATCTGCCCCGCCCACGGCTCGTAGCCGTGCGAGATCGCGTTGGCGATTCCCGTGCCGCGCGTGGTCGTGAGGAACTCGCTGCGGAAGCCGATGAGACCACGCGAGGGCACGACGAACTCCATGCGCACCCAGCCGGTGCCGTGGTTGGTCATGTTCTCCATGCGACCCTTGCGGTTCGCGAGGAGCTGGGTGATCGCGCCGAGGTGCTCCTCCGGCGTGTCGATGGTCAGGTGCTCGAACGGCTCGTAGACCTTGCCGTCGATCTTCTTGGTGACCACCTGCGGCTTGCCGACCGTGAGCTCGAAGCCCTCGCGGCGCATGTTCTCGACGAGGATCGCGAGGGCCAGCTCACCGCGGCCCTGCACCTCCCAGGCGTCGGGACGGCCGATGTCGACGACCTTGAGCGACACGTTGCCGATGAGCTCGCGGTCCAGGCGGTCCTTCACCATGCGGGCGGTGAGCTTGTGCCCCTTGACCTTGCCCATGAGCGGCGAGGTGTTCGTGCCGATCGTCATGGAGATCGCGGGGTCGTCGACCGTGATGGCCGGCAGCGGACGGATGTCCTCGGGGTCGGCGATGGTCTCGCCGATCGTGATGTCCTCGAAGCCGGCGATGGCGACGATGTCGCCGGGGCCGGCGGATTCTGCCGGGTAGCGCTCCAGAGCGCGGGTCTTCAGCAGCTCGGTGATGCGGGCGTTGCTGGTCGAGCCGTCGGAGCGAACCCACGCGACCGTCTGGCCCTTCTTGAGCGTGCCGTTGAAGACGCGCAGCAGGGCGAGGCGACCGAGGAAGGGGCTGGAGTCCAGGTTCGTGACCCAGGCCTGCAGCGGGGCCTCGTCGTCGTAGGCCGGGGCCGGGACGTGCTCGAGGATGGCCTCGAACAGCGGCTCGAGGTCGTCGTTGTCGGGCAGCGAGCCGTCGGCCGGACGGTTCTGCGACGCGGCACCGGCGCGACCGGAGGCGTAGACCACGGGCACGTCGAGCAGCGCGTCGACGTCGAGGTCGGGCACGTCGTCGACGAGATCGGAGGCCAGGCCCAGCAGGAGGTCGTGCGCCTCCTCCTCGACCTCGGCGATCCGGGCGTCCGGACGGTCGGTCTTGTTGACCAGGAGGATGACGGGGAGCTTGGCCTCGAGCGCCTTGCGCAGCACGAAGCGGGTCTGCGGCAGCGGGCCCTCGCTCGCGTCCACGAGCAGCACGACGCCGTCGACCATCGACAGGCCGCGCTCGACCTCGCCGCCGAAGTCGGCGTGGCCGGGGGTGTCGATCACGTTGATCGTGATCTCCTTGCCGCCGGCGTGCTTGCCCTTGTAGGTGATCGCCGTGTTCTTGGCGAGGATCGTGATGCCCTTCTCGCGCTCCAGATCGTTGGAGTCCATCGCGCGCTCCTCCACGTGCGAGTGTTCGCCGAAGGAGCCCGTCTGGCGGAGCATCGCGTCGACGAGCGTGGTCTTGCCGTGGTCGACGTGGGCGACGATTGCGACGTTGCGGAGGTCAGAGCGGAGGGCGTGCGCCATACAAGGGTCCTCAAAGAGTGTGGGGTTGCGCCGGGAAGCCGACGTTCCAGGATAACGTACGCGCGGATCGGGTTCCTGAACGCACGTCGTACCATCGTCCCGTGACCCTCCCCGACCCGACTCCCCCGGTGCCGCAGACGCCGTCGACCGCGCCCATCCGGAGGGACGAGCCGCGCGATGAAGGTCGAGGGCGCCTGTGGTGGGAGATCGCCATCGTGCTCGCCCTGGGTCTGGGCCAGTCCGCGGTCTACGCGATCGTGCAGCTCGCCTATCGACTCACGGACGACACCCCCCTCGCGGATCAGACCGCCACCCTCAACCCCTCCCGCAGCGACCGGGAGGTGTTCGACCTCATCTATCAGGTGCTGTCGATCGGATTCGCCCTGGTGCCGGTGCTCCTCGTGTGCTTCCTCCTCTGGCAGCGCCGTCGCCCGCACCTGGAGCGCCTCGGCCTGGACGGCACCCGGGTGGCCGGCGACGTCGGCCGCGGCGTGCTCCTCGTCCTCGCGATCGGCGTGCCGGGGCTGGCGCTCTACCTCGGCGGGCGGGCGCTCGGACTGTTCGTGGCCGTGAACCCCGCGGGTCTGGACGCGCACTGGTGGACCGTGCCGATCCTCCTGCTCGCCGCCGCCCGCGCATCGCTCCAGGAGGAGTTCGTCGTGCTCGGGTACCTGTTCGCCCGCCTGCGGCAGCTCGGATGGTCGCCGTGGACGATCATCGTCTCGACCTCCGTGCTCCGTGCGACGTACCACCTCTATCAGGGGCCCGGTGCCTTCATCGGCAACCTCGCGATGGGGCTGCTGTTCGGGTGGCTCTACCACCGCACCGGTCGGCTGCTGCCGTTCCTGGTGGCGCACTTCCTCATCGACGCGGCGGCGTTCGTCGGCTATCCCTGGGCCGCGGCGACCTGGCCCGCCCTGTTCGGTCTTCCCGGCTGAGGCGCGCTCAGCCGAGGTTGACGACGACGAGCGCCGCGACGGCCCACAGCACGATGACAGCGAGGGCGATGAGGGCCGGGCCGTCCCAGCTGCGTCGGACCGGGGCGTCCGCCGTCGAGGGTGCCGCGCTCCACAGGTCGCGGATGCCGGTGAGCACCCGGAGCGCCGACGGCACCTTCACCTCAGCATCCTCATCACGGGAGCGACGAGGCGGACGTGCCTTGGCCGGTCCGCCCCAACAGCTCACGGTGCGGCCGTCGTCCAGCGTGAACTCGAGCTGCCAGCGCATGTCGATGTCCTGCACACGCGCCCAGCCGAAGGTCGTGCGACGCAGCAGGTTCTGCACCACGGCCCCCTCCTGATCCACGCGGACGAAGGAGACGAAAGCGGTCTCGTAGACGATCCACAGCCCGAGCAGCAGCCAGGGCGCCACGAGGAGCGCCTGCACGATGCTGCCGTTGACGACGGTGTCCCCGAGCAGGAACAGCACCAGCAGGATGCTGAGGACGAAGACGACGGTGCCCGAGGGCGCACGGTAGGTCCGTGCGCCCTCGGGGTGTCCGGGAGATGCCACCTCAGAGGCCGCCGAGCGGGATCGAGGCACCGGGGATCGCCTGCAGCAGACGATCCGTGTACTCCTCCTGCGGGTTCGCGAAGATCTCGTCGACCGTCCCCTGCTCGACGACCTTGCCCTTCTCCATGACGCAGACCAGGTCGCTGGAGACCCGGACGACCGCGAGGTCGTGCGTGATGAAGAGGTACGTCAGGTTCAGCTCCGACTGGAGTTCGGCGAGCAGCTGCAGGATCTGGTCCTGCACGAGCACGTCGAGTGCCGACACCGCCTCGTCGAGGACGATGATGTCGGGCTTGAGCGCCAGCGCACGCGCGATCGCCACGCGCTGCCGCTGTCCGCCGGAGAGCTCGTTCGGGTAGCGCGTGGCCAGCGCCTGCGGCAGGGCGACCTGCTCCAGGAGCTCCTCCACGCGAGCCCGATGCGAGGCCCGGTCGCCGACGCCGTGGATCTGCAGCGGCTCCGCGATGGTGTTGCCGATGTTCCGCAGCGGATCCAGGGATCCGTAGGGATCCTGGAACACCGGCTGCATGCGCCGGCGGAGTCCGAACGACTGCGCGTTCGACAGATGGGACACGTCCTGCCCGTCGATCTCGATCGTCCCGCTCGTCGGCTCCTCCAGCTTGAGCACCATCTTGGCGACCGTGGACTTGCCGGATCCCGACTCGCCGACGAGGGCCAGCGTCTTTCCGCGCGGGATCTCGAACGACACGTCGTCCACCGCCCGGAACGCCTCGCTGCGGAAGTTGCCCTGCCGGATCTTGTAGTCCTTGGTCAAGCCGGCCACGCGGACCGTCGGAGGGAGGTCGGCCAGGTCGTCGAGGGTCTCGATGCCCCGGTCCTCCACGACCGCCTGGATCCGCTGCGACGCGACGCTGGGCGCCGCGGCGACCAGTCGCTTCGTGTACGGGTGCTGCGGGTTCTCCAGGATCTGCCGGCTGGGGCCCGCCTCGACGATGTTGCCGCCGTTCATGACGATGATCTTCTCGGCGCGTTCGGCCGCGAGTCCCAGGTCGTGCGTGATCAGCAGCACCGAGGTGCCCTTGTCGCGCGTGAGCGACGCCATGTGGTCGAGGATGACCCGCTGCACCGTCACGTCGAGAGCCGAGGTCGGCTCGTCGGCGATGAGGAGCTTCGGGTCGGCGGCGAGGCCGATCCCGATCAACGCGCGCTGGCGCATCCCGCCGGAGAACTGGTGCGGGTACTGGTGCAGGCGACGCTCGGCATCCGCCAATCCGGCCTGCTGAAGCACCTCGATCGTCCGCGCCTTCGCCGCGGCGCGCCCCTGGGCGACGCCGTTCGCGCGGACGGCCTCCTTC
Source organism: Microbacterium sp. NPDC078814 (assembly GCF_040702645.1). Classification (NCBI taxonomy): domain Bacteria; kingdom Bacillati; phylum Actinomycetota; class Actinomycetes; order Micrococcales; family Microbacteriaceae; genus Microbacterium; species Microbacterium sp. NPDC078814. The sequence continues at coordinate 29,534 of NZ_JBFBLT010000005.1, forward strand.
ACCTGGAAGCCGATGCTCCACACGGGGTTCAGGCTCGACATCGGGTCCTGCGGGACGAAACCGATGTCTCGACCGCGCACCGCCTCCATGTCGCGCCGGCTCAGCCCGGTCAGCGGGCGGCCCTCCAGCGTGATGGACCCGCCCGTGATCGTTCCCGTGCCCGGGAGGAGGTCGACGATGGCGGTCGCCGTGGTCGACTTGCCCGAGCCGGACTCGCCGACGATGGCCACCGTCTCACCGGGCATCACGTCGAACGTGACGCCGTGCAGGACCTCGCGCATCCCGCCCTGGGTGCGGAACGCGACGGTGAGGTCGCGCACGCTCAGCAGCGGCATCTGTGGGGTGGTGCGGTCGCTCATCGGCGAGCCCTCGCCTTCGGGTCGATGGCGTCTCGGATGAGCTCGCCGAGGCTCACGAAAGCGAGCACCGCGAGGGTGAGCGCGATCGACGGATAGATGAGGGACATCGGAGCGACGCGCAGAGCCGCCTGCGCCTGGCTGATGTCCTTGCCCCAGGAGACGACGGTGCCGTCGAGCCCGACGCCCAGGAACGACAGCGTGGCCTCGGCCACGATGGCGGCGGCGAGCCCGAGCGTCGAGACCACCAGGAGCGGTGCGATCCCGTTGGGAACCACGTGGGTCACCAGCGTCTTGAACTGCGACAGCCCCAGAGCGCGCGATGCCATGACGAAGTCGGCCTGACGCACCCGCAGGATCTCGGCGCGCACGACGCGAGCCGTCGAGGCCCACGAGAACCCACCGATCGCGAGCGCGAGCGTCCACACCGACCGGTAGTCCGACAGCACGGTCATCACCACGAGCGCAGCGAGGATGTACGGGATCGCGAAGAAGATGTCCCCCACGCGCGAGAGCAGGGCATCGAGCCAGCCGCCGTAGAAACCGGCGATGGCTCCCATGATGAGGCCGAGGACCGCGGAGATCACGGTCGCGATCAGACCGACGGCCAGCGAGGTCTGCGCACCCCACACGACACGCGCGTAGATGTCACACCCCTGGAAGTTGTAGCCGAGCGGATGGCCCGGCGTGGGGCCCTCGTTGCTGTACATCAGGTCGCAGGCGCGCGGATTGACCTGCGTGAACAGGGTCGGCCAGAACGACATCAGCACGAACACGGCGGCGAGGAACACCGAGAACCAGAACAACGGTCGACGGCGCAGGTCGCGCCAGGCGTCTCGCCACAGGTTGCTGGGCTTGTCGCCGACGCGGACGGCATCGACGGAGATCGTCTCGGTCTCGACCGGGGCGACGTAGTGCTTCTGTGTGGTGGGGTCAGACATAGCGGATCCTCGGGTCGAGTAGACCGTAGAGCAGGTCGATGACAAGGTTCACCAGCACGTACAGGATGACGAACACCGTCACGAAGGAGACCACCGTCGGCCCCTCCCCGCGGATCGCCGCCTGATAGAGCGTGTTGCCGACACCGGGGATGTTGAAGATCCCCTCGGTCACGGTGGCCCCGACGAGCAGGACACCGAAGTTCGTGGCGGAGTTGGTGATGACCGGGATGAGGGAGTTGCGCAGCACGTGCACGGGGAGGACGCGTCGCCGCGAGAGCCCCTTGCTGTAGGCCGTGCGCACCCAATCCTGGTTGAGGGTGTCGATCACCGAGCTGCGCATCAGGCGCATGCTGACGGCGAACAGGCTGAACCCGAGGACGAGCGCGGGGAGCCACAGGCCGCCCCAGTCGTTGTCGGACCCGACTGTCGGACTGAACCAGCCCCACTGGATCGCCAGGAAGTACTGCGCCAGGAAGCACATCACGAAGATCGGGATGGCGAGAGCCACGAGCGCGATGAGCAGGGCCGTCGTGTCGAAGAGCTTCCCCTTGCGCAGCGCCGAGATGGTGCCGACGGAGATCGCGAGGGTGAACTCGATGCCGATCGCCATGATCGCGAGACGCCCCGTGACCGGCAGGGTGTCGACGAGGACGTCGGAGACCGGTCGGCCGGAGAAGGTCACGCCGAGATCGCCCTGGAAGACACCGGTGATGTAGTACCAGTACTGCACCAGGAACGGATCGTTGAGGTGGTACTCCTCGCGGAGCGCGTTGACGAGGGCCTCACTGGGCGTGCGGTCGCCGAACAGCGCGAGGATCGGGTCTCCCGGCATCGCGAAGACGAGGAAGTAGATGAGCAGGGTGGCCCCGAAGAAGACGGGGATCACCTGGAGAAGACGTCTGAGGATATAGCTGAGCATCCGCTGTCGCTTTCGGGCGGTCGCGAACAGGCAGGACGGAAGCACCCGACGAGGCGGTGACGGAAGACCGTCACCGCCTCGCGGTTGCGAGCTCCGTCAGGCCTATTCGGCAGCCTTCGTGATCTCGTAGTACAGCGGGACAGAGTTCCAGCCGAAGGTGACGTTGTCCACCGTGTCGGCGTAGCCACCGGTCACGTTGGAGTACCACAGCGGGATCGCGGGGAGGTCGTTGAAGAGGATCTCCTGCGCCTTGGTGAACTCCTCGACCTGGGCCGCGGTGTCGGTGTTGCTGATGCCGTCGGCGATCAGCTTGTCGAACTCGGGGTTCGAGTAGTCACCGTCGTTCGAGCCGGCGTTGGTCGCGTAGAGCGGGCCGAGGAAGTTGTACAGACCGGGGTAGTCGGCCTGCCACCCCGAGCGGGCAGCGGTCTTGATGCTGTTGTTGTTGATCTCCTCGCGGATGACCGAGAAGGTCGGGTACGGGTCGCCCGAGGCCTCGATGCCCAGCGTGTTCGAGATCGCGTTGGTCACGGCCTCGACCCACTCCTGGTGGCCGCCGTCGGTGTTGTAGGCGATCTTGAACTCGCCCTCCCACGGGGAGATCGCGTCGGCCTCGGCCCACAGCTCCTTGGCCTTCTCCGGGTCGTACTTCAGGACCTCGTTGCCCGCGATCGAGTCGGACCAGCCGTCGATGACCGGCGACGTGAAGTCGGAGGCCGTGGTGCGGGTGCCGAAGAAGATCTTGTCGGTGATCTGGTCGCGGTCGAACGCCATCGAGATGGCCTGGCGACGGAGGATGCCCTCTTCGCCCGAGAAGTGCGGCAGGAACTGCCCGATCGTGAACGACTGGAACACGGCGGACGGCTGGTTCACGGCGCGATCCCCGAGGTCGTCCTGGAACGTCGGCAGCGAGACGGCGGGGATGACGTCGATGACGTCGACCTTGTTGCCCTGCAGGTCGGCGTAGGCCGCATCCTGGGTCGCGTAGAACTTGATCGTCAGACCGCCGTTCTTCGCCTGGCGCCCGCCTTCGTAGTCGTCGTTGCGGACCAGGTCGATCTGCACGTCGTGCTGCCAGGCGCCCTCGCCGTCGAGCTTGTACGGACCGTTGCCGATCGGGTTCTCGCCGAAGGCGTCGATGTCCTCGAACGCCGCGTCGGGCAGCGGGTAGTACGCCGAGTAGCCGAGGCGCAGCGCGAAGTCGGCGGCCGGCTTGTTCAGGGAGATCTTGAAGGTGTAGTCGTCCACCTGCTCGAGGCCGGTCATGTCGCCCTGCGCGCCGTACACCTCGTCGGTGTTCTGGAAGCCCTCGATGTCCTCGAAGAAGTAGTTCGATAGGTGGGCGTTCTCCGCCTGGGCGCCGTAGTTCCACGCCTTGATGAAGTTGTCGGCCGTGACCTCTTCACCGTCGGAGAAGGTCTGCCCCTCCTTCAGCTTCACCGTGAGGTGCTGCGGGTCTTCGGTCACGATCTCCTCGGCCATGTCGTTGACCGGCTTGCCCTCGGCGTCGTAGTAGACGAGTCCGGCGAAGATCTCGTCGAGGATCTTGCCGCCGCCGACCTCGTTGGTGTTGGTCGGGATGAGCGGGTTCTCCGGCTCGGAGCCGTTCGTGGTGATGATGGCGTCCGGGTCAGCCTTCGCCCCGCTGCCGTCGTCTCCCGAGTTGCCGCCGCCGCTGGCGCAGCCTGCTAGGGTCAGGGCGCCGATCACGAACAGTGCGCTGCCCGCGAGGGCGATCTTGTTGCGCTTCACTTTTGTCCTCCTGTGGACGTGGGAATTCTGCGCGGCTCATCATCGAGCGCGCAGGGATACCTGAGCGTAACCCGGTGGTCGCGCGTCCAGGACGTTCAGCTAACGAACTGTTACTGAGTGGTGACCATCTGTCACATGACCGAAACATGGCGCAACGCGAACGGCGCCGCGCCGCCGGGAGGCGGGCGCGACGCCGTTCGTCGTGCGGGTCCGTGTCAGGCGAAGGCCTCGATCGGCGGGCAGGCGCAGACGAGGTTGCGGTCGCCGTACGCCTGGTCGATCCGGCGGACAGGCGGCCAGTACTTCGCCGCCACCAGCGAGCGCACCGGATAAGCGGCCTCCTCGCGGGTGTAGGCGTGCGCCCACTCCCCCGCGATGAGCGAGACCGCGGTGTGCGGGGCGTGCACGAGCGGGTTGTCGTCCGCAGGCCAGCGCCCCGCGGCGACGGCGTCCGCCTCGGCCTTGATCATGATCATGGCCTCGATGAAGCGCTCGATCTCGTCGAGGTCCTCCGACTCGGTGGGCTCCACCATGAGGGTGCCGGCGACCGGGAACGACATGGTCGGCGCGTGGAAGCCGTAGTCGATCAGGCGCTTGGCGACGTCGTCGACGGAGATGCCGGTGGCCTCCTTGAGCGGACGCAGGTCGAGGATGCACTCATGCGCGACCCGTCCGTTCTCCCCCGTGTAGAGCACCGGGAAGTGCCCGCCGAGGCGCTCGGCGATGTAGTTCGCCGAGAGGACCGCCGCGGCGGTCGCGCGCCGGAGCCCCTCGGCGCCCATCATGCGCACGTACGCCCACGAGATCGGGAGGATGCCCGCAGAGCCGTACGGGGCCGCGGAGATCACCGCGCCCTCGAACGTGTGGCCACCGAAGTGCTCGGCGCGCTGCGCGAGCGGGTGCGACGGCAGGTACGGCGCGAGGTGGGCCTTCGCCGCGACCGGACCGATGCCCGGGCCGCCGCCGCCGTGCGGGATGGCGAAGGTCTTGTGCAGGTTGAGGTGCGAGACGTCGCCGCCGAGGTCGCCGAATCGCGCGTACCCGAGGAGCGCGTTGAGGTTCGCTCCGTCGACGTACACCTGACCGCCGGCCGCGTGCACCGCCCCGGTGATCTCGACGACCTGCTCCTCGTAGACGCCGTGCGTGGACGGGTACGTGATCATCAGCGCCGCCAGGTCGTCGGCGTGCTGGGCGATCTTCGCGCGGAGGTCGTCCAGGTCGACGTTGCCGAGCGCGTCGCTCGCCACCACGACGACCTTCATGCCGGCGAGCACGGCGGAGGCCGCGTTCGTGCCGTGGGCGGAGGACGGGATGAGGCACACGATGCGGTGGTCGTCGCCGTTCGCGCGGTGGTAGCCGCGGATCGCGAGGAGGCCCGCCAGCTCACCCTGCGAGCCGGCGTTCGGCTGCAGCGACACCGCGTCGTACCCGGTGATCTCGGCGAGCCAGCCCTCGAGCTGGTCGATGAGCTCCAGGTAGCCGCGCACGTCGGCCTCCGGGGCGAACGGGTGGATGCCCGCGAACTCCGGCCACGTGATGGCGGCCATCTCCGTGGCGGCGTTGAGCTTCATCGTGCACGAGCCGAGCGGGATCATGCCGCGGTCGAGGGCGTAGTCCCGGTCGGACAGGCTCTTCAGGTACCGCATCATGGCGGTCTCGCTGCGGTGGCTGTGGAACACCGGGTGCGTGAGGTACTCGTCCTGGCGGCGGAGGGCGTCCTGCAGCGCGTCCGCGTCGCCGAGGCCGAAGCCGAAGGCGCGCTCCTGCTTCCCGCCGAAGACCTGCGCGACCTGGTGCAGCTCGGCCACCGTGGTCGTCTCGTCCACCGCGATGCCGATCGTGTCGGCGTCGGCGACCCGCAGGAGGATGCCGAAGCCGCCCCGCGCCTGGTCGGCGTACTCCGCCGCCCGGCCCGGGACGCGCACGGTCAGCGTGTCGAAGAAGTGCTCGTGGACGACCTCGGCGCCGGCCTCGACGAGCCACTCGCGCAGCAGGGCCGCCTTGGCGGCGACGTCGCGGGCGATCTCGCGGAGTCCATCCGGGCCGTGGTAGACCGCGTACATCGAGGCCATCACGGCGAGGAGCACCTGGGCGGTGCAGATGTTCGACGTCGCCTTCTCGCGGCGGATGTGCTGCTCGCGGGTCTGCAGCGAGAGGCGGTAGGCCGGCTTGCCCTCGGCGTCGACGGACACGCCGACGAGACGTCCGGGCAGCTGCCGCTCCAGGCCTGCCCGCACGGCCATGTAGCCGGCGTGCGGGCCGCCGAAGCCCATCGGCACGCCGAAGCGCTGCGTCGTGCCCACGGCCACGTCGGCCCCGAGGGTGCCGGGCGCGGTGAGGAGCGTCAGCGCGAGGAGGTCGGCGGCCGCGACGGCGAGCGCGCCGGCGACGTGCGCGGCGTCGAACACCGCGGACGGATCCCACACACGGCCCGAGGCCCCGGGGTACTGCACGAAGACGCCGAAGAGCTCGGCGGGAAGCTCCTCCCCCGCGGCGAAGTCGACCGTGACCAGCTCGATGCCGAGCGCCTCGGCCCGGGACGCGAGCATGGCCTTCGTCTGCGGCAGCGCATCCGCGTCCACTGCGAAGACGTTGGAGGAGGTCTTCGAGGCCCGGCGCGCGAGCAGCATCGCCTCCACGACCGCGGTGGACTCGTCGAGCATCGACGCGTTCGCGGTGGTGAGGCCGGTGAGCTCGGCCACCATCGTCTGGAAGTTGATGAGCGCTTCCAGGCGCCCCTGCGAGATCTCGGGCTGGTACGGCGTGTAGGCCGTGTACCAGGACGGGTTCTCGAGCACGTTGCGCTGGATGACCTGCGGCGTGACGGTGCCGTAGTAGCCGAGGCCGATCATCGAGCGGTTCACCGTGTTCCGCGCGGCGAGGGCACGCAGTTCGGCCAGTGCCTCGGTCTCCGACGCGGCGACCGGGATGCGGGAGTCGGCGACCGCGTCCTCCGGTCCCGTGTAGATCGAGGCGGGGACGGCCTGACGCATGAGCTCCTCGACCGGGCTCAGCGTCCCGTTGCCGGCGGAGCCGAGACCCAGCGCGTCGAGCATCGTGCGCTGGGCGGCCTCGGTCGGTCCGATGTGACGATCGGCGAATGCAACCACGTCCGGATCAGCCCTCCGTGAGTGCGACGTACGCGTCGCGGTCCAGCAGTCCGTCCAGCGCACCGGCGGCGACGGACACCTTGAGCAGCCAGCCGCCCTCGAACGGCTCGGCGTTGACGAGCGAAGGGTCGTCGACGACGGCGTCGTTGACCTCGACGACCGTGCCGGCGACCGGAGCGTAGAGCTCCCCGACCGACTTCGTGGACTCGATCTCGCCGACCACGGAGCCGGCGGTCAGCTCGGTGCCGACGGCGGGGAGCTCGACGAAGACGACATCCCCCAGCTTCTCGGCGGCGTAGTCGGTGATGCCGATCGTCACGGTGTCGCCGTCACCGGCGATCCATTCGTGCTCGTCGGTGTAGCGGAGTGCGCTGAGGTCGGTCATTTTGTCCTCCGGTAGAAAGGCAGGGCGGTCACGGTCGCGGGGATGCGGGTCCCCCGCACATCAAGGAATACTGCGGTTCCCTCTTCCGCGGAAGAAGGGTCGACGTACGCCATCGCGATGGGATGGCCGAGCGTCGGGCTCAGGGCACCGCTGGTGATCTCTCCGATCGGGGTGCCGTCGGCGTCGACGACCGCGTAGCCGGCGCGGCCGGCGCGTCGTCCTTCGGCCGTCAGGCCGACGAGGATGCGGGCATCGTCGGCGGGCGCCGGAGCATCCTTGCCGACGAAACGGTCCTTCGCGACGACCACGACGCGGCCGAGGCCGGCCTGGGCGGGTGCGGTGTCGAGGCTGAGCTCGTGGCCGTAGAGCGGCATGCCCGCCTCCAGGCGGAGCGTGTCGCGCGCGGCGAGGCCGGCGGGGACGAGCCCGTGCGGCGCGCCGGCGTCGAGGACGGCGTCCCACAGCGCGGTCGCGTGGGCGGCCGGGACGAGGAGCTCGAAGCCGTCCTCCCCGGTGTAGCCGGTACGGGCGAGGAGCAGCGGCTCGCCGGCGAACGACGCGGTCGCCCACGCGTAGTACTTCTGCTCCGCCCAGGGGATGCTGACGTCGGCGATGCCCGCCGTCGCCGCGAGGATCTCCTCGGCCCGCGGGCCCTGCACGGCGATCAGCGCGTAGTCGTCCGAGACGTCGTCGACCTCCACGGCGCCCGCGTCCGCGTCCGCGATCCGCTCGGTGAGAGCCCGACGCACGGCGTCGCGGTTGCCGGCGTTCGAGATGATGAGGAAGTCGTCGTCGGCCAGCCGGTACACGATCACGTCGTCGACGATGCCGCCCTCCGCCGTCAGCAGCAGGGAGTACTTCGCCTTGCCGACCGCGAGCGCCGACAGCCGCCCGGCGAGGGCGTAGTCGAGGAAGGCCGCCGCGCCGGTGCCGCGGACCGTGAACTCGGCCATGTGCGAGATGTCGAAGACGCCCGCTGCCTGCCGCACCGCGTGGTGCTCGGCGAGGTCGGACGTGTAGCGCACCGGCATCTGCCAGCCGCCGAAATCGGTGAAGGAGGCGCCGAGCGCCTCATGGCGCTCGCGCAACGGGGTGTAGCGGGGGTCGGACATGGAGTTCTCCCGGGCTGGGTCGGGCGGGACGACGACGTCGTCCCTGGGAACTCCCCCTCTGTCATGGGCCTGAGAGCTTCGCCCGCGCGAGCGCAGGGCTTTCACCGTCGGCGGATCCCCCGGTGCTCGGGATCGCTTTTCAGAGCGGCCGGACCTCCGCGGTACGCGTACCTGAGAGATTGGCGGGGAGGCTTGCTCCTTCGGTGCCCGGCTGCATGCGCCGGGGCTCTCCCGCGTCGGTCGTTCGGCCTGTCTTCGATTGTGGGTTCAGTCTAGCGGTCTCCCCCGCCCGCTCAGGAGCCCAGCGCGAGCTCCGCCCTGACCTCGTCGCGGAGCCTGCCGAGGTTCTCCGGTTCGGGGGCCGCCGCCAGAAGCGTCCTGGTGTACTCGTGCTGCGGGTTCAGGATCACCTCGTCGGCCGATCCCCGCTCCACGACGTCGCCCCGGAAGAGGACCATGATGTCGTCGGAGAAGTGCCGCGCGGTCGCCAGGTCGTGCGTGATGTAGAGGACGCCGAGGTTCTCCTCCCGCTGCAGCTCGGCGAGCAGGTTGAGCACGCCGAGCCGGATCGACACGTCGAGCATCGACACCGGCTCGTCCGCCACGATGAACCGGGCGCCGGGGGCCAGGGCCCGCGCGATCGCCACGCGCTGCCGCTGTCCGCCGGAGAGCTCGTGCGGGCGCCGTTCGGCGAAGCTCTCGCCCGGAGTGAGCCGCACGCGCTCCAGCAGCTCGATCGCCCGCGCCCGCACCTCGCGACTGTCGAGCTTGGGGTGGTGCAGCCGGATCGGACGCTCCAGGTGGTGCACGATCGTGTGGAACGGGTTCAGCGAGGCGAACGGGTCCTGGAAGACCATCTGGACGTCCGACCGGTAGCGCTCGAGGGCCGCCCCCCGCGTGCCGGACTCCTCGCCGTCGAGGAGGATGCTGCCCGAGGTCGGCGTCTCCAGCTTCATCAGCATCCGGGCGATGGTGGACTTGCCCGACCCGGACTCGCCGACGAGAGCCGTGGTCCGCCCGGCCTCCAAGGTGAACGACACGTCTTTCACCGCGTGCAGCACGCTCGTGCGGAACCCTGACCGCAGGTGGAAATCCTTCACGAGGTTCCTCGCCTCGAGGGTGCCGCCGCGCCTCGTCCCGTCCACGCTCATCGGATGACCTCCTGGTTGACGCCGCCGCTGCGGACGAAGTCGCCCCGCTCGCCCGTGAGGGACGGGAAGCTCGACAGCAGGCGCTGGGTGTACTCGTGCTGCGGGTTGCGGTAGATCTCCGCCGCGGTGCCCTGCTCGACGATCCGGCCCTGCAGCATGACAGCGATGCGGTCGCTGATCTCGATGAGCATGGGCAGGTCGTGGGTGATGAAGATGACCGCGAAGCCGAGCTTCTCGCGCAGGCGCATGATCTCCCGGATGATGCCGCGCTGCACGACCACGTCGAGCGCCGTGGTGGGCTCGTCCATGATCATGACCTGCGGGTCGAGCGCCAGCGCCATCGCGATCATCATGCGCTGGCGCATACCGCCGGAGAGCTCGTGCGGGAAGCTCGTCAGCCGCCCGGGGTCCACGCCGACGAGCGTGAGCAGCTCCTCGGCGCGCTCCTGCTTGGCCTTCTTCGACATTCCGGGGCGGTGGGTGTCGAAGATGTCGAAGATCTGCGCGCGGACCGAGATGACGGGGTTGAGGGAGTTCATCGCCCCCTGGAAGACCATCGAGATCTTGTCCCAGCGGAATGCGCGCAGCCCGTCTCCGTCGAGTCCGACGACGTCGATGTCATGGCCGTCGCGATCGTGGAACACGATCTCGCCGTCGGTCATCAGGGCCGGCGCCTTGAGCAGCCGGTTCATCCCGTACGCGAGGGTGGTCTTGCCGCAGCCCGACTCTCCCGCGAGACCGAGGATCTCGCCCCGGTGGAGAGTCAGCGAGACATCCCGGACCGCCTTGACGGGCGGATCGACCTCGTACTCGATCGAGACGTTCCTGGCGGTGAGCACGGCGTCGCTCATGCGGTGACCCCCTTCTCCTTCGCGGCCTTGCGCAGACGACGGGCCGCATCGGGCGCGTTGCGCAGCTTCGGGTTGATGACCTCGTCGATGGCGAAGTTGATCAGCGCGAGTCCCGCGCCGAGGATCGCGATCATGATGCCCGGCGGCACGAACCACCACCAGGCACCGCGGCCGAGGGCCTGACCGGATTGGGCGTCGTTGAGGATCGAGCCCCAGGTGATCGAGGAGTTCGGACCGAGGCCGAGGTACGACAGCCCCGCCTCGCCGAGGATGGCGAAGATGATCGCGAACAGGAACTGCGCGGTCAGCAGCGGGAGCAGATTCGGCATGATCTCGACGAGGATCACCCGGAGGGACTTCTCCCCCGCCACCTTCGAGGCGTACACGTAGTCACGGGTGCGGAGCGAGCGGGTCTGCAGCCGCAGCACGTACGCCGCGCCGGCCCACGAGGTGATGCCGAGGACGAAGGCCACGAGCTGCCAGCTGCGCTGCGGCACGAACGACGCGATCACCATGACCAGCGGCAGTCCGGGGATGACGATCATGACGTTGGTCAGGAGAGCGAGGACGTCTTCCCGCCAGCCGCCGAGGTACCCGGCCAGGACGCCGAAGAGGAGGGACAGCACGATGGCGATGCCGCCGGCCGTCACACCGATGAGCAACGACCCCTGCGCCCCGACGGCGAGCTGCGCGAACACGTCGTTGCCGAGCTTGGTCGTGCCGAGCCAGTGCTCCGCCGACGGCGCGGCGAGGGCGGGATTGTCGGTGCTGCGCGGGTTCTGCGTGAAGAACGGCGCGATGATCGCGAAGAGCACGATGGCGAGCACGAGCACGGAGCCGACGATGAACTTCGGCGACGTGCTGGGCAGGATCCGGCGGCGCCGGCGCTCCTGACGCTGCGTGGCCAGGGCGACGGTGCCCTCGGGGGCGACGGTAGGAGGCTCCTCCACGAGGAGCGGGTTCTTCGTGTCAGACATTCTGGCGAGCCCTCGGGTCGATGAAGCCATAGACGAGGTCCATGAAGAAGTTGGCGACGAGCACCGTGAGGGTGATCACGAGGAACAGCCCCTGCATCAGCGCGTAGTCGTTGTTGGTGACGGCCTGGAACATGAGCTTGCCGACGCCCGGATAGGTGAACACCTGCTCCATGACGATGGAGCCGGCGACGACGAACCCCAACGTGATCGAGAAGCCCGCGATCGACGGGATGGCCGCGTTGCGCGCGGCGTACGTCGTCATGATGCGTCGCGGCCGGAGTCCCTTCGCCTCGGCGGTGAGGACGTAGTCCTCGGCGAGCGTGGAGACCATCATGTTGCGCATGCCGAACATCCAGCCGCCCACCGAGCTGATCACGATCGTGATCGCCGGGAGGATCGAGTGCGCGACGGCATCCGAGAAGAACGCCCAGGTCGGCTCCGGGCCGTCCGGGAAGTCGAAGACGTCGTAGCCGCCGAAGATGGGGAACCAGCCCAGGCCCACGGCGAAGACGGCGACGAGGATGAGCGCCAGCCAGAAGTACGGGATGGACTGCAGCACGGTGGTCGCGGGGATGAGATGGTCGACCCAGGTGCCGCGCTTCCAGCCGGCCCACGCCCCGAGCACGACGCCGAGCACGAACGAGATCACCGTCGCGGTTCCGACGAGCACCAGCGTCCACGGGAGAGCACCCGCGATGAGCTCCGTGACCGGAGTGGGGAACTTCGTCACCGACACGCCCAGATCGCCCTGGAACATGCGCCCCCAGTAGGCGAGGTACTGCTCCCAGAGGGACGAGTCGTCTCCGCCGAGCAGGAGCTTGATGTTGCGGATGGTGGTCTCGGAGACCTCTCCGCCGGCCCGCTGCATCTTGGCGATCATGATGTCGGCGGGATCCCCCGGCATGAGCCGGGGAAGCAGGAAGTTGATGGAGATCGCGGCCCACAGCGTGAACGCGTAGAACCCGATCCTTCGTGCATAGAACTTCATGTCACCTGTCCTGACTTCCTACTTCCCCGACTCATCGACTCAGCCGGCGGGCTTGATCTGCGTCAGCACGTAGCCGGCCGCGATCGCACCCCAGGACGGCGGGAAGGCGTAGAGGTCTTCCTCCGTCGGCCAGCCCGTGTAGTCCTTCGTGTTGTAGAAGGTCTGCGTCGCGTTGATCACGAGCGGGATGTACGGCAGGTCGCGCACGATCTCGGACTGGATCGTGCCGTACAGCTCCTTCTTCTCCGCTTCGTCGTTCGTGCTGATCGCGGACTGGATGGCGGCATCCACCGTCGGGTTGCTGTAGCGGCTGAAGTTCCAGCGACCGGCCGGGATCTCCGTGCCGACGGGGCTGGTGGACTCGACCTCGGTGCCGCCGAACCAGTCACGGTAGATCTGGAACGGGTCGGCGACCGACGTGCCGACGACACCGCCGACGATGAGCTGGAAGTCGCCACCCTGTCGGGCGTCGGAGAACTCCTGCCACTGCACGGTCGACGCGGTCACCTTGATGCCCGCGGCCTCGGCCTGCTCGGCGATGAGCTTCGCGGCGTCGTTGTAGTCGGTCCAGCCGTCGACCGAGATCAGGCTGAGCTCGACCGGAGCGCCGTCCTTCTCGTAGATCCCGGAGGAGCCCTTGGTGTAGCCGGCGGCCTCGAGGATCTCCCCGGCCTCGGCGGCGTCCGCCTCCTGCGGGCTGACCTCGTTGGCCGGGTCGGCGAGCCACTTCTCGTCGCGCGGCAGCAGCGTGTACGCGGGCGAGATGTCGCCGGTCAGGCCGACGAACGCCTTGTCCTTGATGGTGGCGCGGTCGATGGCGACGTTCAGCGCCTGGCGCACCGCGACGTCGGTCTGCGGGCCTGTGCAGCCGAGCTCGGCGTTCGAGCAGGTGTAGAGGACGGTCGGGTCCTGCGGGGTGTTGATCCACTCGATCTTGCCGTTGCCCGTGACGTCGTCCGGGTTCGGGATGAACATGCCCGTCCAGTCGAGCTTGCCGGCGGCGAGCAGGTCCTGCGCGGTCTGGTTGTTGTCGACCGCGATGTACTGGACCTTCTTGACCGCGAGCTCGTCGGCGCCGCGGTAGTTCTCGTTCGCGACCAGCGTGTAGGACTCGCTCGTGGTCTTGTCCACGACGTACGGACCGGAGCCGACGGGATCTTCGTTCGCGAAGTTCGCGAAGTCGGTGACGTCCTTCCAGATGTGCTCCGGGAGGATGTAGCTCGACCCCATCCGCTGGAACTCGGTCGTGTACTGGGCGGTGGCGTAGGTGAGGACGACGGTCGTGTCGTCGGTCGCCTCGGCCGAGACGAGTCCGTTGCCCTCGGGGTTGTTGGCCTCGTACGTGAAGGAGAAGACGACGTCGTCGGCGGTGAGCGGCTCGCCGTCGCTCCACTTCAGGTCGGGCTTGATCTTCACCGTGATCTGGGTGCCGTCCTCGTTGTACTCGAACGAGTCGCCGATCAGGCCGACGGGCTCGGCGTCCTGCGTCTTGTTGTAGAAGAACAGCGGCTCGTAGATGGGGCCGAGCGCACCGTGGAGCACGGTGGGCGCGAACGGGTTGTAGTTCGCGGTGATCGGCGTCTGGCTTCCTGCCCAGACGCGGAGTGCGCGGTCGCCGTCGGCGTTGCCGCCGTCGTCGCCGCCTCCACCGCTGCCGCAGGCCGTCAGGCCCAGGGCGAGGACCGAGGCCCCCGCGACCGCCGTGAGCGCGATCTTGCGCTTTCCGTTACGGATCATTCTTCATTTCCTCTCGGTGCTGCACTGCAGGAGGGATTCTCCGGTTGGAGCCGAACCCCGGGCGGGGTTCACGGGAACCCCGGGAGGTGGCCTGCGGCCGCCCTCGAAGGGGTTTGTTAGGACAGTAACCTAACAAACCCACCCCGGGGGGACAAGCCTTCCTGCGGGCGGGAGATAACGTTTCGGACTCGACGTCTTCCCTCGTCATGGGCGCGCACTAAAGGTCTCGATGACACTAAGATCGAATCCGGAGGTTAAGGTGCCTATGACTCGAAGTGCGGACATCCGCGTCGCCGTCTCGACGGTCATCCTCACGCTGCGCCGCGGTGACGACGGTCCGCCCGTGCTCGCGCTCCCCCTCGTCCGCCGCACCCGCGAGCCGTTCGCCGAGCGGTGGGCGCTCCCCGGCGGGTGGCTCACCCCCGAGGAGTCGCCGGTCGACGCCGCCGCCCGCACGCTCGCCGAGACGACCGGCCTCGCGCCCACCTACCTCGAACAGCTCTACGCCTTCGGCGCCGTCGACCGCTCCCCCACGCGGGTCGTCTCGATCGTGTACTGGGCGCTGCTGCGTCAGGACGACGTCGAAGCCCAGATCACCGCGCACCGGGCATCGGGCCGCGCGCCGGAGAACGTGGAGTGGTTCGATGTCGACGATCTGCCGGCGCTCGCCTTCGATCATCACGAGATCATCGAGTACGCGCTCTGGCGCCTGCGGAACAAGGTCGGGTACAGCCGCGTGGCCCAGGGCTTCCTGCCCGCCGAGTTCACGCTCGCCGAGCTCCGGGAGGCCTACGAGTCGATCCTGGGGCGCGCACTCGACCCCGCGAACTTCCGGCGGCAGGTCGAGTCCGCCGGCAACCTGACCCGCACCGACCGCTTCCGGACGGGCAGTCACCGCCCGGCCCGCCTGTACCGCGACGACACCGATCTCGAGCTGGCCGACCGCGGTCCGCTCCGCCCGGAGGAAACGAGAACCCGATGAGCACCACCTTCGTCCCGATGCCCGCCGTCCCGTCGTCGGATCCGTCCGTCGACCACGCCATTCAGGCCATCGTCGGCGGGGTCTCCACCGACGCCACCTGCACGACCGACCTCGCCGTCGGCCCCTGGGACTTCGACACACGCCCCGGCTACGGCCCCGGCTCCTCCATGGGCGATGTCATCCCCACCGGGGCTCCCCGGCAGGGAGAGCTCCCCGCGGCCTACCGCGAGGCCGGCGAGGCGGAGCTCCACCGACGCATCGAGGCGGCGAAAGCCACGCTCGGAGATCGCGTGGTGATCCTCGGGCACTTCTATCAGCGCGAAGAGGTCGTGACGCACGCCGACGAGGTGGGCGATTCGTTCCAGCTCGCCACCGCCGCCACGATGCGGCCGGACGCGGAGGCGATCGTCTTCTGCGGCGTGCACTTCATGGCCGAGACCGCCGACCTCCTCTCGCGTCCCGACCAGGCGGTGATCCTGCCGAACCTCGCCGCAGGGTGCTCGATGGCGGATATGGCCGACATCGACCAGGTGGAGGAGTGCTGGGAGCAGCTCGCCGACGTGCTGGGCGACCTCGACACCCCGGACGAAGACGGCCGCGTGCCGGTGATCCCCGTCACCTACATGAACTCCTCGGCGGCGATCAAGGGCTTCGTCGGGCGACACGGCGGCATCGTGTGCACCTCGTCCAACGCCGCCACGGTGCTGGAGTGGGCGTTCGCCCGCGGCCGCCGCGTGCTCTTCTTCCCCGACCAGCACCTCGGCCGGAACACCGCGAAGGCCATGGGGGTGCCCCTCGACCGGATGCCGATGTGGAACCCGCGGCGAGCGCTCGGCGGCTCCACCGCGGAGGAGCTCGTCGACGCGCAGGTGATCCTCTGGCACGGCTTCTGCTCCGTGCACCGGCGCTTCACCGTGGCGCAGATCGACCAGGCCCGCACGGAGCACCCGGGGGTCCGCGTGATCGTGCACCCGGAGTGCCCGATGGAGGTCGTCGACGCGGCGGACGAGGCCGGGTCCACGGAGTACATCCGCCGCGCCATCGCCGAGGCCACGGAGCCGACGACGTTCGCGGTGGGGACCGAGATCAACCTCGTGCGCCGCCTGGCCGCACAGTACCCGCAGCACCGGATCTTCTGCCTCGACCCGGTCGTGTGCCCGTGCTCCACCATGTACCGCATCCATCCGGGCTACCTCGCGTGGGTCCTGGAGGAGCTGGTCGTCGGCCGCACACCGAACCGCATCACGGTCTCCCCCGATGTCGCCGACCCGGCTCGCCTCGCGCTCGAGCGGATGCTGGCCGCCAAGCCGCCGGTGGCCGCCGGGGCACGATGAACGTCGTCGTCGTCGGCTCCGGTATCGCCGGGCTCACCGCCGCGCTGCACGCTCACGAGGCCGGGCACACGGTGACCGTCGTGACGAAGGGCGGCCTCGGGGGCGGATGCACGCCTCTCGCGCAAGGCGGCGTAGCCGGCAGCTACGGGCCCGGCGACAGTGCGGACGCCCATGCCGCCGACACGATCCGCGCCGGAGGGGGTTTGTGCGATCCGGCCGCGGTCGACGCGCTCGTGGCGGACGGCGCGGCCCGGATCGCCGAGCTCCTCGCCCGCGGCGTCACCTTCGACCGGACTCCGGGCGGAGCACTCGCCCGCGGGCGCGAGGCGGCGCACACCCATGCCCGCATCCTGCACGCCGGAGGCGACGCCACCGGAGCCGCGATCTCCGCGGCGCTGTGCGCAGCGGTGCGTCGCGGGCCCATCGCCGTCTGCGAGGGGACGATGCTCCTCGACCTCGTCGTCGAGGAGGGACGGGTCCGCGGGATCACGGTCCTCCGCGAGGGCGACACGACCGAGCTCCGCGCCGACGCCGTGATCCTCGCGACGGGCGGGGCGGGGCAGCTCTACGCGCACACGACCAATCCGCCGGAGGCGACGGGCGACGGCATCGCCGCGGCCCTGCGCGCCGGCGCCGCCGTCGCCGACCTGGAGTTCGTGCAGTTCCACCCGACCGCGCTTCCCGGCAGCCCCGTCTTCCTCCTCTCCGAAGCCGTCCGCGGCGAGGGCGCCGTGCTCCGCGACCAGGACGGGCGACGGTTCGTGTTCGACAGCCATCCCGACGGGGAGCTCGCGCCGAGGGATGTCGTCGCGCGGGCCATCGCCCGGCAGGCCGCCCGGCAGGGGGTGCCCGTGCACCTCGATGCGACGGCGCTGGGGGCGGACGCGCTCGCCCGCCGCTTCCCGACCATCGACAGGGTGACGCGCGCTCGCGGTTTCGACTGGTCCACGGAGCCCGTGCCGGTGACCCCCGCCGCGCATTACCTCATGGGCGGCATCGTCACCGATCGGCACGGACGGAGCACGATCCCGGGGCTGTACGCCGTCGGTGAGACCGCCCGCACCGGGGTGCACGGGGCGAACCGGCTCGCCTCCAACTCGCTCCTCGAAGGCGCCGTGTTCGGGGCCAGGGCCGCCGCCGCGCTGGACGGACCGTGGCCTCCCGTGGTCGACCGCCTCCCCTCCCCGCCGGCGACGACCAGGGAAGACGCCCTTGCGCCACCGGAGCCCCTTCCCCCGTTCGACCGCGCGGCGCTGCAGCGGCTGCTGTGGGACGAGGTCGGTCTGCACCGGACGGGCTCCGGACTGCAGCGCACCCTCCGAACCGTGTGCGCGTGGGCCGTCGGGATGCCACCCGCGTCCGACGTCCGCTCGCACGAGGACAGGAACCTGCTGCGGGTCGCCGAGGCCGCCATCCGCGCCGCCCTGGCCCGCCCCGTCTCGGTCGGCGCCCACCACCGCGACGACCACGCCCCCGCCGCGCCGACCGCGGCACACGCACCGATCCTGGAGACCGCCTGATGCTCACCCGCGCCACCCTGCACCGCGTCGTCGGAGCCGCGCTGGAGGAGGACGCCCCCTGGGGCGACCTCACCAGCACCACCCTGCTCCCCGCGGAGACGACGGCCACGGCCGACCTCGTCGCCCGCGAGGACGGGGTCTTCAGCGGCGGCGAGGCCTTCGCCACCGCGTTCCTCCTCACCGATCCCGACGTCACGGTCGACCTGCACGTGGGCGACGGCGATGCCTTCACCGCCTCCGACGTGCTGGCCACCGTGACCGGACCGGCCCGCGCGGTCCTCACGGCCGAGCGCGTCGCCCTGAACCTCGTGCAGCGGATGTCGGGCATCGCGACCCTCACCGCCGCCTACGTCAGCGAAGTCGAGGGAACGCGGGCGCGCATCGCCGACACCCGCAAGACGACGCCAGGACTGCGGGCGTTCGAGCGGCACGCCGTGGTGTCCGGCGGCGGCCGGAACCACCGGTACTCCCTCTCCGATGCGGTCATGGCGAAGGACAACCACCTCGCGGTGCTCCAGCGGTCCGGGCTCGACCTCGCGACGGCTCTTCGCGAGGCGCTCTCGCGGCTGCCGCACACCGCCCACGTCGTCGTCGAGGTCGACCGTCTCGACCAGATCCCGGCGGTGCTCGACGGCGGTGCCCACACGGTGCTGCTGGACAACTTCTCCCTCGACGACCTGCGCGCCGGGGTGGCCCTCATCGGCGAGCGCGCCACCGTGGAGGCCTCGGGCGGCGTCGACCTGACCACCGTCCGCGCCATCGCCGAGACCGGGGTGGATGTGATCTCGGTCGGAGCCCTCACGCACTCCGTGCGGGCGCTGGACCTCGGACTCGACCTCCGGATCGACTGAGTCCGTGCTGTACCTCGATCACGCCGCGACCTCGCCGGTACGCCCCGAGGTGAGGGCGGCCATGGAGCCCTACCTCACCGCGGTGTTCGGCAACCCCGCCAGCCACCACACCGCGGGCGAGACGGCGGCGCGGGCGCTGGAGGACGCCCGCACCAGGGTCGCCCGCGTCTTCGGGGCGCGGGTGGGCGACGTCGTCTTCACCGGCGGCGGCACGGAGGCGAACAACCTCGCCGTGAAGGGGATCACACTGGCAGCGCTCGCCTCCGGCCGGCGGCGCGTGGTGGTGTCGCCCATCGAGCACGAGTCGATCCGGGAGTCGGCAGCGTACCTCGCCCGGTTCCACGGGGTGACGGTCGCGATGCCCGCGGTGGACGGGACCGGGCGGATCGGGCCGGACGCCCTCGACACGGTGCTCACCGACGACACGGCCGTCGTGTCCGTCGGACACGCGAACAACGAGATCGGCACCGTCCAGGACATCGCCGCGCTCCGCGAGGTCGTCCGCGCCCGCCGCGTGCCCCTCCACGTCGACGCCGTGCAGTCGGCCGGCTGGCTGCCCCTGCACGATCTGGATGCCGACGCCGTGTCGGTCGCCGGGCACAAGCTCGGCGCTCCCAAAGGGACCGGGGCGCTCGTCGTCCGCGGACGCCTCCCTCTGGAGCCGCTCCTGCACGGTGGCGGCCAGGAGCGCGGACGACGGTCCGGCACGGTGGACGTCGCCGGAGCGGTCGGCCTGGCGACGGCGCTCGAGCTCGCGGAGCAGGAGCGCGCGGCCGCTGCGGCCCGAGCGGCAGAGGCCACGGCGCGCTTCATCGCCGAGGTGACCCGGCGGGTGCCCGATGCGACGCTGACCGGGCATCCCGCGCATCGGCTGCCCGCGATGGCGAGCTTCACGATCGCGGGTGTGAGCGGCGAGGCGGTGCTGTTGGAGCTGGAGCGCCGCGGGGTGATCTCGTCCAGCGGCTCCGCCTGCGCGGCCGGCAGCGACGAGCCCTCCCCCGTGCTGCTCGCCTGCGGCATCAGCCCGGAGGTCGCCCAGACGGCGGTGCGGTTCACCTTCGGGCGCACGGCGCTCCCGGCGGACGCTCCCGAGCGCCTCGCCGCACTGGTCGCGGAGGCGGTCGCCGCGGCCCGCGGCTGACGGACGGCTCTAGACTCGGCGGGGTGACCGCCCCCATCCCGATCGTGACGCTGATCGTGCCAGGACGCGACATCGCCGCGTTCGCCCCGGCCGCCCTCGACTCCCTCCGCGCGCAGACGGACGAGCGGTGGCGGGCCATCCTCATCGACGACGGCTCCACCGACGACACGGGAGCGATCTTCGCCGACGCCGCCGCGAGGGATGCCCGCTTCACCGTGGTGCGGCATGAGACTTCCGTCGGGCTCGGCGCCGCGCGCAATGTCGGCCTCACACGGGTCGACACGCCCTTCACGGGCTTCCTCGACGCGGATGACGAGCTGATGCCGGACGCGCTGGCGACGCTCGTGGGCACGCTCGAGCGCACGGGGAGCGACTTCGCCGCCGGCGCCTACGTGCGGCTGCGTCCCCGGGGGCGAGGATACGTGCCCGGCCGCGTGCAGCCGTGGGTGGCCGCGGCGACCTCTCCGGCCCGCCTCGGCACCACTCTGGCGGAGCACCCGCAGGCCGTGTCGAACATCGTCGCGTGGTCCAAGGTGAGCCGCACGGAGATGTGGTCCGACCTGCGGTTCCCCGAAGGGGTGGCCTACGAGGACCAGGTCGTCGCGCAGACGATGTACACCCGGGCGCGCGCCTTCGACGTGCTGCCGGACGTCGTGGTGCGCTGGCGCGTCCGAGCGGACGGCACCTCGATCACCCAGAGCAAGGCGCAGCTCCCCGTGCTCCGCGACTACCTCGCCGCGCTCCGCGGCGGCATCCGCGTCCTGCAGGAGGCGGGCGCGCACGCCGCCGTGACCGCCCGGCTCGACCTCATCCTCGCGATGGACGTCGCTCCGCTCCGGGAGATCGCGGACACCCATCCCGATCCCGCCTACGCGGCGGAGGTCTCCGCGTTCCTGGCCGAGCTGCGTGCCCTTCCCGAGTTCGCCGACGCCCGCCCCGACCCCACCCTCGCCGACGCCCTCGCGTGGTGAGCCCCGCCGGAAGGACCCCCGCATGACCGACTACCTCTCCTCGCTCTTCGCGCTCGACGGCCGCACCGCGGTCGTGACCGGCGGCAGCTCGGGCATCGGCCGCGGCATCGCGACGGCGCTCGCCCGGGCCGGCGCGGCCACGGTGATCGTCGCCCGCGGTGCGGAGCGCATCGCCGAGACCGTCGAGGAGCTGAACGCGCAGGGGTGCCGGGCCGCGGGCGTGGTCGGCGATCTGAGCACGCGCGACGGCATCCATGCGGTCGCGGAGGCCGCGGCCATCCCCTTCGGCGAGCCGGACATCCTCGTCAACTCCGCCGGCATCAACATCCGTCCGCCCTACGCCGAGATCACCGAGGCGGATTGGGACGCGACGATGACCGTCAATGCGCTCGCCCCGTTCCTCCTCGGTCAGCGCTGGGCGCAGGGCATGGCGGCGCGCGGGTTCGGGCGACTCATCCACATCAGCTCCCAGCAGGCGCACCGCGCGTTCGTGGGCAGCGGGGTGTACGGCGCCTCCAAGGGCGCGGTCGAGTCGCTCATGCGCTCGGAGGCCGAGGCCTGGGGCGGCACCGGTGTGACGAGCAACTCCCTCGTCCCGGGATTCGTCCTCACACCCCTGAACGCCCGCCTGCAGGAGGATCCCGCGACGATCGCGGCCCTCGCGGCCCGGACGATGATCGGACGCAACGGTCTTCCCGAGGACTTCGCCGCGGCAGCGGTCTTCCTCGCCGGTCCGGGTTCGGCCTACGTCACCGGCCAGTCGCTGTTCATCGACGGCGGGCTCTCCGTGCACTGACCCTCGCGGTCGTCACCCGTCGGTCGGGCGCGGCCGGGCCTCGGTGCTCGATGCTGTCGGCAGCGGGACGCCCGTCGTCAGCGCCACGACGGCATCGGCTGCGGCGGAATCCTCCGGCTCGCGATCCGCACGGCGCGCGGCGAGGCCGGCCTCGAGGCCCTCCTCGACACCGCCCCGGATCGCCGCCTCCTCCTCGGCCTCCGCTTCGATCTCCGCGTCGAGCACGCGCGACGCGGCCACCTGCTGCGCCGCCAGCTCGGCGTAGAGGCCGCCGTGCGCGAGCAACTCGGCGTGGGTGCCGGATTCCACGATGCGCCCGGCCTCCAACACATGGATGAGGTCCGCCCCCATGACCGTCGACAGGCGGTGCGCGATCGACAGGGTCGTGCGCCCCTTGGCCGCCTCGTCGAGGGCCTCCTGCACCACGCGCTCGGACACGGTGTCCAGGGCGGAGGTCGCCTCGTCGAGCAGGAGCACCGGCGGGTCCTTCAGCAGCACACGGGCGATCGCGATGCGCTGCTTCTCGCCACCGGAGAGCCGGTACCCGCGCTCCCCCACGACCGTGTCGTAGCCCTTCTCGAAGCCCGCGATGATGTGGTGGATGTTGGCCGCGGTGCAGGCGGCGACCAGCTCCTCGTCCGTCGCGTCGGGCTTCGCGTAGCGGAGGTTCTCCCGGATCGTCGCGTGGAACAGGTAGGTCTCCTGGGAGACGATGCCCACGTCGTCGATGATCGACTCCTGCGTGAGGGTGCGCACGTCGGCCCCCGCGAACAGCACCGCGCCGCCCTTGGCCTCGTACAGGCGCGGTGCGAGGTACAGGATCGTCGTCTTGCCCGCACCGGAGGGGCCGACGAAGGCGACGTGCTGCCCGGGCTCGGCCACGAAGGAGACCCCGTGCAGGGTGGGACGCGAGTCGGCCGCGGCATCCGGATACCGGAACACGACGTCCTGGAACTCGATGCGTCCACGCGGCCCGGGGGCCTGGGCCACGGCGATCGCATCGGGGGCGTCGGTGATCTCGGGCACGAGGTCCAGGTACTCGAAGATGCGGGCGAACAGCGCCGACGAGGTCTGCAGATCGAGCGAGACCCGCATGAGACCCATGAGCGGCATGAGCAGCCGCGCCTGGACCGTCGTGAAGGCCACGATCGTCCCCGCGGTGATCGCTCCCGTGCCGCCCGCGATGAGGTATCCGGAGACGAGGTAGATGACGGCGGGGACGCTCGCCATGATGACCTGGACGACCGCGAAGAAGCCCTGACCGCTCATGGCCCGCCGCACCTGGAGGCGCACCTGGTTGCGGTTCTCCTGCTGATAGCGCTCGGACTCGGTGCGCTGGCGGTTGAACGCCTTGGACAGCAGCATGCCCGAGACGCTCAGGGTCTCCTGGGTGATGGAGGTCAGCTCGGACAGCGACTCCTGGGTCTCCCCCGCGATGCGGGCGCGCACCTGTCCCACGCGTCGCTGCACGAGCACGAGGAACGGCATGAGCACGACGGCGATGAGGGTGAGGCGCCAGTCGATGAGGATCATCGCGACGAGTGAGGCGATCACCGTGACCGCGTTGCCGAGGATGCTGGTGACCGTGTTCGTCAGCACGCCCGAGACGCCGCCGACGTCGTTCTGCAGCCGGGACTGGATCACGCCGGTCTTCGTGCGGGTGAAGAAGCCGAGCTCCATGGCCTGCAGGTGCTCGAACAGCCGCACCCGGAGATCGCCCGTGACGCTGTTGCCGACCGTGGCCGTGAGCCAGGTCTGTGCGACGCCGAGGACCGCCGAGAAGAGGAAGAGGCCGACCATCGCGCCGACGAGCACGCCGAGCAGCGAGAGGTGGGGGCCGCCGCCGTCGACGGGGAACAGCGCGTCGTCGAAGATGCGCTGCACGAGGAGCGGCGGGATGACCGCGATGCCCGCGCCGAGCACCACGAGGACACCGGTGAAGAGGATGCGCCACCGGTAGGCGCTGAACAGGGCGACGACCCGGGTGCCGAGTCCGTCGATCTTCGGAGCCTCCGCGTTGAGCCGACGCTGGGCGTCCTCGTCCACGCCGCGGAAACCGCCCCGCGGACCACCGCCCATCCCGCCCATGCTCATGGCGCCAGCGTACTCACCCCCCAGGACACCGGCTCCGCTGTCTCGGCGTTCAGCGATATCCCAGATTTCGGAATGAAATGTCCGTCCGACCCGTTACGCTGAGTGATTCTCGCGAACTCTCGCACCTTCCTCTTCTCTCCGATGCCCTGGAGGCCGCCCATGTCTGCCGTCGATACCGGCTCCATCACGACGCCCCCCGCATCGAGCGGGGGCATCCCCCGCAAGGACATGCGGGTCATCTGGCTGCTGCTCGTCGCCGCCTTCGTCGCCATCCTCAACGAGACGACGATGGGCATCGCGATCCCGCACCTGAACACCGATCTCGGCATCCCGCCCGAGCTCGGGCAGTGGCTGACGAGCGCGTTCATGCTCACGATGGCGGTGGTCATCCCGACCACCGGCTTCATCCTGCAGCGCTTCACGACGCGACAGGTCTTCATCGCCGCGATGACGGCCTTCTCGCTCGGCACGCTCGTGGCGCTCGTCGCGCCCGGGTTCTCCGTGCTGCTCGTGGGTCGCGTGATCCAGGCCGCCGGCACCGGCATCATGATGCCGCTGCTGATGACGACGATCATGAACGTCGTGCCCGCGCAGTCGCGCGGCCGCATGATGGGCCGCGTCGGCCTCGTCATCTCGCTCGCGCCCGCCATCGGCCCGACGCTCGCGGGCGCCGTGCTGGACGCGTTCAACTGGCGCGCGCTGTTCGCGATCGTGCTGCCCATCGCCCTGATCTCGCTCGGCATGGGCGCGAAGTGGATGACGAACCTCGGCGAGACCCGCAAGGCTCCGCTCGACGTGCTGTCCATCCCGCTCGCGGCGCTCGGTTTCGGCGGCATCGTCTTCGGCCTCAGCCAGTTCGGCGGCGAAGGCGGTGCGGGCGGCACGACCGGCGTCATCGCCCTGGTCGTCGGCGCCGTCTCGCTCGCCCTCTTCGTCTGGCGCCAGCTCGTGCTGCAGCGGGTGGACGACGCGCTGCTCGACCTGCGCGTGTTCCGTTCGGCGAACTTCTCGCTGGCCGTCATCATCATGACGATCCTGGCGCTGTCGATGTTCGGCACGCTCACGCTGCTGCCGCAGTACCTGCAGAACGTCGCCGGACTCAGCGCTCTGGAGTCGGGCCTCATCCTGCTCCCCGGTTCGGTGCTGATGGGTCTCCTCGGACCGATCATGGGTCGCGTGTACGACGCGAAGGGCACCCGACCGCTGCTCATCCCCGGGACGATCCTCGTCTCGGCGTCGCTCTTCTTCTACTCGACGGTCGGCGAGCACACCGTGTGGTGGCTGCTGATCATCGTGCAGGCGGCCATGTCGGTCGGCCTCGCGATGTCGTTCACGCCCCTCTTCTCCTCGTCGCTGGGGTCGCTGCACCGTTCGCTGTACTCGCACGGCTCGGCCGTGCTGAACACGCTGCAGCAGGTCGGCGGCGCGGCCGGCGTCGCGCTGCTCACGGTCACGTACTCGGCCATCCTGCACGCCGGCGAGGACGAGGGCCTGTCGCGGGCGGTGGCGGGTGCTCCCGGTGCGCGGACGGCGTTCCTCATCGCGGCGATCATCTCGCTCGCCGCGGTCGCGCTCAGCCCGCTGGTGCGCAAGCCCGCCGACGACATCGGCGACGCGGCGCACGGCGGTCACTGACCGCGCAGAGACACCGACGGCGTCTGCTGCTCACCGCTCCTTCGGGGCGGGGATGTGGCAGACGCCGTTGCTGCAGTAGCCGGCGGCACCGCCGTCGAGCAGCTCGATCGCGCCCGGCAGCGGCTGCAGCCCGAGCGGCGCGTCCTGCCCGGTGCTCTCCTGCTTCGATTCGGTCATCCCTCGATCGTACGCCTGCCAGGAGCACCGGGCGCCGCACGCTCTTCTCTGGGAGGCGACAGCGGCGTATCGTTCCCGGCGGGGGGTGCACGCCCTCGCCGCGCGCCCCGGAGCCGAGGAGGCGCCATGATCATCCACCCGCCCGAACGGGCCACCGCGACCGGGCATGTCGCGGCGATGTACGAGAGCGACCTCGCCGACGACGGGATCGTGTTCGCACACACCCGGGCCATGGCCGTGAACCCCGAAGCCCACGCCGCCTTCGAGGCGCTCGTCCGCGCGGTCGTCCCGTCGATCGGCGTGGGAGTCTACGAAGCCGCGACCCTCGGTGCGGCGCGGGCCCTCGGTTCCGCGCACTGTCTGCTCGCCCACGGCCGCCGCTCCCTCCGCGCCGGAGTCGTCGACGAGGCGGGACTCGCCGCCTTCGCCGCCGGAGACGACCGCGGTTTCACGGAGCAGGAGCAGGTCGTGATCCGCTTCGCCGCACGCCTGTCGACGGATCCGTCGGCGATGACCGATGCGGACACGCAGGAGCTGCGCGAGGCGGGGTTCAGCGACCGGCAGATCGTGGACATCACCCTGGCGGCGGCGGCGCGCAACTACTTCAGCAGGGCATTGCTCGCGCTGGCCGTCCCCGTCGAGGAGGTCTCCGGGCTGGACCCCACTCTCGCCGCGGCGCTCACGCACGCCTCCGCGGCCGAGCCGCCAGGTGATCGATAGGCCGCTCCCCTTAATCTGGACGGATGCTCCGACGATTCCTCGCCCGCGTGTACTGGGCCGTCAGCCGGTGGACCCTCGTCGCCGACGCCGCCCCCACGCGGCCGACCGTCCTGATCGGCGCCCCGCACACCTCGAACTGGGACTTCGTGCTCATGCTCGCGATCGCCTGGCGGCTGGGCATCGAGGTGCACTGGCTGGGCAAGAAGAGCCTGTTCCGCGGCTGGCGCGGCCCGATCATGCGCGGCCTCGGCGGCATCGCCGTCGACCGGGCGGATCCGGCACGCATCGTCGGCGAGGTCGTGGACCAAGTGCACGCCGGGTCCGTGTTCGGCCTCGTCGTCACCCCCGACGGCACCCGCGGCGGCAACGAGTACTGGAAGAGCGGCTTCTACCGGATCGCGCGTGCCACCGGCATGCCGGTCACCCTCGGCTTCGTCGACCGCCACACGATGACGACCGGCCTCGGGCCGACGATCGACCTCACGGGAGACGTGGCCGCCGACATGGACCGGATCCGCGCGTTCTACGCCGACAAGCACGGCGTGCGTCCGGAGCGCTGCACGGAGCCGCGGCTGCGCGAGGAGACGGCCGAGCGGCCGGAGGGCTGACGCCTCACTCCTCCGCGGGCGCGTGGTCTCGGGCGTACGCGAGGTCGTCGTCGGACAGCGACTCGATCATTCCGACCACCGCTCCGGTGATCTCCCTGATCTCCTCGCGGACGTCCTCATCGAGGTGCCGCGAGCCGCTGCCGATGACCGCTCGGCGCGCCTCGTCGGACAGCTCGGGCCACCATTCGTCGATCGGGGGCAGGGTCATCTCGGGTCCTTTCCTGAGGCGTCTCCGCCGGGCCGCGCAAGGTCCTGGACAGCGGCGGATCGTGCCCACGAGACTATCGCCATGAGAGCAGAACCCCGTGGCGCCGCGGACGAGCGCGACGACCGCGACGACGGCCGCGACGAGACCCCGAACGAGCGCGCGGACCGCAACTGGGAGGAGCTGCTGCAGGAGCTGCGGGTCATGCAGACCGGCACCCAGATCCTCACCGGATTCCTTCTGGCGGTGGCCTTCCAGCCGCGCTTCACCGACATGGACGAGTTCCAGCGCGATTTGTACGTCGTCCTCGTGGCCCTCGCCGCTCTCGCGACGATCCTCGCCCTCGCCCCCGTCGGCATCCACCGGGCCCTGTTCGGCAGCCGGCTGAAGCCCGAGCTCGTCCGGACGGCGGCGCGGCTGGTGAAGATCGACCTGTTCGTGATCGGCGCCCTCACGATCGGCGTCACGACCCTCATCATCGACTTCACGGTCAGCCGGACCGCCGGGATCATCGCGCTCGTCGCGTCCCTCGTGCTCGTGGTCGGACTGTGGATGGCGCTGCCCGGCCTGCTGCGGCGCGCCCGAGCGCGGGCGCGATCACACGACGGACCGCCGCCCCCGTCGGCGTGAGCGCGACGAGGGCGGCGGTGGGACAGCGGGTCGATCAGCGACCGGCGGGGCTGCGGTTCTCCGCGCTCACCATCCAGGCGAACTGCTCCAGCCGCTCGATGACGGCGTGCAGCAGATCGGCGGACGTCGGGTCCTCCTCGTCGACGGCGTCGTGCACGTCGCGCATGGTTCCGACCGCGGCCTCGAGGCGCGCGGTGACGAGGTCGATGGTCTCCGTCGTGGACACCTCGCCGGTCGGGAACTCCGGCAGCGTGGTCGTCTTCGCGATCGTGGCGCTGCGGCCGTCGGGGACGGCGTGCAGCGCGCGCATGCGCTCCGCGATGGTGTCGCTGAACGTCCGGGCGTCCTCGATGATCTCGTCGAGCTGACGGTGGGTGTCGCGGAAGTTCCGTCCGACGACGTTCCAATGCGCCTGCTTGCCCTGCAGCGAGAGCTCGAGCAGATCGACGAGCACGGCCTGCAGGTTCGCCGCGAGGGTCGGGGATGCCGTGAACCCCTTCTCCGCGTTCTGCTGGCGCGTGGTCTTGACGCCGGCCTTCGCCGCCCCGTCCTTGCTGCGGGAGCTGCTGGTCTTCTTGGACTTCGTGTCTGCCATGGTGTGACCTCCTGCTGTCACGGTAACCCCGCCACGCGGCCGATTCGAGGGGGTTGACACCCACCGGGCGCACCCCCGAACGTGAGGGAGGCGACACGGCCATCACGAGAGGCGGAACAGTGGGAACAGCAGCACAGGAGGATCGACCCGAGGTGGTCATCGCCCCTCTGACCGCGGCGGATGCCGGCGAGGTGCTCACGATCCAGCGGGCGGCCTTCGTGTCGGAGGCGGCGATCTACGGGAGCGTCGACATGCCGCCGTTGACCCAGACGCTCGCCGAGATGGAGGCCGAGCTCACCTCGGAGCGCGGCCTGGGTGCCCGGATCGACGGCCGCCTGGTCGGAGCCATCCGATTCGTCGAGGACGACGACCTGCTCCTGATCGGACGGATCGCGATCGCCCCCGACATGCAGGGCGAGGGCATCGGCCGGAAGCTCCTCGAGGCGGCCGAGCAGGCCTCCGACGCCCGCGAGTCCGAGCTCTTCACCGGAAGCCTCAGCGAGGCGAACATCCGGCTGTACGAGTCCTGCGGATACGAGGAGCGCGAACGGGTGCCGCAGGGCGACGGCACCGCCCAGGTCTTCCTCCGCAAGCGGCTGCGAGGTTAAGGGCAGCGCCCCCGTCGGCGCAAGGGGGTCGAGGGGATCCGGGGCGATGGGGAATCGTAGCCGGGACATGTCGCGACCGCGTCATGCCCCAACCGGAAAGGAGAGCTCGTGCTCACCCTCACCGACAACGCCACCGCCATCGTGTCGACCCTTGTGAGTCGACAGAACGACGCGCCGGCCGCCGGGCTGCGCATCCACACCGCCGAGGCGCAGGACGATTCGGGCGCGGCCCGGCTCGCCGTCGCCGTGACCGCCGACCCGGAGCCCGCCGATCAGGTCGTCGAGCTGTCGGGCACGCGCCTGTTCCTCGACGAGGCCGCCGCCTCCGCGCTCGACGACAAGGTCCTCGACGCGGGCGTGGACGACGAGGGCTCCGTGTCCTTCGCCGTGCTCCCTCAGGTCGCCTGAGACCTCAGACTTCGGACGCCGCGGCCGCCCCGGCCGCGGCGTCCGTCCGTCTCCGAGCACGCTCTGATAACGAGGTCCGCGCCTTCGGGGCACCCGGCCGCAAACGCTCTAGCATCGGAGCATGCGACGACCTGCTTCTCTTCTTCTCGCCCTTGCCGCCACCGCGCTCGCGGTGACGGCCTGTGCTCCCGCGAACTCGGCCGAGCCGTCCGCGTCTCCTCGTCCCTCGGAGACCACCAGCGCATCGCCGACGCCGACGGAGACCACGTCCGCGCAGATCGTGGTGACGCTGGACGGTCTGACGGTCACCGGCGCGGAAGACCGGAGCGCCGATTACACGGACGCCGCCGCCCTTCTCGAGCTCCTCCAGGAGGTCACCGGCCAGCTTCCCGAGCCGGAGAGCGTGGAGATCTTCCCCGGCGAGGCCTCCACGCTGGAGGCGTACGACTGGGAGGGCCTGCGCGTCCTGGCCGACAGCACCGGCGAGGCCCCGGCGAGCGTCTCCGTCACCGCGGCCGAGGTGGCGGGCCTCCCCGTCGTCACCGAGGACGGATTCCGCGTCGGCAGCACCCGCGCCGAGCTCCGCGCCGCCGATGCCTGGGCGCTGACGGATGCGGAGGACCCGGAGACGGCGAGCGAACTCGGGCTCGGCGGCCGCGAGGTGCCGGACACCGAGTCCCTGACCCGCCCGGGCTCCACCGGGATCATCTACACGATGTTCGTGCTCGACGGCGACACCGTCACGCAGATCATGGTCCCCGCGAACGACTTCAGCGACCTCTGACCCGCGGCGTCACCCTCAGTCCCAGTCCAGGTACTCCTCGAGCACGACGGCCGTCTCGATGGGGTGCGTCATCGGGAAGAGGTGATCCCCGCCCTCGACGACCTTGATGCTGGCGCGCTCCGGAGCCGTGGCGCGCAGGCTCTCGGCGTTCGCGGGCGGGGTGACCTCGTCGGCCGTCCCCTGGATCAGCAGCACCGGGATCACCGGGGCGAGGGGCGTCTCCACGTCTTCCACGCCGAGGAGTGCGAGACCGTTCACGCGCTCCGGATGAGCCAGCGCGAATGACCGTGCGATCGTGCCGCCGAAGCCGTGTCCGCCGATCCACGTGTCGCCGAGGCCGAGGTGGTCGATGACGGCGAGCGCGTCCGCGACGCGGTCGTCGATCGAGACGTCGGCGTCATCCGCGCGATGGCCGATCCGCACCACGTGGAATCCGGCCTCCTCGGCGAGGTAGTGACCGACCACTCCGAGCACGTCGGCGGCCAGGCCGCGCTCCTGGATGAGCACGAGCCTGACCGGCCCGTCACCCTCGTCGACGAAGGGGATGGCGCGGCCCTCGGGCTCGAAGATCTGGGTGTCGGTCATCGGCGTCGTTCTCCTCAAGCCGTCGGTGTCAGGTTCGCAGGCGTCGTCCGCGCCGGGCTCCTGCGGCCGGGCACCGGGCGGTGGCGCCTGCGTCCAGCGTAGCCCGCCGGGGGACGAGCCTCCTCCTCGCATCCCCCGGCGGAGTCATGAGGCGGCGGCGAGCTCGCGCCACAGATGCGCGAGCGTCGCGGCGCCGCGGACGAGCATGCGCAGATCGATGCTCTCGTCGCTCGCATGCCAGTGGTCTTCGGGCAGCCCTGTACCGAGGAAGATCACCGGGGCGGCGAGTTCCCGGGACAGCAACTCCGCCGGACCTCCCCCGGCGTTCCCCATCCGCCCCTGCACCGCGTGGCCGTAGCCGCGGGCGAGGGCGCGCTCCAGGGCGTCGCGCATCGGCCCGGGCGGGGAGGCGTACGGTTCCTGCGCGATGTCCTCGTCGACCTCGAGACGGTACGTCGCCTCCGGGGGCATGACGTCGGCGATGAAGGCGCGGAGCGCGTCGGCGACGTCATAGTTGCGCTGGTCGGCGACGGTCCGGATGCTCAGCGAGGCCATGGCCTCCCGGGGGATGACGGAGCGCTCGATGCCCTCCGGGTCACCGGCGAGCAGCGAGATCACCTCGATGGCCGGGCGCACCCACAGGCGCTCCTTCGGGGTGAACCTCTTCTCCCCCACGATGACCCTCGTCTCGGTGCGCCGCGTCCAGTCGTCGGGATCGAACGGCAGCGCATCGAGCTCCGCGGCCCGCTCGTCGGTGAGCGGGGCCACGCCGTCATGGAAGCCGGGGATCGCGATGCCTCCGTCCTCGTCGTGCAGCTGCGCGAGCACCCGGGACAGGACGAGGGCCGGATTCACGGTCACGCCGGAGGCGGCGCCGCTGTGCACGTCCCGGTCGGGCCCCTGCACCGTGAGCGTCGCGGTCAGCGTCCCGCGCATCGAGGTCACCGGAGCCGGGGAGTCGGCCCCCCACTGCAGGGTGTCCGAGAACACGACGAGGTCGCACGCGAACCGATCGGGGTCAGCCTCCAGGAGGTTCTTGAGGTGCGGGGAGCCGATCTCCTCCTCACCGTCGACGAGCAGCTTGAGGTGCACCCCCCGCATCGGGGCCGTCCACGGCGGCGAGCGCGCGCTGGGCCCAGACGTGCGCGAGCGCCTGACCCTTCGCGTCCGATGCCCCGCGCCCGTAGAGGCGCCCCTCTCGGAGCACCGGCACGAACGGCGCCGTCTCGCTCCACTCCTCCGGCTTCGCGTGCCGGACATCGTGGTGGGTGTAGACGAGCACGGTGGGCGCCCCCGGCGCGCCGTCCCGCTCGGCGAACACGGTCACCGCATCGCCCGCGGGGAGCAGCGTCGTCGTGAAGCCCGCGTCCCGCAACTCGGCGGCGATCCAATGAGCCGACCGCACGCCGTCGATGCGGCGCTCGGGGTCCGCCGACACGGACGGGATCTCGACCCAGGCGGAGAGTCGGTCGACCATCTCGTCCCGATGGGCTTCGAGGAACGCGCCGATCGCGTCGTCCGCGGCTGCCGTCTGATCCCCCATGCCCACAGCATGCCCGGGGGGACGCGGAGGAGAGCGGGGGGGGTTGACGGCGCCGATGCCGACCGGCTACCACGCGAGGTGACACCTCACGTGCCGAGTGTGATTGTCCCACGCGACTCCGGGTCTGGAAAGGCCCTGAGTGGATGGGCCGACCGGGCGTTGCATGGCCAGCCCATCCCCAGAAGAGAAAGGCTCGATATGTTCTTCCATCGACAGGAGCTCCAATTCTCCGCGACGCCCGAGGCCCCGGACGCCGTGTACGCCCGCAAGCTGCAGGAGGTCCTCGGCGGGCAGTACGGCGAGATCACCGTCGCCCTGCAGTACCAGTTCCAGGCGTGGAACATGCACATCCCCGGCAAGTACCGCGACCTCGTCTTCGGCATCGGGGCCGAGGAGATGGGCCACGTCGAGATGCTCGCGGTCATGATCGCGCAACTCCTCGAGAAGTCCCCGCTCGGCATCACGGAGGACGCCGTGCAGGACGACCCGACGGTCGCCGCGATCGTCGGCGGTACGGACGTGCAGCAGGGCATCGTCGCCGGTGCCGGCGCCCGCCCGGTGGACAGCAACGGCAACCCGTGGCAGGGCTCGTACATCACCGCGAGCGGCAACCTCCTCGCCGACTTCATGGCCAATGCGAACGCCGAGATGCAGGGCAGGGTGCAGGTCGCCCGGCTCTACCACATGACCGACGACCACGGCGTGCGCGATCTGCTGAGCTTCCTGCTGGCGCGCGACACCATGCACCAGAACCAGTGGCTCGCCGCCGCGGAGGAGCTGAAGGCCGAGGGCGCCGAGAAGCTGCCCGTGCCCAGCAACTTCCCGCTGTCCAAGGAGCACCGCGACGTGTCGTACCAGTACCTCAACTTCAGCGACGGTCCTGCCGCCGCGGAAGGCACATGGGCATCCGGACCGACGCCGGACGGACATGGCGAGTTCAGCTACCACGAGGGCCCCACGACCACGGCCGAGATGCCTCCGCCCACCCACCCCGACGCGCGCTTCTACGGCACGACCGAACTGCCGAACGTCGTGGAGAAGGTGGCCGGCGCCGCGCAGGACGCGCTCCACAAGGAGTGAGCGGCCGCCGTTCGACGGGGTGGGCGTCGCGCGCCCGCCCCGCCGGCCGTCCTACCGGACCGGGTCGACGCGGCGCAACTCCCTCGTGCCGGTGCATCGGTGCGGATACCGTCGAGGCACACGGTCTCCGGCAGAAGGGAACTCCATGCTCCTCGGCATCCTCAGCTCCTCCGCGGACAGAAGCCTCGGGGCCGGGGCGCGCCGATGACGGCGTGCTTCACGGTCGAGCCGTGGGCCGTCGGCATCGAGAGCGTCGACACGGCCCATCTCGCGCAGGAGGAGTCCGTCTTCGGTCTCTCCAACGGCCACATCGGCTGGCGGGGCAATCTCGACGAAGGCGATCCGCGGGGTGTGGCGGGCAGTTACCTCAACGGCGTGTTCGAAGAGCATCCGATGCCGTATGCAGAGGACGGGTACGGCTACCCCGAGACGGGGCAGACGGTGATCAACGTGCCGAACGGGCAGCTCATCCGCCTGTTGGTCGGCGACGAGCCGTTCGACGTCGAGCACGGGACCGTCCATGCGCACACCCGCCGCCTCGACCTGCGCGAAGGCACCCTCCACCGGGAGGTCGACTGGGAGTCAGCCGAGGGACGTCGGGTGCACATCAATTCGACCCGTCTGGTCTCCCTGGAGCACCGGTCGCTGGCAGCCGTGCGCTACCGCGTGCAGGCGCTCGACGCTCCGCTCGCGGTCACCGTGCTGTCCGAGGTGCTCGCGAACGAGCCGCTTCCCGTGACCCATGACGATCCGCGGGTGCAGGAGCTCCTCGCCCGTCCGCTGGAGGCCGTCGCGGCATCGGAGCGCGGCGCGCGGAGCACGCTGTTGCACCGCACCCGCGGCAGCGGTCTGCGTGTGGCGGTGAGCGCGGACCATCTCGTGCAGATCTCCGGAGAGGGGACGCCGGACGTGACGACCGAGGTGGACGACGATCTGGCGCGCACGCGCATCCGCGTCGACCTCGCCCCCGGCGAGGAGCTCGAGGTCGTCAAGCTCGTCGGACACGAGTGGTCGGCGTCCCTCGCACCGCAGACGCTGCGTGACCGCGCGGAGGAGGCCGTGGAGGAAGCGGCTCGCCTGGGGTGGGACGAACTCGTGGCGGGACAGCGCGCCGTCCTCGATCGGTACTGGGAGTGCGGCGACGTCCGTATCGAGGGCGATGCCCGGCTGCAGCAGGCCGTGCGCTTCGCGCTGTTCCAGGTGTTCCAGGCGTCGGCGCGCGCCGAGGCTCGATCCGTGCCGGGCAAGGGTCTCACCGGCTCGGGCTACGAGGGCCACACATTTTGGGACTTCGAGGCGTTCGTGCTCCCCGTGCTCACCTCGACCGCTCCGGATGCCGCGCTCCAGGCACTGCGCTGGCGTCATGCGACGCTGGATCACGCCAGGGAGCGGGCGCGCACGCTCGGCCTGCGCGGGGCGTCCTTCGCCTGGCGCACGATCGACGGACGCGAGAGCTCCGGGTACTGGCCCGCGAGCACGGCGGCCTTCCACATCAACGCCGCCGTCGCGGGTGCGGTGATGCACTACGTCCGCACGACGGGCGACCAGGACTTCGAGCGGGAGGCGGGCACGGAGATCCTCGTCGAGACCGCGCGCCTCTGGTTGTCCCTCGGGCGCCGGGACGACGACGGCGGCTTCCACATCGACGGGGTCACCGGGCCCGACGAGTACACCGCCGTGGTCGACGACAACGTCTACACCAACCTCTCCGCCCGCCGGAACCTCCGCGGAGCCGCGGCAGCCGTCCGACGTCATCCGGACGTCGCCGCCCGCCTCGGCGTGGACGACGACGAGATCTCCGCGTGGGAGGCCGCCGCCGACGGCATGACCGTGCTCTACGACGAGGAGCGGAAGGTGCACCCGCAGTCGGCGGGGTTCACCGCGCACGCCCGGTGGGATTTCGACGCCACCGGCCCCGACGACTATCCGCTGCACAGTCACTTCCCCTACTTCGACCTCTATCGCAAGCAGGTGCTGAAGCAGGCCGACCTCGTGCTGGCGCTCTACACCGCGCACGAGGAGTTCACGTGGGAGGAGAAGGCCAGGGCGTTCGCCTACTACGACGCCCTCACCGTGCGTGACTCCTCGCTCTCCGCGGCCGCGCAGGCCGTGATCGCCGCCGAGGTGGGTCATCTCGAGCTCGCATCGGCGTACCTCGCGGAGCTCGCCGCCCTCGACCTGGACGACCTCCACGGCAACACGGACGAGGGACTCCACATCGCGGCCCTCGCCGGCATCTGGACGGGAGTCACGGCCGGCTACGGGGGCATGCGGGAGGGAGACGACGGCCTGTCCTTCCGGCCGCAGCTCCCGGACGGGGTGACCCGTCTCGCGTTCGGCGTGCGGCTGCACGGCTGCATCCTGCACGTCGACATCACGCCGGCGGAGACGACCTACCGGCTGAGCGCTGGCGAACCGGTGACGATCCGGCACGCGGGCGAGGAGCTCGTCCTGCACGCCGGCGTTCCGTCGAGACTGCCGACGCCGGACCGCGTCGAGCCGCTCACTCCGGCCCCGGTGCCGCCACGCTGGCGGGAACCGGGACGACCGCGCGCCGGCGACTGAGGCGGCGTTCGGTGCGTGTGCCATATCGAGGCGGGTCAGCGCAAGGCCCGCGGCGATGTCGGCCGCCCGCCGTAGTGTGGAGCCGTGCCTGATTCCCCCCACCCCGCATCGGATGTCCTCTGGGCGTGCGTCGAGGACGGCTTCCATGTCGGAAGCCGCGGCGGAGACTTCCTCGGCTACGTCGACCGTCAGCCCGACGGCCGCTTCGCCGCGTTCTCCGCGTCCGCGCAGCCGCTCGGTCTGCACGCCACGTTGAGCGACGCGACCACGGAGGTCGTCGCCCACGCCGGCCCCTCGGAGGGCGACGCCGCCCTCGGCGCTCCGGAGCTGGTGCAGGGGTGACGGCGGCCAGGGCCGACGGGCTGCTCCGCCTCGTCTACACCAGCACGGCGGCGCAGCCGTTCCGGGAGACCGCTCTGGAGCAGCTGCTCGAGCAGTGCCGCCGGTCGAACGCGGCCCGCGACATCACGGGCCTCCTCCTCTTCCGCCAGGGACGCTTCCTCCAGGTCCTCGAAGGACCGGTCGAGGCCGTGCGCCGACTCGTCGACGCGATCGCCGACGATCCGCGTCACCGCGCGATGCGCATCCTGCTGGAGACGCCGATCACCGCCCGGCTCTTCTCCGATTGGTCGATGGGCTATCGGTCGTTCCGCACGGGGAACACCGCCGCCCCCACGGGCTTCCGCGACTCCTTCGACGACCTCGTCGACGGCGCGGACGACTCCACGATGGAGCGCGCCCTGTTCGAGCTCACCCTGTGGTTCCGCACCCGCTCCGGCGCTGCGGTTCCGATTCCGGCCGCGAGCGACGAGGGTTCCTCCCTCCGGGTATGAGCGGGCCCGCGGGCGGACCGGAGCCGTCGCTCATCCAGCAGCGCATGGCGCTGGAACGGCGGCGGAACTGGGGCGTCTACGCGATCGTGTTCTCCTCGGTGATGACGGTCGGCTGGACGGTCGCGTTCCTCCTCGATGCGCCCGCCGGGTTATGGCGCGTTCTCAGCATCATCGTGTTCGCCGCCGGGATCATCGTCGGTATCGTCGAGACCCGCCGCGCGAGGCGCGCGCTCCGTGCGTTCGAGGATCGCCATGGGCCGGACGCGGGTGTACGGCGCTGAGCCGTCGCACGTCAGCGACCGAGACCGATGCTGAAGCCGCCCGAGAACAGCACCGCGCCGAGGCCCACGACGGCCATGCCGACCAGGAGCACCCACGCGACGGCGCGGACCCCGCTCCGCCCGTGGCGCGATCCGGACGTGAGAAGCAGGACGACCGTCGGTACGAGCAGCAGCCCGCCGAAGAGCAGGGCCGGGGCGACACGGACGTCCGGCGTGGGGCAGGGGAACGCGAGGGCGCACACCGTCGGCACTCCCTGAGCCAGCCAGAGGAGCAGCCACGTCACGAGCACGACGACGACCGCCGGCAGGGCTCTCCCCAGGAGCCGCGGTCGACTCGTCTCTGCCTGCTGCACCCCACCACTCTCTCAGGCGGAGCGAGTGAGATCCAGACCTCGCTCCGGCCGCGGGTTCGGCGGACTTAGGAGAAGAGCTGGCGCAGCGCGTCCGGGTCGCCGGCGTCGACCACCTTCTGGATGGCCTCGATGGTGGCGGGGTCGGTGAACATGCCCGCCAGGGTGTCGTTCCAGATCGCACGCACGCCGTCGATGTCCCCCGCGTCGACCGCGAGACCCGCCGCCGTCATGGCGTTCTGGTAGGGGATCTGTGCGAATCCGGCCTCGGCATCCAGCGGGCTGAAGTACGGCACCCAGGGCGAGTCGGGATCCGGGGTGAGCCAGAGCATCTGCCCCGGGGAGAGATCGCGCACGTGATTCAGCGAGGCGAGGGACGGGTAGGCGCAGAGCCGTTCGGCGATCACCGCCTCGACGTCGCCGGGCGCGACCGTGTACGTCACGACATGACCGTCGTCATCGAGGGTCACCTCCCCCTGCGCGAACTCCCTGGCGCCGAGGTCGACGAGCGGCTGTCGTCGCTCCCACCGCCAGTCGTCGGTGTAGCTGACGACCTCGGACAGTCGGACGCAGCGGTCCGTCGTGGTCGGCTCCGGTGCCTCCGCCGTCACGGGCTCGGGCTCGGGCCCGCGGGTCGCGGGCGGGGATGGAGCACTCGACGTGTCCCCGGTTCCTTCTGCGGCGCACCCGACCAAGAGCAGGGCCACCACCCCCACGGACGCGAGCGCTGCCGTTCGTGCTGTCGATCGAGACATCGCCCGCCTTCCGATAAGCCGGAACCTATCAGTCGTCGAAGCGGAACTCCACTCCGTCACGTCCTGCATCATGATCATCGAGGAAGACGGTCCCACGAACTTCACATCCGATGGCGGCAAGATCCGTGATCAGGCTCGCATTGACACCTTCGTCGTCGCCCGTTGAACGTGCGGTCACGTCAAGAAGCCACGTCGTCCGCTGATAGGTCAGATACTCGGGCTTGTACGCGCGTCCTGCCCGGCCGGACCGGGTCTGTTCGCCGATGTTCGCAGCTTCGGTGGGTTCGAGCCGGAGCGAGGCGGTGATCTCCGCGACAGTGCGCGACTCGCTGTAGATCGCCAGCGTTGCTCTGTCGTGATCGATCATCGCTCTCCGAATACCTAGTTGTTGAAGCGGAACTCCACGACGTCGCCGTCCTGCATGACGTAGTCCTTGCCCTCCAGGCGCGCCTTGCCCTTCGCACGGGCTTCCTGCACGGAACCGGTCTCCACGAGGTCGTCGAACGACACGATCTCGGCCTTGATGAAGCCCTTCTCGAAATCGGTGTGGATCACGCCGGCGGCCTGCGGGGCCTTCGATCCCTTGGGGATGGTCCAGGCGCGGGCCTCCTTGGGGCCGGCGGTGAGGTAGGTCTGCAGACCGAGCGTGTCGAAGCCGATGCGGGCGAGCTGGTCGAGGCCCGACTCGTCCTGGCCCGTCGAGGCGAGGAGCTCGGCGGCGTCCTCGGGGTCGAGGTCCTTGAGCTCGGACTCGATCTTCGCGTCGAGGAAGATCGCCTGCGCCGGCGCGACCAGGGCGGCGAGCTCGGCCTTGCGGGCGTCGTCGGTCAGCACGGACTCGTCGACGTTGAAGACGAAGATGACGGGCTTGACGGTCAGGAGCCCGAGTTCGCGGATCGGCTCGAGGTCGAGGCCGCTCGTGGAGAGCAGGATCCCGCGCTCCAGGGCGTCCTTGGCGGCCTTCGCGGCTTCGAGGACCGACGGGTCGATCTTCTTGCCGCGGACCTCCTTCTCGTACCGTGTGATCGCCTTCTCGACGGTCTGCAGGTCGGCGAGCATGAGCTCGGCGTTGATGGTCTCCATGTCCGACGCCGGATTCACGGCACCGTCCACGTGCACCACGTCGTCGTCGGAGAACCCGCGCACCACCTGGGCGATCGCGTCGGCCTCGCGGATGTTCGCGAGGAACTGGTTGCCCAGCCCCTCCCCCTCGCTCGCCCCGCGCACGATGCCGGCGATGTCGACGAACGACACCGCGGCGGGCAGGATGCGCTCGCTGCCGAAGATCTCCGCGAGCTTCTGGAGCCGCGGGTCGGGAAGGTTCACCACGCCGACGTTCGGCTCGATCGTCGCGAACGGGTAGTTCGCCGCGAGCACGTCGTTCTTGGTGAGAGCGTTGAAGAGGGTGGACTTGCCGACGTTGGGCAGGCCGACGATTCCGATAGTGAGAGCCACGGGGTATGAGTCTACCTGCGCCGCTCTCCCCCACCTCACCCTCGCCAGGGCAGGCACCCACGCGGGGTCAGGCGGCAGGGTGGGAAAAGTGCCTGATGCGGCGCGGACGCCTGTTCAGTCGCGGACCGCTCGGAAGGCCCTCGTCACGTAGGGCACCTCGATCGCGTCGTCCCCGCGCAGGCCGAGCTCGTCGAACAGGGCGTCCATCTCGCGGCGGATCCGGTCCTTCTCGGCATCGTCGGCGGTGATCACGGCGCTGCGGGACGCGGCCATACGATGCAGGAGCTCCCGCGTCATGGGGCGCGACCACTCCCAGCGCTCCTGCGCCAGAGCGCCGAAGGGCTCCGCCACCACGGGGTCGCCCGCAGCAAGCATGATCTCGGCGTTGCTGCCGTGCATGATGTCGGTGAGCCGGCGCACCCAGTCCACGCGCTCGTCGCGGAGGTTCCAGATGAGCCCGAGCACACCGCCCGGGCGCATCGCGCGACCGATCTCCGCCGACGCGGCGACCGGCTCGACCCAGTGCCACGCCTGACCCAGGACGACGGCGTCCACGCTCGCGTCCGGAAGCGGCAGCCCCTCGGCGGTCCCGACGAACGTGGGCACCCCGGGGACGGCGTCGCGAAGGGCCGCGAGCATCGCGGGGTCCGGATCGATCGCCACCACCTCGGCGTCCGCAGCTGCGACGAGCGCCCGCGTGAGCTTGCCGGTCCCGGCGCCGACATCGGCCACCCGCCGCGTACCGTCCGCCATCGGCTCCAGCATCCAGGCGACGGCCTCGAAGGGGTACTCGGGTCGTCCGGCCTCGTAGCTTCCGGCCGCCGCGCCGAAGGATCTCGCGAGTTCGTCCGCCATGTGGCCAGCATACGGCGAGCCTGCACAGCGACGTCGGAGGCCCGGGAGAGAGTGAGGACGTGCCACTGGACTTCACTGCGATCGACTTCGAGACCGCGAACTCCAGCCCGGCCTCCGCGTGTTCCGTGGGACTCGTGCGGGTGCGGGACGGGGAGGTCGTCGCCACCGCGAACTGGCTGATCCAGCCCCCGCCCGGCCATGACGAGTTCCAGGAGTGGAACGTCCGCATCCACGGCATCCGCCCCGAGCACGTGCTGTCGGCGGCGACGTGGGTCGATCAGTTCGACCGTCTGTGCGGCTTCGCGGGCGCCGACGTGCTCGTGGCCCACAACGCCGGCTTCGACCTGAACGTCCTGCGACGGGCGACCGAGGTCACGGGTCAGATCTGTCCGCCGTACCGGTCGCTGTGCAGCCTCCAGGTGGCGCGGAAGACCTACCAGCTCGACTCGTACCGTCTGCCGCTCGCCGCCGCGGCGGCCGGGTACGCGGAGTTCTCGCATCACGACGCGCTGGCGGATGCCCTCGCCTGCGCCCAGATCATCGTGGACGCGGCCGCGCGGGCCGGAGCCGCGGATGTCTTCGCGCTCGCCGATGTCCTCGGCCTCCGCGTGACCGAGCCCGCCGTGCCGGCACTGGAGCGCGCCGTCGCCTGACGCACCTCGCGTCCTCCCGGCGATGTCGGACGCCCCCGGCATCATGGAGCCATGGATGCCCTGTCGATCGTTCTCCTGCTCGTGGCCCTCGCCGCGGGCGTCGCTCTCGGGTGGTTCCTGCGAGCCGGTCGCAGCGCCGCCGACATCGCACGCACGCAGGCGGAGCTCGCGGCCGCGCGAGACGACCGCGACCGCCAGTACGACCTCTATCGGGACGCGGTCGAGCACGCCCGCACCGAGCAGCGGGCGGAGGCTCAGCGTGTCCAGCAGCAGAACGCCGTCCTGCAGGCTCTGGCACCGGTCCGCGAGAGTCTCCAGCAGATGCAGTCCAAAGTCGCCGCGATCGAGAGCGAGCGTCAGGCGCAGTTCGGCACACTCGCCGAGCAGCTCCGGCGTGCCCAGGAGTCCGATGAAGCGCTCCGCGCGACGACCGAGTCGCTCGCGGGTGCGCTGCGCTCCACGTCCACGCGCGGCGTCTGGGGCGAGACCCAGCTACGGCGCGTCGTCGAGGCGGCGGGGCTGACCAGACACGTCGACTTCGACCTCCAGGCGACGATCACCTCCGACCGCGGCCAGGGACGCCCGGACATGGTCGTCCGCCTTCCGGGCGGCACGTCCATCGCCGTCGACGCGAAGGTGCCCCTCGACGCCTACCTCGAGGCCTCCGCCCTCCCCCTCGGCGACGCCCACGAACCCCAGCGACGCGCCCACATGCAAAAGCACGTCCGCGCCGTCCGCGCCCACGTCGACGCCCTCGCCAAGAAGGCCTACTGGTCGGG
This sequence comes from Microbacterium sp. NPDC078814, assembly GCF_040702645.1. NCBI lineage: Bacteria > Bacillati > Actinomycetota > Actinomycetes > Micrococcales > Microbacteriaceae > Microbacterium > Microbacterium sp. NPDC078814. The sequence continues at coordinate 71,606 of NZ_JBFBLT010000005.1, forward strand.
CCTCGACGCGAGCCCCGAGTTCGTCATCTGCTTCCTTCCGAGCGAGTCGCTGCTGGCGGCCGCCATCGACGAGGACCCGACGCTGCTCGACTACGCATTCAGCCGTCGCGTGGCCCTCGCCTCTCCGGTCAACCTCTGGGCGGTCCTCAAGACCGTCGCCTACACGTGGACCCAGCAGGAGGTGTCCACCGAGGCCCGGACGCTGCTGGCGCTCGGCACGCAGCTCTACGAGCGCCTCGGCACGCTCGCGGGTCACGCCGACGACCTGCGCCGGGCGATCGAGCGCACGGTCGACAGCTACAACCGCTTCGCAGGATCCCTGGAGTCCCGGGTGCTCGTGACCGCCCGGCAGTTCCCCGGCGTCGATGCGGAGGCCCTGGCACCGGCGTCGCCGATCACCGCGGACGGGCGGCGCTTCACCGCTCCGGAGCTCCTGGCCCCGACCGAGGCCGAAGAGGCCGCCGATGCGATGCAGGCCGACGTCGGCGAGGTGCGCGCTCGTCTCGACCACGCCGCCGCGCTCCACGACCGGGAGCAGTGACGACGGGAGCGACCGGATCCTCCGACCGCGGGAGCGTCAGGCGACGCCGGGCACGCCGCTGAGCAGCAGGATGACGAGGCCGCTCGTCGCGAGGAAGGCACCGATCATCCACCAGGCGCTGACCTCGTGCCCCTCGGCGCGACGGACGCGGAACAGCACGTCGGCGCGGCGAGCCGGATCGACGGCCGGCTGAGCGACGGGTGCTGGCGGGGCCACGGCGGCCGCTTCGGCATCGGCACTCACCCGGAGGATGCGTCCGGTATTCGTGGTGATGATCTTCGTCGGCGCGGCGCTCTTCGAGCCGGTCGTGTGCTGCGTTGTCATGCGTTCGCCCTCCTGTGCCTGCGGTGCCTGGCGGCTCCGTCGACGGCGACAAACCCAGTGACAATTGTGACACGGCGGCTCGCCGAACCGGGCCCGACCCGTGCAGGAGGCGATACCGGGTCGGTAACGATGGCGAGAGTCCCCCCCGCGATCATGCCGGCGGGAGAGCCGTCACAGCCACTTCGAGACGAGGTGCTCCGACGCGATGCGGCGCAGCGTTCCGGAGGCTCCGCGCAGCACCACGCTCTCGGTGTACACGTAACCGCGCTCCCGCCGGACCCCGGCCACGAGCTGGCCGTCTGTGACGCCGGTCGCGACGAAGATCGTGTTGTTCCCCTGCACGAGGTCGTCCGCCTCGTAGACCTTGTCCATGTCGAGCCCCGCGTCGATACCGCGCTGGCGCTCGTCGTCATCGCGCGGCCAGAGCCGTCCCTGGATGTGGCCGCCGAGGGCCTTGATCGCACACGCGGTGACGATGCCCTCGGGGCTGCCGCCGATGCCGACGCACATGTCGGTACGGGCGTCGTGGCGGGCGGCGTTGATGCCACCGGCGACGTCGCCGTCGCTCATGAGACGCGTACCGGCACCGGCGTCGCGGATCTCCTGGATGAGCTGCTCGTGCCGCGGGCGGTTGAGCACCGAGACGACGATCTCGTCGACCGGCTTGTCCAGCGCACCGGCGAGCTTGCGGATGTTCTCGCCGATGGGTAGGCGGATGTCGACGACGCCGACACCGGCGGGCCCGGTCACGAGCTTGTCCATGTAGAAGACGCTGGAGGCGTCGAGCATCGTGTCGCGGTCGGACACGGCGATCACCGAGAGCGCGTTCTGCCGGCCGGCTGCGGTCAGCGACGTACCGTCGATCGGGTCGACCGCGATGTCGCACAGCGGGCCGCGCCCCGTGCCGACGACCTCGCCGTTGAACAGCATCGGGGCGTTGTCCTTCTCGCCCTCGCCGATCACCACGCGGCCCTGGAAGTCGACCGTCCCGAGGAACGCCCGCATGGCGTCGACGGCGGCGCCGTCGGCAGCCTCCTTCGCACCGCGACCGATGAACGGAACGGCACGGATCGCCGCCGCCTCGGTCGCGCGCACCAACTCCATCGCGAGGTTACGGTCGGGACGCAGCGGGCTCAGGTCGGCAGTCAGACTCACCATGAGCCCCAGCCTATCCGCGAGCAGGGGATCGATCGGCTCGTTTTCCGCCGGTGCGCGAGGAAGAAATCGCGGTTCTTAACACCACCGAAGGACGGCGCCCACCGACGCGCGACTCCTCCTGCCGGAGCCGGACACCCGCCCCGATAGAGTGGCAGCTGTCCCGGCTTCACCTACCGCAGGAGTTCTCATGCCCGTCGCCACCCCGGATCAGTACGCCGACATGCTCGACCGCGCGAAGGCAGGCGGCTTCGCGTACCCCGCGTTCAACGTCTCCAGCTCGCAGACGATCAATGCCGTCCTCCAGGGCCTGACCGAGGCCGGCTCCGACGGCATCATCCAGGTCACCACCGGTGGCGCCGACTACTTCGCCGGCCACACGGTCAAGGCCCGCGCGACCGGCGCCCTCGCCTTCGCCCGCTACGCCACCGAGGTCGCCAAGAACTACCCGGTCACCGTCGCCCTGCACACGGACCACTGCCCGAAGGACGCTCTCGCGGGCTTCGTCGAGCCGCTCATCGCCGCCTCGGAGGAAGAGGTCAAGGCCGGCCACAACCCGATCTTCCAGTCCCACATGTGGGACGGCTCGGCCGTGCCGCTCGCGGAGAACATCGAGATCGCCAAGGAGCTGCTCCCCCGCATGAAGGCCATCAACGCCATCCTCGAGGTCGAGATCGGCGTCGTCGGCGGCGAGGAGGACGGCGTGCAGCACGAGGGCTCGAACGAGGCGCTCTACACGACGTTCGCCGACGTGGACCAGGCCGTGCAGGCGCTCGGCCTCGGCGAGCAGGGCCGCTACATCGCCGCGCTCACCTTCGGCAACGTCCACGGCGTGTACAAGCCGGGCGGCGTGAAGCTGCGTCCGGAGCTGCTCGGCGAGATCCAGGCCGAGGTCGCCGCGAAGTACAACACCGGCGAGAAGCCGCTCGACCTCGTCTTCCACGGCGGCTCCGGCTCGACCGATGAGGAGATCGCCCTCGCGGTCGCCAACGGCGTCATCAAGATGAACATCGACACGGACACGCAGTACGCGTACACCCGTGCGATCGCCGACTACATGTTCAAGAACTACGACGGCGTGCTGAAGGTCGACGGCGAGGTCGGCAACAAGAAGCAGTACGACCCGCGCGCCTGGGGCAAGATCGCCGAGTCGGCCATGGCCGCCCGCGTGGTCGAGTCCACCCGCCAGCTGGGCTCGTACGGCCAGTCGAAGAGCTGACACCCGCAGACAGACGAAAGGGGCCCGGCATCATGCCGGGCCCCTTTCGTCTGTCTACTCGGGGTCAACGCACCCCGGTCGCCTGGTCGAGGTAGGCGATGAAGGCCGGGTCGCCCATCATCGGCACGACGAGGCAGAACGAGGCGAAGCCCAGCGTGATGACGGCTCCGACGAGCGGGAGCCACCAGGTGAGGCGGCCACGACGCAGGCGACGGATCGACAGGGCCGCCGTGACGCACCAGCCGACCGCCAGCACGACGGCCGCGATCGTGCCCCACGTGCGGCCCGCGGCGTAGTTGGTGAACTCCCCCTCGATGCCCAGCATCCCCATGGTCTGATTCATCACCGGGACGATGTCGAGGTAGGACAGGCCGGTGACGACGACGTTCACGAGGCCATAGGCGAGAAGCGCGATCGTCGCGAAGCGGTCCACCGAGGAGGGGCGCGCCGGAGCAGGAGCCGCGGGCGAGGGGTCCGAGACAGGAGCCGACGGGGCGACCACCTCTGCCACGGGCGGCAGCCCCGCGGCCCTCCGCTGCTCCTCGGGCGTGGCGAGTTCCCCGTAGCGGGGGCGCTGGTCGGTCATCCCGCCATGGTATCGGCCGGTGCTCCGTCGGTCGTTCAGGAAAAGGGACCCAACCGATAGCGGCCCCGGAGAAGTGGGGACTTCTCGGGGCCGCGGACGGAGAGCGCTGGGGACGCTCCTCATCCCGTTCGGTCGCCGGCGCTGGGGACGCCATGGGCGATCAGTAGGGCGTTGTCAGCCACTACGCCTTCGATCATAGATAAGCGACGTGGCGGGCACCAGGGTCACGAATTCAGATGGTGAACTCGGCGTCCGGCCCGTCGGTGTCGAACGCATCGGCCCCGAGCTGGAGCGACAGCCGACGGGCGGCGCGCTGCAGGTTCGAGACGAGCCGCCGGTTGACCACGGCCTGGTCGGCCGGGAGGGAGACGGCCAGCGATGCCGTCACGCCCGGGGCGATGACCGGGACCGCGACGCAGGTCGCGCCGATCGCGTACTCCTCGCGATCGATCGCCCACCCCGGGGTCTGCTCGAGCTGGGTGAGGAGCGCTGTCCGGTCGCTGATCGTCCGCGGCGTGAGCTCCTCGAGCCGATGACGGGCAAGGTAGTCCAGCCGGTCCTCTTCCGAGAGGGCGGCGAGGATCTGCTTCCCGAGGGCGGTCGCGTGCGCGCTGGCGTGCAGCCCGACCCACAGCTCGATCCGAGGGTTCCGCACGGCGTCCACGATGTCGACGAGGTGGATCTCCCCATCCGCGTACCGCGACAGGTAGGCCGTGGCGCCGACGTCCTCGGTCACTGCGCGCAAGGCGGCGCGCACGCGGGCGAGGAACACGCCTCGGGAGCCGATCTGCTGCTGGAAGGACGGGAACCGGTCCCCCAGCACGAGGCCGTCGGGCTCCGCACTCAGGTACCCCTCGTGCACGAGCGTGCGCACGAGGTTGTAGGTGGTACCCGGCGTCAAGCCCGTGATCGACGAGAGCATCTTCGCCGGCAGGGGGCGCGGGGAGTTCGCGACGATGTCGACCAGGCGGAGAGCGCGTTGCACGGACCCGATGAGGGTCGGCTCCGCCTCCGCGGCGTTCACCGCTACGCACCCCCTCCTGCGGAGGCGCGGCCGCCGAGGGCGCGCGCGTCGCGCTGGCCCGTGGCGTCCTGACGGAGCTCCTTCGGCAGGGAGAACATGAGGTCCTCCTCCGCCGTCTTGACCTCTTCCACGTCGCGATACCCGGCATCGCCGATCGCGTCGAGCAACTCGCGCACGAGCACCTCGGGGACCGACGCGCCACTGGTGACGCCGACCGTCTCCACGCCGTCGAGCCACTCCTGGCGGATCTCCTCGGCGTAGTCCACGCGGTAGGCGGCCTTGGCTCCGTACTCCAGCGCGACCTCGACGAGTCGCACGCTGTTGGAGGAGTTGGCGGACCCCACGACGATCACCAGATCAGCACCCTGGGCGACCTTCTTGATGGCGACCTGCCGGTTCTGCGTGGCGTAGCAGATGTCGTCGGACGGCGGGTTGTGCAGCTCGGGGAACCGGGTGCGGAGCCGGTTCACCGTCTCCATGGTCTCGTCCACGGAGAGCGTCGTCTGCGACAGCCACACCACCTTCGAGGGGTCCTTCACCTGCACGGTGTCGGCCTCCTCCGGGGAGTTCACGACGGTGACGTGATCCGGTGCCTCTCCGGCCGTGCCCTCGACCTCCTCGTGCCCGTCGTGGCCGATGAGCAGGATCTCGAAGTCGTCCCGCGCGAAGCGCACGGCCTCGCGGTGGACCTTGGTGACGAGCGGGCAGGTGGCGTCGATCGCGTGCAGGCCACGGTCGGACGCGGCGTTGACGACAGCCGGGGAGACGCCGTGCGCGCTGAAGACGACGTGCGCGCCCTCGGGCACCTCGTCGACCTCCTCGACGAAGATGGCCCCCTTGGCCTCGAGCTCCGTCACGACGTGGATGTTGTGCACGATCTGCTTGCGGACGTAGACCGGGGCGCCGTAGCGCTCGAGCGCCTTCTCCACAGCGACCACGGCGCGGTCCACGCCTGCACAGTAACCGCGGGGGGCGGCGAGCAGGACGCGCTTGTGTCCGGGCACCGGGTTATCCTGAAGCCGCCCGGCCGCGGCGCGCACTCGTGGGATGCGAGGAGCGGGAAGATGAACGGCAGTCGAAGTCACCCCTCGATTCTACCGTCGTGCGGCTGGGCGGGGCCGGTGAGTGCGCGGGCAGGAACGGGAGCAGATGACAGTCTTCGAAGCGACGACGGGACCGGGCGAGACCCCGCCGGCGGATGCCGTCGCCCCGCGCGACTCCACGGCCCAGGCACCGACGTCGGTCGCCCGACTGAACGCCACCATCCGCGACTTCGTGGCGCGATGGAACACGGTGTGGGTCGAGGGCGAGATCACGTCCTGGAACGTGCGCGCCGGAAACGTCTTCGCCCGCCTCAAGGACACCCGGTCCGATGCGCAGATCTCCATCCGTGTCTGGTCAAGCGTGCGCGGCCGCATCCCCGCCGACCTGGGCGTGGGCGATCACGTGGTCGCCGCCGTGAAGGCCGACTACTTCGTCCGCTCCGGGGACTTCAGCTTCGCGGTCTCGGCCATGAAGCACGTCGGGCTCGGCGACCAGCTCGAGCGCCTAGAGCGGCTGCGGGTGCAGCTCCGCCAGGAGGGCCTCTTCGATCCCGCACGCAAGAAGCGCCTGCCGTTCCTCCCCCATGTCATCGGACTCATCACCGGCGAGCGCTCAGACGCCGAGAAGGACGTGCACCGCAACGCCGAGCTGCGCTGGCCGCAGGTGCGGTTCAAGACCGCGTACGCCGCGGTGCAGGGCGATCGCTGCGTGCCGGACACGCTGGCGGCTCTCGCCCGTCTGGACGCCGACCCCGAGGTCGACGTCATCATCATCGCTCGCGGCGGCGGCGACCCGCAGACCCTCCTCGGCTTCAGCGACGAACGCCTCGTCCGAGCCGTGGCCGCCGCCTCCACACCGGTGGTCAGCGCCATCGGCCATGAGAACGACCACCCCCTCCTCGACGACGTCGCCGATCTCCGCGCCTCGACGCCGACCGATGCCGCCAAGCGCGTCGTCCCCGACGTCGGGGAGCAACGCGCACTCATCGCGCAGCTGCGGTCCCGGGCCACCACCCGCCTCACGCAGCGCCTCACGCACGACATCGCCCAGCTCGAGCAGCTGCGGTCCCGGCCGGTGCTGCGCTCGCCCGATCCGATCATCGACAGCCGCGCACAGGAGACCTTCCTGCTTCTCGCTCGCGGTCGCGACGCGGTCACCCGGCAGCTCGACGACGCCGGCCGGCGGACCGGTGAACTGCGCGCCTCGCTGCGCGCCCTCTCCCCCGCCGCCACTCTGGCCCGCGGTTACGCGATCGCGCATCTGGAGGGCGGCGTCATCCTCCGCGATGCGGCCGATGCGCCTGCGGGCAGCGCGCTCACCCTCACGGTGGACCGAGGGTCGCTCGCGGTGCGCTCGGAGGGCGAGATCGCGGAAGGCGCCTGAGCGGGCGGCGTCCGGGGCACGACGTAGGATGGAGGAGTGAGCGCCGTGAACGACACCCCTGTGGACACGCTGTCGTTCGAGGCGGCCCGTGACGAGCTCGTCCGGGTCGTCGCCGAGCTCGAACAGGGGGCGCCCACCCTCGAGCACTCACTCGCGCTCTGGGAGCGCGGCGAGGCCCTGGCCGCCCGCTGCGAGGAGTGGCTGCTCGGCGCGAAGCGTCGCCTCGAAGCCGCGCGCACCGCCACCACCGACGAGAGCGACGCGTCATGAGCAAGGGCCCCGCGATCAACGCCGACCTCGGTCGACCGGAGACGCCCGACGAGACCGCCGCACGCAAGGCCGCGTCGAGCAAGGCCTACCGGTCGAGCCAGACCGTCCGCAACCTCGTCGCCGCGCTCGTGGTGACCCTCGCGGTCGTCGTCGTCATCATCGCGCTCGTCCCCCGGGGCGAGCCGGTCGCGGCGAAGCCGATCGACGTCGCCGCCATCGCCGCGGACGTCGAGTCGTCCATGGGCAGCCCGGCGATCGTCCCCGAGACGGACGACTTCTGGCGGGTGAACGCCGCTGAGCTCCAGAGCGGAGCCCCCGTCGTCTGGGAGGTCACCCTCGCCCCCGCGGCCCAGGACGAGCGCGGGTTCATCAAGCTCGCCCAGGCCTTCGACGCCGACGCCTCGTGGGCCCCGCAGCGCCTGAACGGCGTCGCCCCGACCGACACCATCCGCATCGGCGGCCGGGAGTGGGACGTCTATCGGCCCGGGTCCGCCGGCGCGGAGGCGAACGTCACCTATGCCCTGGGCACCCAGGCCGGCGACGACTACGTGCTTCTCTACGGCTCCCGCTCGGCCGACTCCACCGCCGAGCTCGCGGAGTCGCTCATCCCCCAGATCCGCACCGTCTCGGAGGCCCGATGACCCACCCGCTGACCCCCGCCGCCGCCTGGAAGCAGATGCAGGACGGCAACCGTCGCTTCGTCCGCGACGAGCCCCAGCACCCGAACCAGAACGTCGACCGCCGCAAGGACCTCACCGCGGCCCAGCACCCCGTCGCGACGCTGTTCGGCTGCTCGGACTCCCGCCTGGCCGCCGAGATCATCTTCGACCTCGGCCTCGGCGACCTCTTCGTCGTGCGCAACGCCGGGCAGGTGATCGGCGAGTCGATCGTGGCGAGCCTGGAGTACGCGGTCGCCGTCCTCGAGGTGCCGCTCATCGTGGTCCTCGCACACGACTCCTGCGGTGCGGTGCGCGCCGCCATCGACGGCACCGCCATCGATGCCGACCCGCTCCCCCCGCACATCTGGAAGCTCATCGCGCCGATCGTCCCTGCCGCGCGCAAGGTCCTCGCGGAGAGCGGCGGCGGCACGGTGGCCGACATCGATGCGGAGCTCGTCGGACGCGAGCACCTGCGCAACACCGTCAACGACCTGCTGCAGTCGTCCGAGATCATCAGCAACGCCGTCGCCGAAGGCCGTCTCGGCATCGTCGGCGCCAACTATCGTCTGGCCGAGGGTGAGGCAGCGCCTGTCATCACGGTCGGCATCGAAGCCGAGGGGATCGACCCCGCAACCAAGGAGGGTTCGGAATGACCGACACCGAGTACCGCATCGAACACGACACCATGGGTGAGGTGCGAGTGCCCGTGAACGCGCTCTACGGGGCGCAGACGCAGCGCGCCGTGGAGAACTTCCCGATCTCCGGCAAGGGCCTGGAGTCGACGCAGATCGCCGCACTCGCGCGCATCAAGAAGGCCGCCGCGCTGGCGAACAAGGAGCTCGGCACGCTCGACGGCGCCATTGCCGACGCGATCGCCCAGGCCGCCGACCAGGTCGCCGCGGGCAGCCACGACGGCGAGTTCCCGGTCGACACCTACCAGACCGGCTCCGGCACCTCGTCGAACATGAACATGAACGAGGTCCTGGCGACGCTCGCGAGCCGCATCCTCGGCTCGACCGTGCACCCCAACGACCACGTGAACGCCTCGCAGTCGTCGAATGACGTGTTCCCCACCTCGGTGCACATCGCGGTCACCCAGGCGCTCATCGACACCCTGATCCCGGCGCTCGACCACCTCGCCGTCGCGCTCGAGGCCAAGGCGGAGCTCTGGAAGGACGCGGTCAAGTCCGGCCGCACGCACCTCATGGACGCGACGCCCGTCACGCTCGGCCAGGAGTTCGGCGGCTACGCCCGCCAGATCCGCCTGGGCATCGAGCGCGTGCAGTCGGCGCTCCCCCGCGTGGCCGAGGTGCCTCTGGGCGGCACCGCTGTCGGCACCGGCATCAACACGCCGCTCGGCTTCCCGCAGAAGGTCATCGAGCTGCTCGCGGCCGAGACCGAGCTGCCCATCACCGAGGCGAAGGACCACTTCGAGGCGCAGGCGAACCGCGACGGTCTCGTCGAGGCCTCCGGCGCGCTCCGCACCATCGCCGTGTCGCTCACGAAGATCAACAACGACCTGCGCTGGATGGGCTCCGGCCCGAACACCGGTCTCGGCGAGCTGCACATCCCCGACCTGCAGCCGGGATCCTCGATCATGCCGGGCAAGGTGAACCCCGTCGTTCCCGAGGCCGTGCTCATGGTGTGCGCGCGCGTCATCGGCAACGACGCCACGGTCGCCTGGGCCGGCGCCTCCGGTTCGTTCGAGCTGAACGTCGCCATCCCGGTCATGGGCACCGCGCTGCTCGAGTCGATCCGTCTGCTGTCGAACGCCTCGCGGGTGCTCGCCGACAAGACCATCGACGGCCTGCAGGCGAACCTCGACCGCGCCGCCGCCTTCGCGGGCATGAGCCCGTCGATCGTGACGCCGCTGAACAAGCTGATCGGCTACGAGGCCGCCGCGAAGATCGCCAAGCACTCGGTCGCCAAGGGCATCACGGTGCGCGACGCCGTGATCGACCTCGGCTACGTCGAGCGCGGTGAGCTCACGCTGGAGCAGCTGGACGAGAAGCTCGACCTCCTGTCGATGACCCACCCGGGCTGATCCCCACCCGACACGGATGCCGCGAGGACCTCGGTCCTCGCGGCATCCGTCGTCTCCGGCCCCGTCCCGTGCAGGTGACGGGTCAGCTGAGTTCGCCGCCCTCCAGGAGGTCGGTGACGAGGGCGGCGATGGCGGAGCGCTCCGAGCGGGTCAGGGTGACGTGGCCGAAGAGACCGTGTCCCTTGAGGGTCTCGATGACGCTCGCGATACCGTCGTGCCGGCCGACGCGGAGGTTGTCGCGCTGCCCGACGTCGTGGGTGAGGATCACGCGCGAGTTCTGGCCCATGCGGCTGAGCACCGTGAGCAGCACGTTCCGCTCCAGGGACTGCGCCTCGTCCACGATCACGAACGCGTCGTGCAGGGACCGTCCCCGGATGTGGGTGAGGGGCATCACCTCCAGGAGCCCGCGCTCGACCACCTCGTCGATGACGTTCCCCGAGACCACGGAGCCGAGGGTGTCGTACACCGCCTGGCCCCAGGGGTTCATCTTCTCCCCCTGGTCGCCCGGCAGGTAGCCGAGTTCCTGACCCCCGACGGCGAACAGCGGACGGAAGACGATGATCTTCTTCTGCTGCTGCCGCTCCAGCACGGCCTCCAGCCCCGCGCATAGCGCGAGCGCCGACTTGCCGGTGCCTGCGCGCCCGCCCAGGGACACGATGCCCACCTCGGGGTCGAGGAGCAGGTCGATCGCGATGCGCTGCTCGGCGGAGCGCCCGTGCATGCCGAAGATGTCCCGGTCACCGCGGACGAGCCGGAACTCGCCGTCACCGGTGACCCGACCCAGGGCGGACCCGCGCTCGGAGTGGATGATCAGGCCCGTGTTGACGGGAAGCCCGTGCACGTCCTCGCTGAGCCCGACCTCGCTCTCGTAGAGGTCGCTGATGTCGTCGCCGGAGAGATCGAGGGCGGCGATGCCGGTCCAGCCCGAGTCCACGGCCTGCTCCGCGAGGTACTCCTCGGCACGCAGCCCGAGGGACGCGGCCTTCACCCGCATCGGAAGGTCCTTCGAGACGATGGTCACGTCCTGGCCGTCCTGCGCGAGGTGCATCGCGACGGAGAGGATGCGGCTGTCGTTGTCGCTGAGGCGGATGCCGGCCGGGAGCACCGAGAGGTCGGCGTTGCCCAGCTCGACGCGGAGCGTGCCCCCCTCGCCGACCTCCACCGGGAAGTCGAGGCGGCCGTGCTCGACGCGGAGATCGTCGAGGTGCCGCAGCGCCTGGCGGGCGAAGTACCCGATCTCCGGGTCGTGCCGCTTGCCCTCGAGCTCGGTGATGACGACGACCGGGAGCACCACGGAATGCTCCGCGAACCGGAAGAGTGCCTGCGGATCGCTCAGCAGGACCGAGGTGTCGAGGACGTAGGTGCGCAGATCCTGAGCGGGTTCTGCGGCCCCGGCCTGACTCGGCGTCTGACGGGTGGACTGCTGCGCGATGCTGGTGGACTGCTGCGCTGTACGTGTGGTCACGACCCACTCCCGACCCGGGGATTCCCGGCTATTCGAACGAGTCGACCAGGGGGTCACGAGTCGCGAACCTGAGGCCGACCCGACCGGGCGCCTTGCCCGATGCCTTGAAGGTACGGCCGCCCGAGGGCTTTCCCCGGCCTCGACACGCCAGCTATTCGTTACGGGACGATGAACGATTCCCTGCCGAAGGCCCCGAGCGCTTCGTCGAGCAGACCGAGGGTCTCGGTGTCGGTGCCGGCATGCGGCGCGATGCGGATCGACCCGCCCCGAGCGGTCACGACGAGTCCGGCGTTGGCGAGCGCCGCGGCGAGCCGCGCGGGTTCCTCCGGAGCGAGCGCGACGATCCCGGCGCGTTCGCGGGGCTCGCGCGGTGAGGCGACGGCGATCCCATGGCGGTCGGCCGTGGCGATCACCGCGTCCACCTGCGCGGACAGCCGCTCCTCGATGGCCGCGACGCCGGCGTCCCTGACGTCCCGCGCGCCGATCGCGAGCCGACCGGCCGCGAGGGTGTCCGGCACGCTGATCGTGTAGGCCTTCGCGTCCGGTGCCGGGGCCGGGCGCTCGTCGACGACCAGCCCGGTCGCCGCCGTCCCCGTGATGCCGGAGAGCACGGGCACGATCCGTTCACGCGCCCGCGGCGAGAACCAGGCGAACCCGGTGCCCCGGCCCGCGCGCAGCCACTTGTAGCCGTGCCCGACGACGACGTCCGCGACGCTGTAGTCGGCGTCGATCACGCCGAAGGACTGCACGGCGTCGACGATGAGGAGGCGGTCCGGGCCGAGGACGTCCCGCAGCGCGGCGAGGTCGACCCGGTACCCGGTGCGGAAGTCGACGTGGCTGACGGCCAGGGCCACGACATCGTCGTCGAGGACGGCGGCCACAGCGTCGGGGGTGACGCGTCCGTCGTCGGGCGTGATCCAGCGGGGCGTGACCGCGTGCTCTGACGCGGCCGCCGCGCGCTCCAGGGTGAGGCTCACGCTCGGGAACTCCGCAGTGCTCGCGACGACCGCGCCGGAGACCCCGTAGAGCGCGTGCATGAGGCCGTGCGTCGACGACGGCTGCAGCGTGACCTCCGCGGACTCCGCCCCGAGGAGCTCGGCGACGACCTCCTGCGCCTGTCCGATCCGCTCCCCCACGAGCGCCAGCGACGACGGCCGGCCGTTCCCGAGGAGGTCCGCGTCGGCGATGACCTCGGCACGGACGGACGGCGACACGGGGCCGAACGCCGCCCAGTTCAGATAGCCGGGCTCCGCGTCGAACGTACTGAGGTAGTCGTCGAAAGCGCTCACTGCGTCATTGTGCCACGCCCCGCGGCTCCCGGATCAGCGACCGAAGCGGCGGTCGCGGTCGGCGTAGTCGCGGATCGCGCGGAGGAAGTCGACCTGTCGCAGATCGGGCCCGAGCGCCTCGACGAAGTAGAACTCGCTGTGCGCGCTCTGCCACAGCAGGAAGTCGCTCAGCCGCTGCTCGCCGCTCGTGCGGATCACGAGGTCCGGATCGGGCTGGCCGCCCGTGTAGAGGTGCTCCCCGATCATCTCCGGAGTGAGCTGCGCCGCGAGGTCCTCCAGCGTGCCGCCCGACGCCTCGTGTGTGGTGATGATGCTGCGCACCGCGTCGACGATCTCGTTCCGGCCGCCGTACCCGGCCGCGAGGTTCACGTGCAGGCCGGTGTGGTCCTTCGTGCGCACCTCCGCATCGGCGAGCACGCGCGCCAGCTCCGCGGGGAGGATGTCGGAGCGGCCGACGTGCTTGACCCGCCAGTTCCCCTTCTGGGAGAGCGCCTCGGCGAGCTCCGCGATGATCTCGATGAGGTCGGCGAGCTCGGCCGAGTCCCGTTTGCGGAGGTTGTCGCTGGAGAGGAGGTAGAGCGAGACCACACGCACCCCGAGTTCATCGCACCAGCCGAGGAACTCCTGCATCTTGGCGGCGCCTGCACGGTGCCCTTCGGCCGGGGTGTCGAAACCGAGCTGCCGCGCCCACCGGCGGTTGCCGTCGATCATCATGGCGACGTGGTGCGGAACCGAGGCCGGATCGAGGTGGCGACGCAGCCGGCTGGTGTACAGCCGGTACAGCGGTCCCCGTCCCGGGCTCTCGCGTGACATCACCCACCTACGCTACCCTGCCCCGCCCTTCCGCGCCGGTGCAGAACCTGGGGACATGTACGGGGACGGGCATGCGCTCCCGCCTAGAGTGAGCACGTGAGCACTTCCGACCAGACCGGCGCCGACCTCCCGAAGCTGCCGCTGCTCGAAGCGGCAGCCGCCGACGCGGCGACCGAGATCAAACCGACCTGGCGCGGGTGGATCCACGCCGGCACGTTCCCCGTCGCGATCGCCGCTGGCATCGTCCTCGTCACCCTGTCCCAGGGAGCGGCGGCCAAGTGGGCGGCGGTGGTCTTCATGGCCACCTCGCTGCTGCTGTTCGGGAACTCCGCCCTGTACCACCGTTTCAACTGGCGACCGCGCGTGAAGGGCATCCTCAAGCGGATCGACCACGCCAACATCCTGCTGCTCATCGCCGGCACGTACACCCCGCTCGCGACCCTGGCGCTGCCGCCGGCCAAAGGCGTCCTGCTGCTGACCCTGGTCTGGAGCGGGGCCCTGCTCGGCATCCTCTTCCGCGTGTTCTGGATCCACGCGCCGCGCTGGCTCTACGTCGCGCTGTATCTGCTGCTCGGCTGGGCCTCGGTGATGTACATCGTCGACCTGCTCGACGCCAACGTCGCCATGATGGTGCTCGTGATCGTCGGCGGTCTGCTCTACACGGGCGGCGCCATCGTCTACGCGCTGAAGAAGCCGAACCCGTGGCCAGGCCACTTCGGCTTCCACGAGATCTTCCACGTGTGCACGGTCCTGGCCTTCCTCTGCCACTGGACCGCATGCCTGCTGATCGCCCTGCACCCGCTCTCGCCGTCGCTCGGCGCGCCCTGAGCGGCGGTCAGCGCTCGCGCGGCTCCTCGTCGGGCGCGGCCGGTGCGTCCGGTGCGGTGCGACCCTGGTCCTGGGCGTCTTCGGCGGCGCGGGCGGCCTCCTCCGCGTCGAGCTCCTCGCGCACCTCTTCGCGGTACCGCACCCGGCGGATCCGGCGGTTCATGTCCCAGATCAGCAGGATCACGGCGACGAGCACGATGACGATCACCGCGAAGCCCGCGAAGCCCGGCGTGACCGACTCCGGGGCCACCGTCATCGACGGTGTCGGCATCGGGGTCTCGGAGAGGAAGCGCATGAATCGGCCTTTCGTACGCAGGTCGCATAACCTGGTATCACCAGCCTAACGACCGGAAGACCCCACCTGTGACGACCGCCCTCCAGCTCGACGAACGCTATGGCCGCACCCGCCGCCGCCGGTGGCCGTGGTTCCTCGCCGGGGCCGTCGCGCTCCTCCTCCTCGCGGCCCTCGCGTGGTCCATCGTCGGCCAGTCGCTGAGCTCGGTCGACGCCGATGATCTGGGCTTCGAGCTCGTGGACGAGCACGCCGTCGACGTGCGCTTCCAGGTGACCGGCGTCCAGGGCAAGGACGTCGTGTGCGTGCTCGAGGCCCTCGACGAGGAGTTCGGCGTCGTGGGCTGGAAGATCGTGGAGATCCCGGCGGGAGACGCCCATGCGCTCACCCGTGCGGAGCGCATCCCGACCGTCGCGGAGGCCACGACAGGTTTGGTGAACACCTGCTGGGTCGCCTAGACTGATGCCAGACAGACGACGCCCCGGCACCGTGCCGGGGCGTCTTGGCATATCCCCCGCGGCATCTCGGCGGGATCCCGATAGAAGGAGCTTCGTCATGTCCACCGATGCTCAGGTCCCCTTCCTCACGCAGGAAGCCTACGACCGGCTCGTCGCCGAGCTGGAACACCTCTCCACCGTCGGTCGCGACGAGATCGCCAAGCGCATCGAGGCGGCCCGCGAGGAGGGCGACCTCAAGGAGAACGGCGGCTACCACGCGGCGAAGGACGAGCAGGGCAAGCAGGAGGCCCGCATCCGCACCCTGGAGGCGCTGTTGAAGACCGCCAAGGTCGGCGAGGCCCCTGCCAGCCGGGGCATCGTCGAGCCGGGCACCGTCGTGACCGCGATCGTCGCGGGCGGCGAGGAGGTCTTCCTCCTCGGCAGCCGCGAGATCGCCGCCGCCGGCAGCGACCTCGACGTCTACAGCGAGGCCAGCCCGCTGGGCCAGGCGATCCTCGGCCTCAAGGTCGGCGAGTCCTCGTCGTACGAGGCACCGAACGGCCGCTCGATCAGCGTCGAGATCGTGAAGGTGGAGACCTACACGGGCTGACGCGCCCTCACGAGACACCCCCTCGACCGCCACGGTCGAGGGGGTGTCGCGCGTTCGGGGGTCAGTCCTGGACGACGATGGGGGCGAAGCCGGCGCGACGGAGGGTGTCGAGCGTGTGGGCCGAGTGGTCCGCCCCGCGGGTCTCGACGCTGAGCTCGAGGATGACCTCGCTGATCTGCAGTCCGTGGCCGTGACGCGTGTGCATCGCCTCGATGACGTTCGCTCCCGCCTCCGCGATGAGCTCGGACACGCGGGCCAGCTGGCCGGGACGGTCCGGCAGCGGGATGCGGATCGTCAGGTACCGCCCCGAGGCGGCGAGGCCGTGCGACACCACGCGCTGCAGCAGGAGCGGGTCGATGTTGCCGCCCGACAGCACGGCCATCGTCGTGCCGGTCGCCGACACACGTCCGGAGAGGATCGCGGCGACGCCCGCCGCACCGGCGGGCTCCACGACGACCTTGGCCTGCTCCAGGAGCACGAGCATGGCACGCGCGAGGTCGTCGTCCGAGACGGTCACCACCTCGTCGACGAGGTCCTTGATGATATCGAACGGCACAGCTCCCGGGCGCGCGACGAGGATGCCGTCGGCGATGGTCGGGCGCGTGACGATGTCGACCGGCTCCCCGGCCGCCAGCGACGGCGGCACCGCGGCTGCGTTCTCCGCCTGGACGCCGATCACGCGGATCGTCCGTCCGAGCTCGGCGGCCTTGGCCTTGACCGCGGCGGCGACGCCGGCGATCAGCCCTCCTCCGCCGATGCCGAGGACGACGGTGTCGATCTCGGGCGCATCCTCCAGCAGCTCCAGACCGAGGGTGCCCTGCCCGATCACGATGTCCCGGTGGTCGAACGGGTGGATGAGGACGGCGCCGGTGCGTTCCGCGAACTCGGCGGCCAGGCGCAGCGACGTGGCGACGGTCTCCCCCTCGAGCACCACCTCGGCCCCGTAGCCGCGGGTGGCGAGGAGCTTCGGCACGGGGACCCCGAGCGGCATGAAGATCGTCGCGGGGATGCCGAGCGCCTGGGCGGCCAGAGCGACGCCCTGCGCGTGGTTCCCGGCCGAGGCCGCCACGACGCCACGGGAGCGCTCCTCCGCGCTGAGGCGGGAGAGCCGGTACGCCGCGCCGCGGATCTTGAAGGACCCCGTGCGCTGCAGGTTCTCCATCTTCAGCAGCACGGGGGCACCGAGCGCGTCGGACAGCGCCCGGGAGGGCAGCGTCGGGGTGTGCGAGATCACCTCAGCCAGACTTCGAGCCGCGTCCTGGAACTCGGTCAGGCTGGGGACTGCGCTCATCGATTCCTCCGTCTCCGCTCACGCGGAACTGTGCTCCAGATCAGATCTCCACTCGGCCCGACGCCGGTGCGCCAGGATCCCGAGCTGATGGTCACCGCCGCCACGTTCACGAACGCGGCCAGCGGGACGGCGAACAGGGCACCCGGGATGCCCGCGATCATCGCGCCGCCCGCGACCACGAGGACGACGGCGAGCGGGTGCACCTTGACGGCGGAGCCCATCATGATCGGCTGCAGGATGTGGCCCTCGATCTGCTGGACGGCGAGGACGACGACGAGCATCCAGAGGGCGATCCACGGCCCGTTGTAGACGAGCGCGAGGAAGACGGCCACGGCACCGGTCACCACCGCACCGACGATGGGGATGAACGAGCCGAGGAACACGAGAACTGCGACGGGCAGCGCGAGCGGGACCTGGAGCAGGAAGGCGCCGAGGCCGATGCCGATCGCGTCGATCGTCGCCACGAAGAGCTGCGTCCTGGCGTAGTTGACGATCGTCGTCCAGCCGTTGCGCGCGGCGCCGTCGACGGCGGGGCGGGCCTTCCGGGGGAAGATGCGCAGCGTCCAGCGCCAGATGCCGGCGCCGTCGGCGAGGAGGCAGATGAGGATGAACAGCGACAGCAGCGCGCCGGTGGCGACGTGCCCGACGGTCGTCCCGATCGCGAGGGCGCCCGTCCAGAGGACCTGCGCCTGCTCGCTGATGAAGTCGAGGCCCTGCTGCAGGTAGTTCGCGATCTGCGTGTCCGACAGGTTCAGCGGACCGTCGTGCAGCCACACCTGGAACTGGTCGAAGGCCTCGGTCGTGCGCTGCTGCACGTCCGGGAGCTGGGCGCGCACCTGCCAGACCACGAGCCACATCAGCCCGGTGACGATGGCGATCGTGCCGATGAGGGAGACAGCGATCGCGAGCCAGCGCGGGAATCCGTGACGCAGCATCCAGGAGAACGCCGGCCACAGCAGGGCGGTGATGAGGATGCCCACCATCAGCGGGATGACGAGGAGCTTGAGCAGCATCACCAGCCAGATGAAGACGCCGGCCGCCGCTGCGATGAGCAGCAGGCGCCAGGCGTAGCTCGCCGTGATGCGCAGGGGCAGCGGCACCGCCTCGTCGGCTTCGGTGGTCACGGTCCGATCGGTCACCACGGGGCGCGGACGGAACAGATCGCGCAGCCGGGGTCGCTGGTCCTCGCTCATCGCCTCAGTCTACGGTCATGCCGTATGCCGTTCGACGCATCCTGCACGCCAGGACGATGTCGGAGAGCGGGGATACGCTGGCGGCGTGACCGACACCCTCAGTCCCGCCCAGGCACGACGGATCGCCCTCGCCGCTCAGGGCTTCACCCGCGCACGCCCGGCCACCGTCTCCGGTCGCCATCTGCACCGGGTGATGGACCGGCTCGGCGTGCTGCAGATCGACTCGGTCAACGTGTTCGCCCGGTCACACTACGTCCCGCTGTTCTCCCGGCTCGGCGCCTACGATCCCGCACTCCTCGACCGCCTCTTCCTGTCGCGCACGACGCACTATGTGGAGTACCTCGCCCACGAGGCGACCTTCATCCCCGTCGAGGACTGGCCCCTGTGGCGGTTCCGCATGGACGACTTCCGGCGGCGCTGGTCCGCGGAGGACTCCTGGCTCCGAACGAACGCCCGGACGGTGCAGTGGGTGCAGGACGAGCTCCGTGCGCGCGGACCGCTCCGCCCGGTCGACCTCCGTGCCGACGCCCCGCGCGAGCGCGGCACCTGGTGGGACTGGGACGAGGTCAAGCTCGCCCTCGAGCATCTGTGGCGCACGGGCGACGTCGCTGTGAGCGGGCGCCGGGGGTTCGAGCGCACCTACGCCCTCGCCGAGCAGGTCATCCCCGAGCGCATCCGGTCCCGCGAGATCCCGCGCGAGGACGCCGTCCGCGAGCTCGTCCGACGCGCCGCTCGGTCCAGCGGCGTCGGGACGGCGGCCGACCTGGCCGACTATTACCGCCTCCGCGACCGTGCCGCGGTGACCGGGGCGATCGCCGACCTCGTCGACGCCGGGGAAGTGCAGCCCGTGACCGTCCGCGGCTGGGAGCGGGGTGGCCGGCCCCTCCCCGCCTGGCGGCATCGCGACGCAGTTCTTCCGCGCCGGGTCGAGACCGCCGCCCTGCTGACTCCGTTCGATCCGGTGGTGTGGTTCCGGGAACGCGCGCTGCGGGCTTTCGAGCTCGACTACCGCATCGAGATCTACGTGCCGGCGGCGAAGCGCCGCTACGGCTACTACTCGCTGCCCGTGCTCGTCGGCGACCGGATCGTGGCGCGGGTCGACCTCAAGGCCGACCGCGGCACGTCCACGCTGCAGGTGCAGTCGGCGTGGTGGGAGCCGCAGGCGCGTCCCGGCGACGCCGAGGCGATCGCGGCGGAGCTCCTCCGCGCCGCGCGGTGGCAGGGTCTCGAACAGGTGTCGGTCTCCGGATGGGGCGATGCGACCGCTGCCGTCCACACCGCGCTCGCCTCCACCGCCCCGGACACGGTGCGTCGTCACGTCCACGTCCGGGAGGCCGTCGCGTGAGCCGTCGTCGCTGGTGGCTCCTGGGCGGTGTCGTCGTTGCCGTCGCTGTCGCGGGGGCGGTGTGGTGGGGGCTGTCCGCGCTCCGCTCGCCGACCGCGGAGGACGCAGCGCTGGCCTATCTCCGGGCGCTGGAGTCGGGCGATCCCGAGGCGGTCGCGGCGACGGGGACCGCGGTGTCCGACGCCGCCCTCACCGCGTTCGCCGGAGCGGCGTCGACCATCGCGGACGCCGAGGTCACCGCTGTGCGTGAGGGAGACGGTGACGCGTCCGCGACGGTGCGCTTCCGACTCGACGGGGACGAGCACCAGGCGCGCGTCCGGCTGACGCCGGAGAGCGGCCGCTGGACCGTCGACGCCTCCGGACTCGGTGCCCTCCGCGCCACGACGACGATCGGGACGGCGGTCCAGGTCGGCGATGCGGTCCTCCCGGTGACCGAAGACACCGCTCTGCTCCCTGGCGTGTACCCGGTCGCGGCCGCGCCGCGGGCGCTGCTGGCCGGCACGACCGAGGCCGTCGTCCTCCCCGGCGACGACGCCACCGCACGCGTGACCGCCGAACTCCGCCCGGAGGCGACGGAGGCCGCGCAGACGCAGCTCGACGGCTACCTGGAGACCTGCACCGCCGAGGGCCACGCGATTCCCGACAACTGCGGCATCCGGATCCCGTGGGGCACGGAGTTCCGGGACGTCTCCCACGTGGCGTTCCGCGTCGAGCGGTTCCCTGCGGTGACGCTCTCCGCCGGCGGGTTCACCGCGGACGACGGCATCCTCGAGGCGACCGTTACCGGCACCGGCCAGGACGGCGCCGCGCGCACCGTCACCTACCGCAGCACCGCGTGGAGCGTGCGCGGTGGCGTGGATATCACCGCAGACGAACTCGCCCTCACCGTGTGGTGAGGGCGAGGATCAGAACTGCACGCGCGGCGGCTCGGAAATGGCGCCGCTGTCGGCGACCTCGAAGAACTCGCGCTCGGTGAAGCCGAGTCCCTTGGCGAAGAGGTTGTTGGGGAACACCTTGATCTTGGTGTTGAGCTCGCGGACGCCGCCGTTGTAGAAGCGCCGCGCGGCCTGGATCTTGTCCTCGGTGTCGACGAGGGCCTGCTGCAGCTGAAGGAAGTTCTGGCTGGCCTGCAGCTGCGGGTAGGCCTCGGCCACCGCGAAGAGGCTGCGCAGGGCCTGCTGCAGGTGCCCCTCGGCGATCCCCGCCTCGCCGGGGCTGCCGGCGGAGAGGGTCTCGGCGCGGGCGCGGGTGACGTTCTCGAACACCGCCTTCTCGTGCGAGGCGTAGCCCTTGACCGTCTCGATGAGATTCGGGATGAGGTCGGCTCGGCGCTTGAGCTGGACGGTGATGCCGCTCCAGGCTTCGTCTACGCGGACGTTCAGCTGCACCAGCGAGTTGTACGTCGCCCAGAGATAGACGCCGACGAGCAGGATCACCCCGACGACGATCAGTACCGGCACGAGCCATTCCATCAGTGCCCCACCCTTTCCCGTATTTCTCTCATCCTAGACGCGGTGCCTGCACGTGGACTGGGGATGCGACGGACCAGCGCCGCCGATCAGCGTCCCAGCACCCGCTCCAGATAGCGGTTCGTGAAGCGGCGATCCGGATCGAGGCGGTCGCGCAGCGCCACGAAGTCATCGAAGCGGGGGTAGCTCTCCCGCAGCGTCTCCCGGGTCATGGTGTGCAGCTTGCCCCAGTGCGGGCGGCCGCCATGGGCCCGCATGATCTCCTCGACCGCACCGAAGTACGCCGTCGGGTCCGCGCGCCAGTACCGGTGCACCGCGATGTAGGCGCTGGGGCGGCCGTACGCGGTGGAGAGCCAGCGATCGTCGGCGGCAGCGAAGCGGACCTCCACGGGGAACTCGATCCGCCAGCCGCGCTCGGCGATGAGCTCCTGGAGGGCGCGGAATGCCGGCACCACCTCGGCCGCCGGCAGCGCGTACTCCATCTCGCGGAAGCGCACGGTCCGGCTCTGGGTGAGCACGCGATTCGAGAGGTCGGTGTACTCACGGTCACCGGTGAGCCGCACCGCGAGCCGGTTGAACGGCGGCGTGATCGCCGGCACCGCCTGTCCCGCCGCGCAGACGACGCGATAGACGCCGTTCGCGAGCAGGGTCTCATCCACCCACCGGCCCACGACCGGGAGCGGCCTCCGTCGCGTCGATTCCGGCAGACGCGACTGCCGCTTGGTGAGCGCGACGTCGGTATGCGGGAACCAGTAGAACTCGAAATGGTCGGCGGCGGGGACGCGTTCGTCGATCGTGCCGAGCACCTCGTCCAGCGGCAGCGGCTCGTCGACCGCATGCATCACGAACGTGGGCACGCACTGCAGGGTGACCTCGACGATGATGCCGAGCGCGCCCAGCCCCAGAGCGACCGCGGGCAGGAGCTCCGGACTGTGCGCCTCGTCGATGCGGAGGAACTCCCCGTCGGCGGTGATGAGGGTCACCCCGACGACCTGGGTGGCGAGTCCGCCGAAACCGGCGCCGGTGCCGTGCGTGCCCGTGGAGATCGCACCGGCGATGGACTGGCGGTCGATGTCGCCGAGGTTCTCCATCGCGAGGCCGTAGCGGGCGAGCAGCCCGGGGATGCGGTGCAGCCGGGTACCGGCGAGGAGCGTGACCCGTCCGCTCGCGACGTCCGCGGACACGAGCCCCTGCAGGTCGTCCAGTTCCAGGAGCACACCGGGGGCGATGGCGATCCCGGTGAAGCTGTGACCGGCGCCGACGGCTTTGACCGTGAGCCCCTGTCGCACCGCTGCCCGCACCGCACGCTGCACGCCCTCGGGGCTGCGCGGGCGCTCGACCCGCACGGGGCGCACGGACGCCGACCGGCCCCAGTTCTGCCAGGTGCCGCCGATTCTCGTCACAGGAACGCCTTCCCCTCGCCGCGGTACGTCGGCAGCTCGTCCACGACCTCGTCGCCGGACACGAGCTGGTACGCGGCGATGCGCTCGGCCGGCTCGCCGCTCTTGGCGTGACGGAACCAGACACGATCGCCGACGCCGAGCGTCGCCGCTGTCGGCCCCTGCAGCGGCGTCTGCACCTCGCCGGCAGCCTCTCGCGGAAGCGTGCGGAGGTTCGCCGGCCACACCGGGCGCGGCTGTCGCGAGGCCAGCGCCGGACCCGAGGCGATCCAGCCGCCGCCCAGCACCGTGGCGATGTCGGCAGCGGGACGGCGCACGACGTCGAAGGCGAAGGCCGCGGCCGGCGCCGGGTGGAAGGACCGGTACCCGTCGAACAGGTGTCCGCCGAGCAGACCGCTGCCCGCGCTGGCCTCGGTGAGCGACTCGTCGCTGCCGCTGAACTCCAGGGATCCGGTGCCCCCGCCGTTGAGGAACTCGAGCGGCGTCACGGCGCCGACCGCGGCGACGATCGCCGCCCTTCGCTCCCGCAGCTCCTCGCGCGAGCGGGCCTGGACGCGACGGATCAGCGGTCCATCGGGACCGGCATCGCCCTGTCCTGCGATCTGGGCGTCGTACATCTGCAGCCCCACGAGGCGGAAGCCGGGGCGTGCGACGACCGTCCGCGCGAACGCGGCGACCTCCCCGGCGGAGAAGAGGGCCGATCGGCGGACGCCGATGTGACCGAGCAGCGCGGATCGCCAGGACGCGTCGACGTCGATGGCCACGCGAAGCTCGGGGCGCGCGGACGGGGCCACCACGCTGTCGACGAGGTCCAGGTGCACGGGGTCGTCGATCATGAGCGTGATGCGCTGCGCCGCCTGCTCGTCGGCGCACAGCCGTTCGATGCCCGCGCGGTCCACGGTCGGGTAGCCGAGGACGATGTCGTCGTGGGTCTCCGCGAGCCAGAGCGCCTCCTCCAGCGTGAACGCGAGGATCCCGCGGAAACCCGGGAGTCGCAGCACGGCATCCAGGACCGCACGCACCCGCACCGACTTCGACGCCACGCGGATCGGCAGACCGCCGGCACGGACGAGCAGGTCCATGGCGTTGTAGCGCAGCGCTTCGCGATCGATAACCGCCACGGGCGCCGGAAGGTGCCCGGTCGCGGCCGACAGGCGCGGCCAGTAGCGGCCCGGGTCCTCCCATTCGGGGGCGACCGCGGGGCCACCCGGGACGGGGCTCAGTTCGTCGGTGAGGTCGAGCACTCCCCCACCCTACGGCCTGAGCCCCGCCGGGTCACGACCCCGCCGACGATAGGCTGGCGGCGCAGCCCCCGTAGCCCAATGGCAGAGGCAGGCGACTTAAAATCGCCTCAGTCTGGGTTCGAGTCCCAGCGGGGGCACCGTCAGCGGCCGAGGATGTCGCCGATCCCGGGGATACCGAGATCGCCGAGCCGCTCCCCCCAGCCGGTCGCCGTCTCGCCGAGACCCGAGACGGCCTCGCCGGCCGAGCCGAGCATCTCGTCGGCGCCGCCGGCCAGCGCGTCGATGTCGACGCCGGAGGCGAGCGCATCCAGGTCGATGCCCTGCGCCAGCGCGTCGAAGTCCACCCCGAGCCCCGCCGCCTGTTCCAGGAGCGGTGCGGCCACGGTGCTCACGACGGCTCCGCCGGCCACCACGCCGAGGAGACCGACCGCCGCGCCGCCCGCCGCGACCGCGGCCCCGCCGCCGCGGGCGCGGGAGAGGAGTCCGCGCAGGCGGCCGGGCTGCATCGCCTCGGCCCGTCCGGCCGCGCGGGCCAGGTCGTCCGCAGACGACGAGCGCGGTCGCTCCTCCACCGGGAGCTCCGCCCGCATGCGGGCGTCGACGTGCGCGCGCTGCGACGGCGTGAGGCGCGCGAAGGCCTCGCGATGGATCTGCTCGATCCGATGTGGATCCGCTGTCTGCAGGAGGTAGTCGTACCGGGCGATGGCCGCGCGGTCCGCCGCGGAGACGTCCGACGCACCACCGGACGCGGGAGCGGGCGGCGGGGCGTACGCCCCTGCGGCGGATGCTCGTCCGGCGGGAGGGGTGGGCGCCGGGGACGCGGGAGGAGGCGCGGTCGGGCGCTGCGCCTGAGGATCGGTGCCCCGCACGGCGTCGACCGCGCCGCGGATCATCCCGCTCCAGTCGGTGGAGGCACGCGCGCCCTCGCCGCCGCGCACCCCGGGGCCTCCCCCCTTCGCGTCGATGGCGTCGGTGGCGAGGCGGATCAGGCGGGAGAGCTTTGACATGGGGGTCCCTTCGTGGGACGGACCGCCGTTCTCCGCGACCTCTGTCGACGCAAGGTTCCGGGCAGCCCGCGATTCGGGTGCCAAGGTCTCCTCCACCCTCGCGGGCCAGCGGGCCGGGGCACGATGACATGCCCGTCATGACGACGTCGCTGCAGACGGGAGTACTCCCCTTGCGGTCGACACGCTAGCGAGGCGGCCTATGGATCGGCTCCACGCGCGGCCGGGGAGGCGCCGTGCCCAGGATCGCGGTCATCTCGTCGTACAGCACCCGGAAGGCGTCGCGGAGCTCTGCGGCACCATCCGGTCGACTCGCAGCCGGGACCGCCTCCGCCAGCGTCCCGAGGGCGAGAGTCGCCGCGGCCTCCCGCGCCACCGCCGTGCCGAACTCATCGGACGGCCGGCCCCACCCCGCGGCGAGGAGGAGCTGGTCGCGCAGCACTCCCGCCACCCCGAGGAGCACGGCCGCTGCGCGGAGATGGCTGCGGGCCACCTCCGTGCCGAGAAGGCGTTCCTGCATCACTCGTGCGAGCCGTCGGGCGTGCGGCGTCGGCACCTCCCGGCGTGTGCGGAGACGCCAACCATCCGGCGTGCCCGGCACGGACTCGTACGACAGCGGCTCGCCGTCCCGGAGATGGACCACCGGGATCGACGACGGCGACACGAGCGACGGCCGCCGCCACCAGTCCGCCGGCGCCATCGCCGCAGACAAGAAGGCGGTGGCCGGAGCGTGCGCCCCCGCCCCTTCGAGCTGCACGAGATCGGCCGTGCTCGCGAGCAGGCTGAGGCCCTGTTCCGCCGCGAACCGCTGCAGCAGCAGCCCGACGGGCTCGAGATCGCCACCCGGGACGGAACGCGCGAACTCCGCCGCCTCGGGAATCGGCAGCACGACGGCGACGGACGACGGATCGGGGCCCGGCGGCACGAACCACGAGCACCCGGAGAACGCCGCCACCCGGGACGCATGCGAGGCGTAGCCGTCACTGCGGGTGAAGAGCCTCAGGACCGCCCGGGGCTGCGCGGCGACGGCTTCCTGCACCTGGGCGAGAAGGTGAGGGTGCGGGCGCACCGCAGCGTCGAGGACGAGATGATGCGTGGCTCGTCGCGTCCAGGGCCGCCATGCCGCGGCGCCCGTCGGGCAGATGCGGACGGGAGCGCCGTCGAGCCGTGCCGCGAGCTGTGCCGCATGCGCGTCCTCGCCCGGACCCGTCCGGATCGACACACTGACGGTCGGTGATTCTCCCCCGTGCGCGCTCACCGGACCTCCTCCCCGCATCGGGGGTGCCTCGCACACACCCCTCCCGAGCACCCCTGCGAGCGTACAATGTGAGATGTTACGCGACCAACTCCCGTCCCCGGTCAATAGGAGAAGGCCCTGGCGCTCACGCGCTCAGGGCCTTCTCCTCAGAACCGGACGGTCACTTCGCCGCAGCGGTCTCCGCGGAGTCCTTCGCAACGGAGGCCGGAGCCTTCTTCGCTGCGGGCCGCTTGGCGGCCGGCTTCTTGATCTCAGACGGCGTCTCCGCCGCGGGCGCAGCGGCCGGCTTCTCAGCGGCCGGCGCCTTGGCGGCCGGGGTGGCGTCGGCGGGTGCCGCGGGACGCGGGCGGGCGGCGAACTCCTCGAAGACGTAGCGAGGGTTCTGCACCGTCTGCAGGTTCACGAGGTCGCGGCCCAGCCACAGGTTGTTCCACCAGCCCCAGAGCACGCGCCACTTGCGCTCCCACGTCGGCATGGCCAAGCCGTGGTAGCCGCGGTGCGCGAGCCAGGCGATGAAGCCCTTCAGCGCGATCTTGCCGGACTGGAAGACGCCGTTGTACAGGCCGAGGCCGGCGACGGCACCGAGGTTCTTGTGGAAGTACTCCTTGGGGGTCTCCCCGCGGAGCACCGCGACGAGGTTCTTCGCCAGGAGCTTCGCCTGCCGGACGGCGTGCTGCGCGTTCGGGACGCAGAATCCGCCGACGCCGCCGCCCGAGAGGTCGGGAACGGCCGAGACGTCGCCCGCGGCCCAGGCACCCTCGACGAACGCCTCGGGGGTACCGACGCGCAGGTCGGCACGGGTCTGGATGCGACCGCGCTCCTCGACGGGCAGGTCGCCGCCGCGCACGACGGTCGGGTTGGCCATGACGCCCGCGGTCCAGACGATGACGTCCGTCGGGATGACCTCGCCGGTCGACAGCTCGACGTTGCCGTCGATGGCACCGGTGACCTGGGTGTCGAGGTGAACGTTCGCGCCGCGCGTGGCGAGGTCCTTCAGGACCCACTCGCTCGTCTTCAGCGAGACCTCGGGCATGATGCGGCCCATGGCCTCGATGAGGTGGAAGTGCGTGTCGTCGAAGGTCAGCTGCGGGTACTTGCTCACCAGCGACGAGGCGAGCGAGCGGAGCTCGGCGAAGACCTCGATGCCCGCGAAGCCACCGCCGACGACGACGACGGTCAGCAGGCGGTCGCGCTCGGGGCCAGCCGGGAGGGAGGCGGCCTTGTCGAAGTTCGACATGACCTTGTCACGGATGGCGACGGCCTCTTCGATCGTCTTGAGCCCGATGGCGTTGTCGGCGATGCCGGGGATCGGGAACGTGCGCGAGACGGCGCCCGCGGTGACGACGATCTGGTCGTACGCGAACTCGTACGGCTCGCCGACGGGCGGCGTGATGGTGGCGACCTTCTGCGCGTGGTTGATGTTCGTCACCTTGGCGGTGAGCACGTGCGTGCGCTTCAGGTGACGGCGGTGCGCGACGACGGAGTGCCGGGCCTCGATCGATCCGGCGGCGACCTCCGGGAGGAACGGCTGGTACGTCATGTACGGCAGCGGGTCGACCATGGTCACGTCGGCCTCGCCCTTGCGCAGATGCTTCTCGAGCTTCCACGCGGTGTAGAAACCTGCGTACCCTCCGCCGACGATCAGGATCTTGGGCACAGTGCTGTTCTGAGGCACAGAAGAACTACTCCTCGGAGTCGGGATTGTGGCGTACGGGAACGCGCGCCGATCGGATGCGCCGGGCAGCTGCGGTGACGCCAAGCGCTACCAGGATACCAGGGACCGTGAGGGCGATGAGCGGCAGGGTACCGTAGCGCAGGGAGTCGGCGCTGGGAAGCAGCGGTGAACCGGGGTCGGTGGGGGCATCCGCGTCGGGCAGCGGCGGCACCTCCACGGGGGCGAGCGACGGCTCGGGCGTGGGCTCGCTGTCGGCGCGGCGGTACAGCCGCACCCACTCCGCGAGATCGCCCATGGGGTTCTCGCTCACGGACGGCAGGTTCGCCGAGATCGCCGCCTCCGCGTCCACCAGGCCGAAGCCGTACAGCGGATCGCGCGGCTTCTTCGCATCCGCCACCGGCATCGCCGTCTTGATGATGCGGTTGATGACGTCGTTCGCGGAGATGTCGGGGTGCGCCGAGCGGATGAGCGCCGCGACGCCGGCGACGATCGGAGCCGCGCCGCTGGTCCCGCTCCAGGAGACGACCTCGCCGTCCGCCGACACCCCCAGCAGGCCCTCGCTCGGCGCCGAGATGCCGATGGTGATGCCCTGCGTCGAGGCCTCGATGCTCGCGGTGCCGGTCTGGTCGACGCCGCCGACCGTGAGCACGCCGGGGATCGTGGCGGGCGCGCCGATGATGTTCGTGCCGCTCCCCCGGTTGCCGGCCGCGACGACGACCACGACGTCGTGCTCGAACGCGTAGAGGAAGGCGTCGTCCCAGCTCTGATCCCAGTCGAGCGTGTTCGTCGTGAACGACAGGTTGATGATGTCGGCGCCGTGGTCGACGGCCCAGCGGATGCCGGTGGCCACCTGCTCGGTGAACGGCACCGCCGCGGCGGCGCCGAACCCCACGGAGATCGAGAGAAGCTCCGCCTCGGGCGCGACCCCGATCATGCCGGTGCCGTCGGCTTTGCCGCGTCCTGCCGCGAGGGACGCCACCCACGAGCCGTGATTGCCGTCGACGGCGCCGAGCGGCGTGCGTCCGTCCGGCGTCCCGGCTCCGGACACGTCCGTCCCCCCGACGACCGCCTCGTCGAAGACCTGCGGCACCTTGCCGATGCCCGTGTCGATGACGGCGATCGTGACGCCCTCCCCGCGGGTCGTCTGCCAGGCGTCGCGGATGCGGGCACCGTCCAGCCAGTACTCCGCCGCCCGCACCGGATCGGCCGGGTCGTCGGCGACCGGAGGTGGCGTCGGCGTCGGCGTCGCCGTGGAACCGAGGAGCAGGACGGATGCCGCCACCGCCACGAGGGCGACGGCGCCGCGCAGCATCCGCCGCCGCGTCATGCCGAACGTGCCGGATCGTCGCGGAGCGCGGCGCCGGGCTCTTCGCAGCGGCAGACCTCGGGAGACCACGAGCTGCGGGCCAGCGCGGCATCGCCGATCGGGTTCACACCGGCTCCCGCCGCCAGGGCGTGGCCGGCGAGGGCGTGCAGGCACTTCACCCGGGTGGGCATGCCTCCGGCGGAGATCCCGTCGATCTCGGGCACCTCGCCGAACTGCGCACGGTCGGCGAGGTACGCCTCGTGGGCGGACCGATACGCGGCGGCCACGGTCTCGTCCTCCGCGAGCATCGCCGCGAGCTCGGGCATGACCTGGTTCGCCTCGAGCGTCGACATCGCGGCGGTCGCCGCCGGATGCGTGAGGTAGTAGAACGTGGGGAACGGCGTGCCGTCGGGCAGGCGCGGGGTGGTGGCCACCACCGTGGGGTTCCCGCACCGACAGCGGGCCGCGATGCCGACGACACCGCGGGCGGGGCGTCCGAGCTGGGTCGAGACGACGGCGAGCTCGGCGGAGGTGGGCGCGGGGAACGGCGGGGTGGTCACCCCACCAGCGTAGGGGAGCCGTCCGGGAGGATGCTCGGAGCCCGGGTTCAGCCTGCGGGGACGGCGGTGTCGCTCAGTCCCGCGGAGACGAGGGTGCGCAGCAACTGCGGCATCCAGTCGGCGGGCTTCTCCTCGAGGGTGTCGCTCACCGGCTCCTGCTCGCGCGGGAGGGTGGAGGGATCGAGGTCGTTGTCGATGAGGTACACGACCTCGCCCGGCTTGACGTAGTACAGGCGCTCACGGGCCTGGGTCGTGATGTACGCGGGGTCGTCCCAGCGCTCGCGCTCCGCGGTCAGCGCGGCGATCTCGTCCTCGCTCACCTGCACGGACTGCTCCAGCGCCGCGATCTTCTGGCGCTGGTCGATGAAGGTGCCCAGCGTGGGCACGAGCACCCAGGCTCCCAGCACCACGAGGGAGAGCATGATCACGGAGAAGGCCGAGAGCCGCATGCCCGAGGCCCACTCGCGCACGTCCACGCGGGGTGCGGCGGGGGCGCCGCTCCGCGGCTGTCGCGACGAGGACGTCGAGCGAGGCGTCGCCGCCCCGATCGACGGCGAAGGAGGAGCCGGTCGTCGTGCCACGGCTCCTCCTTCGTGTCAGCCGCCATCCGGGCGGCGCGGTCGTGCCGCGGATGCGGCGTGGTCGCTGTCGCGGGCGCTCAGCCCTGGTAGCGCGGGAAGGCGGAACGGCCGGCGAAGACCGCCGCGTCGCCCAGCTCCTCCTCGATGCGCAGCAGCTGGTTGTACTTCGCGACGCGCTCGCTGCGCGCCGGGGCACCCGCCTTGATCTGGCCGGCGTTCGTGGCGACCACGAGGTCGGCGATCGTCGTGTCCTCGGTCTCACCCGAACGGTGCGAGAGCATCGCCGTGTAGCCCGAGCGCTGCGCGAGGCTTACGGCGTCGAACGTCTCGGTGAGCGTGCCGATCTGGTTGACCTTCACGAGCAGCGAGTTGGCGACGCCGCGCGTGATGCCGTCGGCGAGACGCTGCGGGTTGGTGACGAACAGGTCGTCGCCGACCAGCTGCACCTTCGAGCCCAGGGCCTCGGTGAGGTGCTTCCAGTTGTCCCAGTCGTCCTCGGCGAGCGCGTCCTCGATCGTGACGATCGGGAAGTCGTTGACGAGCCCGACGTAGTACTCGGTGAGTGCGGCGGCGTCCCAGTCCTTGTTGTCGAGACGGTAGACGCCGTCCTTGAAGAACTCGGTCGCGGCGACGTCGAGGCCGAGGGCGATGTCGGTGCCGGGCGTGAAGCCGGCCTTCTCGATCGCCTTGACGAGGAAGTCGAGGCCCTCGCGGTTGCTGGGCAGGTCGGGGGCGAAGCCGCCCTCGTCGCCGAGACCCGTCGCGTAGCCGGCGGCCTTCAGCTCCGCGCGCAGCACGTGGTAGGTCTCCACGCCCCAGCGCAGCGCCTCGGAGTAGGTCTCCGCGCCGATCGGGGCGAGGAAGAACTCCTGCATGTCGATGCCGTTGTCAGCGTGCTCTCCGCCGTTGATGACGTTGAACAGCGGCACGGGCAGCACGTGCGCGTTCGGACCGCCGAGGTAGCGGAACAGCGGCAGGTCGGCGGAGTCCGCGGCGGCCTTCGCGACCGCGAGGCTCACGCCGAGGATGGCGTTGGCGCCGACGCGCTTCTTGTTGTCCGTGCCGTCGACCTCGATGAGGATCTCGTCGACGATGCGCTGCTCGCTCGCCTCCACGCCCTCGATGGCCGGGCCGAGCTCGTCGATGACCGCCTCGACGGCCTTGAGCACGCCCTTGCCGCCGTAGCGGCTCTTGTCGCCGTCCCGCAGCTCGTACGCCTCGAAGGCGCCGGTCGAGGCACCGGAGGGGACGGCGGCGCGCTGCACGATGCCGTCGTCGAGGAGCACCTCCACCTCGACGGTCGGGTTTCCGCGCGAGTCGAGAATCTCGCGTGCGCCTACAGCCTCGATCAGTGCCACTGATGTGCTCCTTGCTCAGGATGGAAGGGTGTGTGGAGCGTCGTCGATCCGCGCCCAGTCTATCCCCGGCGTCGGACCGCACCCGGAGACGAGCCGGGGGGATCCGCCCGCGTCAGACGACGAGGGCGAGCGCGATGCCGTCCCATCCCTTGATCCCGACCGTCTGCAGCGCCGTGGCGTCGAAGCGCGGGTCCTCCCCGAGCATCCGCAGCCCCGCGCGCGTGCCGTTCACCTTGGGGTCCGTCGAGTCGTCGCGGACGATCTCGCCGTCGCGGCCGATGTTGTCGAGCACGACAACGGTGCCCGGGTGACCGAGCTTCGCGGCCCAGTCCAGGTACACGGTGTTGGACTCCTTGTCGGCGTCGATGAAGACGAGGTCGAAGGCGCCGGCGAGGGTCGGCAGCACGTCGGCTCCCCGACCGATCCGGATGTCGACGCGGTCCCCCACTCCGGCCGCGTCGATGCTCGCCCGGGCGACGGCGGCGTTGTCCGCCTCCGCCTCGATCGTCACGACCTGTCCCGCCGGTCCGACCGCGCGGGCCATCCAGATCGTCGAGTAGCCGCCGAGGGTGCCGATCTCCAGCACGCGGCGGGCACCGCTCATCCGCACGAGGAGATTCAGCAGCTTCCCCGCGACCGGCGCGACCTCGATCTCGGGCAGCCCCGCCGCCCGCTGCGCCTCCAAGGCCGACGCCAGGGCCGGATCCGGACCCACGAGCATGTCGGCGAGGAAGGTGTCGGCGCGGGCCCAGGCGGCGGGAGTGGATTCCATGTGCTCAGCCAACCCCCGGCGCCGGCCGGCCGTCAAGCGTCGGCGGGGTGCGCGGCGCGGCGAGCTCCGGCTGGCGGCGGAACTGCCCCGTGAGCATGAGGACGATGGCCACGACGGCGGCGACGATCCAGCCCGCGACGCCGAGCGGTCCGGCGAGGGCGAGGTCGGGCTGCTCGGCGGCGACGATCAGGACCAGGCCCGCGGCGGCGTTCAGGGCCCCGTGCGCGACGACCGCCGGCCACAGCGAGCCGGAGCGCAGCCGCAGCCAGCCGAACAGGACCCCCCACGCCACGCAGCCGCCGATCATGAACAGCACGCCGGTGACGTCCGTCCGGCCGAAGTTGTAGCCGAGGAGGATGACGGGGCTGTGCCACAGCCCCCAGATCGCCCCGCTGAGCAGGAGCGCCGGCCAGGTGCCGAGCGGACGCAGCGCCGGGAGCAGCCAGCCGCGCCAGCCGAGCTCCTCGCCGAAGGCGAGCACGCTGTTCACCAGCGCCCCGACCGGGATCGCGGCGAGCTGCGCGAACACGACCACTCCGACCGGCGGCACCGGTGTCCCCGGGGGAAGAGCCTGGGCGAGCTGATCCGCGAAGGTCGAGAAGGTGAGGTCGAGCCGCACCCACCCGAATGCGGCGGCGAGGAGGACGCCGAGGGCGACGAGCAGCGGCGGCACGAGCCAGGCCGCGACCAGCAGCCCGACGACGCGCTTCGCGGGCCGCAGCGGCCACATCCCGAGGAAGCGCGCCCGACTGCCCTTCTCCGGTACGCCCGTGGTGAGCATGACGACGAGCACCGCGGCCGCGGGCGTGAACATCATCACGGGGAGGAGCGCTCCCGCGAAGGGTTCGGCGAGGCCGTCGCCGAGCCAGAGGGGCAGGCAGACGAGAGCCGCGAGCCCGCAGGCCGTGAGGGTGAAGATGAGGACCGCGCGCCAGGGCACGCGGGTCGGCGTCAGAGCGCTCATCATGCCGTCCTCTCCGTTCCTCCGGAGGGCGCAGGCCCCGCGGATCGGTCCACGTACGCCTGCAGGAGCGCCGCCGCCTCCTCCGCCCCGTCGATCGTGATGACGAACGGTCCGTGGTCGCGGCGATGCACCTCGATCGCCGGCCCCTGGCGCATCACGATCCCGCTGCGGCCGTCGGGAGCGAGACGCCACCCCCAGCCGCCGAACTCACCGAAGGGCGAGATGCGCACGGCCCTGGCCGACGCGATCTCCGCCACCGGGATGGTCTTCCGAGGCCACCCGATCACGGCACGGGCGTCGATGCCGTCCGGCGTGACGCGCACCCGGAACGAGGCGGTCGCCGCCAGCGCGAACCCGACGACGAGGGCGACCAGACCCGAGACCCAGGCCAGCGGGGTGCCCGTGATGAGCATCGCCACGGCGAGCGCCACGAGCCCGAGCAGCACGAGCAGGAGGAAGACGAGGGCACCGGTGGGCATGGTCGTGGTGCCCACCCAGACGACCCGCTCGCCGTCGCCGACCCGCACGTCGTGGCGGGGCTCGAGAGCGGCGCCGGGCACCGACTGCACGCGCGGCTGCACGAACCACGCCATCGCGCCCACGCCGAGGAGAGCCGCCCAGGCCAGTGCCATCACTCCCGCGATGCCCGGGACCTCACCGGAGGGCGGGAGGTCGCGCTGGATCGCGAGGGAGCCCAGGCAGATCACGCCCGCGAACGCCGACATGCCGGCCGCGGTCGCTCCGAGCAGACGGGCGGTCGCGCCCCAGTGCGCCCCGACGGCGACCAGTGTCGTGACGGTCAGGAGCACCGGGAGGCCGAGACCGACGCCGAGGAGCACCCAGAGGTAGGTGGCGGCCGGGCCGAAACCGTCCGCCCCGTCGACGCCCCAGTGGATCGCGACGTCGGTGGGGAACGACGGCAGCCAGGCCGTGAGCACGAGAGCGGAGATCGCGACGATGAGCACCGGGAGGACGAGCGCCACGAGGACGAAGGCCCGTCGTGCGCGGCGCAGGGTGGCCGGAGGGGTGCGGGTGGGGTCAGGCGTCGTCATGGGAGGCCTCCTGGGGGGTCGCGGCGGGGGTGGGAGGTTCGGCTTCTGCGCGGTGCGTGCGGACGATACCGGCGAGGGTCTCGGCGGAGACACCCAGGGCCGCCGCCCGCCGGATCAGCCCATCGATCTCGTGAGAGAGTGCGGCGAGCGGCGCGGCGGAGGCGGCGATCACGGCGCCCCTCCCCCGCCGGAGGTCGACCAGGCCCTCGTCGCGGAGGCGCTGGTAGGCGTGCAGGACGGTGTGCTGATTGATGTCGAGGGCGGCGGCCACGTCGCGGGCGGCCGGCAGACGATCGCCCGGCGCGAGAGCACCGGAGAGGATGTCGGCACGCACCGAGGCGGCCACCTGGTCGTAGAGCGCGAGCGGGCTGTCGACATCGACGCGGATGAGCATGGCACTTCCCTTCGCTAGTTATTCTATGTGAACTAGAACAACTGTGCCAACCCTCCAGACGTCTTCGCGGGGACTCGGCGCATCCTCCACACTGACCTCATGCGCATCACGCCCCGCCGCCTCGCCCTCGGCATGAGCCTCTGGATCCCCAATCTCTGCAGCGGCATCCGCGTCCGCCGGTTCAGCGACGACTGGACCCAGGCGACCGTGGAGCTGCACGTGAACCTCCTCACCCGCAACTACGTCAAGACCGCGTTCGGCGGCTCGATGTCGGCGATGACCGACCCGTACTTCTTCATGCTCGTCATGCATCAGCTCGGACGGGACTACGTCGTGTGGGACACCCGAGGCGAGATCGAGTTCCTCAAGCCGGGGCGCGGGGTGCTGACCGCGGAGTTCGAGGTGACGCGGGAGAAGGCGGAGGAGCTCCGGCAGCGCGCCCGCGGCGGCGCGAAGGTGCTCGAGTGGTTCGAGACGGTCATCACCGATCGCGACGGAGACGTCGTGGCGACCGTGCGCCGCGAGGTCTACATCCGCGAGAAGAAGCGCGTCACCGCGTCCCGCGGCTGACACGTCACCCGTCGTTCACCCCGGCGTGCGACGATGACCGGGTGCCCCTCGCCCGCCGCCTGACGCTGCCGGATGCCGTCGCGATCGGCCTCGGAGCGATGATCGGTGCCGGCGTGTTCGCGGTCTGGGGACCGGCCATCGAGGTCGCCGGGAGCGGGATCCTCCTCGCCCTCGCGATCGCCGCCGCGGTCGCCTACGCCAACGCCACCGCGTCCGCGCAGCTCGCGGCCGTGCACCCCGTGGCAGGAGGCACGTACGCCTATGCGCGCGCGGAGATCGGACCGTGGTGGGGCTTCGTCGCCGGCTGGAGCTTCGTGATCGGCAAGATCGCGAGCTGCGCCGCCATGGCCATGACCTTCGCCGCCTACGCTGCTCCGGCGGGGTGGCAGACGCCGGTCGCCGTGATCGCCGTCGCCGCCCTCGCGGTCGTGAACTGCCTGGGCGTGACGCGGACCGCGCTGGCGACCCGGATCCTCGTGGCCTGCTCGCTGCTCGGGCTCTCGGTCGTGGTGGCGGTCGGCCTCGGCGCCGCGCCGACCGCCACCCCCGCGCCGCTCCCCGACACGACCGTGTACGGCGTGCTCCAGGGCGCCGGACTGCTGTTCTTCGCCTTCGCCGGTTACGCCCGGATCGCCACCATGGGCGAGGAGGTCGTCGACCCCGCGCGCACGATCCCCCGCGCGATCGTGCTCGCTCTCGGCGGCGCCGTCGTCGTCTACGCGCTCGTCGGCGTCGTGGTGCTCCTCGTCCTCGGTGGCGACGCGCGGGGAGCCGACGCGCCCCTGGCCGACGTCCTCACTGCCGCCGGCTGGTCGGCGTTCGCCCCCGTGGTGCGGATCGCCGCGGCCGCCGCGTCCCTCGGCGCTCTGCTGGCCCTGCTCACCGGCATCGGGCGCACGACCCTCGCCATGGCGCGAGAGGGCGATCTCCCGCGGTTCCTCGCCCGCATCGACGAGCGCCATCAGGTGCCGCGCCGCGCCGAGATCATCCTCGCGGTCATCGTGATCGCACTCGTGCTCGTCGGGGATCTCCGCGAGGTGATCGGGTTCTCCTCCTTCGGCGTGCTGCTGTACTACCTCATCGCGAACGCCGCCGCGTTCCGCCAGCACGGCGCGGCCCGACGATACCCCCGGGCACTGCAGGTGGGCGGCGCCCTCGGCTGCCTCGTGCTCGTGAGCACGCTTCCCGCCCTCGCCTCGCTCGTCGGCATGGGCGTCGTGCTGCTCGGGGTCGCCGGACGGGCGCTGCGGGTACGGCGGCAGCAGCAGCGACGCGGCTGATCGCCTCAGCCGGAGACCCTGGCGCGATAGTCCCGCGGCGGCAGGCCGAGGACGGCCGCGAAGTCGCGCGTGAGATGGGCGTGGTCGGCATACCCCAGCGTGGCGGCGAGCGCCGTGAGATCCGTCTCCGGCTCCTCGCGGAGACGCTGCGCCGCCTCCTGCAACCGGCGACGGCGGATGATCGCGCCCGGCGACAGTCCCACGGTGCGATGTGTGAGGCGCTGCAGCGTGCGCACCGAGACGGCGAGTCGGGTCGCCGCCTCCTCGGGCGTCAGCGCCGCTCCCTCCCCCAGCAGCACGTCGAGCATCGCGTTGGCCTGCCGCCCCGCCGCGCCGACCGGGCCGACGCGCTGTGACAGCCACGCGGCGAAGACCGCGACGGCGCGCTCCCGGCGTTCGGGCGCGGTCCGCATCGCCGTCGTCACCGCCGCGTGCAGCTCGGGGGCGTCGAAGGAGTGCTCCGCGTCGATCAGGGCCGGAGGGTCGTCGGTGAGGGCAGGGACCGCGGCGGGGCGGAGTAGAGCGCCGACAGCCCACCCCGACCCCCGCAGCTCCCTGGTCGACGCGCGGGTCGTGGCGCCCGAGATCGACACGCCCTCCGGGGCGACGACGAGGTTGACGGCCGGATACGAGACGATCTCCTGCCGGGACACCTCGCCGTCCGGGAGGCTCCACTCCGGGATCCAGAACCAGGAGACGAGCGCGGCGGCGTGTGCGGGCGGGGGCAGCCGATGGAACGAGGGCAACCGCGCGGGATACAGCACTCCGCGCGTCCGGTCGACCATGGCCCCAGCGTAGGACGCGCCACCGACGCAGCGGCCCCGAGGACGTGTCGCGGATCTTCAAGCGCCGGGCGCCCTCCCGCGTCTAGCGTGGCCGCATGACCGAACAGACACCTCCGGCCGGTGTGACCGGCGCACACACCACCGACGGCCGCCCGCACAGCGCGACCTCGCTCACCCCCTTCCTCGCGATCCCCGACGCCGCCCGCGCCGTCGAGTTCTACCGGGACGTCTTCGGCGCCCGCGTGGTCGACGTGACGGAGTTCGGCGGTGTCGTCGCGCATGCCGACCTCGACTTCGGGCTCGGACGGCTCCAGCTCGGCGAGCCCAGCCCCGAGTACCACCTCGTGCCCGCGCCTTCCGGCGACGACGACTGCTATTCGATGGGCCTCTACGTCTCGGATGTGGACGCCGTGGTCGCGCGCGCCGTCGCGGCGGGGGCGACCGTCCGCGAGGCGCCGTCGCTGTTCGTCTCCGGCGACCGCTACGCCAGCATCCGCGACCCGTTCGGCGTCCGCTGGTCGATCATGACCCGCGTGGAGGATCTCTCCGACGAGGAGAGCGCACGACGGGTCGCAGAGTGGGCGGCCTCGTTCAGCGCGGCACCGGAGAGTGCCGGGAGCTGAGCGCGACCAGGGCGGCCCGCTCGACGGCCGGCAGCAGCGCCTCCGCGGTGCGGCGGTAGCCGAGGGCGCTCGGGTGGAAGCGGTCGAGGCTGAACATCTCCTCCGGCTCGTCGAAGAACATCGGGCCGACAGCCCGCCGCAGGTTCACCGTCTCCGCTCCTTCCCGGTGCGCGGCCTCCGCCTGCGCCTCCGCCAGCCGTCGGGACAGACCGGAAGCGATGCGGCGCAGCGGCTGCGGCACCGCGCGCAGGGCGCCGAGGTCGGGGCAGGTGCCGACGACGACGCGGGCACCGCGAGCCTGCAGGCGACTGATGGCCGCGCGCAGGTGGCCGGCCGACTCCGCTGCCGGGAGGCGGTGGGTGACGTCATTGCCACCGACCACGATCACGGCGACGTCGGGGCGGTAGTCCGCGGGAAGGCGGGAGAGCTGCCCGGCGAGATCCCGCGACTCCGCGCCCACGACCGCGGCGGTGCGCAGCCGCACCGGACGCCCGAGCCGGCGTGCCGTCGCCTTCGCGAGCCGTGCCCCGAGGGTCTCCTTCCGCCGTGCCGCTCCCAGGCCGGCAGCGAGGGAGTCGCCCAGCAGCAGGAGGTCGAGCGGCTCGCCCTCGAGCCCCGGGCGCCAGACACGGTCGGCGTCGAGCGACTGCTCCCCCAGCGGCTTCCCGATGCGCCGGCGCGCGAGGGCGGCCTGCCGGTCGAGGACCGCGCGGGCGCCCACGACGAGCGCGGCGGCGAGCGCGACCAGGGTCAGCAGAGGCAGACGACGCACGGCGCGATTCCAGCCGACCGCCGTGAACGTCCGGTGAACGCCTCGTCCCGACGGGGGCGACTCAGGCCA
This sequence comes from Microbacterium sp. NPDC078814, assembly GCF_040702645.1. Taxonomy (NCBI): domain Bacteria; kingdom Bacillati; phylum Actinomycetota; class Actinomycetes; order Micrococcales; family Microbacteriaceae; genus Microbacterium; species Microbacterium sp. NPDC078814. The sequence goes on from NZ_JBFBLT010000005.1 coordinate 110,554, forward strand.
GCGTCTTCACCTCGAGCTCGTCGTCGCCGGGGCGCACGCTCGCGAAGTGGGTGTAGCCGTCCGCGGCGGAGCGCTCCAGCAGCGCCTTGAGGTTCTTCGTGCGCTGTTCGAGGCGGACCCGCGCGCCCTTCGCGACGAGGGCCGTCTTGTGCGCCACGAGCTCCGCGACGGGCACGGCCGCGTCGTGGACCAGCACGATCGCCTGCGCCGCGGTGGCCGGGTCCGTCGAGACGAGGTCGACCAGGCGCTCGAACCCGAGGGAGAAGCCCACCGCCGGCACGTCCTGCTGGAGGAACCGGCCGATCATGCCGTCGTACCGTCCTCCACCGCCGAGCGAGTACGTGACGGACGGGTGCGCGAGCTCGAAGATCGTCCCCGTGTAATACCCCATGCCGCGCACGAGGAACGGGTCGAACACGAGCGGGATGTCGTCCTGCCCGCGGCCCGCCGCCACGGCCTCGCCGATGCCGACGAGGTGGGCGACGAGCTCGTCGGGCGCGCCGTCCGGGAGCGCCTTGCGGATCTGGCGGTCTCCGAACGGGTGGTACTCGAGCGTCTGCGGGCGACCGAGGAAGGCCTGGAACGCGTCGACCGCGGTCGTCGTGGCCCCGCGCTCGCGGAGCTCGGCGGCCACACCCTCGGGCCCGATCTTGTCGAGCTTGTCGATCGTGATCAGCACCTGCGGGCGCTCGTCCTCGGTGAACCCGAAGTGCCCCAGCATCCACTCCAGCACGCGGCGGTCGTTGATCCGCACGCTCGCGCCCTCCAGCCCCAGGGCGTCGACGGCGTCGAGCGAGGCGGCCAGCAGCTCGGCCTCGGCGCGCGCGGACGCGTCGCCGATGATGTCGATGTCGCACTGGACGAACTGGCGGTAGCGCCCCTTCTGCGGACGCTCGGCCCGCCAGACGGGACCGATCTGGATGGATCGGAAGACGCCGGGGAGCTGTCCCCGGTTGCTCGCGTAGAAGCGGGCGAGCGGCACCGTCAGGTCGTAGCGCAGGCCGAGGTCGGAGAGCTCCGCGGGATCGTCGGCGGCGGCGCGGACGGCCTCCGCATCCAGGCCGCGACGCAGGATGTTGAACGACAGCTTCTCGTTGTCGCCGCCGATGCCGGCGTGCAGCCGGTCGTACTCCTCGACCACGGGGGTCTCGATCTCGTCGAATCCGTGCGCACGATAGCGGTCGCGGATGACGGAGAGCACCCGCTCACGGCGGGCCTTGTCGGCGGGGAGGAAGTCGCGCATGCCGCGCGGCGCGTTCACGGTAGCCACCCGTCCATCTTCCCAGGTCGGCGGCGGTGTCCGTGTCGGGTCAACCGGCCTCGGCGGCGCGGACCTCGTCCTCCAGGCGCGTCAGCCGTTCCCGGAGGGCGCGCTCCGCGTCCCAGCCCTCGGCCCGAGCGGTGTCCACGAGGGCGAGGAGGGCATCGCCCAGCTCCTCCTCCGACGACGGGCGCAGGGCGGACGGCGGCGCGGGCACCACGCCGGCACCGGCGGCACGACCCGACATCTTCTGCGCACGCGCGAGGGCGGGCATCGCGCGCGGGATCCCGTCGAGCACGCTGCGGCGGGTGCGCTTCTCCGCCGCCTTCGCCGCGTTCCAGTGCACGAGCACCTCCTCCGGCGTCTCCGCGACCTCGTCGCCGAACACGTGCGGATGCCGCCGCACCATCTTCTCGGTGAGCGTGCGGGCGACGTCGTCGATGTCGAACGGGTCGTCCGGATCCTGTGCCGCGATCGCGGCATGGAACAGCACCTGCCACAGCAGATCGCCCAGCTCCTCGCGGAGGTCGGCGCGTGAGCCGCCCTCGACCGCGTCGATCACCTCGTGCGACTCCTCGATGAGGTACGGCACGAGGTCGCGGTGCGTGATGCGCTGCGACCACACACACCGCTCCCGCACCGCACGCATGGTCTCTGCGGCCGCGCGCAGCGGATCGTCGATGTCCTCGGGGCCTCGCTGCTCGCTGGTCATGCTTCCTCCGGACTCCGGCTCAGGCGGGGATGGGCGCAGCGCGACGGTACCACCGGGCGCGCAGGGTGACGACGATGCCGGAGAGGATCAGCGCGAAGAGCGACCCCACGAGGACGCCGAGGATCGCCTGGTCGCGGATGACCGCGTCGCCCTCGAACGCGAGGTTCGCGAGCAGGAGCGAGACGGTGAATCCGATGCCGCCCAGGGCGCCAGCGGCGAGGATGTCCGCGAAGGGCAGCGCCGGGTCGGCCCCCTTCGGACGGATGCGCATGGCGAGCCAGCCGAACAGGGAGATGCCGATGATCTTCCCCACCGGAAGGGCCACCACGATCGCCCAGAAGGCCGGGGAGAGGGCCGTCGGCGAGACGGCGGGGATGACGACGAAGGCCGCCACGAAGGCGAAGAGCGGCAGGATCGCGCCGTTCACGGTCGGCTCCAGCGCATGCCGGGTGCGTCCGGCGGGTACCGGCGCCATGACGAGGCCGAGCATCACGCCGGCGATGGTCGCGTGGATGCCGGACGAGGCGACGAGGCCCCACGTGACGACGCCGACGACGGCCATCCCGACCGCGACGAGCGTGTGTCCGGTGGCGTGCAGCAGGCGGCTCAGCAGCCAGAACACCGCCACCCCGACGATCGCGAGCCCGAACAGGAGCCACTGTACGTCGTGCGCGAAGAGCACCGCGATGAAGATGATGCCGATGATGTCGTCGAGGATCGCGAGGGCCAGCAGGAACACCCGCACCCGGGACGGGAGTCCGCGTCCGAACATCGCCAGCACGCCGAGCGCGAAGGCGATGTCGGTGGCGGTCGGGATCGGCCACCCGGACGCCGTCTCCGGCCCTCCCGCGATCAGCAGGTACACGAGGATCGGCACGAGCACGCCGCCGGTCGCCGCGATGGCCGGCTGCACGGCCTTCCGCGGGGAGTCGAGCTCGCCGTGGGTGAGCTCGTGCCGCAGCTCGATCGCCACGACGAGGAAGAAGATCGCGAGCAGGCCGTCCGACACCCAGTGCGCGATCGACAGGTCCAGCGCCGTCCCCGGGACGGCGAGGTGCGTCTCCAGCAGCCCGGCGATCGCGTCGTGCGTCGGCAGGTTCGCGAAGAGGAGGCCGAGGCCGGCGGCCACGAGCAGGAGGACGGCCGGGAACTGCTGCCCGCGGAGGGGGTTCGCTGTGATGCGCATCCTGTCCATCGTAGGCCGCGGCGTCACACCGTCGTCATGCGTGCAGGACACCCCGATCCACCCGGCTACTCTCGGAGGGTGACCCCCGATTCCCCCGCTTTCTCCGAGCCGACGCCCACCGAGGCCATCCGCGTGATCGGTCGTTTCGAAGCCGGTCGCGGCATCCCCGATGCCATGCGCTCCGACGTGCGGATGCTGGGCCAGCTCCTCGGCCAGGTGCTCCGGGAGGCCGGCGGCGACGACCTGTTCGAGGACGTCGAGCGCCTGCGCCTCGCGACGATCCAGGCCTACGAGGACCACAGCTCCGACGCGTTCGACCGCGCCGCGGCGATCGCCGACTCCTTCACGATCGCCCGTGCCGACGAGGTCGCCCGCGCGTTCACCTGCTACTTCCACCTCGTGAACCTCGCCGAGGAGCACCAGCGCGTGCGCGTGCTCCGGGAGCGGGCGGGGCAGGCCCCTTCGACGGGCTCAGGGGCCCAGGCGACGGACACGGTCGCGGGGGCGTACGCCCGGCTGCGCGAGGAGGTCGGCGACGACGAGGCCCGCCGTCGTCTGGACGGCCTGCGCTTCCACCCCGTCTTCACGGCGCACCCGACCGAGGCCCGCCGCCGTGCGGTCTCGTCGAGCATCCGCCGGCTCTCCGAGCTGCTCACCCAGCACGACGCAGCCAGCGCAGGTGGCTCCGAGGAGCACCGCGCCCGCCGCCGGATGCTCGAAGAGATCGACACCCTGTGGCGCACGGCGCCGCTGCGCGCGCAGAAGCCCTCCCCGACCGACGAGGTCCGCACCGTCATGGGCGTCTTCGACGAGACGCTGTTCACCACGGTCCCCCACGTCTACCGCCGGATCGACGACGCCCTCCGCGGCGAGGAGTCCGGCGCCACCGCCCCGGTCGTCCCGGCGTTCGTGCGGATCGGCTCCTGGGTCGGCGGCGACCGCGACGGCAACCCGTTCGTCACCGCCGCGGTCACCCGCGAGGCGTCGCAGATCGCCTCCGACCACGTGCTCCGCGGCCTCGAGCGGGCGCTCGACCGGATCGGCCGCACCCTCACGCTCGCCGCGGACGACACTCCGCCCAGCGCCGAGGTCACGGCCCTCTGGGAGCGTTTCGCGGCCGCGGAGCCGACGGTCGCCGACGAGCTCGCGGCCCGTTCCCCTGACGAGCCGCACCGCCGGGTCGTCCTCGTCATGGCCCGCCGCGTGGCGGCCACGCGCCGCGGAGACGAGGAGGGCTACACGGGTCCGGAGGAGCTGCTCGCGGAGCTGCGCACCGTGCAGTCCTCCCTCGTCGCCGCCGGAGCCCGCCGTCACGCGTTCGGCGGCGTGCAGCACCTGATCTGGCAGGTCGAGACCTACGGCTTCCACCTCACGGAGCTGGAGGTGCGCCAGCACTCCCAGGTGCACGCCAAGGCCCTGGCCGAACTCGAGGCCGGCGGTCCGATCAGCACGCAGACCGAGGAGGTGCTGGAGGTGTTCCGCGCGATCGCGGACATCCAGCGCGACCGCGGGCTGCGCGCCGCGGGTCGCTACGTCGTCTCCTTCACGCAGGCGGCCTCCGACCTCGCGAACGTGTACGAGCTGGCCCGCCACGCGCTCGGCGACGACGCCCCGGTGCTCGACGTCGTGCCGCTGTTCGAGACCTTCGCCGACCTCCAGGCCGCCCCGGGGATCCTCGCCGAGGCCGTCACCTTCCCGGAGTTCCGCGAGCGGATGGCCGCGACCGGCAACCGGCTGGAGGTCATGCTCGGCTACTCCGATTCCTCCAAGGACGTCGGGCCCGTGGCCGCGAACCTCGCGCTGTACACGGCGCAGGAGAAGATCGCCCGCTGGGCACAGGAATCGGGCATCGAGCTCACCCTCTTCCACGGCCGCGGCGGTGCGCTCGGCCGTGGCGGCGGCCCCGCCAACTCCGCGATCCTCGCGCAGCCCCCGCACTCCGTCGACGGTCGGTTCAAGCTCACCGAGCAGGGCGAGGTCATCTTCGCCCGTTACGGCGAGCCCGCGATCGCGATGCGGCACATCGACCAGGTCGCCGCCGCGACGCTGCTGGCCTCCTCCCCCACGGTCGAGGAGCGCACGAGCCGCGCGGCCGCCCGCTACGCCGAGGTCGCCGCGACGATGGATGCCGCCTCCCGCGAGCGGTTCTTCGCGCTCGTCAAGGCCGAGGGCTTCGCCCCGTGGTTCGCGACCGTGACCCCGATGGAGGAGATCGGCCTGCTCGCGCTCGGCTCGCGGCCCGCCCGTCGTGGTCTCTCGGTGGAGTCCCTGGAAGACCTCCGGGCCATCCCCTGGGTGTTCGCGTGGACGCAGGCCCGGATCAACCTCGCCGGCTGGTTCGGACTCGGCACCGCGCTCGAGGCCGTCGGCGACGAGGAACTGCTCACGGAGGCCTATGGCGAGTGGCCGCTGCTGCGCACGATGGTCGACAACGTCGCGATGAGCCTCGCCAAGACCGACGAGCGCATCGCCCGGCAGTACCTCGCCCTCGGAGACCGCGACGATCTCGCCGCCCTGGTGCTCGACGAGCTCGCGCTCACCCGGCGCTGGGTCATCCGTCTCACCGGAGGCGAGGGCCTGCTGGAGAACAAGCCCGTGCTGCAGCGGGCCGTGCAGCTGCGCAGCCCGTACGTCGACGCCCTCTCCCTCCTGCAGCTGCGGGCGCTCCGCGCGCTCCGGTCGGCTCCGGAGCAGCCGGAGGGCTCCGGCGCGGACGCCGAGCAGCAGCGCCTGCTCCTCCTGTCCGTCAGCGGGGTCGCCGCCGGCCTGCAGAACACCGGGTGACCGGAGCCCTCCCGCCGCGTGCGCGGAGGCCCTCGTCGCCGACGCTAGAGTGAAACCTCCGCCTCACCCGGCTCTGCTTTCGCGCGTGACACGATCGCCCGCACCCCATCCCCCATCAGAAAGCCCTCCCGCGTGACCGTCACCACCCCCACCGACTTCCACCCGCTCGCCGCCTCCGTGCAGCCCGTCTTCGACACGGTGCTGGCGCGCAGCCCGCACGAGCCGGAGTTCCACCAGGCCGTCCACGAGGTGCTGCACTCCATCGCCCCGGTGCTGGAGCAGCGTCCGGAGTACGTCGACGGCGGGATCCTGGAGCGCCTGGTCGAGCCGGAGCGGCAGATCATGTTCCGGGTGCCGTGGGTCGACGACGCCGGGAAGCTGCAGGTCAACCGCGGCTACCGCATCCAGTTCTCCTCCGTGCTCGGTCCGTACAAGGGCGGCCTGCGGTTCCACCCGTCGGTCAACCTGTCGATCATCAAGTTCCTCGGCTTCGAGCAGATCTTCAAGAACGCACTCACCGGTCAGGGCATCGGCGGCGGCAAGGGCGGCTCCGACTTCGACCCGCACGGCAAGTCCGACGCCGAGGTCATGCGCTTCTGCCAGTCGTTCATGAACGAGCTCTACCGGCACCTCGGCGAGCACACCGACGTCCCCGCGGGAGACATCGGCGTCGGCGGCCGCGAGATCGGCTACCTCTTCGGCCAGTACCGCAAGGTCACCAACCGCCACGAGTCCGGCATGTTCACGGGCAAGGGCACCGGCTGGGGTGGCGCCGAGGTGCGGACCGAGGCCACCGGCTACGGCGCGGTGTTCTTCGCGCAGGAGATGCTCGGCGTGCACGGCGACTCCCTCGACGGCAAGCGCGTCGGCATCTCGGGCTCCGGCAACGTGGCGATCTACGCGATCCAGAAGGCCGCCCAGCTCGGCGCGACCGCGGTCACGGCGTCCGACTCCTCCGGCTACGTCGTCGACGACGCGGGCATCGACCTCGACCTGCTGCGTCAGCTCAAGGAGGTCGAGCGCGCCCGCATCGTCGAGTACGCGAACCGCCGCCCGAGCGCCCGGTTCGTGGAGAGCGGCAGCGTGTGGGAGGTGCCCGTCGACATCGCGGTGCCCTCCGCCACCCAGAACGAGGTCAGCCTCGCCGATGCGGAGGCCCTGATCGCGAACGGGGTGCGCGCCGTGTCCGAGGGCGCCAACATGCCGTGCGTGCCCGAGGCCGTCGAGGCGTTCCAGAAGGCCGGCGTGCTGTTCGCCCCGGGCAAGGCCGCGAACGCCGGCGGTGTCGCGACCTCGGCCCTGGAAATGAGCCAGAACGCCTCGCGACAGCGCTGGAGCTTCGGCGACAGCGAGAACAAGCTCCGCGAGATCATGGGCGACATCCACCGCGCCGCCTTCGAGGCGGCCGAGCGTCACGGCGTCCCCGGCGACTACGTCGCGGGTGCCAACATCGCCGGCTTCGAGCGCGTCGCCGCGGCGATGCTCGCCCAGGGCGTCATCTGACCCGTTCGAATCGCCTGAATGGTCGCAAATCCGGCCGAGATGCGACCATTCGGGCGATTCGAAGGGTGTGGGGTCAGACCTGACGGTCGTCGGCGTGCCGCGCGAGGGAGCTGCCGTAGCGCTCCGTGAGCTGCACCATGAGGTCGGGAGTGTCCCGGTCGACGCCGAAGACGTGTCCGGGGAAGTCGAGCTCGGGCTGCGCAGCCGCGATCTCGGCGTCGCGGTCGGGTGAGAGCAGCTGCACCGGATCGCCGACCGCGACCCACCCGATCGGCACCACCGTCCCCGACGGCAGCACGGCCCGGCGATGCACGATGGCGTTGACCCGCACCTCGCAGCGATCCCCGACGAGCGCGCCGTTGAAGACCCGGGCTCCGGACGCGAAGAACACCTCCTCGCCCACGGTCGCCCCGGCGATGCTGGCCAGTGTCCCGACGAGCGTGTGCGCCCCGATGTGGACGGCGTTCGCCGCGGTCGCCCGGATCAGCGCGTTCTCCATCACGATGACGTGCGCGCCGAGGGTGATCGGGCCGCCCTCCGCGGTGATGACGGCGCCGTGCAGCACCTGGCAGCCCGGTCCGAGCTCCACGTCACCGGAGATGACGGCGGTCGGAGCGACGACGGCGGTGTCGTGGATGCGGGGGCGAGCCCCGAGGTGCTCGTACAACATGCGGCCAGACTAGCCCTCGGCGTCTGCGGCGTGCACGACTTCGGAGATCATCACCACCGGGTCACTCGGGCTTGGCGGGCTCGGGGAAGATGGCGGTGAACAGCTGGTCGACCCAGGCGAGCAGCTCGGCGTCGGGCAGCGGCTCCACGCCCACTCCGACCGCCGCGGGCACCGTGGGCATCGGCACGACCAGGGCCTCTCCGCCGGAGACGAGCTTCGCCTTCGGATACAGCCGCTGCAGCCGGACCTTGATGGAGTCCTCGAGGCGGGCGGGCGCGAGGCGCAGGTTCGAGCCCATGGCCACGACGTCGGTGAGCCCGGCCCTGGCCGCCCGGCGCCGCAGTCGCGCGATCGACACGAGTCCGGCGACCTCCTCCGGCGGCGTGCCGTACCGGTCGACGAGCTCCTCCACCACGAGGTCGATGGCGTCGTCCTTCGCCGTCGCGGCCGAGGCGGCGGAGAGCTTCTGGTACGCCTCGAGCCGGAGGCGTTCGCTGTCGATGTAGTCCTCCGGGATTCGGGCATCGAGCGGCAGCTCGAGTCGGAGCTCCTGCCCGGTCTCGACCTCCTCGCCGCGGAAGGTCGCGACGGCCTCGCCGATCATGCGCAGATACAGGTCGAAGCCGACCCCCGCGATGTGTCCGGCCTGCTCCGCGCCGAGGAGGTTTCCGGCACCGCGCAGCTCGAGGTCCTTCAGGGCGACCTGCATACCGGAGCCGAGGTCGTTGTTGACCGCGATGGTCTGCAGCCGGTCGGCCGCGGTCTCGCTCAGCGGCTTCATGTCGTCGTAGAGGAAGTACGCGTAGGCGCGCTCCCGTCCGCGACCCACGCGTCCGCGGAGCTGGTGGAGCTGGCTCAGCCCGTACTTGTCGGCGCGGTCGATGATGATCGTGTTCGCGTTGGAGATGTCGAGGCCGGTCTCGATGATCGTGGTCGAGACGAGGACGTCGAACTTGCGCTCCCAGAAGTCGTCGACGACCTGCTCCAGCGCGTGCTCCCCCATCTGCCCGTGCGCCACGGCGATCCGCGCCTCGGGGACCAGCTCGGCGAGCTCGGCCGCGACCCGCTGGATCGACTGCACGCGGTTGTGCACGAAGAAGACCTGGCCCTCGCGGAGGATTTCGCGGCGGATGGCGGCGGCGATCTGCTTGTCGCTGCGGGGTCCGACGAACGAGAGGATCGGGTGCCGGTCCTCCGGGGGTGTGGCGAGCGTCGACATCTCGCGGATGCCGGTGACCGCCATCTCCAGCGTGCGCGGGATCGGGGTGGCGCTCATCGCGAGGATGTCGACGTTGGTCTTCATCTTCTTCAGCGCATCCTTGTGCTCGACGCCGAAGCGCTGCTCCTCGTCGATGATCATGAGGCCGAGATCCTTGAACAGCACCTGCTCGGTGAGGATGCGGTGGGTGCCGATCACCATGTCCACCGAGCCGTCGAGGAGACCCTGCAGCGTGAGCCGCGCCTCCTTGTCGGTCTGGAACCGCGACAGCGGCCGCACCTTGACCGGGAACCCGGCGAAGCGCTCCGTGAACGTCTCGAGGTGCTGCTTGACGAGCAGGGTCGTCGGGACGAGCATCGCCACCTGCTTGCCGTCCTGGATGGCCTTGAACGCCGCGCGGACGGCGACCTCGGTCTTACCGAAGCCGACGTCGCCCGAGAGCAGCCGATCCATCGGGATGGGCCGCTCCATGTCGGCCTTGATCTCGTCGATGGTCTGCAGCTGGTCCTGCGTCTCCGCGAACGGGAACGCCTCCTCCAGCTCACGCTGCCAGGGGGTGTCCGGACCGAAGGCGTACCCCTTGGCGCTCATCCGGGCGGAGTAGAGCTTGACGAGCTCGACGGCGATGTCGCGGACCGCCTTGCGCGCCTTGCCCTTGGCCTGCGCCCAGTCGCTGCCGCCCATCTTCGACAGGGTCGGGGCCTCGCCGCCGACGTACTTCGACAGGAGGTCGAGCTGATCGGTGGGGACGAACAGCTTGTCGCCGGGGTAGCCGCGCTTCGACGGCGCATACTCCAGCACGAGGTAGTCGCGGACGGACTTCGCGGCGTTGCGGCCCCCGGTGGAGACCTCGCGCTGGGTCATCTCGACGAACCGGCCGATACCGTGCGTGGCATGCACGACGAAGTCGCCCTGCTTGAGCTGCAGCGGGTCGACGACGTTCTTCCGACGCGAGGCGAGCTTCTTGACGACGCGCTGGTCGCCGCCGATGGTGCGGCCGTAGAACTCGTTGTCGGTGAGGACGGCGAGCTTCGCCTCCGGCACCTGGAAGCCGGCCTCGACGCCGCCCACCGTGAGGGTCGCGACCCCCGGGTCCGGCGCGTCCGCGATGGTCTCGACGACCCGCGCCGCGATGCCGCGGTCGGACAGCACGTCCCGGGCGCGGTCGACGAGACCGTGTCCGGTCGCGAGCACGACCACCCGCCAGCCGTCGGCGACCTTCGCGTCGACGAAGGCGATGGCGCCGTCGACGTTGCCGTGGAAGGAGGGGATGACGGTGGCCGCCTCGACGCTCTCCGCAGTGGCATCGCCGATCCCGAACGGGCTCAGCCGCCACCACACGCCGCCGCGGTCGCGGACGACCTCGCGCAGGTCGGCGATGGTGAGGAAGTCGCCGGCGCCGAGATCGATGGGGGCGGAGGCACCGGAAGTCGCCGCGCTCCAGGCGGCGTCGAGGAACTCGCGGTTCGTCTCGCCGAGGGTGAGGGCGCGGGCGGTCGAGCGCTCCGGGTCGATCACGGCGGTCGCCGTGCCCTCGGGCAGGTACTCGACGAGCGACTTGAGGGGGCCGGCGACCGCGGGCAGCAGCGACTCCATGCCCTCGACCGGGATGCCCTCGGCCATCTTCTCGAGCATGCCGCTGATGGCCGGGAAGCCGCCGATGAGCGCCCTGGCGCGCTCCCGCACCTCGGCCGTGAGCAGGAGCTCGCGGCTGGGCGGGAGGTCGACGCGCGGCACGTCGCCGGGGAGCGAGCGCTGGTCCGCCACGGAGAACGCCCGGATCTGATCGATCTCGTCGCCGAAGAACTCCACGCGGTAGGGGTGCTCCGATGTGGGAGGGAAGACGTCGAGGATGCCGCCGCGGACGGCGAACTCGCCCCGTCGCGACACCATGTCGACGCGGGAGTACGCCCGTTCCACGAGCTGCTCGGCGACGTGGTCGAGCTCGTTGCCGCGGCTGCCCACGGTCAGCTCGAGCGGCACGATGTCGCCCAGGTTCCCGGCGATGGGCTGGAGCGCCGCGCGCACGGAGGCCACGACCACGAGGGGGCGCTCCCCGGACCACTCGGCGACGCGCCGCAGGGTCTGCAGTCGCAGGCCGACCGTGTCCGGGCTGGGGCTGAGGCGCTCGTGCGGCAGCGTCTCCCAGGCGGGGAAGGTGAGCACCTCGGCGTCCGGGACGTACGTCTCCAGGGCCTGCGCGACCGATTCCGCGCGGCGCCCCGTGGGCACCACGGCCAGCAGCGCCGCCGGGTGGCCGGCCGCCGCGCGCTTGGCGAGCAGACCGGCGAGCACGGGCGCGTCGAGCCCGTCGACCAGGCCGAGGTCGGCGTCGGTGTGCGCCCAGGCGAGAGCGTCACGATACAGAGACGCCTCTTCCAAGGCGCGCAGAATCCCCGGAACAGTCACCGGACAAGCCTAATCGCGCCCACCGACACTGCGGTCGGCTTCCCTGCATCCCACCCCTTTCCGTGCCTCCCACCCCGTTACGGACGCGCGGAAGGGGCCGGGGCGAACCGAAGGGGCCGGGTCGAGCGTTTTAGGCTGGACGGATGCTTCCGGTCACCCTCACCACCGCACGACTCGTCCTCCACGCCCCGACGGAGGCGGATGTCGACGCGATCACCGAGGCGTGCCAGGACCCGGAGATCGCGCGGTGGACGACGGTGCCCTCCCCTTACTTCCGGCAGGACGCGGAGGACTTCGTCGCCCTCGTCGAGCAGTGGTGGGAGGACGGCTCGCAGACCGTCTGGGGTGTCTACGCCGACGACGTCCTCGTGGGCATGGTCGGACTCCACCACATCGGGGAGCATCCGGCCGGGGGCCATGCCGAGCTCGGCTACTGGGTCGTCGCGGACGCCCGCGGCCGCGGCTACCTCGTCGAGGCCGCGCGGGCCGTGCTCGATTGGGGCTTCGCGGAGCTCGGCCTCGCCCGCATCCGCTGGCAGGCCGTCGTGGGCAACGTCCCCTCCGCCCGCGCCGCCCGCGCCCTCGGCTTCCGCTTCGAGGGCACCATGCGCCAGGGACTCACCAGCCAGCGGGGACGGGACGACGGCTGGCTCGCCGGACTGCTGCGCGAGGACGACCGGACGCCGGTCGAGTGGTCGGTGCTCTGACCGCACGTCCACGCGTGACAGCGTCGGACCCCGGTGACAGGATGGCTGCATGCCTGAGATGCCGGAGGTCGAAGGACTCGTCGCGTTCCTCGGCGAGCGCACCACCGGACGCACGATCACCCGTGCCGCCGTGGCCGCGATCGCCGCGCTGAAGACCTACGACCCGCCGATCTCGGCGCTGGAAGGCGCGGCGATCAGCGGGGCGGAGCGCCGCGGCAAGTTCGTGGTGCTGTCCTGCGGGTCCGAGCTGCACCTCGTCTTCCACCTGGCGAAGGCCGGATGGCTGCGCTGGTACGACACTCTGCCGACCACGCTCCTTAAGCCGGGCAAGTCGCCCATCGCGCTGCGGATCGCCCTCGACGACGGCAGCGGCTTCGACCTGACCGAGGCCGGGACGAAGAAGTCGCTGGCCGTGTACGTGGTCCGCGACCCCGCCGAGGTGCCCGGCATCGCGCGGCTCGGCCCCGACCCGCTCGATCCGTCCTTCACGCGCGACGCCTTCGCCGCGCTGCTGGACGACCGTCGGATGCAGATCAAGGGGCTGCTCCGCGACCAGGGCGTGATCGCTGGCATCGGCAATGCCTACTCGGACGAGATCCTGCACGCGGCCCGCATGTCGCCGTATGCGATCGCCGGCACGCTGGACGACGCCGAGATCGACCGCCTGTTCGCGGCGATGCAGGAGACCCTCGCCGAGGCAATCGCGGCCGCCGCGGGCAAACCTCCGGCTGATCTCAAGGACGCCAAGCGCCGCGGCATGCGGGTGCACGCCCGCCGGGGCGAGGCGTGTCCGGTCTGCGGCGATGAGGTGCGCAGCGTGTTCTTCGCCGACCGCTCCCTGGAGTACTGCCCCACCTGTCAGACCGGCGGCAAGGTGCTCGCCGATCGGCGGCTCTCCCGCCTGCTCAAGTGAGGGGTGGGGAAGGGCCCCTGCCACGGAATGAAACGAGCGCGGACGCGTTGAGTACACTCAGAGCAGCAACGTGCTCCGGGGTCGGTGGGAATCCGAACCGGCGGTGACAGTCCGCGAGCGTTCCGAGTGATCGGGATGCCGATCCGGTGGAATTCCGGAACCGACGGTGATGCGAGGGACACCTCGCTAGTCCGGAAGGGAGGCAGCACGAGGCGCACGCGCGTGCGTCCGTTCCGCCACCCTGCAGCGACCCCGAGGCCGCAGAGAGGACGACGGATGGCAGTGACCGCGACAGAGCGCCGCGCGATGGATCGCGCGCTCGCCCTCGCGACTCGAGGCCCCCGCGGAGTCAATCCGCAGGTGGGCGCCGTGCTCCTCTCCCCCGACGGCGAGGTGCTGGCCGAGGGCTGGCACCGGGGCTCCGGCACTCCGCACGCCGAGGTCGACGCACTGTCGAAGCTCGCCCCCGGCGCCGCACGCGGCGCGACCGCGGTCGTCACCCTCGAACCGTGCAACCACACCGGTCGCACCGGTCCGTGCGCGCTCGCGCTCATCGAGGCCGGGGTGGCCAGGGTCGTCTACGCCCTCGACGACCCGGGTGAGGTCTCCGGCGGCGGCGCGGAGCGGCTGCGCGCCGCGGGCGTCGGCGTCGAGTCCGGCGAACGGGCCGCGGAGGCACGCGCGCTGATCGGCGACTGGCTCTTCGCGGCGCGACGCGGCCGTCCGCACGTCACCGTCAAGTGGGCGCAGAGCCTCGACGGCAGGGCTGCGGCGGACGACGGCACCAGCCAGTGGATCACCGGCTCCGACGCGCGTGCCGACGTGCACCGGCGACGCGCCGCGGCCGACGCCATCGCGGTCGGCACCGGCACCGTGCTCGCCGACGACCCCGCGCTCACCGCCCGCGCCGGCGACGAGCTCCTGCCGCATCAGCCCGTCCCGGTCGTGATCGGCGCGCGACCCGCCCCTGCGGATGCGGCGGTGCACCGTCATCCGCACACGCCGTTGTTCTTCGACACGCACGACCTGTCGGCGGTCCTCGCTGCGCTGCACGAGCGCGGCATCCAGACGCTGTTCGTGGAGGGCGGCCCGACGCTCGCCAGCGCGTTCCTCGCCGCCGGGCTCGCGGACCGTGTGCTCGCCTATGTCGCCCCGGTCCTCCTGGGCGGGAGCCGCCTGGCCGTGACCGACGTCGGCGTCCGCTCGATCGACCAGGCGCGCCGCCTCGTCGTGGACGAATGGCTGCCGTTGGGCGCAGACCTGCTCGCGATCGCGCATCCTGCGGACGCGGACGACCCGGACCACGCGGGCCCGGAGAAGGAGGGAAGCCTCTGATGTTCACCGGAATCATCGAGGAGATCGGCGAGATCACCGCCATCGCCGAGTCGGGCGACGGCTGGCGGCTCACCGTCCGCGCCCCGAAGGCGGCCGCCGACGCCGTGCACGGGGAGTCGATCGCGGTCTCCGGCGTCTGTCTGACCGTCGTCGGCTCCACGGCCGAGACCTTCGACGCCGACGTCATGAAGCAGACGCTCGACGTCGCGGCCCTCGGTACGGCGAGCGTCGGGACCAGGGTCAACATCGAGAAGGCGATGCCCGTCGGCGCACGGCTCGGCGGGCACATCGTGCAGGGCCACGTCGACGGGACCGGTGTCGTGCTCGAGGTGCGCCCGGGCGCGCAGTGGAGCGTGCTCCGCATCAGCCTTCCGGACGACCTCGCGCCGCTCGTCGTCGACAAGGGCTCCATCTCGGTCGACGGCACCTCGCTGACGGTGAGCGCGGTGAGCCCTTCGACCCCTTCGACCCCTTCGACAGGCTCAGGGACCCAGGAAGGCTCAGGGACCCAGCACGGCTCAGGGACCCAGGAGGGCTCAGGGACCCAGGAGGGCTTAGGGACCCAGGAGGGCTCGGAGACCCAGGACGGACCGGGGACCCTGGACGGACCGCGGACCCAGGACGGCTCTGAGACCCGGGGCGGGCACTGGTTCGAGGTGTCGCTCATCCCGGAGACCCTGGCGGCGACCACCCTCGGCACGCGCGCGGTCGGCGACCGCGTGAACCTCGAGACCGACATCCTCGCGCGGCACGTCGAGCGGCTGCTCGCGTTCCGCGCCGCACCGGAAGGGGGCTCGCGATGAGCCTGGCAACCATCCCCGAGGCCCTGGAGGCGCTGCGCGCCGGCCGGCCCGTGCTCGTGGCCGACGACGAGAACCGCGAGAACGAGGGGGACGTCGTCCTCTCCGCCGAGCTCGCCACCCCCGAATGGGTGGCGTGGACGGTGCGCTGGTCGTCCGGCTTCATCTGCGCGCCGATGCCCACCGATCTCGCGGACAGCCTCAACCTCCCGCCGATGGTCGCGGCCAGCGAAGACGCCCGCTCCACCGCCTACACCGTGAGCGTCGACGCCGCGGAAGGGGTGACGACGGGGATCAGCGCGAGCGACCGCGCGCACACCCTCAACGTCCTGGCCGATCCGTCCTCGACGGC
Organism: Microbacterium sp. NPDC078814; assembly: GCF_040702645.1. Lineage (NCBI taxonomy): Bacteria > Bacillati > Actinomycetota > Actinomycetes > Micrococcales > Microbacteriaceae > Microbacterium > Microbacterium sp. NPDC078814. The sequence continues at coordinate 126,405 of NZ_JBFBLT010000005.1, forward strand.
GACGAGCATCATCCGCCCCGGCCACGTGCTGCCGCTCCGGGCCGTCGACGGCGGTGTGCGTGAGCGCAGCGGTCACACCGAGGCCGCGGTCGAGCTCATGAAGCTCGCCGGCCTCCGGCCCGTCGGCGCGATCGCGGAAGTCGTCGCCGAGGACGGCAGCATGATGCGGCTTCCCGGGCTTCTCGAACTGGGCGCCCGCGACGGTGTGCCGGTCATCACGATCGAGCAGCTGATCGCGCACCTCAACGAGATCGACCCGGACGGAGCGACACCGGCCGCCCAGCGTGGACGCCGTGTGAGCCTCCGGGCCGACGCCACCGTGCCCACCGACCACGGCACGTTCCGCTTCCTCGCCTACAAGGACCGCGTCACCGGCACCGACCACATCGCGGTCGTGTCCGGCGAGCCGACCGAGACCGCCCTCGTGCGCGTGCACTCCGAGTGCCTGACCGGCGAGGCGTTCGGCTCCCAGAAGTGCGAGTGCGGGCCGCAGCTCGATGCCGCGCTGGACGCTATCGACCGCGAGGGCGGGATCGTCATCTACATGCGGGGGCACGAGGGCCGCGGCATCGGGCTCATCAACAAGCTGCGGGCCTACAGCCTGCAGGAGGACGGCCTGGACACCGTCGACGCGAACCTGGCACTGGGGCTCCCGGCGGACGCCCGCGACTACGCCGCGGCGGCCGGCATCCTCACCGACCTGGGCGTCTCGAAGGTCCGGCTGCTCACCAACAACACCGACAAGGTGAACAAGCTGCGCGAGCTCGGCCTCGACGTCGTCGAGCAGGTGCCGCTGATCGTGGGCGTGGGCCCGAACAACCACCAGTATCTGGAGACCAAGCGCGACCGCATGGGCCACATCATCGGCGAAGCAGAGCTCGCCGAGGCCCTCGCGGCGGGAAAGGACGAGGAATGAGCGGCGCCGGAGCACCGAAGACGGGGAACATCGACGGGCGGGGGCTGGAGGTCGTCGTGATCGCCGGCACCTGGCATGAGGTGATCTCGAACGGCCTGATCGCCGGCGCCCAGCGGGTGCTCGACGAGGCGGGGGCGACGTATCGCCTGGTGCGAGTGCCCGGTTCGTTCGAGCTCGCCGTGGCCGCACAGGCCGCCTTCGCCGGCGGTGCGGACGCGGTGGTCGCCCTCGGGGTCATCATCCGTGGCGGCACGCCGCACTTCGAGTACGTCTCGGCGGCGGCGACCGACGGCCTCACCCGCGTCTCCCTCGATGCCGGCAAGCCCGTCGGGTTCGGGCTCCTCACGCTCGACGACGAGAAGCAGGGGCTGGACCGCGCGGGCCTGGAGGGCTCGAAGGAGGACAAGGGCGCGGAGGCCGCGGATGCCGCGCTGCGCACCGCCCTCGTGATCCGCGAGCTGCGCGGCTGACCCCCTCCGTCTCGCGCCCCATCGCGGGCGCGAGGTCAGGCGTGCCTTGGTGGCGCGGAACGCCGCGCTCTCGTACGGTGAGGGCATGGAGACCCTGCGCCACATCGTGCTCTTCGTCCACCTCATCGGCTTCGCCGTGCTCTTCGGGGCCTGGGCGGCGCAGGCGTTCGGTGGCAAGCGGGTGTTCACGCGTCTGATAACCATCGGCATGACGATCGCCGCGGTCGCCGGCCTCGCCCTCGCCGCCCCGTGGGGCCTTCCCGAGGGCGTCGAGATGAACTACGCCAAGATCGGCACGAAGCTCGTCATCCTCCTCGCGATCGGCGCCCTGCTCGGGATCGGGACGGCGCGCCAGAAGCGCGACCAGGTGGTGCCGCCCGCGGTCTTCTGGCTCGTGGGCATCCTCACCGCGGTCAACGCGGCCATCGCCGCGATCTGGCGCTGAGGCGCGGATCAGCGGAGGCCGCGCTCCCAGAGTGCGGCTGACTGCTCCCCGACCTCGGCCGTGCGGATGCGCTGGCCGTTGCGTCCCCCGCGGGCGAACGTGGCCGTGACGCCCGGCGGGACATCGGAAGGCGCCACCGGGCGCGAGGACCAGGTGCAGTCGCGCACATGCACGAGGTCTGCCGCCACCGCCGCCGGATCGTCGTCGTAGCGCCACGGCCCGGTCAGCGTCCCGAGCCAGAAGTACCCGTCGACGTCCTGCGTCCAGACGAGGGTTCCGGTCGGAAGCGCCGCGAACCGCTCCAGCCGCCGCGCCGCCCGCTCGCCATGACGGGCGTCGACGGCCGCGAGCCCCGCGGTCAGTGAGCGAGGCGGGCTGTCGAGCCGCCCGCCCATGCCGCACACACCTCCGGCGAGCGCGCGCTCGACGGCGACCCCCGGGGCGACGGCGTCGTCGCGGGAGCGCATCGGTGCCCGGTAGGCGATCGGGACATCGGCTCCGCCGTCGGTCATCGGACCGGCACCAGGGTCGCCTCGACATCGCGTCCGTCGACCACGACGTGCATCATGGTGTGCACGGGCTGCCGGCGCCGGTCGGTGGGAGAGCCCGGGTTGAGCAGCCGCAGTCCGTTCGGCGTCACGGTGTCCCACGGGATGTGCGAGTGCCCGAAGACCAGCAGGTCGGTGTCCGGGAAGGCGAGATCCATCCGCTTCTCCCGCCCCGTCGCGGCGCCCGTCTCGTGGATGACGGCGACGGCGGTGTCCTCCACGGTGAACCGCGCGATCTCCGGCAGCACCCGGCGGATCTCGGGCCCGTCGTTGTTGCCGTGCACGCCGTGGAGCACGCGGGCGCGGGACTGGAGCAGCTCGACGGTGGCGAGATCGACCCAGTCCCCCGCGTGCACGACGACGTCGGCCTCGTCGATCGCCTGGAGCACCGCGTCCGGCAACCGCTTCGCCCGCTTCGGGACGTGCGTGTCGGCGAGGAGCAGCATCCGCGTGGTCATGGTCCTCCTCCGGCCGGCCTCCCCCGACTCTACGCGGGGGCACCGACGCGCTCGCCCCCCTCCCGTCATCAACGTCCAGCGAACTCCCAGGAAGGCGTAGACTCGCCCGAGTCCGCTGGTGTACCGGCGGAGGATCGGAGACCCCTTGAGCACCGCTACCACCCCCGCGAACCCCCGCTCGCGCGTCATCACCGCGAGCCTCGTCGGCACCACCATCGAGTTCTACGACTTCTACGTCTATGCGACGGCAGCCGTGCTCGTCTTCCCCACACTCTTCTTCCCGAGCACGAACGACACCGCGTCGCTGCTGTCGTCGTTCGCCGTCTTCGGTGCGGCGATGGTCGCCCGCCCGATCGGCGCCGTCGTCTTCGGGCACTTCGGTGACAAGTTCGGGCGCAAGGCGACCCTCGTCGCATCGCTCCTCACTATGGGTATCGCGACGTTCGTGATCGGTCTCCTGCCCACCTTCCAGCAGATCGGCTGGGTCGCCCCGCTGCTCCTGCTGATCCTCCGTCTCGCCCAGGGCTTCGCGCTGGGCGGCGAGTGGTCGGGCGCGGCGCTGGTGGCCACCGAGAACGCCCCGAAGGGCAAGCGCGCCTGGTACGGCTCGTTCCCGCAGCTCGGCGCGCCGCTCGGCTTCATCATCGCGAACGGCATCTTCCTCGCCATCAACTTCGCACTCCCGCACCCGGAGGACCCGGCGCTGAAGTCCGAGGCCTTCCTCTCCTGGGGCTGGCGCGTGCCGTTCCTCTTCTCGGCCGTCATGGTCATCATCGGCCTGTGGGTGCGGCTCCGTCTCGTCGAGTCGGACACGTTCAAGAAGGCGGAGAAGACCGGGGCCATCCGCAAGCTCCCGCTCGCGACCGTGTTCCGGCACCACTGGAAGCAGCTCATCCTCGGCACGTTCATCATGCTGGCGACGTACGTGCTGTTCTACCTGATGACGAACTTCACGCTCACCTACGGCACGAAGGCCGCCGACCTGGAGACCGCCTCGGCCGCCGCCCGTGCTGCCGCGGAGGCCACCGGAAAGGACTTCGACCCGAGCGCGTTCGCGGCGCAGTTCTACCCGGGCCTCGGCTTCGGCTACACGGACTTCGTGCTCATGCAGATCATCGGCGTCGTGTTCTTCGGCATCTTCACGCTGCTGTCCGGGCCGATCGCCGACGCCATCGGGCGCCGCAAGCTGCTGCTGTGGGTCACCGGACTCATCGTCGTCTTCGGCCTGTCGTTCAACATCTTCCTGCTCCCGCAGGCGGACCCGAAGTTCACCGGCGCTCTCACTCAGGCCTTCCTCGTGTTCGGCTTCATGCTCATGGGCACGACGTTCGGCCCGATGGGCGCTCTCCTGCCGGAGCTCTTCCCGACGAACGTTCGCTACTCCGGCTCGGCGATCGCATACAACGTGTCGTCGATCCTCGGTGCGGCCGTGGCGCCGTTCATCGCGGTGGCCCTGTGGGCGGCCGTCGGCGGCGAGCCCTGGCTCGTGGGACTGTACCTCTCGTCGATGGCGGTGCTGACCTTCATCGCGCTCATCTTCACCCCGGAGACGAAGGACCACGACTACGAAGACGACCTCGGTCTCGCCTCCGCCGTCGAGCTCTAGAGGCCGAGAAGACGAAAGGAACGGCTGCACTCCCTCGGGGGTGCAGCCGTTCCTGTCTTCCTCGCCAGACGCTCACAGCACCACGACGTCGCAGTACCGGGCCGCCGTCTTCGCCAGCCGGCGATCGGCCGTGAGCAGAGGGACGTCGAGGGCCTCCGCGAGCGCGACATAACCGGCGTCGTACGCGGAGACGTCATCGCGCAGCGACCAGATCCGCGGGATGAGCCGACGCAGCGGATGGCGGGTGATCTGCAGCGCTCCGAACGCGTCGAGAGCCTCACGAGCAGCATGCGCCGGCATCGAGGACCGCATCGTGAGGCGTCGGAGCACGGAGAGGACCTCGATATCGAGACCCGCGTGCGCATGGAACTCCTCGCCGTGCGTCCAGACCTCCTCGCCCATCAGTGCCTCGATCGCCGCCGAGGCATCGAGCACGGCCGCCTCGGATGTCCCGCTCACTCGCGCTCGTCCCGTTCGCGATCACGGGCGGCGAGGATGCCCTCGCGCGTCAGGGAGACGCCGGCCGCGCGCGCCCGTGCCCGCGACGCCTCGAGGACCTCGGCATTGCTGCGGTACCGGACGAGGTCCTCCAGCTCGCGCGCGACGTAGTCCGACAGGCTCATGCGTTCCGCCGCGGCACGCTCTTTGAGCCGGGCGTGAACCTCATCGGGCAGGTTCCTCACTTGCAGCATGCGAGCCATCCTGTCAGCATCGCATGCGTTCCGCATGCGGGCAAGGCCGTGCTGTGGACAACGTACTCGTCAACACTTCTTGACACCAGCCCGCCGCGTCAACGAATATTGACGCGAAGGAGGTCCCCATGTCTCAACCGACCATCATCGCCGCGGCCGAGGGCGGCGAACCCCTCGCCGAGCTCCACCGCCTGGCCGCGCTGCGCAAGGAGCTCGCACGCGCCGAAGAGGCGCAGGTCCGCCGCGCCCGCACGAGCGGCTACTCGTGGCAGGCGATCGCGAGCGCCCTCGGCGTCACCAAGCAGGCGGCACATCGGCGCTTCGGTCGCACCTGAGCCCATACAGCCGCCCCATAGGAAACGACCGTCCCCCGAGTACGGTCGAAGTACCATCTCCAGATCGAGGTCCCCCATGTCCCGCACGGCGACAGCACGCCGACGCGGACGGGGCGCACCGGCCGACGGGCCCCGCGCCACCTTCCGCCAGCTCCTACCCTTCCTCTTCGAGCACAAGCGCACCCTCGTCGTCGTCGCCGTCCTCAGCGTGTTCGGCGCCGCGACCTCGCTCGTGCAGCCCCTCCTCGTCGGCCAGGTCATCGAAGCCGTGCAATCCGACGGCACGATCGGCGTGCTCGTGTGGCTGCTCGTCGGCTTCGTGATCGTGTCGTCGATCATCTCGGGGTTCCAGCACTACCTGCTGCAGCGCACCGGCACCGCGGTCGTGTACTCCAGCCGCCGCAAGCTCATCGCCCGCATCCTGCATCTGCCGACGTCCGAGTTCGACGCCCGGCGCACCGGCGACCTCGTCTCGCGCGTCGGCACCGACACGACGCTCCTCTACGCCGTCCTCACGCAGGGGCTCGCCGACGCCGTCGGCAACGTCGTGCTCTTCGCGGGGGCGCTCATCGCGATGCTGCTCATCGACCCCGTGCTGCTGCTGCTCATCGTCGTGGTGATCGGCGTCTCCGTCGTGGTCGTCGTCGCCCTCAGCGGCCGGATCCGCACGGCGTCCACCGCCCAGCAGGAGAAGGTCGGCGAGCTGGCCTCGGGTGTCGAGCGGGCCGTCGGCTCCATCCGCACCATCCGGGCCTCCGGCGCGACCGAGCGGGAGACCGCGGCGGTGACGGAGCGGGCCTCCGAGGCCTATGGCATCGGCGTGCGGATCGCGAAGATCTCCTCGCTCGTGGTGCCGGTCGCCGGCATCGCCCTCCAGCTCTCCCTGCTCGTCGTGCTCGGCGTGGGCGGCTTCCGCGTCGCCGCCGGAGCCATCTCGATCGCGGCCCTCATCTCGTTCGTGATGTTCCTCTTCCTGCTGGTGATGCCGCTCGCCTCGACCTTCGGCGCGATCACCTCCGTCAACCAAGCCCTCGGCGCGCTCGGCCGCATCCAGGAGGTGCTCGACCTGCCCACCGAGACCCAGGACGACGCGGCCACCGCCGCCGCCCTCCCCCGTGACGAGGAGCCCGGTGCGGACGCCCCCGCGCTGGAGTTCCGCGACGTGCGGTTCCGCTACCCGGAGAACGTCGTCGCGGCCCGCCGCGCCGCCGCGAGAGAGGCGCAGACCCTGCTCGCCGACGCGCACCTGGAGCAGGCCGAGGCCGCCCCCGACCTGCAGGACCACGAGGTGCTCCGTGGGGTGTCCTTCGCGGTCCCCCGGGGGGCACGGGTGGCATTGGTCGGCCCCAGCGGGGCGGGGAAGAGCACCATCCTCTCCCTCATCGAGCGCTTCTACGACCCCACGGGCGGCTCCATCCGTCTGAAGGGACACGACACCCGCACCTACGCGCGCGACGAGCTCCGCGCCCACTTCGGCTACGTCGAGCAGGACGCCCCGACCCTCGCCGGCACCCTCGCCGAGAACCTGCGGCTCGCCTCCCCCGACGCCACCGATGCGGACTGCGAGCGCGTGCTCCGCGCCGTGAACCTCGGCGACGTGCTGGAGCGGAACCCCCTCGGGGTCGATGCTCCGGTCGGCGAGGACGGCGTGATGCTCTCCGGCGGCGAACGGCAGCGGCTCGCGATCGCCCGGGCGCTCCTCACGGACGCCCCGATCCTCCTGCTGGACGAGTCGACCTCGTCGCTCGACGGCGTGAACGAGCAGCGCATGCGCGAGGCCATCGACGCGGTCGCCACCGACCGCACGCTCGTCGTGATCGCGCACCGTCTGTCCACCGTCGTCGACAGCGACCTCATCGTGGTGCTGCAGGACGGCGTGGTCGTCGGACAGGGCACGCACGCCGAGCTCGTGGAGTCGACCCCGCTCTACCGCGACCTCGCCCGCCACCAGCTCCTCGCCTGACTCCCCCTCCCCCCTCTCCCCCCTCTGTCCACCGCCGGGACCCCGCGTTTCCGCCGAGACCCCGCCTTCCGCACGTATGCGGGGCGGGGTCTCGACGCGAAACCGGGGTCTCGGCGGAAGTGGGTGCCACGAAGGCGGGGCGTCGGAGACCACTCAGCCATGGGTTCGTCTCTGATGCCCCGCCTTCGCGGGTCTGTCTCGACCCGGAGGCCGAGGGCGCCGGCTCCCCCGAACCGGCACCGGTCTGGGGGCTACGCCTTCGCGAGGCGGTAGCGCAGCGACGCGAGCTCGGTGCGCAGCGCCGCCGGGACGCGGTCGCCGAAGGTGTCGTAGAACTCCTCCGTGAGGTCGGCCTCGGCCTTCCACGCCTCGGGGTCGACCGAGAAGAGCTCGTCGAGGTCTTCCGCGGGGATGTCGAGGCCGTCGAGGTTGAGGTCCTCCACGCGCGGCAGGCGTCCGATGGGGCTGTCCACCGCCGGCACGTCACCGGCTACGCGGCGGATGATCCAGTCGACGACGCGGGAGTTGTCGCCGAATCCGGGCCAGAGGAACCGGCCGTCCGCGCCGCGACGGAACCAGTTCACCTGGAAGATGCGCGGTGCACGGTCGAAGCGCAGGCCGCGGCCGACCTTCAGCCAGTGACCGAAGTAGTCGGCCATGTTGTAGCCGCAGAACGGCAGCATCGCGAAGGGGTCGCGGCGCAGCTCGCCGACCGTGCCCTCGGCGGCCGCCGTGCGCTCGGAGGAGATGTTCGAGCCGAGGAACACGCCGTGGGTCCAGTCGGTGGCCTCGACGACGAGCGGTACGTTGCTCGCGCGGCGGCCGCCGAACAGGATGACATCGAGCGGCACGGCCTCCTCCCAGTCCTCGGAGATCTGCGGGCACTGGGCCGCCGACACCGTGAAACGGGAGTTGGGGTGCGCCGCGGGACGACCGGAGTCGGGCGTCCAGTCGTTGCCCTCCCAGTCGATGAGGTTCGCGGGCGCCTCGTCGGTCAGGCCCTCCCACCACACGTCGCCGTCGGGGCGGAGCGCGACGTTGGTGAAGATCGTGTTGCCCCACAGCGTCTCGACCGCGGTGACGTTGGTCGACTCACCGGTGCCGGGCGCGACGCCGAAGAAGCCGGCCTCGGGGTTGATCGCCCAGAGTCGTCCGTCCTCGCCCGGGCGGATCCAGGCGATGTCGTCGCCGAGGGTCTCGACCTTCCAGCCGGGGATCGTCGGTCGCAGCATCGCGAGGTTGGTCTTGCCGCAGGCCGACGGGAACGCGGCGGCGACGTGGTACGCCTTGCCCTGCGGGTCGATCACGCGGATGAGGAGCATGTGCTCGGCGAGCCAGCCCTCGCCCCGGGCGATCACCGACGCGATGCGCAGCGCGAAGCACTTCTTCGCGAGGATCGCGTTGCCGCCGTAGCCCGAGCCGTACGAGTAGACCTCGAGCGTCTCCGGGAAGTGCACGATGTACTTGTCGTCGTTGCAGGGCCACTCGACGTCCGGCTCGCCCGCCTCCAGGGGAGCGCCGACGGAGTGCACGGTCTTGACCCAGGGCGCGCCCTCGGCGATCTGGCGGGTGACCTCGTCGCCCACGCGGGTCATGATGCCGATCGACGCGACCGCGTAGGCACTGTCGGTGATCTGCACGCCGATGTGCGACAGCGGTCCGCCGACGCGACCCATCGAGAACGGCACGACGTACATCGTGCGGCCGCGCATCGAGCCCTCGAAGATCTCGTCCATCTTCGCGTGCATCTCGGCGGGGTCGGCCCAGTTGTTGGTGGGGCCGGCGTCCTCCTCGCGCTCCGAGGCGATGAAGGTGCGCGCCTCGGTGCGGGCGACGTCGCTGGGGTGCGAGCGCGCCAGGTACGAGCCGGGACGCCACTCGGGGTTCAGCTTGATGAGCTTGCCCTCGTCGACGAGTCCGCGCAGCAGCCAGTCGTTCTCGGCACGCGAGCCGTCCACCCAGTGCACGGCGTCCGGCTGCGTGAGCGCGCGGATCTCCTCGACCCAGGCGGCGAGCTCCGCCATCGCAGGGGTGTCGTAGGAGGGGGCGGTGCCGAACGTGCGCGTCGGGGCGACAGGGGACGTGCGAGGGGTGAGAACTTCGGCCATGGCCATGACTGCTCCTTCGAAGTGTGGGGCGTTGCTTCCATCTTCTTCGCCCTCGGCGCGGACTTTCGGCCAAATCGAACGATAAGAATCACACTTCTTTCGCTAGACTCAAACTATGGCGTCCTCCGGCATCCACCTCACGACCCTCGGCCACCGCATCCGGCACCGCCGCCTGGAGAAGGGCTACACGCTCGACGAGCTCGGAGCCCTCGTCGGGGTCGCCGGCTCCCAGCTCAGCCTTATCGAGAACGGCAAGCGCGAGCCCAAGCTGTCGCTCCTCCAGGCGATCGCGCAGGCCACCGGCACGGAGGTGACCGATCTCATCTCCGGCGAGCCGCCGAACCGCCGCGCGGCCCTGGAGATCGAGCTGGAGCGGGCGCAGGAGAGTCCGGTGTTCCGTCAGCTCGGGGTCTCGCCCGTCCGCGTCACGAAGGGCATGAGCGATGAGACCATCGAGTCCATCCTCGGGCTGCACCGCGAGCTGCAGCGCCGCGAGCGCGAGGCCATCGCGACCCCGGAGGAGGCCCGTCGCGCCAACACGGAGCTGCGCCTGCGGATGCGCGCGCAGAACAACTACCTGCCGGACATCGAGAAGCTCGCGGAGAAGCAGCTCAAGGCGGCCGGCCATTCGCAGGGCGCCCTGACCCACCGCACCGTGAGCATCATGGCTGAGAAGCTCGGCTTCGAGCTCATCTACGTCAACGATCTGCCGCACTCGACGCGCTCGGTCACCGACCTCGAGAACGGCCGCATCTACCTGCCCCCGGCGTCCATCCCCGGCGGACACGGCCTGCGGTCCATGGCGCTGCAGGCCATGGCGCACCGCCTGCTCGGGCACACGCCGCCGACCGACTACGCCGACTTCCTGCAGCAGCGCCTGGAGATCAACTACTTCGCCGCGTGCTGCCTGATGCCGGAGACCGCCGCGGTGGCCTTCCTGCAGCAGGCGAAGAAGGACCGCAACCTCGCGGTGGAGGACTTCCGCGACGGTTTCGGCGTGACGCACGAGGCCGCCGGCATGCGCATGACGAACCTGCTCACGCAGCACCTCGGCATGTCGCTGCACTTCCTGCGCGTCGACTCGACCGGGGCCATCACGCGCGTCTACGAGAACGACGACCTGCCGCTGCCGATGGACGTGACGGGAGCGGTGGAGGGACAGCGGGTGTGCCGGAAGTTCCAGGCCCGCTCCGCCTTCACGGAGCAGAACCGCACCGTCGAGCACCACCAGTACACGGACACCCCGTCCGGCACGTTCTGGTGCTCCACGCAGACCGGCTCGTCGAGCGAGGGCGAGTTCTCCGTCACGGTCGGCGTGCCGTTCGACGACGCCCGCTGGTGGCGGGGACGCGAGACGAACGACAGGGCCGTGTCGACCTGCCCCGACGAGGCGTGCTGTCGCCGCCCGTCGCCCGAGCTCACGGAGCGCTGGAAGGGCCGGGCATGGCCGAGCGCCCGCGTGCACACCCACATGTTCTCGCCGCTCCCCCGCGGCATGTTCCCCGGCGTGGACGACAACGAGGTCTACAACTTCCTCGGTCGCCACGCGAGTGAGTGACACTGTCGACCCACCCCCTTGCGTCCACCCCGGCCCGTTACGCGCGGGCGTAAGGGGCCGGGAGGCGCGGAAGGGGGTGGGTCGACGAGGAGTCAGGCGAGGAACGCGGCGAAACGGGCGAGGGCGGCGGTGACGGCGGCGGGGTCCTCGGGGGGCTCGAAGAGCTCCGGAGGGGTGGTGTGGGCGGCGGCGGCGTGGGTCCAGCAGCCGATCACGCGGCCGTGCTCCACCACGGTCGCCCGGATCATCCCGTTCTTCCCCGGGCCGACGGCGGCGAGGTGTTCCGGAGCGCAGACGACGGTGCGGTCGGCGTAGGAGATGTAGTACTCGTCGAAGGCTCCGAGGGCGAACACGGACGGACGGCTCGCCGCGCGCCGGGGTGGGGTGCTCCCGACGAAGACCCCGTCCTCGACCTCGGTCACCCGGGTCGCCGCACGCTCCGCCGCCTCCCGGGACCCCCCGAGCGTCAGCCCCGACCACCACGCGAAGTCCGCGACCCCGGCGGGCCCGTGTCCCTCGACGTAGCGGACGAACAGCTCGGCCAGCGGGTCCTCCGGGCGGGCGTGATCGCGGATGTGGTCCGCCGCGAGCACGAACCGCTGCTCCCGCGTGATGCCCTCCCGCGGCACGACCGGCCCCTGCACGAGCACGCCGGCGACCGTCAGCGCGAACAGCAGGTGGATGCCGCGCTGCCCTGAGGGGTCGATGCCGATGCCCTCGAGCACCGGGAAGATCTCGCTCCGGTTGAGGCCGCCGTCACGGAGCCGCGGCGTGAGCTCCCGGACGACCGTGTCGATCATGGCGTCGTCGATGCCGAGCTGCCGCTGTCGGGAGGCCGCCTGCTGCTGCTGTCGTGCGGCCGTGACCTCCAGCACCCAGCCGAGGTCGCGTGCGGGGATCGTGTGCAGCGTCCCCCGCATGGTCCAGGCCCGGACGAGGTCCCCACGGTCGAACGCGGCGTCGACGTCACGAAGCCGTACGCCGCCTTTCGTCCGCACGGCCAGCGCCCACCGTCCGGCCGTGAAGTCCTGGCTCTGCACCGCGAGCAGCCGCGCCGCCGCCCCGGTCACGTCCGCCGCCGGCGCGGTCAGCCCCTGCCACCGCAGCCGCTCCTCCCGCCATCGTGAGGTCTTCATGCCCCTCATCATGCCGCGACCCACCCCCTTTCGCGTGCCCCGGCCCGTTGCGTGCGCGCGCAGGGGGCCGGGTCGAGCGGAAGGGGGTGGGTCGACGGTCAGAGGGTGACTTCGCGGCGGGCGGGGAGGACGACGGGGTGCGAACCCGCCATGGTCTCCAGCACCCGGATCACCTGGCAGGAGTAGCCGAACTCGTTGTCGTACCAGACGTAGAGGATGAGGGTGTCCTCGGCGGCGATCGTGGCCAGGCCGTCGACGATGCCCGCGCGGTGCGAGCCGACGAAGTCCGTGGAGACCACCTCGGGGCTCTCCACGTAGTCGATCTGCTGCCGGAGCTTCGAGTGCAGCGAGACCCGGCGCAGGTAGTCGTTGACCTGGTCCTTGGTGGCGGGGCGCTCCAGCGTGAGGTGCAGCACCGCGAGCGAGACGTCCGGCGTGGGGACGCGGATCGCGCTGCCCGTGAGCTTGCCCTCCAATTGCGGGAGGGCCTTGGCCACGGCCTTCGCCGCCCCGGTCTCGGTGATGACCATGTTCAGCACGGCGGAGCGGCCGCGGCGGTCGCCCTTGTGGAAGTTGTCGATGAGGTTCTGGTCGTTCGTGAACGAGTGCACGGTCTCGACGTGGCCCTTCACGACGCCGTAGGCCTCGTCGATCGCGGCGAGCACCGGGGTGATGGCGTTGGTCGTGCACGACGCCGCCGAGACGATGCGGTCCTCGTCGGTGATCGTGTCGTCGTTGATGCCCTGCACGATGTTCTTCAGCGGGCCCTTGGCGGGGGCGGTCAGCAGCACGCGGGCGACGCCCTTCGCGCGGAGGTGCTGGGAGAGCCCCGCCTCGTCACGCCAGCGGCCGGTGTTGTCGACGACGATCGCGTCGTCGATGCCGTAGGCGGTGTAGTCCACGGCGGCCGGGTCGTCGGAGTAGATGACCTGGATGCGCGTGCCGTTGGCGATGATCTGCTCGGCGTCCTCGTCCACCGTGACCGAGCCCGCGAAGCGGCCGTGCACCGAGTCGCGCAGCAGCAGCGACGCGCGCTTGACGAGGTCGTTCTCGGAGCCGCGGCGCACGACGATGGCGCGGAGCCGGAGCCCGCTCCCGCCGCCGGTGTGCGCGATGAGGATGCGGGCCAGCAGGCGGCCGATGCGCCCGAAGCCGTAGAGCACGACGTCGGTCGGCGATGCCGGGACCGCGCCGACGGCCGGGGCCAGGGTCTCGGCGAGATACTCCTCGAGCGGGCGGCCGCTCTCCGCGTACCCTTCCACGAGGCGGGCCACGTCTATCGACGAGGCGCCGGGGGCCAGGGCGTGGATGCCCTCGAGCACGGCCAGGCTGTCCTCGACCTCGAGGCGCTCGTGCCCGAGCTGGGCCACGCGCTCGTGCACCTCGACGAGGCCGGTCGCCGAGAGGCCGAGCAGGCGGTGGCCGTGCAACGAGGTGACCACGTCCCGCTCGCGCTTGAGAGCCCCGATGAGCGGGATCATCCGCTCCGCCAGCTCTTCGCTCGCCGTCCATTCGTCGCGGTGTGCCGCGGAATCGTTCATCTGCGTCCTTGCATGTGTGAGCGCGCGCCGAGGTCGCCGGCGCGCACGAGGTTGCCGGGGTGATCGGGGGATGCCTCCAGGGTACAAGCCGTGGAACCGCGCGCCGAATCGGTCGGCGCGGGACCTCCCGTGCGCGAGAGTTTTACGTCTACACTGGTGGAATAATGAGCAGCGCACTCCTCGGCGACGACGCCGACCTCCTCGTCCGCGGCGGCCGCATCCACACCGTCGACGCCACCGATTCCGTCGCCACCGCGATCGCCGTCCGGGACGGGGTGATCGTCGCCACCGACGCCGCTGCCGAAGCCCTCTCGGCCCGCGAAGTGGTGCAGCTCGACGGTCGCACCGCGATCCCCGGCCTCAACGACGCCCACCTCCACGCCGCCTGGCTGGGCGCGCGCTGGCCGCACCTGTTCTTCTCCGACACCCCGCCCGAGGAGCAGCCCACCGGCCGCCTCGTGGCCACGGCCGATGAGCGACGTGCGGCCCTGCGCCGGGCCTGGGCACTGCTCGCGGAGCTCGGCGTCACGAGCTACACGGAGCCGGGCATCGGCCCCGGAGAGGACCACGGTGAGACCGGCTGCTTCGGCACCGACATGCTCGACGCGTACGTGGAGCTGCACCAAGAGGCCGCGCAGACCTCGCGCGTGACACTGCTCCGCCTGTTCGGGACGATCGACGGCGAGAGCTCCCTGGACGACTTCGCCGCCGGACTCCCGGTGCCGCCCCCGTCGACCGATTCCCGCTGGCTCGCGATCCCCGGCGTGAAGATCTTCGCCGACGGCATCCCGCCGATGGCCACCGCCTGGACGTCGGACCCCTACCCCGACGGGACGACCGGACACCTCCTCACGCGCGGCGATGCGGATCCACTCAGCGCCTTCCAGCAGATGATCGCCCTGGCTGCGAGTCGCGGCCTCCAGATCGCGGTGCACGCCACCGGTGACCGCTCGATCGAGGAGTTCCTCACCGCACTGGAACGGCACGGCCGGACACCCCCGCCGCCGGCGCCCCACCACATCGTGCACGGGGACCTTGCCACGCCTGCGCAGATCCGTCGCGCGGAACGCCTCGGCGTCGGCTTCGCCGTGCAGCCCCTCATCGCCGCGCACACGCACTCCTGGGCGGCGGTGCAGCTCGGCGAGGCCCGCGTCGCCGCCGCGTGGCCGCTGGCCGAGATGCTCTCCTCCGGGGCGCTGACCACCGTGACCAGCGACGCCCCGATCGCCACGCCGGACTGGCGCCCCAGCCTCGATGCGTCCCTTGCCCTCCTCGCCGCCGACGGCCGCGCGGACGACGCCGCGACGCGGCGCCGGCTGCTGCGCACCATGACGGCCGACGCCGCGATCCAGGACGGCGCCGCGAGCTGGAAGGGCACCCTCGAGCCCGGCAAGGTCGCCGACATCACGGTGCTCGACGAGGATCCGTGCAGCCCGGGGCGCCCGTTCGCCGCCCTCCAGGTCGAGCGCACGATCGTCGACGGCCGCACGGTTTTCGCGCGCGGCTGACCACCCGCCCCACGAAAACGGCGGGCGGCATGTTCACGCATGCCGCCCGCCTCTGATCCCCCTCGGACCAGTCTCGAACCGCGGTCGTCAGACCGCGGTGGCCAGGAGCACGCGCGGGCTCCCCGGCAGGGCGACGGTGTCGCGCACCGCCCATCCCGCGTCCGTCAGCCAGCCGCGGACCTGCGACTCGGGGTACACGACAGTGCCGTCGATCACGAGGTACTCCCCCGCGTGCAGGGCGTCCAGCGCGCGCTGCTCGTCATCGTCGTCGAGGAAGAAGTCGAGCACGGCGAGCGTCGCCCCGTCGACCGCCGCAGCACGGAGCCGGCGGAAGATCTGCGCGTTCTCCTCCGCGGAGAAGCGGTGGATCACGTGGTTGGCGAACACCGCGTCGTAGGCGCCCTCGGGGGTCGCGGTCGCCGTCTCCCCCACCTCGACGGCAGCCCGGTCGGCGACGCCCGCGGCCGCGACCGCCTCGGCCACGCCGTCCTCGAACCCCGGGGCGTAGACGAACGTCGTGTGCAGCTCGGGGTTGCGCGCCATGACGGCGAGGGCGAACTCGACGGACAGACCGCCGAAGTCGAGGGCCTTCGTCGCGCCGGCGAGGTCGACGAGCCGGCCGAACTCCTGCGCGTGCAGGCGGTTGTACGTCATGACGCCGGCCATGAACGTGCCCCACCGGGCGTCGTCCATCTGCAGGTCGCCGGGCTCGGTCGTGTCGACCGTGTGCGCGAACTGCAGCCAGTGCGGGTAGCTGATCTCGTCGAGGAACGTGAGGAACGGTGCGAGGTCGATGACCGCGTCGTCCCCCGTGAGGTAGGCGGACGCGTCGGGAGCCAGGGCGTAGCGCCCCTCCGTCCGGACGAGGAGACCCTTCGCGGCGAGGGCGTCGGCGAGTAGCCGGGCGATCCGCTCGCTCACCCCGCAGCGCTCGGCGATCGCCGCGGCCGTGTCCGCGCCGGCGGCGATGGCGGCGAACAGGCCGATGCGGCTGGCCTGGAAGAGCTGCTTCGCGGCCATGTAGCCGGTGGCGATGTCGAGGATGCGGGCGGCGTCGGGAGTGGGGGTGTCGGTCATGGCGGATGCCTTTCGGTATGTCTACGAACGTGGGAAATAAAGGGCAGGAAGAGGCGGGCGTCGGTCGCGGAGGTCAGTCCGCGAGGAACCCGCGCACGGCGTCGCGGAACGCGGCGGTGTGCAGCGCCACGAGGTGATCGCCGGGGACGCGCCGCACCCGAACGTCCGGCAGCCGCGCGGCGAGCTCGTCGATGCCCGCGGCCATCGGATCGTCCTCGCCGCCCAGGAGCAGCACCGGCACCGCCGGCGCTCCGGCCTCGGGCGCGAACGGCTCGGTCGCGAGCCCCTCGATGAGGTCGAGCAGATCGTCCGGGCGGTTGCCGGGCAGGCTCACCATGTGCACGATCATCCCGGTCAGCGGGTCGACGGGAGCCTGTCCGCCGGCGAGCGCGGCCCGCGCGGCGGAGAGGTCGACGAGCGCGAAGGGCTCCCCCGCGCTGAGGCCGCCGAGCACGAGACGCCGCACCGCGACACCGGGGTGCCGGGCGAGGTCCCACGCGAGCCGGGCGCCGAGCGAGTAGCCGACGAGGTCGACCTCGTCCGGGCCGATCGCGTCGGCGAGCGCGTCGAGCACCGCGGAGGTCGGCACGACGCCGAGCCCGGGGGCGTCGCCGTGCGCCGGCAGATCGAGGACCCGGCGCGGCCGGTCGCCGAGCACCGCCGTCCACTCGCTGTCCGGCCAGTCCTGCGTGCCGCGCGAGGCGAGGCCGTGCAGGAACACCACGGGTCGTTCGGGGGGAAGGGTCATGACGGGCCGTCCTCTCGGGACCGGCCCCTCGCCCTCAGCGCAGCCGCGCGAGGAACCGGTCGATGTAGTTCTCGTAGTCGGCGATGCGGTCGCCGTCCGGGTACATGAGGTTGATGACCGTCGCCCCGACCGCCGCGGAGATGTACTCGTCCGCCAGCGGGCCGTAGTCCTGATCGCGGATCGACCCCTCGTCGCGGGCCGCCTCCATGCGCGCGATGAGCGAGGCTCGCCAGGAGCCCAGGTGTCCGCGGTAGAGCTCGGCCAGCGACTCGTTCGCCATCGCGTACTCCCAGAGCGCCAGGAGCACCCGGCCCGCGGCGATCTGCTCCGGGTCGCGCGGCACGGTGGCCTGCAGGAAGCCCCGCAGCGCGTCGTCCGCCGCCACCGGCTCCTGCCCCGCGGCCTCCACGCCCTCGGACATCTGCTGCAGGATCGTCTCGAACGTCGCCGCGACGATGCTCTCCTTCCCGGGGAAGTAGTGCTTCAGCGCACCGTTCGCGAAGCCCGCCTCCGCGGCGATGCTGCGCATGGTCGCCGCCTCGAACCCACCCTTCAGGATGATGCTCTTGGCCACCTCGACGATGTCCCGTCGCCGCTGGTCGTGGTCGATGATCTTCGGCATGGCGTCCTTCCGGCCGAGTCCGGGGTGTGGCGTGTTCCGGCCTGGAGCTACCGTACCGCCGCATCGGGCACCTCCCGCAGAGCGAGCCATTGCGCCCGGCGTTCCCGCTGAGCCACCGGGTCCGCGACGGGCGAGGCCAGCCGCAGGCGCTCGGCGTACGGGTGACGCGGCGCGCGCGTGACCTGCTCCCCGTCTCCGATCTCGACGATCTCGCCCCGGTACATCACGGCGACCCGGTGACAGACCCGCCGGACGACGCCGAGGTCGTGCGAGACGAACAGGTAGGCCACGCCGGTGTCGCGCTGCAGTTCGATGAAGAGGTCGAGGATGGTGGCCTGCGTGGTGAGATCGAGCGCACTGACCGGCTCGTCGCACACGATCAGCCGCGGACCGCGGACGAGGGCGCGGGCGATCGCGATGCGCTGCCGCTGCCCGCCGGAGAACTCGCTCGGGTACCGGTCCATGCTCGCGGAGGGCAGCCGCACGCGGTCGAGCATGTCGCGCACGCGCTTCTCGGCGGCCTTCGCCCCGATCCCCGTCGTCAGCAGCGGCTCGGCGAGGATGTCGCCGATGGTCAGTGCCGGGTTGAGGGAGCCGTACGGGTCCTGGAACACGACCTGCACGTCGTCGGCGAGCGCCCGTCGGGCCCGGCCGCCGAGCCGGCCGATGTCCCGGCCGTCGAAGCGGATGCGGCCCGCCGTCACCGGGGCGAGGCCGAGGATGGCCTTGCCGAGCGTCGACTTCCCGGATCCGGACTCGCCGACCAGGCCCAGGCACTCACCGGGGGCGATGTCGAGGGAGACGCCGTGCAGCGCGCGGAAGGCATGCCGACCCCGGCCGTACTCGACCACGAGGTCGTCCACCTGCAGCAGGGGGTTCACCGGAGCGGTGTTCACGCGGGGACCTCCGTCCGCCGTCCGTCGAGCGCGGCGCGACCGTCGGCTTCATCGAGCGACGCGGCGATGAGCTCGCGCGTGTACTCCTGGGTGGGCGCGGCGAAGAGGTCGTCCACAGGCCCCGTCTCCACGATGTCGCCGCCGCGCATGACGATCACGCGGTCGCAGATGTCGGCGACGACGCCGAAGTTGTGCGTCACGATGAGCAGCGCCATGCCGTACTCGGCCTGCAGCTCCCGCAGCAGTTCGAGGACCTCGGCCTGCACGGTGACGTCGAGGGCGGTGGTGGGCTCGTCCGCCACGAGAAGCGACGGCCGACCGGCGATCGCGCCGGCGATGAGCACGCGCTGGGCCATGCCGCCGGACACCTGATGCGGATAGCTGCGCATCACGCGATCGGGGTCGGACAGCCCGACCCGCAGGAGCACCTCCCGCGCGCGCTGCCGGGCGGCGGCCTTCGCGAGCCCGTGCGTGCGGCGCAGCGGCTCGATGAGCTGATGCCCGATCGTGTACGAGGGGTCGAGATTGCTCATCGGCTCCTGCGGCACGTAGCCGATCGTTCGTCCGAGCAGGGCCTGGCGCTCCTTCGGCGTCGCGTGGGTGACCTCCGCTCCACCGACCCAGATCGCGTCGGCGGTCGCCCGGCCGGTCGCGGGGAGCAGGTCGAGCACCGAGAACACGGTCTGCGACTTGCCCGACCCGGACTCGCCGACGATCCCGACGACCTCCCCTGGCGCGACGTCGAGCGTCACGCCGTGCACGACCTCGGTCTCCCCCGTCGGCGTCGCGTGGACGACGTGCAGGTTCTCGACGCGGAGGGCCGATGCCGGAGCCTCGTGGCGGACACTGCCCGTGGCGGGAGCCGCGGCGACCTCGTCCGCGGTCTCGAGCACTCCGCGCCGCCGCCGTCGGGCCGCGCGCGGCGTGCGCACCTGCACGAGCTCGGCGAGCGTGGAGCCCATGATCGCGAGGACGGCGATCGTGAGACCGAGCGCAGCGGAGGGCCACAGCAGCATGAGCGGGTAGGTGAGCATGAGCCGGAAGCCCTCGAGCATCATCGCGCCCCAGCTCGGCACGTTCGAGTCGCCGATGCCGAGGAACTGGAGCCCCGCCTGCATGCCCATGGCGATACCCGCCGTGAGCGCGGTCTGGATGATGACCGGCGGATAGACGGCCGTGATGACGTGGCGGAAGATGATGCGCGCGTCCGACAGGCCCGACACACGGGCGGCGTCGATGTACGCCTCGCCGCGGACGGCGAGCGTCTGCGACCGCGCGATGCGGAAGTACCCCGGGACCATGAAGACGCCGACGGTGACCATCAGCAGCTCGAAGTTGTTGCGGCTGCCGGCGGCGACCACGAGGAGGATGATCATCCCGGGGATCGATTGGAGGGCGTCGCTGATCCAGGTCGCGACCCGGTCGAAGACACCGCCGAAGTACCCGGCTGCGACACCCGACGGAACCCCGATGACGAGCGCCGTGACGATCGTGATGAGCGCACCCCACAGCGTCGTCCTCGTCCCGTAGATGAGGCGGCTGAGGATGTCGCGGCCGGTGGAGTCGCCGCCGAGGAGGTGCTCCGGGGAGGGCGGGGCCTTCGCGGCTGCGAGGTCGACGAGGTTCGGGTCCATCGGCGCCAGCAGTGGCGCGAACACCCCGACGAGCACGATGAGTACGAAGATGGCGAGCGGGATGGAGCCGCCGGGGTGGCGGAGGAAGCGTCGGAACAGGCTCGACCGGCGCTTCTGGGCGGCCCGGTCGAAGGCGACGCGGATGTCTGTCGTGGTCATGCGACGCGCACCTTCGGGTTGATCCAGCCGAGCACGAGGTCGAGCAGGAGGTTGATGAGGACGACGAAGACGATGGAGACCACCGTGATCCCGAGCAGCATGGGGATGTCGCCGTTCTGCGACGACTGGTTCGTGAGCTGCCCCAGACCGGGGAGGCTGAAGATCTGCTCCACCACGATGGCACCGGAGAGCAGGCCCACGAACATCAGGGCGATCACCGTGAGCGCGGCGGGCGAGGCGTTGCGGAGGATGTGCAGGTTCACCCGGGCGGCGGACAGGCCCCGGCTGCGGAGGGTGCGCACCCAGTCCTGGCGGCTCTGGGCGATCACGGCGTTCCGCAGCTGCTCGGACACGGCGACGATGCCGCCCAGGGCGAGGGAGATCGCCGGCAGCGTGATCGAGCGCAGCCACCCTTCGACGGACTGGGTCGGCGGGACGTAGCCGACGGCGGGGAACCACTGGAGCTGCACGGCCAGCCACATCACCAGGACCAGGCTCACCCAGAATCCGGGGAGCGCGAAGAGGACGACGGAGATCCCCTTGATGATCCGGTCGAACCAGGTGCCGGGGCGGAGTCCGGTGATCATGCCGAAGGCGACGCCGATGACCGCGGTGATGAGGGTCGCGAGGGTCACGACGGAGAGCGTGACGGGGACCTTGACCGCGAGCTGCGCACCGACCGGCTGGAAGTTGCGCCACGAGACGCCGAAGTCGAGCAGCACGGCGTGGGAGAACCAGTCCCAGAACTGCACGATCAGGGGGCGGTCGAGACCGATCTTCGCTGCCAGCGCCTCCTGCTGCGCGGGACTCGCCGTGGTCCCGAGGAGCGACGCGGTCGGATCGCTGATCGCGAGGTGGGCGAGGAAGAACGTGCCGATCGAGACCGCGACGAGCAGGAGGATGCCGGACAGCACCCGCTTCGCCGTGAAGAGGAGCATGGGGGCCTCTCGAGGGTGAGGAGGAGGGGAAGGGGTGCCGGGGCGGCCGCGTGGCGACCGCCCCGGCGGGCGTTCAGCCCTGCGTGATGTACCGCAGCGTCGGGAACATCATCCCCACGACGGGCTGCAGCTGGATGCCGGGCGCCGTGTAGTAGATGTTGTTCGCCTGGTACCAGACCGACCACCAGGCCTGGTCGACGAGGGCCTCGTTGAGCTCCTTGATGGCGGCGGTCTGCGCGTCGCCGCGCTCCGTCTGCACCTTCTCGACGAGCGGGGCGATGACCTCGTTCTTCGCGTAGTCGGGCTCCGGGTTGAACCACTGCACGCTCGTCAGCTGCCGGGAGACGGTGGCCACGTCGTTGCCGTCCATCGCGAGGAAGGAGATGAACATCGGGTAGTTCGGTGCGTTGAGCTGGTAGTCCGGCATCTGCATGTTGTCCCAGGTGACGGTGATGCCGAGCTCGTTGAGGGCCTGCTCGGCCGACGGCTTCCACATCTCGAAGATCGGGGACATCGGCATCGAGATGTCGAAGCCGTCCGGGTAGCCGGCGTCGGCCAGAAGCTCCTTCGCCTTGTCCATGTTGAACGCGTAGGCGTCGTTGAGCTCGGGATCGTTGATGTCGCCGCCGTCCGGGAACACCTGGTTGGTGGCCACGCCCGCACCGCTGCCGACCGCCGCGAGGACGGCCGCACCGTCGAACGCGTAGTTCAGCGCCTGGCGCACCTCGAGCTTGCCGAGGGGCTCGCTCTTCGCGCCGGTGTGGTCGGTGATGACGAGGCCCGCCCACCCGGAGACCCGCTGGGCGGTGTTCCAGCCCTGCTGCTCGGCCTGGTCGAGGTTGGCCACGTCGCCGTACTGCACGTTGATCTGGCCGCTGAGCATCGCGTTGTGACGGGCGGTCGCGTCGGTGATCGGGTAGATCGCGAGCTCGGCGAACGGGTACGTCTTCGCGTCCCAGTGGTCCTCGGTCTTGGTGAAGTGGTACTCGGCGCCCGCGACGCTGGTGTCGCTGTCGAGCACATAGGGGCCGGAGCCGACCGGGTCGCTGCCGAGCGTGCCCGCCTCGATGGAGGCCGGGGGCATGACGTAGCTGCGGCCGAGGCCCATCAGGTAGAGGATCGTGTCGTCGCGCTGCGTGAGGGCGATGCGGACGGTGTCGTCGTCGACCTTCTCGAAGCCCTTCGCGTTGACGTAGGCCTCACCGGACCGGGCGCCGGCCTTGAGGTACTCGAGGCTCGCGACGACGGCGTCGGCGTCGACCGGGGTGCCGTCGCTGAACACGGCGTCGGTGCGGATGTCGAGGTCGATGCTGAGGTCGTCGTCGGCCACGGTCCACTTCGTCGCGAGCGACGGGATCGGGGTGCCGTCGGCGTCGAGGGCGATCAGGGCGTCGTACACCGCGGACAGGTAGGGGCCGTCGAAGCCGATGTCGGCGAGGGACGGATCCCACGACGTGACATCGAGGAAGTTGCCGATGTTGAGGGCGTCGGGGCCTTCGGCGCCACCGCCGTCGGACGGCGAGGGCGTTCCGCCGCCGCTGCAGCCGGCGAGCGCGAGGGTCGCGGCGACGGCGGCGGCGACCGCGAGGGGCATTCGTTTCATGGTTCCTTCTCTCGGGTGCAGGGGGTGGTGAAGAAGGTTCGAAGAGCCGCTGACCGGAGACCGGGACCGACGCCACTTCGATGTGTCGTGCTGGTTAGTCTACATGCGTGGAAAAAGAGCGCAAGCGTGTTTCCGCCCCCGGCCGCACGGACCGATGCCTCAGCGCGCACGCACCTTGCTCCCCCGCGCACACCCCCGCCCCCGCGGGTGCCCGTGCCGGTGCCGGTGCGGGTACCGGTGCCGGGATCAATACCGCCCCCGCCCCCTCCCCGAGGGGCCCGTTCTTGATCCCGCCACTGCGCGCACCCCTCCGGCCGGATCAGAAACACCCCTCCGCGGCGCGTTCAACGCACCCTTTTCACCCCGCACCGGAGCGAGTGACGGCGGGAACGGTCTCCGCTGCCGCTCCCGAGATCGACCACACCCACCCTCCCGGGATCAAGAACGCACCTCCCACCGCGGTCCGAGGAGCACTTCTGATCCGGCGCGGAGGCGAGGAGCACTTCTGATTCAGCACGGAGGCGAGGAGCGTTTCTGATCCGGGGTGCCGGAGAACGGTTCGGTCGTGCAGGAACAGCAGACTCGGCGACGGACCCACAGCCGCCACCAGAAGCGGGATCAGAATCGACCACACATCCTCCCCACGCGGCGCGTTCTCGAACCGGCGCGCGGATCGTCACGCCGTGCGGGATCAGAAACGTGCCAGCGAACCGTCGACGAGGCGCGGAATGCATCCCGCAGCGGGGTGGGGGTGGGGGTGGAGGCGGAGCAAGACGGGATCACAAACGTGCCCGCAGAGCGCGCGCGAGGGGCGGAACTGATTCCGCGGGCGAAGCGGTCCTCAGGGGCACAGGGCGGGGCACCAGGGTCGCCTCCCGGCGCACTCTCTCTCCTCGAGGCACGTTTTCGCCCCGGGACGCAGTAGGTCACACCGGGCGGGATCAGAAGCGTGCCCGCGAGGCGCCCGAGAGGTGCAGAACTGATCCCGCACGCGGAATGGGGCGCGGGGTGGAGCGAGTGCGGGATCAGGAACGTGCCTGCGGGGCGCGCGGGAGGTGCGGAAGTGATCCCGGACACCGGCGGGAGCGGCGGGAGCGGCGGGAGCGGCGGCAGGCGCGAAAGGTCACCAGGTGCCGTCGGGGCGGACGGCGTGGTCGACGCGGCAGTCGGCGAGGGCGGCGCGGACCTCGGCTCCGTGGTCGCGGGCGAGGGCGAGGGCGGCGTGGTTCTCCTCGAGCTGCGCGACGCGGGAGGCACCGAAGAGCACGGTGGCCGTCGCGGGGTTCGCCAGACAGAAGGCGATGCCGAGGGCGGCCGGGGTCACCCCGAACTCCCCCGCGACCCGCGCGACCTCGGGGTACACGGCGAGGATCCGCTCGCGGATACCCCCGACATCGGCACCGATCTTGCGCTGAGGCATCCGTCCCGTGGCGAGGATTCCACCCTCGAACACGTCCGAGGCCTGCAACGCGAGGGTTCCGTCGGCGAACAGCGGGCCGTACGCGTCACCCTCCGCCATGGCCCGTCGGGCGATGCCGTACTTGAGCTGCGCGAACGCGGGGCCGATCAGCCCCTGCGCGTCCGCCTCGGCGAGCGCCGCCCTGGTGTCCGCGATCCGCCAGTTGTTGATCCCCCACGAGTCGACCAGGCCGTCCACGAGGAGGGCGTTCACGTCGGCGACGAGTCGCGGCATGTCCGGGGCGTCGAGGTAGTCCCCCACCACGAGGGTGTCGAAGCGGTCGAGGCCGGCCCGCTCGAGCGACTCCTCGATCTGCCCACGGAAGCCCTGGTTCGGCCAGTCCCAGAGCCAGAGCTTGCCGCACAGCACGACGTCGGCACGGTCCACCCCGCTCGCGCGAAAGGCCTCCCCGAAGAGGATGTCGGTCCGTGAGTTCTCGGCGTGCGGTCCCATGTTGTAGTACGCGATGTCGAAGAATCCGGCGTCGAGCTCGACCGCCCGGTGGATGAGCTGCACGGCGTCGTCGAACTCCATGCGATCCCAGGTGTTCCACGATCCGAGGGCGAGCGGCGGCACCGTCGCGCCTCCCGGAGACAGCGGCTTGCGGGGGTATGTCGCATCAGGCATGAGGGCTCCTTCGCCGTCTCGGGGCACGGGGTTGTATTTTTCTATGTTTGTAGAATATAACGGACTCATCCCGTCAGAACACCCGTCAGTGAGGACGACCATGACCGCTTCCCCGCGCCGTATCCTCGTCACCGGAGGAGCCTCCGGGCTCGGCCGCGGCATCGCCACCGCCTTCCGCGCCGCCGGGGATGATGTGTTCATCGGCGACGTGGACGAGGGCGCCGCGGCAGCCGTCGCCGCCGAGATCGGCGCCACCGCCCTCCCCCTCGACATCGGCGACGAAGCGTCGGCGCAGGCGGCGGCCGGACGGATCCGCGAGGCCGGCGGACTCGACGTCCTCGTCAACAACGCCGGCGTCGTCGCCGGCGGGGGAACGCTCCAGGAGGTCGCGGTCGATGCGGTCGATGCGGCCCTGCGCGTCAACGTCCGCGGCACGTTCCTCATGTTGCGGGTCTTCGGCGGGCTGCTCGCCGCGGCCGGTCACGGGGCCATCGTCAACATCTCCTCGATCGGCGCCCGGCAGCCCACTCCCGGCCTCGGGCACTACGAGGCCACGAAGGCCGCGGTCGACGCGCTCACCCGGACGGCGGCCATCGAGCTCGCCGGCTCCGGGGTGCGGGTCAACGCCGTCGCCCCCGGCCCCGTGCTCACGCCCCTGACCGCCGACTTCGCCTCGAACCCCGATGCCCGCGCCTCGTGGGAGTCGCGCATCCCGCTCGGCACCATCGCCGAGGTCGACCAGGTCACCCCGCTCGTGCTGTTCCTCGCGAGCGAGGCCGCCAGCCACATCACCGGGGTCTCGGTCCCCGTCGACGGCGGCCAGCTCCTCGTCTGACCCCCGTCCCCCTCCGTGCGGGATCGATTCCGCCCCTCCCGGGCACCGCGGAGGACCGTCTTCGATCCCGCCACCCGCCCCGCGACTGGAGAACCATGACCCTCCCCACCACCACCCGCGCCGCGGTGCTCACCGCGCACGGCGAGCCGCTCACCCTGCAGGATCTCCCGCTGCCCGCCGAGATCGAACCCGGCGCCGCCCTCGTCCGCATCGCCTGCACCACGCTGTGCGGCACGGACATCGAGATCTGGGAGGGGAAGATGTCGTTCCCCGGCATGCTGCCCATGGTCCTCGGCCACGAGATGGTCGGTGAGATCGTGGCCACCGGACCCGACACCCGCGACGCGCTCGGCCGCCCGCTCTCCCCTGGCGACCGGATCGGCTGGTCGGAGTACACCTGCGGCGAGTGCCACGGGTGCGTCGTGCTGCGGGAACCGGTCGCCTGCTCCCGCCGCGGCTACGGCTTCCTCCAGCGCGCCGACGTGCCGCCGTTCGCGACGGCCGGGCTCTCCGAGTACGCGTACGTGACCCCGGGTGCCGCCAAGCTCCTGCTCCCGGCGGCGGTGAAGGACACCTGGGCCTCCATGGCCGGCTGCGCCGCGAAGACCGTCCTCCGCGCGTTCGAGCGGGCCGGTCGCATCCGCCCCGGCTCCCGCGTGGTGGTGCAGGGCTCCGGCGCCCTCGGCATCTTCGCCACGGCAGTCGCGAAGATCGCGGGTGCCGGGCAGGTCATCACCGTCGGCGCTCCCGCGGCCCGTCTGGAGCTCGCCGCCCGCTTCGGCGCCGACGCCGTCGTGGACTTCCGCGACGGGCCCGTCGTCGACCAGGTCCTGGCGCTGACCGGAGGCCAGGGGGCGGACCACGTGTTCGACTTCGCGGGCGCCCCGAGCGTCGGGCCGGACGCCGTCGGCATGGCCGCCCAGCGCGGCACCGTCGCGATCGTCGGCTCGACCGGCCCCGCCGGAGACGGCTTCGCCCTGAGCACGATCATGGGCAAGGAGCTCACGGTGGTCGGCTCGCTCAACGGCGACATCTCCGACTACGCCCGCGCGATCGACTTCTTCACGGCCTTCGCCGACCGCTTCCCGTGGGACGACCTGTTCAGCGCCCCGGTCGGACTCGCCGACGCCTCCGCGAAGATCGCCCACATGCACCACCTCGATGAGGTCAAGGCCGTCATCGACCCGAGCCTCTGAGGAGCATCATGACCACTCCCCTCCCCCTTCGCGAGATCGGCCGCAGCGGCCTGCATGCCTCCCTGTTCTCCCTGGGCTCGTGGCACACCTACGACCGCATGGACTTCGCCGACGCGGTCGCACTCCTGCGCGAGGCCACCGACCGTGGCGTGAACCTCTTCGATGTGGGCGTGTACTCCGCACCCGGCGCCCCGCCCGTCTTCACCGACGTGATCTTCTCGGCGATGGTGCGCGCGGCGGGGCTGCGCCGAGAGGAGTGGCTGCTGTCGTCGAAGCTCTGGCTGGAGGCCTTCGGCGCCGACGGCTTCCGCCCGCAGCTCGAGAACGCCCTGATGCGGGTGGGCACGGAGCACGCCGACCTCGTGATCCTCGGCGACCTGCGCCGCGACGACCTCGAGCTGCGCGATCTCGTGCTCGACCTCGCCGCCCTCACCGACGCCGGCCTCATCCGCGCGTGGGGCGTGAACAACTGGTCGGCGGGGAGCATCCAGACCCTGATCGACCTCGCCGGCGCGGAAGGCGTGCCCGGTCCGCAGATCGCGCAGCTCAAGTACAGCGTCTCGCGCCGGTCGATCCCGGACGGCGAGCCGTTCGCGCGCCTCTGGGAGCAGGGCCTCACGCTGCAGGCCTCGGACTGCCTGGAGGGCGGGATCCTCGCCGGGACGGTGAACGGCGGCCGGCAGATCGGGCGCGACCCCGGCGGCATCCGCGAGCGGATCATCGCCGACGTCCCTGCGTTCACCGCGGTCGCGGAGGACCTCGGCGTGACCCCGGCCCAGCTCGGCATCGCCTTCACCCTCACCCACCCCGCCCTGACGACGACCCTGTTCGGGGCCTCCCGCGTCACGCAGCTGCGGTCGAACCTCGATGCGGCCGCCCTCGTCGACCGCATCGGCGCCGCCGAGCTGCGCCGTCTCGTCGAGCCCTTCTGGGCCGACCGCGGGGTCGTCGACCCCGAAGGCCCCTAACGCCGTCCCACCCGAGGAGAACCATGACCATCCCCGTCCCCTTCGATCCCGACGTGCAGGCCGTGCTCGACGAGATCGCGAAGAACCCGCAGCCCGCGCTCACCCGCGAGACCCTGCCGCGCGACGGCGTCGACCGGATGTTCCCGGACAACGACGCCGTGATCGCCGGCCGGGACATCACGTGGGAGGACCGCGTCATCCCCGGCCCGCCCGGAGCACCGGATATCGAGGTCACGATCTTCCGCCCCGCGGGGTCCGAGACCTCGACGCTCCCGGGCTTCGTGAACATCCACGGCGGCGGCATGATCGTCGGCCACCGCTCGTGGGAGACGGCTCGGGTCGTCGACATCGTCGCGGAGCACGGCGTCGTGGCCGTGAACGTCGAGTACCGCCTCGCACCGGAGGACCCGTACCCCGCGGGCGTGGAGGACTGCTACGCGGCCTTCGTGTGGACGCACGCCCACGCCGCGGAGCTCGGCATCGACCCCGCGCGCATCGTCGTGGGCGGAGGCAGCGCGGGCGGCGGTCTCACTGCGGCCGTCGCCCTGCTGGCGCGCGATCGGCGGGGCCCTGTCATGGCCGGGCAGCTGCTGCTGTGCCCCATGATCGACAACACCAACACCACGGTCGCCAGTCGGCAGTATGACGGCATCGGCACCTGGCAGCGCGACATGAACCTCCTCGCCTGGTCATGCGTCCTCGGCGAGGAGCTCGCGTTCAGCACCGAGGCCCCGGCCTACGCCGCGCCGACCCGCGCGACGGATGTCTCCGGCCTCCCGCCCGCGTACATCGAGGTCGGCGAGGCGGAGATGTTCCGCGACGAGGACACCGCGTACGCCCTCCGGATCTGGGAGACCGGCGGACAGGCCGAACTGCACGTCTGGGGCGGCGGCGCCCACGGCTTCGACATGTACATGCCGAAGGCCGAGATCACCCGCGCCGCCCTCGCCGCCCGTGCCTCCTGGCTGCGACGGATCTGGCGGGCCGCCGCATGAGCACGCCGGAGCCGGTGCCCTACGACCCGGAGCTCGTCGCCGGGCTCTACGCCTTCGTCGACCTCGTGGAGGTCATCCCGCTGCGCGCCGACACGATCCACGCCAACCGCGACCACTTCGCCACGATCATCGCGCCGATGGTCGTGCAGGCGGAGGGTCGCGCCGTGACCTGGGAGGACCGGGTCATCCCCGGCCCCGTCGGGTCTCCGGACCTCGAGATCACCGTCGTGCGCCCGGCGCCGGCGCCCACGGACCCGGCACCGGCGGTGCTGTCGATCCACGGCGGCGGCATGGTGCTCGGCACACGCTTCTTCGGCACCGCCGAGCTCATCGACCTCGCCGAGCGGCACGGCGTCGTCGGCGTCGCGGTCGAGTACCGCCTCGCCCCCGAGCACCCCGGACCGGCACAGGCGGAGGACTGCTACGCGGCGCTGGAGTGGATGGTCGCCCACGCCGACGAGCTCGGCATCGACACGTCCCGCATCATCGCGTCCGGGCAGAGCGCCGGGGGCGGGCTCTCGGCAGCGGTCGCGCTGCTCTCCCGTGACCGCGGCGGGCCCCGGCTGGCCGGGCAACTCCTCGGCTGCCCGATGCTCGACGACCGCAACGAGACCCCGTCGAGCCGCCAGTACGACGGCTTCGGCGCCTGGGACCGGAACAACAACGACACCGCGTGGGACGCGATCGCCGGAGCCGACCGGTTCACCGACCGCGTGTCGCCGTACACGGCACCGGCCCGGGCCACGGATCTATCGGGACTCGCCCCGGCGTTCATCGAGGTGGGCGCCGCGGAGACCTTCCGCGACGAGGCCGTCGACTACGCGTCGCGGATCTGGGCCACGGGCGGGCAGGCCGAACTGCACGTCTGGGCGGGCGGCTACCACGGCTTCTCCGGGTTCTCCCCCGATGCCGAGGTCTCCCGGGCCGCAGTGGCCGCGCGGGAGAGCTGGCTGCGCCGCGTGCTGCGCCTCGAGGGATGAGTCTTCCGTTCGCCGCTGACGCCCCGCGGCCCCGCATGGGCACTCTGCGGGCGATGCTGGTGCTGGGCATGCTGGAAGCCTTCGGTCCGCTGTCGATGGACCTCTACCTCCCGCAGCTCCCCCAGCTCGCGGCGTCGCTCGGCACGACCGAGGCCCTGGCGCAGGTGACGATGTCGGCGTGCATGATCGGCCTCGGCCTGGGGCAGCTCGTCGCCGGTCCTCTCAGCGACCGGCTGGGCAGACGCCTGCCACTGCTGGTCGGCGTCGCGGCGTTCGCGGTGCTCTCCGCGGTGTGCGCCGTCGCTCCGAACATCGAGCTGCTGCTCGTCGCGCGCTTCCTGCAGGGGCTGGCGGGATCGGCGGGCATCGTGATCTGCCTGGCGATCGCCCGCGACCAGTTCGAGGGGGTCGAGCTCTCCCGCATGCTCTCGCTGCTGTTCCTCGTCTCGGGCACCGCCCCGATCATCGCGCCGGTGGTGGGCGGTCAGCTCGCCCGCATCATGGACTGGCGCGGGATCTTCGGGGTGCTGTCCGCGGTCGGCGTGCTGTTGCTGCTCGTGGTGGTGTTCGCCCTGCCGGAGACCCTGTCGCCATCCGCCCGTCACCGCGGGGGCCTCCGGGTCTGGGGCGCGCACGCCGGAGCGGTCGTCCGCGACCGGCTCTTCGTCGCCGTGCTGTGCGCCGCGGCCGGAGGCGGTGTCGCGTTCTTCACCTACCTGTCGATGTCGTCGTTCGTGCTGCAGGACGAGTTCGGTCTCAGCCCGCAGGAGTTCAGCGTCGCCTTCGCGGCCGGCGCCCTGGCGAGTATCGCGGGCAGCCAGTTGAGCCGACTCGTGGTGCGGCGTTGGGGGCCCCTGCGCGTCTACCTGGGCGGGATCACCGCGACGCTCCTGGTGACGACGGCTTTCCTCGTGCTGGCGCTTCTGGGCGTCGGCATGAGGGGTGTCGTCATCGCGTTGGTCGCGTTCATGCTGTGCTCCGGCATCGGCGGGCCCAATGGTCAGACGCTGGCGCTCGCCCATCACGGAGTCCGTGCCGGCACCGCTTCGGCCCTTCTCGGGATGGCGACATTCCTGTTCGGCCCCGTGCTCGCCCCCGTGGCCGCCGGTCTCGGCGGGACCACGGCCATCACGATGGCCGTGACGATGACGGTCGCGGCTGCGGCAGCGGCGTTCGCCGCCTGGGCCTTCGTCCGGCCCGCGGCCCGCGATCAGTAGCGGGCCGAGAAGGCGCCGTCCGCCTGCAGGAGCTGACCCGAGATCCATCGCCCCTCTTCTGAGACGAGGAACTCGACGACGGCGGCGATGTCGGCGGGTCGCCCGAGCCTGCCCAGCGGCGTCATCTCCCCCAGGGAGGTGCGGGTCTCGTCATCCATCCAGCCGGTGTCGATCGGGCCGGGGTTCAGCACGTTCGCGGAGATGCCGCGCGGACCGAGTTCGCGGGCGGCGGAGATGACGAGCCGATCGAGCGCGCCCCTGGAAGCGCCGTACGGAAGGTTGCCGGTGACGTGATCGCTCGTGAGCGCCACGATCGCGCCGCCGTCCTCGCCGACCTGGCGTGCGAACGCTGCGATCAGGAGCAGGCTCGCCCGCGCGTTCACAGCGACGTGCAGGTCGAAGCTCTCCGCCGTGGTGTCGAGGATTCCGGACTCGACATCGTGCGCGTGGCTGAGGATCAGCGCCGAGATCGGGCCGTGCTCTGCATTCACCTCCGCCACGAGGGATGCGGGGCCGTCCGGCGTCGACAGGTCCGCCGGGTGGTCGGCGTCGCGCAGATCGCTGGTGACGACCGTCCACCCCGCGGCGCGCAGGCGCGGGACGATGCCGGCGGCGATGCTGTTCGCGCGGGCGGCACCGGTGATCAGGGCGAGGGGCATGCGTTCACGGTAGCGGACCTCCCTCACGCTCCACGATCACATCCCGGCGCACATCACGACGACACCGCCGGCCATCGCCCAGGACTCGACCGTCAGCGACCGCGCCGCTCCCCCGCGGTGCAGTCCGGAACGGCGCCACGAGGCCGCGAACGCCCACCCGACGACCCCGAGAGCACCCACCAGCACGAACGCCGAGAGCACACCGCCGAGACCATGCCCGCCGTGACCAAGAGCGGCCTCGACGCCGGCGACCGACCCCGGGGTCGAGGCGGATTCGAACATGCACGCCGCCATCACGAGCGAGCCCAGCGCCCGGTGGCAGCACGCGGGCGCGGACGGCATTCCGCGCACCCCCATCGTCCCGAGCATGGCCGAGAGCAGCAGCAACGCACCCCAGATGATGTCGCCCAGCGCGTCGAGGACCCCCGCGGCCATCAGCAGCATCCCCGACGCCATCACCACTGCCGCCTGGCGTCCCTGCCACGGCACGGCACGGCGCGCAGCGAGGCAGGCGCCGGCCGACACGAGCGCCGCCGCCGCCATCAGCCACGATGCTGCCGGGAGCAGGAGGTCCACAGCCGAAGTATATTGATCGGTCGCTCAAAAAAGCGAGACCCGGTCGCAATGCGACACAATGAGCACGTGCCCCGCATCGTCGACCATGATGAGCGTCGCCGCCAGATCGCCGACGCGCTGCTCGTCGTCGCCGCCAGGGACGGTCATGAGAGCGTGTCCTCGCGGGCGGTCGCGAAGGAGCTCGGCGTCGCAACCGGCTCCCTGTGGCACTACTTCGACGGCTTCAACGACGTCGTGCGCGCCGCGGCGGCCGAGGTCACCCGCCGCACCGACGAGCGCATCGCCGCAGCCACGACCGGGCTCCGCGGACTCGCCCGCCTGCGGGCCCTGATGGGCGAGGTGCTCCCCGTCGACGAGCGCACCCGCACCGAGGCGCACGTGGTCGTCGGCTTCTGGGGGCGCCTGGCCACTCTCGCCCCGGCCCCCAATGCCGGAGCGCCGACTCTCGCGACGTGGCAGGACAGCATCCGGGAGGCCCTGGACGAGGCGGCGACCGACGGCGAGCTGCGCCCCGACACCCCCACCGGCGACCTCCTCGCCCTCCTGCGCTCGATCACCTACGGCCAGCAGGTCGTCGAGGTCACGGAGCCGCAGACGCCGGAGGCGCACTTCGCGGTCCTCGACAGCATCCTCGCTCCCTGGCGACGCTGACCTCGACATCGCCCACACGCCACGGTTGTGCACCCGTGCACGCCGTCGTATCATCGTGCCAACCCGTTTCTTGAGCGTTCGCTCGAAAATAGTGAGGTCAACGATGTCCCCGCACTCCCCGCAGCCCGTCTCCCTCGAGCCCATCGCCGCTCCGCATCCGCTCGATCCGCTCACCGGCGCCGAAATCGCCGCGGCGCGCCGCATCCTCGACGCGGCAGGTCTTCTCACCGAGACCACCCGCGTGCCGATGCTGCTCCCCGACGAAGCCACGAAGGAGGAGCTCGCGGCCTGGCGCCCCGGCTCCCCCATCGACCGCCGGGTGGACGTGACGCTGCTCGACACCGCCACCGGCGTCGCGACCGAGGTGATCGTCTCGATCACCCGCGGCGAGGTCGTGCGCCAGGACCGGGTGCCCAACGACGCCCCGCCCTACGGCCAGCCGCAGTACCTGTTCGAGGAGTACGAGCGGGCCGAGGCCATCGCCAAGGCCTCGCCGGAATGGCAGGCGGCCATGCGCCGTCGCGGCCTGACGGACCACATGGCCCTCGCCTTCTGCTCCCCCCTGGCCCCGGGCCACACGGGCCGGGCCGACGAGGTGGGCCGCCGCGTGATCCGGTCCCTCACCTTCCTCCGATACGACGAGCAGGATTCCCCGTGGGCGCACCCCGTCGAGGGGCTGATCGTGCACATCGACCTCACCACGGACAGCGTGATCCGCGTCGAGGACGAGGGCGACGTGCCGGTCCCGGCCGGACACGGCAACTACTACCCGGAGGTGCAGGGCGCGGCGCGGACGACGCTGAAGCCTATCGAGATCACCCAGCCGGAGGGGCCGAGCTTCGGCGTGTCCGGCTCGCTCGTCGAGTGGGAGGGCTGGTCGATGCGCGTGGGCTTCAACGCCCGCGAGGGTCTCGTCCTGCATGACGTGTCGTTCCAGGGGCGCTCCGTGCTGCACCGGGCGAGCGTGCCGGAGATGGTCGTCCCCTACGGCGACACCGCCCCCGGGCGCTTCTGGATCAGCTACTTCGACGCGGGCGAGTACCTCCTCGGCAAGAACGCCAACCATCTGGAGCTCGGCTGCGACTGCCTCGGCGTGATCCGGTACCTCGACGGCTACGTCGCCGACGACCACGGCCACCCGGTGCGCATCCCGAACGTGATCTGCATGCACGAGGAGGACTACGGCATCCTCTGGAAGCACACCGACCTCTCCGGGCGCTCCGACGTGCGGCGCTCGCGGCGCTTCGTCGTCTCGTACTTCTCCACCATCGGCAACTACGACTACGGCTTCTACTGGAACTTCGGCCTGGACGGCTCGATCGAGGTCATCGCCAAGGCCACGGGCATCGTGTTCGCCGGTGCCGGAGAGCCGGGGGTCCGCCAGAAGCACGCCACCGAACTCGCCCCCGGCGTCTTCGCCCCGGTCCATCAGCACCTGTTCTGCGCGCGCCTCGACGTGGCGATCGACGGCCAGGACAACCGCCTCGTCGAGGTGGATGCGCAGCGGGTGTCGATGGGGCCGGACAACCCGTTCGGCAACGCGTTCACCTGGTCGGAGACGGTGCTGGAGACCGAGCACGCCGCCCAGCGCGAGGCCGACTCCTCCGTCGCCCGGGTGTGGGAGGTGCAGAGCGCCTCGCGGACGAACCACGTCGGCCGCCCGACCGCCTATCACCTCGTGCCGGAGCCGACCGCCCTGCTCATGGCCGACCCCGCGTCGTCCGTCGCGGCGCGCGCGGCCTTCGCCACGAAGCACCTCTGGGCGACCCGGTACGAGCACGGCCAGATCTGGCCGGCCGGGCGCTATCCCAACGCGCACCAGGGCGGCGCCGGCCTCCCGGAGTACACCGCCGACGACCGCCGGATCGACGGCGAGGACATGGTGCTGTGGCACACCTTCGGGCTCACGCACTTCCCCCGGCCGGAGGACTGGCCGATCATGCCCGTGGACTACGCGGGATTCTGGTTCAAGCCCTACGGCTTCCTCGACCAGAACCCGGCCATGGACGTGCCGGAGTCCTCCCAGGCGCACGGCGGTGCGACGGCGACCTCCTGCTGCGGCGGCGACTCCTGCGCCTGCAGCCACTAGCGAGCGTCCGGCGGTGCCACGCCGTCGCGGGTGCGAAAAGGTGCCCCGATGGCTCCGGGCAGGAGCTTTTCGCATCCCCCCACCGCGGGGAGGGCGACGACCGACTCAGGTGAGGGCGGCGATCGCGTCGCGAAGGATGCCGTCGGCGTCCGCCAATGCCGCCGCGGCGGTCTCGGCGGAAGCGCCGGTCGCGAGCAGGAGCAGCGCGAGCTTGACGGAGCCGTCCGCGGCCTCCAGCGCGGAGGACGCGGCGTCGACGTCGACACCCGCGAGCTGCGACACCGTGCGGATCGAGCGGGCGTGCAGCTTCTCGTTCGTCGCCAGCAGGTCGACCATGACCCCGCGGTACGTCTTGCCGAGCTTGATCATCGAGAGCGTCGTCAGCATGTTCACGACGAGCTTCTGCGCCGTGCCGGACTTCAGCCGGGTGGAGCCCGAGATGAACTCCGGCCCCGTGACGACCTCGATCGCGATCTCGGCCTCCGCGCCGATCGCCGACCCGGCGTTCGAGGCGATCGCCACCGTGAGCGCGCCGAGACCCCGGGCGTACCGCAGCCCGCCGATGACGTAGGGCGTGCGGCCGGATGCCGAGATCCCCACCACCGTGTCCAGATCGGTGAGGTCCAGGTCGCGCAGAGCGACGGCCGCGGCCTCGTCGTCGTCCTCCGCGTTCTCCACCGCCGAGCGGATGGCCGTCTCCCCGCCCGCGATGAGCCCCACGACCATCGACGGGTCGGTGCCGAAGGTGGGCGGGCACTCGCTCGCGTCCAGCACGCCGATGCGTCCGGCCGTGCCCGCTCCGATGTAGATGAGGCGACCGCCGCGTCGGAACCGCTCCGTGATGCCGTCCACCGCCGCCGCGATCTCCGCCGCGCGACCGGCCACGGCCTCGGGCACGCGCCGGTCCTCGGCGTTCATGCGCTCGACGAGCTCGGTCGTGCTCAGCAGGTCGAGGTCGCCGCGCTCGGTGGTGGAGGCCTCGGTGTCGAGGCCCGCGAGCTCGGCGAGGAGGGTGGTCAGACGGGGGTCATTCGGCACGGTGCACGAACCTTTCATGGGGGAGGTCGAGGCGACGGGTCAGCAGCAGGGCCCCGTCCATGGCGCCGCCTCGCGCGGGGACGACGCGGTGGCCGCTCGTCTCCAGGGCGCGGGTCAGGGCGGCGCGGAAGCCGTCGTGGTCGGTGAGGCCGCCGTGCAGCACGACGTCCGCTGTCGCGCCTGCGGCCGCAGCGGTCGTCGCCGCGAGGAGCCGGACGGCCTCGTCCACGATCCCGATGGCGACGGCGTCGTCGTCTGCGGCCGCGGCGAGCACGAGGGGCGCGAGGGTCGCGAGGCGGCGGGCGAGGGCTCCGTCGGCGGCGAGCCAAGCCTGGACGGCCGAGGGCGGGCCGACGGGGGCGGCGAGCGCCGCGGTGAGAGCGGTGGGCGCGGCCAGCCCGTCGTGGGCACGGAGCACGGCGCGCAACGCCTCCCGGCCGAGCCAGGATCCGCTGCCGAAGTCACCCAGCTCGGGGCCCCAGCCGTCGACCAGACGCGCTCCGGAGGGGTCGACGCCCAGCGCCACGGCTCCGGTGCCGGCGATGAGCAGCACGCCGGCCGCGCCGTCGAGAGCGCCTGCATGGGCGGTGACCACGTCCGACGCCACGGCCACGCGTGCGCCGGTCCGTGCGGCGAGCGCGGCGGCGAGTTCCGCGGCCGCCTCCGGGGCGAACCAGGCGCCGGCCGCCCCCACGCCGAGCGTGTCGATGCGCCCGACGTCGTCGAGCAGCGGGAGAATCGCGGTGAGCGCCGCTTCCACTCCGCCCGCCGCGGCGAGGCCCGGGGCTCCGAGCCCGGAGCGCTCCCCGGCCGTCGCGCCGTGCACGACGAGGCGGCAGCGGGACTTGCCGAGATCGACGGTGGCGGTCGTCTCGCTCATCGGCACTCCTCGGATCCGGCGGAAAGAAAGAAAAGCGACTACACAACGCGTAGACTCGCTGAAAAGAATTTACCATCCCGTTCCGCCGTTCCGGAGGATACCGTGAGCATCCAGTCGACGATCGAAGCCGCCGCTGCGAGCCTGCCCCCGTCCCTGGCCCGCGTCGCGGCCGCCGTGCGGGAGAACCCGAGCCTCGTGATCGACAAGACGATCAGCGAGCTCGCGACGGAATGCCACACCTCGGTCGCGTCCGTCGTCCGGTTCTGTCGGGCGATCGGCTTCACCGGATACGCGCCGCTGCGCATGGCCCTGGCCACCGAGCTCGGCAAGGAGGCCGCCCAGTTCTCCGCCCGCGGCGCCTACGGCTCCGAGATCTCCGACGAGGACTCGCTGGAGGAGGCCGTCTCCAAGCTCGCCGCCCTGGAACTCCTCGCGATCGAGGAGACCGTCGGACAGCTCGACTTCGCCGTGCTGACGGCGGCGGTCGCGGCCATCGACGGCGCCGACCGCATCCTCCTGTACGGCATCGGCGCCAGCCAGTTCGTCGCGGAGGACCTCGCGCACAAGCTGCTCCGCGTCGGCCGCAACGCCCACGTCCTCTCCGACCCCCACGAGGCGATCGCCGCCGCCGTGCTCCCCGTCGGGACGACCGTCGCTATCGGGTTCTCGCATGCGGGGTCGACCATCGAGACGGTGCGGTTCCTCGAAGCCGCCGTCGCCAACGGCGCGACGACGGTGGCCGTCACCTCCGTGAAGGACTCCCCGCTCGCCCAGGTCGCCGACCACGCCCTGTTCACCGAGGTGCGCGAGTCGACCTTCCGCGCCGGGGCGATGGTGAGCCGGATCGCACAGCTCGCCCTCGTGGACTGCCTGTTCATCGGCGTCGCCAAGCGCCGGTACGCCGAGACCGTCGACGCCCTGCAGCGCACGCGTCGGGCGACGCGCCTCCTCCGCGACTGACGACGCCTCGCCCCGTCAGTCGAGCGCCGACTCCGGGGTGGCACGGGCATCCGCGCGCGTCGTGGAGGGTCCCATCGTGCCGGCGGTGCGCAGGAACACGATGATCCAGCTGAAGATCAGCACGGCCGCGATGAGCTCGACCGCCGTGAGGTTGTAGTAGCCGACCGCGAAGAACGCCCCCAGCAGCACGATGACCAGCACGTACGCCCAGCCGAGTCCCACGAACACCCGCGGGATGCTGCGCACGAACCACGGCAGGCCGACGACGATCACCGCGAACACCACCGCCATGCCCGTCGCGACCGTGTTGTGCAGGCCGAAGAACTCGTCCACCGGGAAGATGCCCACGCACGCGAGGAAGATCCCCATGAGGATGAGGCTCCCGCGCACGATCGTCCGGCCGCGACGGTCGACCGGGTCGTCGACGGCCAGCCCCGCGGTCGCATAGCGGGAGATGGTCGTCACCATGATCCCCGCGATGATGAGGGTCACGTTGAAGGCCACCGAGGCGCTGTTGCTGCTCATGCCCAGCGCGGACAGGTTGTCGCGCCACCAGTGCACGTCGCTCGACGCCAGCATCGCCGCGAACGCACCCACGACGAGGAACACCGCCAGCACCAGCGACAGCACGGTCGGCGTCAGCGCGACGGCGCTGAGGAAGGCGACGTAGCCGGTGAGTGCGAAGGCCACCGCGACGAGGATCGCCCCGGGGAATGGGAAGACCGGGGCGTCGACGAAGCTCTGCTCCAGGAGCTGCGCGATGCCGAGCCAGCCGAGGTAGGCGATGGCGGCGTGCGCGAACGCGATGGCGGCGAGGTCGTACCAGCGGAGCCGGTCACCGGGAACCGCGAATCCGTCCCTCGCGACCGACGGGTCGGGCTCCGGAGCCCGCACGGCGAGGCGCCCCAGAGCGAAGGCGAGCGCGGCCGCGATCGCACCGCCGTACGCCGCGAACATGCCGATCGATCCGGTGCCGCTGATCGAGAGCTGGTGCCCCCAGAACACCGGCAGGGCCACGACGAATCCCACGAGCAGGAACGCCGCGCCGACGATCAGCGCCGTCGCCTCGAACACCGCGTCCGAGGTGGCGGGTCCACGCACCTGACGGAGCACGTGCCGGATCCGCTGCCCCACCGTCGACATCATCCCGCCGTTCACGGACCACATCCTAGACGGCACCCCGCGCGGCCGTCGCCGGTGGTAGCATCGCGGAACGGATCGTATACAACGTCGTCGTTCCCACCAGCCCGAGGTGATCAGTCATGAACGGTGCCCTCACCACCCCCGCCGAATCGGTGTCGACCCTCGTCGCGCGCAACATCAGCGAGTTCCGCGCCGCCGTCTCCGAGTCGTTCGTCCCCCTGCAGGTGTCCTCCGCGGGCGCTGACCAGTTCCGCGGCGTGATCCGCGGCGCCGCCGTCGACGAGGTGCACGTCAACGACATCCGCGCGACCTCGCACGTCGTCGAGCGCACCACCGAGCTCATCGCCCGCGGCGACCGCTCGTACTTCAAGGTGAGCCTGATGCTCGCCGGGACCGGGCTGCTCATCCAGGACGACCGCGAGGCCGTGCTGCAGCCGGGCGACCTCGCCGTCTACGACACCGATCGCCCGTACTCCCTCGTCTTCGATCAGGACTTCCGCACCATGGTGGTCATGTTCCCGAAGCACCTCATCAGCCTGCCCGCGGACATGATCGGGCAGCTCACGGCCGTCCGCATCTCCGGGCAGGAGGGGCTGGGCGGCATGGTCGTGCCATACCTGACGCAGCTCGCCGGCAACCTCGACGAGCTCGCCGGCACGACGGGGGCTCGGCTCGCGCACAGCGCCCTCGACCTCGTGACCACCGTGTTCACGCGGGAGCTCGGTCTCGACCAGGCTTCCGCCGACCCGCACCGCGCCCTCATGCAACGGATCCGTGCGCACATCGACCGCAACCTCGCCTCCACCGACCTCGGTCCGGCCTCCATCGCCGCCGCGCACTTCATCTCCACCCGCCACCTGCACGGTCTGTTCCAGGAGCAGGGGGTGACCGTGTCGACGTGGATCCGCACCCGCCGCCTGGAGCAGTGCCGCCGCGACCTCCTCGACCCGATGCTCGCCGACCGCCCCGTCGCCGCGATCGCCGCGCGCTGGGGCTTCGTCGACGCCGCGCATTTCAGCCGTGCGTTCAAGACCGCCTTCGGCGTCTCCCCCAGCGAGTACCGCGCCACCCACTGACCCCCGTCCTTCCCGTCGTCCCCGTCGCCCGCGGGATCAAAACCGCCCCGCCAGCACTCGCCCGCGCACGTTCCTGATCCCGCACCGTCCCCCGTCGCGCGCGGGATCAAGAACGCACCCCACACGCCATTGGCAGGGGCACTTTCGACCCCGCACCGACGAGCGGCACGCCCTGCACGGAAGAACACGACTCCCGTGCACCAGAGGTACACCGCGTTCGGGTGCGGGATCAGGAACGGGCCGCACACGCGTCCGGCAGGGGCGTTTCCCGTCCCGCACCGGAGCGGCCGCAGGCGGGACGCCGGTGCGGGATCAGAAACGCACTCCACACACGTCCGGCAGGGGCGTTTTCGATCCCGCTCCGATGAGAGGCACGCCGTACGCGGGAGGGCACGGCTCCCGCGCGCCAGAGGGCACGGCTGACTCCCGCGTGCGGGGTCAGAAACGCGCCCCATCCGCGTCCGGGAGGGGCGTTTTCCGTCCCGCACCGGGGCGGCCGCAGGCGGGACGCCCGTGCGGGACCAGGAACGCACCCCAAACGCGTCCGGCAGGGGCGGTTTCCGTCCCGCACCGCGGCGGCGGCCGGTGGGACACACCGGTGCGGGATCAGGAACGGGCCGCCGTTGGGCGCGGCAGGGGCGCTTTTAATCCCGCACGGGGGCCAGGGGCGGATTCGGGGGACGGAACCGGGAGGGCGAAGCTCCGCGGGGGCAGGACTTGCCCGGGAGGGCACGCCGGTTGACTGTCGGTGCGGGATGGACTCCGCGCGCTTGAGGGCTCCCCCGGGCCGGCCGGAGCATGAGGCAAGCGCATCGCGACGACGCGGTGCCCGGGGCGACGAGGCCCCGCCGTGTGCGACGTCAGGACCCTCATGACCGACATCTCCACCGACCCCGCTCTGGACGAATGGCGCACGTACGACGAGTTCGCCGCGGGCATCGACACGTTCCGCCTGCCGAGCACGATGCTCGCCGGAACCGCGCTCACGCTCACCCTCGACGACGACACCACCCTCGCATTCCGCTTCGACGAGGACTCCGTGACCTGGGAGGGACTGGGCTCCTCGGGACGCGACCCGTATGACGCGGTCCGCGTGCGCGACGACGTCGTCTTCGTGAACATCCCCTTCGAGACCCGCGAGCGCGAAGCCCTCACCGTCGTCTTCTCCACCACGACCCACCGCGCCACCGTCATCCGCTCCCGCATCGCGGCGGAGGCCGTCGAGGGCACGCCGCAGGTCGGGCAGGACTTCTGGGCCGCGACCACCGACGCCGGCCCCGCGACCGGAGAGGTCCCCGGTCCGAGCCGCGACCTCATCGGCAAGCGGAACATCTACCGCTACAGCCCCCACCACCTGTACGAGCACGTCTACGTCTCCAGCCAGCGCTACGCGTGGCAGTGCCTCGAGGGCGTCCAGCGCGGTCACGGCGACATGGACCTCTCCACGGTGTGGAAGTTCGCGGACGGTCTCTACCTGTTCTGCTTCCGCGAGTTCCGGATCGCGGTGGCGAGCGTCTGGCTCCACGACCTCGGCTACCAGCTCATGACGACGGGGATCTTCCTCGGACTCAACGGCGACGGCGAGTCCGAGCACTCCCGCGCCGGCGGGCACATCTACCCCCTGGGCGCCGTCGCCTACCCCGACGCGCAGCCCGTCTGACCCTTCGACCCTTCGACAGGCTCAGGGACCCAGCCTTCGACCCTTCGACAGGCGCAGGGACCCACCCTCGACGGGCACAGGGCCCCGGAACGAAAGAGAGCACATGAGCAACGCAGACCTCATCCGCGACCACTACGCCGCGAACGACCGGGGCGACCTGGACGGCATGCTCGCGCCCTTCGCGGCCGACATCGAGTGGACGGAGGCCGCCGGGTTCCCCTACGCCGGGACCTACATCGGCCCGGACGCGGTCGCCGAGAACGTCTTCGGCCGCATCCAGGAGGAGTGGGACGACTACACCGTCGCGATCGACGAGGTCGTCGACGGCGGCGATGTCGTGGTCGGCATCGGCACATACTCCGGCACCTACAAGCGCACCGGGCGGTTCTTCGCCGCCCGGGTGGCCCACGTCTGGCGCGTGGCGGGCGGCGAGATCGTCGCCTTCGAGCAGTTCACCGACACGGAGCTCGTGAACCGCGCCCTGCGCGCACCGTCGACGAGCACCGACACCCAGCCTTCGAGCTGACAGCACGACCCGAACAGGAGAGGCAGGAAGCACATGAACAGACGAGCATCCGGCACCGCGGCGGTCATCGCCGTGGCCGCCCTCGCTATCGCCGGCTGCGCCGGTGGCGACGGAGCCGGGGGCGAGGGCGCCCCCATCGTCGTCGGCTCCGTGAACACGATCAGCGGTCCGGCGACGTTCCCGGAGGCCTCGCAGGCGGCCGCCGCCGTCTTCGACGCGTTCAACAAGGAAGGCGGCCTGGACGGCCGAAAGATCGAGTACAAGATGCTCGACGACAAGGGCGACCCCGCCACGGCCACCGCCTCGGCGCGGGAGATCGTGGGCAGCGACGAAGCCGTCGCGCTCGTGGGCTCCGCGAGCCTCATCGAGTGCGAGATCAACGCGAAGTACTACGAGCAGGAGGGCATCCTCTCGGTGCCCGGCATCGGCGTCGACACGGGCTGCTTCGACAGCGAGAACATCTCGCCGGCGAACGTCGGCCCGTTCAACGACATGACCCTCACGCTGCAGTACGGCTCCGAGGTGCTCGGACTCGACGACATCTGCATCCTGCTGGAGATC
The DNA here is from genome assembly GCF_040702645.1 of Microbacterium sp. NPDC078814. Taxonomy (NCBI): domain Bacteria; kingdom Bacillati; phylum Actinomycetota; class Actinomycetes; order Micrococcales; family Microbacteriaceae; genus Microbacterium; species Microbacterium sp. NPDC078814. The sequence goes on from NZ_JBFBLT010000005.1 coordinate 169,462, forward strand.
GCCGGCTCCACCCGTCCGACCTACCAGGCGGCGATCGACACCTGGACCGAGATCACGGGCAAGGAGCCGAAGTACGTCGACGACACCGTGCCGTACGGCGCCTCCGACTACACGCCCTACATCGTCAAGGCGCGCGATCAGGGCTGCAAGGCCCTCGCGATCAACCCGGTCGAGCCCGACGCGATCGGACAGGTCAAGGCCGCGAACGCGCAGGGCTGGGACGACGTGACCTGGCTCTACCTCACGAGCGTCTACAGCGAGAACTTCGCCGACGCGATCGACGACGCCGGTGCCGGCATCTACGTCCCCGCCGAGTTCTACCCGTTCACGGACGACAGCGACATCAACGCGGACTGGCGGGCGCTGATGGAGGAGAACGACATCCCGCTCACCTCGTTCAGCCAGGGCGGCTACCTCGCGGCGACGTACTTCATCGAGGTGCTGAAGAGCATCGACGGCGACATCACCCGGGAGAGCGTCTCCGAGGCGCTGAAGGGCATGGACCCGATCGAGAACCCGATGGTGGGGACGCCCTACGCCTTCGGCACGCAGAACACCGCGGGCTGGCCGATCATCCTGAAGTCGGGCACGAACGCCTGGGAGAAGGTCGCCGACGATTGGCTCCGGATCGGCGAATAGTCCCGCGCTTCGACAGGCTCAGCGACCCACATCTGGGTCCCTGAGCCTGTCGAAGGGCCCTCCCCCTCACCAGAAAGGACGCCTCATGCTCCAAGGCGCCATCGCCGGTCTCGCCGCCGGCGGCCTCTACGCCGTCCTCGGCGTCTGCCTCACCCTCATGTCGCGCCTCGTGCGCGTGGTGAACTTCGCCCAGGCCGCGACCGGCATGTTCGGGGCCTTCACCGCCGTGTGGTTCGTCCGCGAGATCGGGCTGCCCATCTGGCTGGGCTCGATCCTCGGCGTCCTCGTCGCGGGCGTGCTCGCCGCGGCCATCGGGTTCATCGCCGCGACCTGGCTGTCTGAGGCCTCGACGACGACCCGCTCGGCCATGACCGTCGGTCCGCTCCTGCTGCTCATCTCGCTGTCGTTCATCCTGTTCGGCAACAAGCCGCAGCCGTTCACCCCGATCATCGCCGGCCCCGCGTTCTCCTTCGGCGGCGTGGTGATCAGCCAGGTCACCGTCGCGACGGTGGCGATGGCCGTCGTCACCGCCGTCGCCGTCCGCATCGTGCTGCGCCGCACCCGGGTCGGCACCCAGCTGCGCGCGCTGTCGGAGCGGCCGACCACGGCGGAGTTGCTCGGCATCCGCTCCCGGCCGCTGTCGATCGCCGTCTGGTTCGTCACCGGGATCATCAGCGCCATCGCGATCATCATCGTCGCGCCCTCGCAGTCGAACGACGCCACGAGCCTGTCCATGCTCATTGTCCCGGCTGCGGCGGCCGCGCTCCTCGGCGGCTTCCGCCGGCTCGACCTCGCCGTCGTCGGCGGGCTGCTCCTCGGCGTCCTCGGCGGACTCGTCGCGCAGATCGACGAAGTGGCGCTCGTGCGCAACTTCCTGCCGTTCCTGTTCATCGTCGTCCTGTTGCTGTGGACGCAACGCAAGGAGGTGTGGGATGCCGCTCGCTGACCGCCCCTGGTTCCGGATCACCTGGCCGTTCGCCGTCGCCGTCGTCGGCATCGGCGTCGGCGCGCTCCTCAGCGCCGCCCTTCCCGGCTACTTCGTCTTCCTCGCGATCAGCGCCGTCACGGCCGCGATCGCGATCCTCGGCCTCGGCATCGTCACCGGCTCGGCCGGCATGATCGCCCTCTGCCAGCTCACGTTCGCCGCGGTCGGGGCGTGGATCGTCTCGCTGCTGAACGTGATGCAGGCGCCGGGCGGCTTCCTCGTCTGGCTCGTGCTCGGCGGTGTCGCGGCCGGTCTCGTCGGCATCCTCGTCGGGCTCCCCGCCCTGCGGCTGCGCGGGGTGAACCTCGCGGTGGTGACGCTCGGCTTCGCCGCGGCGGCCGACGTCACGCTCGTGCAGATCCAGTTCCCCGGCTCCGCGGACGGCATCGCGATCGAGCGGCCGGCACTGTTCGGGAGCGACCGGGAGTTCTTCTTCCTCTCCATCGTCGTGCTCGCCGTCTGCGGCCTGGCGGTGTTCTTCCTGCAGCGCGGACGGTGGGGCGCGAGCTGGAAGGCCGTCGCGTTCTCCGAGCGGGGCACGGCCGCGGCCGGGCAGAGCGTGCGCACCGCGAAGCTCACGGCGTTCGCGGTGTCGGCGGCCCTCGGCGGCATCTCCGGTGGGCTGCTCGCCGGTCAGGTGCAGCTCCCCTTCGCCTCGAGCTTCACACCGCTGCAGTCCCTCGCCCTGTACGTGCTGGCCATCATGTCCGGCGCGCACCTCATCGATATGGCCATCTTCGGCGGACTGCTCTGGGTGCTCGTGCCGGAGCTGCTCAAGCGCTGGGGCGTGCCGCAGGACTGGGGCTTCGTCGTGTTCGGCGTGCTGGGGGTGCAGGCGCTCACGAGCGGCACGAACCTCGGCCAGGGCATCCGCAACCTCCTGTACCGACGGGCCGACCGGCGCACGGCCACCGCAGAGCTCACGGCGCTCCCGCCCGACGCGGGGACCGAGGCGACGGCGATCACCACGACCACGACGGCCACCGTCGACGAGGCGGCCCTCGACGGCGCCCCGGTGCTCACGGTCGACGGCCTGACCGTGCAGTTCGGGGCGCTCAAGGCCCTCGACGACGTCTCGTTCACGGTGCCCGCCGCCTCGATCATGGGGCTCATCGGGCCGAACGGCGCCGGGAAGTCGACCTTCGTCGACGCCATCAGCGGCTTCCTCCCCCAGCACGAGGGCCGCGTGCTCCTCGGCGACCGCGACCTCGCCGGGCTCTCCCCCACCCGGCGTGCGCGACTCGGACTGCGACGGACCTTCCAGCAGGACCGCGTCCCTCCGGCGCTGACCGTGGGTGGCTACGTGCGCTTCGTGGCCAGACGGCGGCTCGCCGCGGCGGACATCGACGAGGTCCTCGCGTTCTTCGGGTGCCCGCCGGCCCGGGCGCGCCTCTCGAGCGTCGACGTCGGCACCCGGCGGCTCGTGGAGGTCGCAGCGAACGTCGCCGCCCGCCCGCGCCTGCTCATCCTCGACGAGCCCGCCGCCGGCCTCTCGCACGAGGAGCATCTGGCGCTCGCTGCTCGCCTGCGCGAGCTCCCGGGGCGCTACGGTGTTGCCCTCATCATCATCGAGCACGATCTCGACCTCGTCCGCTCGGTGTGCCCGACCCTCACGGTCCTCGACTTCGGCCGCGTCCTGGCGAGCGGCCCGCAGGCGGAGGTCCTCGCGAACCCCGACGTCGTCAAGGCGTACATGGGAGAGACGGAGCTGCTGAAATGAGCGCACTGGTGCTCGACGGCGTCACGGTGAGCCGCGGTGCCGGGCCGGTCATCTCGGACGTCTCGCTGCGGGTCGCCGGGGGCGAGGTCCTGGCCCTGGTCGGCCCCAACGGGGCGGGCAAGACGAGCCTGATCGAGGCGGTGTCCGGCGTGACGCCGCACTCGTCCGGGTCGATACTGCTGGACGGGGAGCCGATCGACCGGCTCTCCCGCGTGGCGCGGGCCCGGCGCGGCATCGTGCACATCGAGCAGGGGCGGGCCGTGTTCCCGTCGCTGACCGTGCGCGAGAACCTCTCCCTCACGGCGCGCACCGCCGGGGAGATCGAGGCCGTGCTCGCGCAGTTCCCGGAGCTGGAGAAGCGCATCGACTCCCCCACGGCGCTGCTGTCGGGTGGGGAGCAGCAGATGGTGGTGCTGGCACGGGCGTTCGCGGCGAAGCCCCGGGTGCTGCTCATCGACGAGATGTCCCTGGGCCTCGCGCCGGTGGTGTTCCTGCGCCTGATGCCGATCGTGTCGTCGATCGCGGAGTCCGGGGTGGCGGTGCTGCTGGTGGAGCAGTTCACGCAGCTCGCACTCGGTCTCGCGCAGGAGGCGGTGGTCGTCGCCGGCGGCCGTGTGTCGTTCCAGGGTGCGCCGCAGGCCCTCCAAGACGACCCCGCCCTCCTCCACCGCGCCTACCTCGGGGGCTGACTCCCCCTGTCGACCCACCCCGTTGCGTTCCTCCCGGCCCCTTGCGTACGTGCGCAAGGGGCCGGGGCGCACGAAAGGGGGTGGGTCGGCGGCGTGGGGGTTAGCCTGAGGGAGTGACCGAGATCCTCCACGCGCGCGCCGCCCTCCTCGACATGGACGGGACCCTCGTCGACTCGACCGCCGTCGTGGAGCGCCTCTGGCTCGCCTGGGCGGAGCCGCACGGGATCGACCCGGAGACCGTGCTCCGCACCGTCCACGGGCGCCAGGGGCACCAGAGCATGGCGATCCTGCTCCCCGAGCGCGACCACGCGATCAACCTCCGCGAGAACGAGGTCATGCTCGCCACCGAGGCCTCCGACGTGGACGGTGTGATCGGCATCCCGGGCGCCAATGAGCTGCTCGCCGCGCTGCAGCCGTTCCCGCACGCGGTGGTCACCTCCGCCAACGTCGCCCTCATGACCGCGCGGATGGGCCAGGCCGGGCTCACGGTCCCCGAACTCGCCGTGACGGCGGAGAACGTCTCGGCCTCGAAGCCCGATCCGGAGGGCTTCCTCCTCGCCGCCCGCACCCTCGGCATCGACCCCGGGGACTGCGTCGTGTTCGAGGACTCCGGCGCCGGCATCCAGGCCGCCCACGCGGCGGGCATGCGCGTGATCGGCATCGGTCCGCACGCGGGAGCCCACGCCCCGACCGTGCACGTCGACGACCTCACGCACGTCGCCGTGGTCCCGACCGACGAGGGCTTCGAGCTCCGCATCGACTGACGCGCGGGGCCCGAACGACCCCGCCGACTAGGCGGCGGAGCGGTCGGCGGCCGGACGCCGGCGGAGCACCGGCTCGAGCACCGCGGGCGGGTTGTACTGCTGATCGAGACGACCGACATCGGAGCCCGGCGGGACGATCTCGTCGATGCGGTCGAGCAGCTCGTCGCTCAGCGCCACGTCGACGCCCTCCAGCAGGTCGTCGAGCTGCTCCATCGACCGCGGCCCGATCAGCGCGCTGGTCACGCCGGGATGCGCGATCGCGAAGGCCATCGCGAGGTGCGTCATCCGGATGCCGCTCTCCTCGGACAGGGCGACGATCTGCTCCACCGCGTCGATCCGACGCTCGTCCTGGTTGTGTCGGAACATGGTCGCCCGCGCGAGATCGGTCTGCTGTCCCTTCCGGAACCGCCCGGTCAGCATGCCGCCGGCGAGCGGGCTCCAGACCAGCGTTCCCAGGCCGTACCGCTGCGCGACCGGGAGGACCTCGCGTTCGATGCCGCGGTTGAGGATCGAGTACGTCGGCTGCTCCGTCCGGAAGCGCTCGAGCCCGCGGCGCTCGGACGTCCACTGCGCCTCGACCTGCATCGAGGCCGGGAAGTCGGAGCTGCCGATCGCACGGACCTTGCCGCTGCGGACGAGGTCGGTCAGGGCGGAGAGCGTCTCCTCGAGGTCGACGCTGTCATCGGGACGGTGCGCCTGGTAGAGATCGATGTGGTCGGTGCGGAGCCGACGGAGCGAGTCCTCGACGGCGCGCATGATCCAGCGGCGGGAGTTGCCCCGGCGGTTGGGGTCGTCTCCCATCGGCCCGTTGAACTTCGTGGCGAGCACGACGTCGTCGCGGCGCCCGACGAGCGCTTTGCCGAGGAGTTCCTCGGACCCGCCCTGCGAGTACCGATCGGCGGTGTCGATGATGTTGATGCCGGCGTCGAGGGCCCGGTGGACGATCCGGATCGAGTCCTGTTCGTCGCCATTGCCGATGCGGCCGTCGGTGCCGAGCATCATCGCGCCGAGCGCGAACGGGCTGACTCGGATGCCGGTGCGGCCGAGGGTGCGGTAGTGCATGAGCGGTTCCTTTCGTGGCTGGCATCCCGTCGTCCGGTGTCCTATCGTTGACCGAAGCGGAACGCTCTTCCGGAAGCATACGGAACACTGTTCCGTTTAAGCAACCCCTGGGAGGATCCATGCGCGCCGATGCCCGCCGCAACACCGACGCCCTCGTCGACGCCGCGCGCGAGGTCTTCGCGACCGACGGGGTCGACGCACCCGCCAGGGCGATCGCGGATCGGGCCGGCGTCGGAGTGGGCACGTTGTACCGACGATTCCCCCAGCGCTCGGATCTGGTGGTGGCCGTCTTCCGCACCGCGGTGGATGCCACGGAGCAGGCGGCCTCCGAGCTCGCCGCCGCGCACGCGCCCGACGAGGCGCTCGCCCTCTGGCTGCAGCGGTTCACGCAGTTCATCGCGACGAAGCGGGGGCTCGCCGCCGCCCTGCACTCCGGCGACCCCGCCTTCGAGGCACTGCCGGCGTACTTCACGGCTCATCTCGGGGGCGCCCTCGACGGCCTGCTGCGCGCCGCCGAAGCGGCCGGGACCATCCGCGCCGACGTCGACGCCACGCAGCTGCTCTACGCCGCGGCGAACCTGTGCCAGTCCGCAGGGTCGGAGGAGCAGAGCCTGACCCTGGTCGGACTGCTCGTGGACGGCCTCCGCTACCGCGCGACGGCCACCGCCCACCCTTAACCCGGCGCTACATCCCGGCGTGGTCGAAGGCGATGGTCGGCACGTCGACCACGTGCGACCCGCCGTCCGCGACGATCACGGCGCCGGTGATGTACGACGACTCCCCCGACCCGAGGAACCGCACGACGGAGGCGATCTCGGCGGGCCGCGCCGGGCGGCGCAGCGGCACGTCGGCGGTGACCGTCGCGTACCCCTCCTCGCGGGAGCCGAGACCGGCGTGCGCCGCGAACTCGTCCATCTCCTCGTCGGCCATCGGCGTCTGCACCCACCCGGGGCAGATCGCGTTGACGCGCACGCCGTGGCGCCCGTAGTCGCGCGCGAGCGTCCGGGTGAGGCCGATGAGGGCGTGCTTGCCGACCGTGTATCCGGCCACCGACGGCCCCGCGAAGAGACCGGCCAGCGAGGAGACGACCACGATCTGGCCCTTGGCCTCGATCAGCGCCGGCAGCGCCTCCCGCGCCATCACGAACGCGGTGGTGAGGTTGGCGCGGATCGCAGCGTCCCAGCTCGCGTCGTCGGTCTCGGCGACCGGCGAGAACCCGTGTCCCCCGGCGTTCGCGACGAGAACGTCGATGCGGCCGAACCGCGCGAGGATCTCGGCGATCGCGGCCTGCGCCGACGCGGTGTCCGCCGCGTCCGCGACGACGGGGAACGCCCCGACGGCCCGCTCGACCTCGTGCAGCGGCTCGGGGCGGCGGCCCACCACGACGACGTGCGCCCCTTCGGCCGCGAACCGTTCCGCGACCGCCGCGCCGATGCCCGTGCCGCCTCCGGTGATGACGACGACGCGTCCGGAGACGCTCGATCCGACCACGGTTGCCATGTGTGCTCCTGTGTGTTCTGCGCGCGTGCGCGGTGGGGCCGGACGCGGGTGCGTCAGGCGGGGAAACCCGACCGGGCGGTGTACCCGAAGTCGCTGAGGAGGGTGGTGCCGTTGACCGCCCGGCTCCGCGGGGAGAGGAGGTAGGCGACGTGCACGGCGACCTCGTCGGCGCTCTGCACGGGGAAGGCGGGCTCGTCGAACGCCGCGGCGCCGAGGTCGCCCCGGCTCATCGGGGTGTCGACGATGGACGGTGACACCGCGTTCACCCGCACCCCGGTGCCGGCGAGGTCGACCGAGAGCGCCCTTCCGAACTGGACGAGCGCCGCCTTCGACGCGGCGTAGGGGGCCATGCCCGGGGAGGCGACGACAGCCGAGTCGCTCGCGAGCAGCACGACGGATCCGGCGGCGGACTCCCGGAGCGCCGCGATCGCGTGCTTGAGCACGAGGAACGCGCCGGTGATGTTCACGGCGAGGACGCGGTTCCACGCCTCCAAGGGGGTCTCCTCGATCGGCGTCCCGACCGGGCCGGAGATCCCGGCGCAGCAGACCACCGCGTCGAGACCACCCAGCGCGCGGACACCAGCGCCGACGGCGGCAGCCACCTGCTGTTCGTCCGTGACGTCGGCGGCGAGCAGCACCGGATCGATGCCGGCCTCCCCCGCCGCGTCCCGGAGCACGGCGGCGTCCCGGTCGAGCAGCGCGACCCGCACCCCCTCGGCGGCGAGCGCCCGGGCGACGGCACGACCGATGCCGGAGGCAGCCCCCGTGACGAGGGCGGTCGTGCCGTCGAGCTGCAGGTCCATCGCATCCTCCGACCGCAGCCCGGCGCCGCGCGGCGCCGACGAGACAGCGGTGTCGTCCCGGTCATCCTGCTCCGCGGTGCGGAGGGCCCGCACGCTCGACGCCGGGGTGTGCGCGGTGGCACCATCGTCCTTCGCTCACGGTCAAGCGTCGGAACGGGGCGGCGAGCAGACTCGCTCTATCGACGATTCCCCTCGTCGTCGATGCCGTGTCCACACGGCCGTCACCCGAGCAAAGGAGCCGACGTGGCAGAGCAGACCTCCGCACCCACGACGCCGCACCACACCTCCCTCCGCCCCGGCGCCCTCGGTGTCGCGGGCATCGTCTTCCTCGTCCTGGCCGCCGTGGCGCCGCTGACCGGGATCGTCGTCGTCGCCTCCCTCGCCATCGCGCTGGGCAACGGCGGCGGCACCCCGATGTCGTTCTTCCTCGTCGCGGCCATCCTGCTGCTGTTCGCGATCGGCTACGCCCAGATGTCGAAGCAGCTCGTGAACGCCGGAGGCTTCTACGCCTTCGTCGTGAGGGGCCTCGGCCGCACCGGCGGACTCGTCGCGGGCCTCATCGCGACGCTCGGCTACAACTTCTTCGTGGTCGGCACGATCGGCACCAGCGGCTTCTTCATGCAGACGATCATCCGCGACCTCACCGGGCTCGACGTGCACTGGCTCGTCTGGGGCCTGCTGTCGATCCTCGTCTGCTTCGTGCTCGCCCGGATCGGCGTCGACTTCAGCTCGAAGGTGCTCGGGGTGTGCCTCGTGCTCGAAGTGCTCATGCTCGTCGTGTTCGACATCTCGGTGCTCGTGCAGACCGGCTACGACGTCGCCGCGTTCAGCCCGGAGGCCGTGTTCTCCGGCTCGCTGCCCATCGGCCTGCTGCTCGCGGCGACCGGCTTCCTCGGGTTCGAGGCCACCGCGCTCTTCAGCGAGGAGGCCAAGCAGCCGCTGCGCACGATCCCGCGGGCGACCTACACCTCGATCATCGCGATCGGCGTGATCCTCGGCGTCACGACTTGGGCCGTGGTGAGCGCGACCGGCGTCGCGCAGGCGCAGGTCACGGCGCTGGAGCACCTGCCCACGGGCGACCTCATCTTCTCGCTCTCGCAGCAGTACCTGGGCGGACCGCTCACGACCGTGATGATGGTGCTGCTCCTGGTGAGCCTCTTCGCGGCGATGCTCGCCTTCCACAACTCCGCCACCCGCTACCTGTACTCGCTGGGCCGCGCGAAGATCCTCCCGCAGGCCCTCGCCCGCACCCGCCCGAACGGCGCCCCGCAGCTCGCGGGCATCGTGCAGGCCGGCTTCGCGGCGATCGTGGCGATCCTGTTCGCCCTCGCCGGCGCCGACCCCATCGTCACACTCGTGCCCGCGATGCTCGGCTTCGGCACCCTCAGCGTGCTGATCCTGCAGGGGCTCGCGGCGATCTCGATCGTCGTGTACTTCCGGCGCCGGAAGGACCCGCGGTGGTGGGGCACCTTCATCGCTCCGGGCATCGGCTTCCTCGGCATCGCGGCCATCTCGATCCTGGCGATCGTGAACTTCAACATCGTGGCCGGCTCCGAGGAGCTCGCGATCCGCCTGATGCCGCTGCTGCTCGTGCTCGCGCTGATCGGCGGCATCGTCTACGCCGCCTACCTCCGCCGTGCCAAGCCCGCCGTCTACGACGGCCTCGCCACCGATCTGGAGCGGTTCAGCGACCGCTGACGCCCGCGCCGACCCCGTTCTCCGAAGGAAGGAAACCCCATGACGACCCTCAACCCCGCCGACACCTCCACCTGGCTGCCGCTGGAAGGGCTCGCCCCCGGCTTCGACGCCAACAAGGCCCCGCACACCACCGCGCTGAGCGGCCGCGAGATCGCCGTCGTCGACGCCCGCGGCACCCGCATCGTCCACCGCTTCGACGACTCGACCGTCGCCTGGGAGTACCAGCCCGGCGCCGAGGACCCGACCGAGGCGGCATCCGACACCGACGACTACGAGGCGTTCGAGGTCGACGACGAGCTCTACTTCGTGCAGTTCCACCACCGCTACCTCCCGAACGAGGCCGTCTCGCTCGTGGTCGACCTGCGGCACGGACGCTCCCTCGCGGTGATCTCCGAGATCCTTCCCGCGCCCGAGCAGGGCCGCACCCGGGTGCAGCACCACTTCGCCCCAAGCACCATCGAGGGCGCCGACGTCACCGGCACCGAGGCCGCCCCCACGACCACGCTCATCGGGCGCCGCGTGGAATGGGTCTACAGCGAGGAGCACGCCTACGAGCACGTGTACCTCTCCCCGCGCTGGTACTCGTGGCAGTGCCTGGCCGGTCCGGAGCGCGGGCTCGCCGACACGGACGAGAACAGCGTGTGGGAGGTGCGCCCCGGGATCTACGTCTTCGCGTGGCGCGAGAAGGTGATCCCGTGCGCTTCGGTCACGATCGCCGACCACCGCGACGTGAACGCGATCCGCTCCCACGGCGTGCTGTTCGGTCTGGACGAGACCGGTGAGGTGCCGACGCACTTCACGTTCGGCGCGCACGGCCGCCTGCTGTCGACCACCCACCACACGCCCGCGCTCGAGCCCGCGACCTTCGGAGACGCCTGACATGACCGACGTCGCCGACCTCCTCGTCACCGGCTCCGTGATCCGCACGTCCGACCGCGCCCGTCCGCGCGCCGAGGCCTTCGCGGTGCGCGACGGACGGATCCTCGCCGTCGGCGACCGCGCCGACGTGGAGGCGTTCCGGGGCCGCCGCACGCGGGTCATCGAGGTCGGCGACGCGGCCGTCTACCCCGGCTTCGTGGACGTGCACAACCACCACGCGCTCGCCGGACGGACCGAGCTCTTCGAACTGTCGCTCGCCCCCTCCCTCACGCTCGACGAGATCCTCGACCGGGTGCGGGAGAAGGCGCAGACCCTGCCCGAGGACGCCTGGATCGTCGGCGGCGCCGTGGCCACGACCCTGCTCCCGACGCTGGCGAACACCGCCACGCGGCGCCGGCTGGACGAGGCGGCGGGCGGACGACCGGTGGCGCTCATGGAGGACTCCCGCCACAACCGCTGGGCCAGCACCCGGGCCCTGGAGCTCGCCGGCATCACGGCGGACAGCATCCCGACCTCCGGGGTCACGCTGCTCGACCCCGACGACGGCACGCCCACCGGCGTGCTCCTGGAGGCCGCCGGCATCCCGGTGCAGGAGGCGTATGACCACAGCGGCGGACTCACCCCGGAGCAGCACGCCGCCGCGTCCCGCCGCGGCATCGAGCTGCTGAACTCGTTCGGGATCACGGCGTTCCAGGACGCGGGGGTCTCCGTCGACATCCTCGCCGCACTCGCCGGGCTCGACCGCGCCGACGAGCTGCACGCCTGGGTCGTCTCCTCGCTCCTCATCAACGACGAGATCTTCGGATTCGACCCCATCGGCGCTCCCCTCCTCGACCGGGGCGAGGAGTTCCGCACGCCGCACCATCGCCCGGACTTCGTGAAGATCTTCCTCGACGGCGTGCCGCCCGCACGCACCGCCTCCTTCCTCGACCCGTATCCGGCGGATCCGGTGCACGGGGCGCACTTCCATGGCGAGACGACCATGACCCTCGACGAGCTCACCGACTGGCTGCGGGCCGTCGCCGCCCGCGGTCTCGGGGCCAAGGTTCACTGCACCGGCGACGGGTCGGCGCGCCTCGTGCTCGACGCGACCGCGCGCGTGCGCGCGGAAGGCTTCACGACGCCGGTGCAGATCGCGCACGGGCAGTTCCTCGCGGAGAGCGACATCCCCCGGCTCGCGGCGCTCGACGTCTCCGCCGACATCTCCCCGTTCATCTGGTACCCGGGCGTCATCCCTCGGGCGCTGGCGGACGTGCTGGGAGAGCGTGCCGAGCACTCCCAGCCCAACCGTGCCCTCCTCGACGCCGGAGCCCTCGTGGCCGGCGGCTCGGACTGGCCCGTGAGTGAGTCGCCGAACACGCTCGAGGGTCTGCAGGGGCTCGTGACACGGGCCGATCCGCTCGGCCGGGCCGCGGGCACGCTGTGGCCGGAGCAGGCGATCTCGGCCGAAGAGGCGCTGGAGGTCTTCACGATCAACGCCGCGACGGCGATGGGCCTCGGCGCGGAGACCGGTTCCCTGAGCCCCGGCAAGTCGGCCGACTTCGTGATCCTGGAACGGGATGCGATCGGCGGACCGGCGGAGGAGATCGTGCACACCGAGGTCGTCTCGACGTGGTTCGCCGGGCGCACGGTGCACGAGCGCTGAGCGCGCCGCGCCGTACGATGGGCGCATGCGCCGCTTCCCCGCCTCCGTCTACCGGGTCGGGGACGAGCCCGATCCCCGGTTCTCCCTCGCCAACGAGCGCACGTTCCTGGCCTGGACCCGGACCGGCCTGGCACTGATCGCGGGTGGCGTCGCGCTCGAGGTCCTCGGCCTCGACCTGCATCCCGGGTTCCGGCTGGCCGCCTCGCTGCTGCTGATGGTCGCCGGCACGGCCGTGGCGCCGCTCGCCTGGTTCGAGTGGATGCGGGCCGAACGCGCCCTCCGGCAGGGACGGCCGCTGCCCGGCGCACTGTCGGCGGTGGTGCTCGCCGTGGTCGTGGTGACGACGGGGCTGCTCGTCCTCGCCGGGGTGCTGTGGCGCTGACGGAGCCCTGCCGATGACCGCCCCCGATACTCCCGCCCCCGATCTGTACGACCCCGGGCTGCAGCCGGAGCGCACGGAGCTGGCCTGGCGGCGCACGGCCCTCGCGATCGCGGTCGGCTCGCTGCTGTCGCTGCGGGTCTTCCCGCTCGTGCTGCCTGCCGGCGCCGAGGGATGGGGCCTCATCCCGGGTGTGCTGGGTGTCGGCACGGCAGCGCTGCTCTGGATCGCCGCGCGCCGGCGGCAGCGCCGGACGACCGCGGTACTCACCGCCCGGGCGCGCGGGCCACTGCCGGGCGGCGCACTCCCGCTCGCGCTGACGGTGTTCGCGACCGGGTTCGGTCTCGTCGCCCTCGCGCTCGTGGCGGTGACGCTGCTCACGCGCTGACACGCCGGAGCGCGGGGCGATCGTCGGCGTCTGCCGTGACCGCCCCGCGTCCCCTCGCCGCCCTCCCTCAGTCCGCGAGGAGGAAGCGCGCGCCGCGTTCGCCGATCATGGCCGCGGGCGCGTTGGTGTTGCCGGTGGGCACGGTCGGCATGACTGAGGCGTCGACCACCCGGAGGCCCTCGATCCCGCGTACCCGGAGCTGCGGGTCGACAACGGACTCGGGGTCGGAGCCCATGCGGCAGGTGCCGACCTGGTGGTGGTAGGTGATGGCCGTGCGGCGCACCCACTCCTCCACGTCGTCGTCCGCGACATCCGGCCCGGGGTAGACCTCGACCGCACCCCACTCCTCGGCGAGCGCGGGCTGTGCGCCGATGCGGCGGCACTGGCGCACCGAGGCGGCCAGGGCATCGGCATCACGCTGATCCTCCAGCGCCGCCAGGTCGATGTGCGGCAGGTCGTCGAGGCCAGGACCGGTGAGGCGGAGCTCGCCGCGGCTGTACGGCGTGACCAGGCCCGCCATGAGCGTGAACCCGTCGGTGCCCCGCGGCTCCAGCTCTCCCCACATCGGGACGGAGAAGTGGATGGGCTGCGTGTCCGGCTGCGCGAGGCCGTCCCGGCTGCGCCAGAACAGGTGGCTCTGCGTGACGGAGACCCCCGGCTGCGGCGGGCCGACGGGCTTCTTCTCGGTCGCGAAGATCACCGGGGAGAGGAGGTGGTCGTGCAGGTTCTTGCCCACGGCGGGGGCGTCGTGCACGACGGGGATGCCGAGGGCACTCAGCTCAGCGGCGGGACCGATGCCCGAGCGCAGCAGGATGACAGGAGTGCCGAGTGCTCCCGCCGAGAGGATGACCTCGTCCGCGAGCACCTCCTCGGCGTCGTCGCCCTCCCCCAGCCGGATGCCGACCGCACGACCCTCGCGCACGATCACGGAGTGCACGGCGCGACCGGTGAGGATCGTCATCCGGTCGGCGACGGGCTGCGCATAGGCGGTCCAGGTGTTGACGCGGCGGCCGTCCGTGATCGTGACCTGCTCCTGCGAGACCCCGTCGAGCGTGCCCCCGTTGTAGTTCGGGTTGCGTGGCAGCCCCTCCTCGACGGCGGCGTCGATGATCGAGGCCTGGATGGGCGCGAGCGCGTAGTCGTCGGTCACCGGCAGCAGGTCGTTCTCGATCGCGTCGTAGATCGGCTCGACCTCGGCCCAGCCCCATCCGGTCGCGCCGGCCGCCTCCCACGCGTCGTAGTCGGAGGCCGCGCCGCGCACCCAGATCATGGCGTTCAGCGCGTGCGACCCACCGGTGACCTTGCCGCGAGGAAGATGCAGCCGACGACCGGCCGCGTGCGGCTGCGGCACGGTGAAGAAGTCCCAGTCCTCGGCGGAGTGCCAGAGTTCACCCGCCCGCGAGGGGTCGTGGATGGCCGGGTTCGTGTCGTAGCCGCCCGCCTCGACGAGCGTCACCGCGACACCGGCGTCGGTGAGACGCCGCGCGACGATGGCTCCCGACGTGCCGGCACCGACGACGATGGCGGAGCGCGCCGCGCCACTGTTCGCCGCGGTCACGTTCACGCCTTCCGGCCGGGTCCGGAGACGACCTGGGTGACGGCGACGGACTTGAGCCCCTCGACGCCGAACTCCAGCCCGTAGCCCGAGCTCTTCACGCCGCCGAACGGCACCATCGGGTGCAGCCCGCCGTGCGAGTTGATCCACACCGTGCCGGACTGCATGCGCGCGGCGACGGCGCGGGCCTCCTCCGGGTCGCTCGCCCACACCGAGGCGCCGAGGCCCACGTCGAGCGCGTTCGCGAGCGCGAAGGCCTCGTCGACGTCGCTGTAGCGGATGACGGGAAGCGCGGGACCGAACTGCTCCTCCTGCACGAGTGCCGCGTCGTTGTCGATGTCGGCGACGATGGTGGGCCGGTAGAACAGCTCGCCGAGCTCGGTGGCCGGCTCGCCACCCGTGACGATCCGGGCGCCGCGGCTCCGCGCATCGTCGACGAGGCGACTGACGATGTCGAACTGCGGACGGTTCTGCAGCGGTCCGAGCACGTTGCCCTCGTCGAGCCCGTTGCCCATCGGCACCTGCGCGGCGATCGCGGCGAGCGCGTCCACGACCTCGTCGTACACGGAGTCGTGCACGTAGAGGCGCTTCATGGCGGCGCAGGTCTGTCCGGTGTTGATGAACGCACCCCAGAAGAGGTCTTCCGCGATCGCGGAGGGATCGGTGCCGGGGAGCACGATGCCCGCGTCGTTGCCGCCCAGCTCCAGCGTGAGGCGGGCGAGGTTGCCCGCGGAGCTCTCGATGATGCGGCGCCCTGTCGCGGTGGAGCCCGTGAACATGATCTTGGCGATGTCGGGGTGCGAGGCGAGGCGGCCGCCCACCTCGCGGTCGCCGGAGACGCCGATGAGGACGTCGGCGGGCAGCACGTCGTTCATCACCGCGAGCATCGCCAGCACGCTCAGCGGCGTGTACTCGCTGGGCTTCGCGACGACCGTGTTGCCCATGCGCAGCGACGGACCGATCTGCCAGATCGTGATCATGAGCGGCCAGTTCCACGGCCCGATGGCGCCGACCACACCGGCCGCCTTGTAGACGAGCTCGGCGTGCAGCGTCTCGTCGTCGACGAGCACCTGCGGCTCCAGGACGGTGGTGGCGTTGGTGCGCAGCCAGGCCGAGCAGGCGCCGAGCTCGAACCGCGCGTTGGGGCCGTTCAGCGGCTTGCCCTGCTCCCGCGACAGGAGGTAGGCGAGCCCCTCGGCGTTCGCGTCGATGGCGTCGGCCGCGGCCAGGAGGAGTGCGCTCCGCTTCTCGTGTCCGAGCGCCTCCCACGCGGGCTGCGCGGCCTTCGCGCGGGCGATGGCGTCGTCGAGGTCGGAGACCGTGGCCACGGGCGCGCGTCCGATGACCTCTCGCGTCGCGGCGTCGGGGATCTCGCGCCCCTCACCCTGCGGGGCCTGGATGCGGTCGAGCAGCGCAGCGGCGGCGGTCGCCGCGGCATCGGCGGATCCGGAGTCGACGGCTACGGGAACGGCGGAATCGGACATCGGTCTCTCTCCTTCGAGCGGGTCACGGCGCGGACGCCGGTCTTCTTCTCATTCTCGGTCGGCCCTTCCCGCCGCACTTGTCGCGGAGCGCGCCGGAGATGTCCCCGCGCGAAGGATGCGCTCCCGGGCCGGTCCCGCGTGAGCGAATCGGGACCCCGTCCGGTCCGGGGAGCCGGTAAGCGTCAGGCGCGGCGTGCGCCATCGTCGCCTCGGATCCCACCACGCCGGCCCTCGCACCTGCGGCACTCCCTCTCGCATGCGGATCTGCCACCCCGAGGTGTCCAGTGCGCGGTGGTGGTGCCAGCACAGCGCGACCCCGTTGTCGGTGTGCGTCGGACCCCCGTGCGCGTGCTCCGTGACGTGGTGGATCTCGCACCAGGCGGCGGGGACGTGACACCCGGGGATCAGGCACTCACCGTCCCGCACGCCGATCGCCCGGCGCTGCGCGGGGGTAAAGATCCGGTCGCTCGACCCGAGCCCGACGATCCTTCCTCCGGCGCCGAGCACGATCCGCTGGACCGTCCCTCCGCACGCCGTGTGCGCGGCCACCCGCGTCGACACCGGCGTCTCGGCACCCTCGACCCGCGCCCAGCCGCGCCCCGTGGCATAGTCCTCGGCGCCGACCGTCACCACGAGTGTCGGGGCGGCACCACCCAGCCGCGGCATGTCGTCGTGCCGGGCTGCGATCCCCAGGGCCGCCGCGAGCGCGTCGTGCTGCTTCTGTGCCCGCGTGCGCCCGTCGACCATCCCGCCGGGGTCGCCGGCCGGGAGCACATCGTCGTCCGGGGACACCGCCGTGTCCCGCTGCTCGGCATCGGAATCCTCGAGTTCCGCGGACGGGACAAAGTGCACGCCGGGAAGCGGCGGACCATCGACCTTCGGGTTCAGATATGCGTCCCAGATCCGCTGCAGCTGCCCCGCGACCTCGGGCAGCAGTGCGCCCCGGACCGGGATCACGCCGTCCTTGGCGCGCCCCAGCACCACACCTCGCGCTCGCAGCGCGATGTCTTCCGCAGGCTCCGCGCCGTCGGGGTCGAGGTACTGCACGATCAGCTGCGCCCGCACCCGCAGATCCTCGGGTGTCGGCGCCGGCCCGGGCTCGTTCTGGGCGTCATCACTGTTCTCGGCGCCATCACTGTTCTCGGCACCGTCGCAACTCTCCTCGCCACGAGCGACCTCCGCGAGATACGCGTCGGCCTCCCAGCGGTCGGCGAGGCGCACGCGAGGGCCTGCCTGCTCGATCGGCCCGGTCGCGGCCAGCAACCCGGTCACGCCGAGCGCCCCGTCGAGGAGGGCCTCGCGCAGCGCCGGCCACCGCGCCGGCAGCCACTCCCCGGAGGACAGGTCGACCTCGCGTCGCACCAACCGCGCGCTCTTCACGAGGCGCGCGGCGGACGCGCCGTCGGTGCTGAGCACCCGCTGCAGCAGCTCGTTCATCGAGCGACAGCCGAACCCTCCGCAGAAGGCCGGCTCCCCCGACCCCGCCGGACGCGGATCGACGCTCGCGACCGCCTCCACGATCACGGCCTCCACGCGTCGCTGGATCTCGCCCGCGACCCGCAGCAGGTGCATCATCGCCCCGGCATCGAGAGCGCCCACGGTGCCGGACTGCAGCACGGCGTCGAGAGCGACGACCGTGTCGTCGAGAACCGCTGCCGGGGTGCCTTCCATACGACGATTCAACAGAGGGCCACCGACATTGCGAGGCCCGATTACCCCTGTTCAGACTGATATTCCAGTACGCGCGAAGGACTCCTCCTGCACACGAACAGACCCGTGATCAACCCTCCACATCACAACACCATCCGCACAACATGCCGCCGCCGAAATCCGCCGCTTCCCGGCACGACCCCCGCACCCCACCCACGACCCGCGGCACCGACGCCCGTCGCACCCCAACGTCCCCCGTCGCAGGAAACAACCGTCACGCCCGGTCGAAGTCCTCGAAGATCAGGATCGTCCGCGTCGAGCGGATCGACGGGATCGCCTGGATGTCCTCCAGCACGATGCGGCGCAGGTCGCGGGCGTCGTTGGCGCGCACGAGCAGCAGCACGTCGAAGTCGCCGCCGACGAGCGCCATGTGCTCGATCTCCGGGATCGCCCGGAGCCGCGCGCTCACCTCCTGCCACGTGGCCTGCTCGATCGCGAGGGTCACGTACGCGCTCGCGTGATGCCCCAGCAGCACGGGGTCGGTGCGCACGGTGTACCCCGTGATGACCCCGGCGTCGGTGAGGCGCTTGATGCGGGCATGCGCCCCCGCGCGGGAGATGTGCACCGCCTCGGCGATCGCGGTCATGGACGCCCGCGCATCCCGCCGCAGCTCCGCGAGGATCGCGCGATCCGTCTCGTCCAGCGCCGCCATGGCACCCCTCTCGCGTCCGGGAAATCCTGACATTTCGGAAGCCATTGTGGCACGTCACGAGCAATCGTCCACGATCCTGCGACGGATCTTGGATGACTGTCGCACGCGCGGCATGCTGTCCTCATCGAGTTCGGCAAGGAAGGCGGACGGATGCACCCCCACGACATGCTCCCGCGGGACACCGCGGTACGACTGATCGCCGAGGACGGGACCACCCTCCCCGACGAGACCTACGCGCTCCCCACCGCCGACGTCCTGCTGGCGGCCTACCGCGGCCTCGTCGAAGGCCGTCGCATCAACGATCAGGCCGGCGCGCTCGTGCGCCAGGGACGCCTCGCGGTCTACCCCTCGTCGCACGGCCAGGAGGCCTGCCAGGTGGCCGCGGCGATGGTGCTCGGCGACACCGACTGGCTCTTCCCCACGTACCGCGACTCGGTCGCCGTGATCGCCCGCGGCGTCGCTCCCGCGGAGGCGATGGTGCTCCTCAAGGGCGACTGGCACTCGGGCTACGACGTCCGTGCGCACCGCGTCGCCCCGCAGGCCACCCCACTCGCGACCCAGCTCCTGCACGCGGTCGGCTTCGCGCAGGCGGCGAAGCACCGCGGCGAGGACACCGTGGTGCTCGCGCTCTGCGGCGACGGGGCGACGAGCGAGGGCGACTTCCACGAGGCGATGAACTTCGCGGCGGTGTTCCACGTCCCCGTCGTGTTCTTCGTGCAGAACAACGAGTTCGCGATCTCGGTCCCCCTCTCCCGGCAGACCGCCGCCCCCTCCCTGGCCCACAAGGCGGTCGGCTACGGCATGCCGGGGCAGCGCGTCGACGGCAACGACGTGGCCGCGGTCCTCGCGGTGCTCACCGAAGCCGTCGACCGCGCCCGCGCCGGCGGCGGCCCCTCTCTCGTCGAGGCCCACACCTACCGCATGCAGGCGCACACCAACGCCGACGACGACACCCGCTATCGCGAACGCGAGGAGGTGCAGGCCTGGCTCGCCCGCGATCCGCTGCTCCGCCTGCGCGCGCACCTCACCGCGACGGGGACGCTGGACGACGAGGCCGAGTCGCGCTTCGCCGCGGGCGCGGAGGAGATCGCCGCCGCCATGCGCACCGCCCTGAACACCGACGCGGACCTCGACCCGGAAGACCTCTTCCGCTTCGTGACCGCGACCCGCTCGCCGCAGCGTGAGGAGCAGTGGCAGCTCCTCCGGGACGAGATCGCCCGCTCCCACCCCGCCGAGACGATGACGACCGGAGGCCCCCGATGACCATCGCCGAGCACGAGACGTTCGTCGCCCCGTCGGACGCCGGCACCACCACGACCATGACTATGGCCGCCGCCCTCAACCGCGCCCTCGCCGACGCCCTCGCCGCCGACCCCGACGTGGTCGTGTTCGGAGAGGATGTGGGAGCCCTCGGCGGCGTCTTCCGCATCACGGACGGACTCACCGCCCGCTTCGGCGAGGACCGCTGCTTCGACACCCCGCTCGCGGAGTCCGGCATCATCGGCACCGCCGTCGGCATGGCGATGAACGGGATGCGCCCCGTGGTCGAGATGCAGTTCGACGCCTTCGCCCTCCCCGCGTTCGAGCAGATCGTCAGCCACGTCGCGAAGCTCGGCAACCGCACCCGCGGCGGGATGCGCATGCCGCTCGTGATCCGCATCCCGTTCGGCGGCGGCATCGGGGGCGTCGAGCACCACTGCGACTCGTCCGAGGCGTACTACGCGCACACGCCCGGTCTCACCGTCGTGAGCCCGTCCACCCCGCAGGACGCCTACTCGCTGCTCCGGGCGGCCATCGCCTCGCCGGACCCGGTGGTCTTCCTCGAGCCCAAGAAGCTCTACTGGTCGAAGGGCGAGGTCGACACCGCCGTGACGACGGAGATCGGCGCGGCGCGCATCGCCAGGGAGGGCACCGACGTGACCCTCCTCGCGTACGGGGCCTCCGTGCCGCTCGCGCTGGAGGCGGCGGAGGTCGCCGCGGGCGAAGGGCGCAGCGTGCAGGTGGTCGACGTGCGCTCCCTCTCCCCCTTCGACGACGAGACGGTCACCGCGGCGGTGCGGTCCACGGGACGCGCGGTCGTGATCGCCGAGGCCCCGGGATTCGTCAGCGTCGCCTCCGAGATCCAGGCCCGGGTGTTCGAGCGCTGCTTCGAGTACCTGGAGGCCCCCGTGCGGCGGGTGACCGGTTTCGACACCCCCTACGCGCCGCCGAAGTTCGAGCACTGGTACCTGCCGGATGTCGATCGGGTGCTCGACGCGATCGACACGCTGCACTGGGAGGACGAGGCATGAGCACCCCGGTGAAGACCGCGACCCGTGTGTTCCGCCTCCCCGACCTCGGCGAGGGACTCACCGAGGCCGGCCTCGTGCAGTGGCTCGTGGCTGTCGGCGACACGATCGCGACCGACCAGGCCATCGCCGAGGTCGAGACCGCGAAGAGCGTCGTCGAACTGCCCTCGCCGTTCGCGGGCGTCGTGACGGCGCTGCACGGCACGCCCGGCGACACCATCGACGTCGGGGCTCCGGTGCTGGAGGTCGCCGACCCCGGCAGTGAGGAGACCGCGTCCGCGCCGCAGGCTCCCGCCGCGCAGACCGAGCACGAGGCGTACCGGCAGGAGGAGCGTGCGGGGTCGGGCAACGTCCTCATCGGGTACGGCACCTCCGCGTCCGCCTCGACGGGTCGACGACGGCGCCCCACGGCGCCACGCCCCGCACCGGCACCCGCCTCGACAGCACCGGCCTCGACAGCACCGGCCTCGACGGCACCCGCACCCGCCGCACCCGCCGCGACCGCTCCGGAGTCGCCCGCACCGGCCGCCCGCGACGCCGCGCGACCCGCTCCGGTCGCCGTGCGCTCACCACTCGTGCGGCGCCTCGCCCGCGACCTGGGCCTCGACGTGCACACGATCTCGCCTACCGGAGCGGACGGGGCGATCACCCGCGCCGACGTGCTGCGCGCCGCCGTGGACCATGCGGTGGACGGCGTCGCCGCAGCCCCGGCGCCGACCTCCGCGACCGCTCCCACCGGCGAGATCGACGGCCTCCCGGTCCGCAGCCGCGAGCGCCTGTCCCCGCTGCGCCGTACCGTGAGCGCCCGGCTCGCCCAGAGCCGCTCGGAGATCCCCGAGGCCACCGTGTGGGTCGACGTCGACGCCACCGAGCTCTGGAACCTCCGCGGGCAGATGGCTCCCGAGGGCGGGAAGGCCCCGTCGATCACGGCGCTCCTCGCGCGGTTCGTGCTGCTCGCACTGGAGGACTACCCGGTCCTCGCCTCGCGGCTCAGCGACGACGGCTCCGAGTTGATCTCGTTCGACGGCGTGAACCTCGGCGTCGCGGCCGACACCGAACGCGGCCTCCTCGTCCCGGTCGTCCCGCACGCGCACCGGCTCACGGTCGGCGACCTCGACGCCGCCCTGCGCGAGCTCGCGGCCACCGCGCGCGCCGGCACGCTCCCGCCCGAGCGGCTCCGCGGATCGACCTTCACCCTCAACAACTACGGCGGGCTCGGCGTCGACGGCTCTGCGGCGATCATCAACCACCCCGACGTCGCGATCCTCGGCATCGGCCGGATCATCGAGCGGCCGTGGGTCGTGGACGGGGCGATCGTACCGCGTCGCATTGTCCAGCTCTCGCTCGTGTTCGACCACCGCGTCTGCGACGGCGGGTATGCGGCCGGATTCCTCCGCCGCGTGGTGGAACTCATCGAGCATCCGCTCCGCGCCTTCGGGCGGGTCTGAGGTCGACCCGGCCGGCGAACCCTCGTGGGCGGAGCGCCGATACGCTACGCTCGGCGATTACTGACCGATCATTCGGTAAGTCATCGCCGACGTACCCGCGTCGGCGCTCCCCCTCGCAGAACAACGGAGTTCGCATGACCTCAGCCACCGCAGCCGCCTCGTCGACCGGAAGGATGCCCGCCGAGGAGCGGCGCGTCCTCGCCGGCACCCTCGTGGGGACGTCGATCGAATGGTACGACTTCTTCATCTACGCCCAGGCGGCGGGCCTCGTGCTCGCCCCGCTCTTCCTCGCTCCCATCGCGGAGTCGAGCCCCGGGCTCGCCCAGGTGCTCTCGTTCGCGACCATCGGCATCTCGTTCCTGTTCCGCCCGCTGGGCGCGATCGTCGCCGGACACCTCGGCGACAAGCTCGGCCGGAAGAAGATGCTCGTCTTCACCCTCGTGATGATGGGGCTGTCCACCTCCCTCATCGGCCTGCTGCCCACATACGCCGCCATCGGCGTCGCCGCCCCGATCCTCCTGATCCTCCTGCGCATCCTGCAGGGCTTCTCGGCCGGCGGCGAATGGGGCGGCGCAGCCCTCATGGCCGTCGAGCACGCCCCGACGGCGCGGCGCGGCCTCTTCGGCGCGTTCCCGCAGATCGGCGTGCCGGTCGGCATGATCCTCGCCACCTTCACCCTCTGGGCCCTCACGAGCTCGATGTCCCCCGAGGCCTTCCTCGAATGGGGCTGGCGCATCCCGTTCCTGCTCTCGATCGTGCTCATCGCGGTCGGCTACGTCATCCGTCGCGCGGTCGACGAGAGCCCCGTGTTCGAAGACCTCCGCCGCCGCCGCAAGGAGGCCTCGGCGCCGCTCGGGCAGCTCTTCCGCGCACACACGAAGCAGGTCGTGCTCACGGCCGTCATCTTCATCGCCAACAACGCCGCCGGATACCTGCTGATCGCGTTCTTCGCGACGTACGCCGTCACGGCTCTCGGCATGGAGCGCCCGCCGGTGCTGCTGGCGACCACGCTCGCCTCGTTCGGCTGGCTGATCTTCACACTGTGGGGCGGCGCGCTGTCCGACCGCCTCGGCCGCATCCGCACGTTCCAGATCGGGTACGTCGCCCTCGCCGTGTGGGCCATCCCGATGTGGTTCCTCATCGACACCGCGAACATCGTCTGGTACTTCGTCGCCCTGTTCGTCATGACGTTCGCGCTCGGACTCTCGTACGGCCCGCAGGCGGCACTGTACGCCGAGATGTTCCCCGCGAACGTGCGCTACTCGGGCGTCTCGATCGGCTACGCCCTCGGGGCCATCCTCGGCGGCGCGTTCGCACCGATGATCGCGGAGGCGCTGCTGAACCAGTTCCACGCCGCGTGGACGATCGGCGTCTACATCGCGGTCGCGTCGATCATCTCGCTCATCGGCGTCTCGCTGGTGAAGGAGACGAAGGGCGTGGATCTCAGCGTCTGACTCCTGGTCCGGGATCGCGGCCGGCCGTGCGCCTGTGCCATAATTACCTTACGATCGGTCAGTAATTCACGACCGGCCGCTCCCGGACCACACCAGGACGACGAAGTCAGGAGATCCGCATGCCAGAGGCCTACCTCGTCGGAGGGGTCCGCACCCCGGTCGGCCGCTACGGCGGCACCCTCTCCGCCGTCCGTCCCGACGACCTCGCGGCGCTCGTCGTCGGCGAGGCCGTGCGCCGCGCCGGGCTCGACCCGGCGCGTACGGAGTTGGACGAGGTCATCCTCGGCGCCGCCAACCAGGCCGGAGAGGACAACCGGAACGTCGCCCGGATGGCCGTGCTCCTCGCCGGCCTCCCCGACACCGTGCCGGGCATCACGGTCAACCGCCTGTGCGCCTCCGGGATGTCCGCCGTCACCATGGCCGCGCAGGCGATCCGCGCGGGCGACGCCGATCTCCTCGTCGCCGGCGGCGTCGAGTCCATGACCCGCGCCCCCTGGGTGCAGGCCAAGCCGGAGAAGGCGTGGGCGAAGCCCGGAGCCGCCTTCGACACCTCGATCGGCTGGCGCTTCCCGAACCCGCGCCTCGCCGCGCGGGACAAGGCCACTTTCACGATGCCGGAGACCGCGGAGGAGGTCGCCCGCGTCGACGGCATCACCCGCGCCGAGGCCGACGCCTTCGCCGTCCGCTCGCAGCAGCGCGCCGCCGCCGCGATCGCCGCCGGCCGCTTCGCCCCGGAGATCGTCGGCGTGCCGGTCCGCGACGGCGAGGTGCTCGTCGACGAGGGTCCGCGCCCGGATACCACCCTCGAGGTGCTCGCGCGCCTGCGTCCCGTCGTGGCCGGCGGAGAGGTCGTCACGGCCGGCAACTCCAGCGCCCTCAACGACGGCGCCTCGGCCGTGCTCGTGGCGAGCGCCGAAGCCGTCGAGCGCCACGGGCTGACGCCCCGCGCCCGGATCGTCGTCGGCACCTCCGCCGCGCTGGCTCCGGAGATCATGGGACTCGGACCGGTCCCCGCGACGGAGAAGGCGCTGCGCCGTTCGGGACTCTCCCTCGACGACATCGGCGCCGTGGAGCTCAACGAGGCGTTCGCCTCGCAGTCGCTCGCCTGCATCCGGCGGCTCGGCCTCGACGAGGACCGCGTGAACGCCGACGGCGGCGCCATCGCTCTCGGCCACCCGCTCGGCTCGTCCGGCTCGCGCCTGCTCGTGACGCTGATGGGACGCATGGAGCGCGAGGACTCCCGCTACGGCCTCGCCACGATGTGCGTCGGCGTCGGCCAGGGCGCGGCCGTGATCCTGGAGAAGGTGTGAGCGGCGCCGACGAGCCGCTGCTCGTCACCCGCACCACGGACCGCGTCGTCGCGACCCTGAACCGTCCGCACAAGCGCAACGCGATCGACCAGGCCACGATCGACGCCCTGCACGCGCTGTGCGCCGAGCTGGAGGAGACGCCGCGCACGCTCATCCTCACCGGCGCCGACGGGGTGTTCGCGGCCGGCGCCGACATCGCCGAGCTGCGCGAACGCCGCGCCGACGACGCCCGTCGCGGCATCAACGCCCACGCGTTCGTCCGCGTTGCGCAGCTGCCGATGCCCGTGATCGCCGCGATCGACGGCTACGCGCTCGGCGGTGGCGCGGAACTCGCGTATGCCGCCGACATCCGCCTCGCGACGCCGACCCTGAAGATCGGCAACCCGGAGACCGGCCTGGGCATCCTCGCCGCCGCCGGAGCGAGCTGGCGCCTCAAGGAGATCGTGGGCGACGCCCGCGCCATCGAGCTGCTGCTGACCGGCCGCACGGTGCACGCCGAGGAAGCGCTCCGCATCGGTCTCGTCTCCTCGCTGCACGAGGTCGCCGACCTCCTCGCCGCCGCCCACGCGGTCGCCGACCGCATCGCCCGCAACGACCCCGCGGCGATCATCGCGACCAAGCGGGTGTTCCGGGCGCCGCGCGACCAGCACCCCGCTGTCGACCTCGAGGAGCAGGCCGCGCTGTTCGAGAGCCCGGAGAAGCACCGTCGCATGACCGCCTTCCTGGAACGGAGAGACCGATGAGCACGCCCTCCTCCCTCGAAGCCGCAGCCCCGGCCCGTGTCGGCGTGCTCGGCGGCGGACGCATGGGCGCCGGCATCGCCCACGCCTTCCTCCTCGCCGGAGCCCCCGTGACCGTGGTCGAGCGGGACGACGACGCCGCCGCGGCCGCCGCCGCCCGCGTGCACGGGTCGATCGACGCCTCGCTCGCTCGCGGCACGGCGATCGAGACGGCTGAGGCCTACCGGGCCCGGTTCGCGACCGGGACCGACGCCGCCCTGTTCGCGGACTGCACCCTCGTCGTCGAGGCCGTCCCGGAGGAGCTGGCGCTCAAGATCGATGCCCTCACCCGCGTCGAGCGGCATCTTGCGCCGGACGCGGCCCTGGCGTCCAACACGTCGTCCATCTCGATCGACGAGCTCGCCGCGGTACTCGACCGCCCCGAGCGCTTCCTCGGGATGCACTTCTTCAACCCGGTGCCCGCCTCGACCCTCGTGGAGGTGGTCCGTGGCGGCGCGAGCGCGGAAACTCTCGTCGCGGACGCCGCCTCCTGGGTCCGCGCGCTGGGGAAGACGCCCATCGTCGTCGCCGACGCCCCGGGTTTCGCGTCGTCACGGCTGGGCGTCGCGCTCGGCCTCGAGGCGATCCGGATGCTCGAGGACGGCGTCGCCTCCGCCGCCGACATCGACGCGGCCATGACCCTCGGCTACAAGCACCCGGTGGGGCCGCTCCGGCTCACCGACATCGTCGGGCTGGACGTCCGGCTCGGCATCGCCGAGTACCTCGCGGCGCAGCTCGGCTCGCGCTTCGAACCCCCGGTCCTGCTGCGCCGCCTCGTGGCGGAGGGGCACCTCGGACGCAAGAGCGGACGCGGCTTCTACGAATGGGACGACTGATGAAGGGAACCCCCATGACCGAGATCCTCCCCAGCTACGTGCAGGGCTCCTGGTGGACGCCCGCCTCCGACGCGGACGCCACCGCGGTGCGCGACGCCTCGACCGGGGAGACGGTGGCCCGCGTCTCCACCGCCGGCCTCGACCTCGGCGCGGCGCTCGACTACGCCCGCACCACCGGCCAGGCCGCGCTTGGCGAGCTCACGTTCCACCAGCGCGCCGTGCTGCTCAAGCAGCTCGCGCTCGCGCTGACCGCCCGCAAGGAGGAGCTGTACGCGCTCTCCAGCCGCACCGGCGCCACCGCGCAGGACTCCTGGGTCGACATCGACGGCGGCATCGGCGTGCTCTTCGCGTACTCCAGCAAGGGCCGCCGCGAGCTGCCGAACGCGAAGGTCTACGTCGACGGCGCCGTGGAGAACCTGTCGCGGGACGGCTCCTTCCTCGGTCGGCACATCTACACCCGGCTGCCCGGGGTGGCGGTGCAGATCAACGCCTTCAACTTCCCCGTGTGGGGCTCGCTGGAGAAGTTCGCGCCGGCCTTCCTCGCCGGTGTCCCCACGGTCGTGAAGCCCGCCACCCCCACCGGCTACCTCACCGAGGCCATGGTGCGCGTGATGGTGGAATCGGGTCTGCTGCCCGAGGGGTCGCTGCAGCTCGTGTCCGGCAGCGTGCCCGACCTCTTCGAGCACCTGCGCCTCGGCGACCTCGTCGCGTTCACCGGCTCGGCGTCGACGGCGGAGCGGCTGCGGGCGCACGACGCGGTGCAGACCGGCGGGGTCCGCTTCACCAGCGAGACCGACTCGATCAACGCCTCGGTCCTCGGCACGGATGCGGCCTCCGGCACGCCGGAGTTCGACGCCTACGTGAAGCAGCTCGTCGCGGAGATGACGTCGAAGGCCGGGCAGAAGTGCACCGCGATCCGGCGGGCGATCGTGCCGGAGGACGCGGTGGACGACGTAATCGCCGCCGTGCGCGACCGGCTCGCCGCGCGGATCGTCGTGGGCGACCCGCGCGCGGAGGGCGTGACGATGGGACCGCTCGCCTCGACGGCCCAGCGCGACGAGGTGCTCCGGCAGGTGGCGCGGCTCCGCGAGGGCGGCGGCGAGCTCGTGATCGGCTCCCCCGAGACGCCGACGGTCCGCCGTGCGGACGGCAGCGAGGGCCCGGCGGAGGACGGCGCGTTCGTGGCGCCGATGCTCCTGCGCTTCACCGATGCGACGAGCCCCGCCGTGAACGAGATCGAGGCGTTCGGCCCCGTCTCCAGCATCCTCGGCTACCGCACGCTGGACGAGGCGGCGGCACTCGTGGCCCGGGGCGGCGGCTCGCTCGTGACGAGCGTCGCGACGCACGACCCGGAGGTCGCGACCACGCTCGCCGCGGGGATCGCCGCGTACAACGGCCGCGTGCTCTTCCTCGACCGCGACGACGCACGCAGCTCGACCGGCCACGGGTCTCCCCTGCCGAACCTCGTGCACGGCGGCCCCGGTCGCGCCGGCGGCGGCGAGGAGCTCGGCGGCATCCGGGCGGTGCTGCACCACATGCAGCGCACCGCGGTGCAAGGCTCCCCGGAGATGATGACCGCGCTCACCGGCGTCTGGCACCAGGGGGCCTCGGCCCGTCCGTTCGACACCGACGACGGCGTGCACCCCTTCCGGAAGTCGCTGGCGGAGCTGCGCATCGGCGATCAGGTCGTCAGCCCCTCGCGCACCGTCACCCTCGACGACATCGAGACGTTCGCGGCGTTCACAGGCGACACGTTCTACGCGCACATGGACGAGGCGTCGGCGGCGGCGAACCCGTTCTTCCCCGGACGCGTGGCCCACGGCTACCTGCTGGTGTCGTGGGCGGCCGGGCTCTTCGTCGATCCGGCTCCCGGTCCCGTGCTCGCGAACTCCGGGCTGGAGAACCTGCGCTTCGTGACCCCGGTGTCCCCCGGCGACGAGATCCGCGTCGAGCTCACCGCCAAGCAGATCACGCCGCGGGAGACCGACGAGTACGGCGAGGTGCGCTGGGACGCGGTGCTGAAGAACCAGGACGACGAGCTCGTCGCGACCTACGACGTCCTGACTCTCGTCGCGAAGGAGCTCACCCCCGCCTGATCCCGAGACCCCGGGTTCTCGTCGAGGCCCCGCCCTTCCCACGCGGAGAGGGCGGGGCCTCGGCGCGAAGACGGGGTTTCGGGGTCAGGGGTGGCGGAGGCCGTCGAGGGCGATCGCGACGACGTCGTCGGCGAGGCGGTCGGCGCCCTCGCGACCACCGGGGCGGTACCACTCGACGATCGAGTTGATCATGCCGAACGTCAGGCGCGCGACGACGGCCGCGTCGATGTCGGAGCGCAGGGCACCCTCAGCCTGCGCCTCCGCGACGAGGGCCGTGATGCGACGGTCGAACGCCCGGCGCCGGGTGAGGGCGCGGCGCTCGACGTCGGTGTTCCCGCGCACGCGCAGCAGCAGCGTCACGGCGGGGAGCTGCTCCACGAGCACATGGACGGCCCCGCGGAGCACGTGTTCCAGGCGGGCGACCGCATCGGCGGCTCCCCCGCTGTCCGGGAGGGGTGCGTCGACCACGGCTTCGAGCCCGCCGAGGGCGCTGTCGAGGGCGCGGTCGAGCATCTCGTCCTTCGACCCGAAGTGATGGTAGATCGCCGACTTCGACAGCCCGAGGCGCTCGGCGAGCATCCCGATCGAGGTCGCGTCGTAGCCGTGCTCGTTGAAGGCGGCCACCGCGACGGCGAGGATCCCCTGCTGGTCGTACCCGGGGCGGCCGCGCCGCGTGGTCTGCATCTCGGACATCCCCCTCAGTCTCGCACCGCCCGCCGCGCGCATCGCGGAGGTCGACGCCGAGACCCCCGCGTGTCAGCGCAGGTCGTAGACGCGCTTGTACTTGCCCTCGCTGCGCGGCAGCGCCCCCGGCTCCTCCAGCCGGACAGCGACCGTCGAGCCGATGAACACCTTGATGCGCTGCACCAGCACCTGCGCCGCCGCCTCGCACGTCTCCACGGACAGGTCGGGGTGCCGCTCGATACGGACGGTGAGGGCGTCCATCCGGCCCTCCTTCGTCAGCTCCAGGATGAAGTGCGGCGTGAGCTGCTCGATCCCGAGCACCAGCTCCTCGATCTGCGTCGGGAAGAGGTTGACGCCGCGCAGGATGATCATGTCGTCGTTGCGCCCGGTGACCTTCTCCATCCGCCGCATACCCGGACGCGCCGTGCCGGGGAGCAGGCGGGTGATGTCGCGCGTGCGGTAGCGGATGACGGGGAACGCCTCCTTGGTGAGCGAGGTGAAGACGAGCTCGCCCCGTTCGCCGTCCGGCAGCGCCTGCAGGGAGTCGCCGTCGATCACCTCGGGCAGGAAGTGGTCCTCCCACAGATGCGGGCCGTCCTTGGTCTCGAGGCACTCGTTGCCGACGCCCGGCCCCATCACCTCGCTGAGCCCGAAGATGTCGAGGGCGTCGATGCCGAGCCGCTGCTCCAGCTCGTGCCGCATCTCGTTGGTCCAGGGCTCCGCGCCGAGCACCGCGACCTGGAGCGAGGTGGACCGCGGGTCGATGCCCTGCGCGGCCATCGCGTCGGCGATCGTGAGGAGGTAGCTCGGGGTGCACAGGATCGCGTCCGGCTCGAAGTCGCGGATGAGCTGCACCTGCCGGGCGGTCTGTCCGCCCGACATCGGGATCACGGTGGCGCCCAGGGCTTCGATGCCGGCATGCGCCCCGAGCCCACCCGTGAACAGGCCGTACCCGTAGGCGTTGTGCACCTTCATGCCGCGCCGGATGCCGCTGGCGCGGAGCGACCGGGCCACCAGCGTCCCCCAGCGGTCGAGGTCGCCGCGCGTGTAGCCGACGACGGTCGGGCGGCCCGTGGTGCCGCTGGACGCGTGGATGCGGGCGACGTCGGCCATCGGCACCGCGAACATCCCGAACGGGTACGTCTCGCGCAGGTCGTCCTTGGTGGTGAAGGGCAGCCGGTGCACGTCGTCGAGCGTGCGGATGTCGTCGGGATGCACGCCCGCCTCGTCGAACTTCCGCGTGTAGAGCGGAACGTTGCGATAGGCGTGCTGCACGGTCCACCGGAGGCGCTCGAGCTGCAGGCGCTCGATCTCGGCGCGGCTCATCCGCTCCTCGGGGTCGAGCTCGTCGGTCGTCGGCGGGCGGAGGGCGGAGGCGGGGGCGGTCATCGTCGACACGGGGACTCCTCGGAACGGCGGATCAGAAGGTCTGGGAGGTGGTGCGGGAGCGGCCGCGGAACTCGGCGACCGCGTCGCCCTGCTCGTCCACGACCGTCACGTCGTAGAGGCCGGAGCGACCGGTGCGGGTGCGGCGGACGGCCGTCGCGGTGAGCGTCTGCCCCGCGACGGTGGGCTTGAGGAACGAGATGTCGGCACCGGCGGCCACCGTCACCCGGTCGTCTTCGTTGCAGGCGATCGCGAAGGCGGTGTCGGCGAGCGCGAACACGAGCCCACCGTGGGTGATCTGGAAGCCGTTGGTCATGTCCTCACGGACGCGCATCGACACGACCGCGTGCCCCGGGTCGTCGCGTTCGACCACGAGCCCGAGCATCGCCGAGGCCCGGTCGCGTTCCATCATGGCCCGGTTCGGCCGCACGGCCTCCGCCGTATCCGTCGCCTCCGTCATCGCCGACCTCCTCGTCGCGCTGGGACGGGACGACCGCGTCCCGTCCGCCCATACTAACTGAACGATCGGTCAGTAACGCAAGGGTGTCGGGGACGCGGGTGGGGTCACTCGATCCGGAACGGCGTCCGCAGCGTCGCGTCCTCCACGGTGACGCCGGTGATCACCGCCGCCGGG
Organism: Microbacterium sp. NPDC078814; assembly: GCF_040702645.1. Lineage (NCBI taxonomy): Bacteria > Bacillati > Actinomycetota > Actinomycetes > Micrococcales > Microbacteriaceae > Microbacterium > Microbacterium sp. NPDC078814. Next base: position 200,929 of record NZ_JBFBLT010000005.1, read on the forward strand.
TCGGAGAAGTCGCGATCCGCGCGGAAGCGGATCGTGCCTCCCTCCCGCGTGGACCATTCGTAGAAGTACTCGCCGGACGAGACCACGCGGAGGAACGTGCCCTCCGGGAAGGCCGCGACCGCCTCCGTCAGCGGAGCGCCGATCCGGACTCCCCCGGCGGCGGGCAGCGCGGCGCCGTCCGGCTCGACGTCGCCCTGGATGTTCGCGATGCCGGCGGTGACCGCCGCCAGCGCATCCCCCTGCTCGGCGAAGTGCAGCACGAGGCGGGACGTCCCGTCGGCGCTCACGACGCGCACCTGCCGGTCGGACCAGTCGAACTCCTCCACGGTGGCCCCCGGGATCGCCGCCACCGCCTCCTCGCGCGAGGTGCCCAGCACGAGGGGGCCCACACCCGTCGTCGTCATCTCCCAGTCGCTCCACGGAGCGGCGGGGTCGGCGGGCGCCGGGGTCTCGGCGACCGGCGGGTCGTCCGTGAGCTCCTCGACGAGAGCGGCTTCCGCCTCGACCGCCCGATCCCGGAGGAGCAGAGCCGCGCGCTCGGCGTCGAACGCGGAGCCGTCGAGCGCCGGCTGCCGCAGGTGCACGACGACGTTGCCGACGGCGGCGAAGGCGTGGTGCACGCGCCAGGGGTTTCCGCCGGAGTTCATGGTCATCGTGCCGGCGAAAGCCCGCACGCCCTCCTCATCGGGCACGGCGACCGCGTTGAAGGTGCCTTCACCCCGAGCGTCGAACTGCGCGCAGCGGTCGACGGTCGAGGCGAGCAGATCCATGCGCTCGGCCGCCACGTCCTCCGACGCGAACTGGAGGATCTCCTGCTTGCCGCTGTTCTGCGTGTCCTCGGCGTCCGCCCAGGGCACCGTGCGCGCCCCGATGCTGAACATCGAGGTCTCCATGATCAGCATCCCGCACACGGACGGGGTGAAGTCCGGGCCGCCCCCGTCCGCGTACTGCAGCAGAATGTCGTCGACCTCACCCGCCGGCGGCGCGGACGGAAGCAGGTCGGCGACCTCGGCCGGCGTGAGCGCGAAGGCGTCGAGGTCGTCCCCCACGAACAGGAGCGGGCCGTCGTACGGCTCCGGCGTCGGCGTCTCCGTCACCGGAGAGGCGGTCGTGGTCGTCGCCTCCGGGGTCGCCGCGCATCCGGGCACGGCGATCAGCGCCGCTGCCGTCGCCGCCGCGAGGAACGCCGCGCCGCGCCTCTTCCGCCTCCCGGGCACCGCAGCCGTCATGAACCCCTCCGAGTGGTCTCGTGCGCACCGATGCGCGCCCCTGAGGGAAGGATAGCGGTCAGGATCCGGGACTCAGGACGCCGGCGGCCGCCCGCCGCGCGTCCGCCGCGGTTCTCGCGCCGCTCGCGCCCTCGGCCGCCCGCCGGCAGGCATCGGCGTCCACGGCATCGAGCGCGGCCGCCACCCGCCCGAGGGCGCGCGGCGTCATCGACAGCGAGGTCGCTCCGAGCCCGACCAGCACGGGGGCGAGTGCCGGGTCACCGGCCGCCTCCCCGCAGATGCCGACGGCCTTGCCCGCCGCGCGTCCCGCCGCCCCGACCGTCCCGATGAGCCGCAGGACCGCCGGCTGCCAGGGATCGTTGAGATCGGCGAGCGCACTGGACAGCCGGTCCGCGGCGAGGGTGTACTGCGCGAGATCGTTGGTCCCGAGACTCACGAAGTCCACGACCTCGAACAGCTCGGCGGCCAGCAGCGCCGCCGCCGGGGTCTCGATCATGATCCCCGCTCTGTCCAGCCCCGCGGCACGGCACCGCGCCGCGAAGTCCGCGGCCTCGTCGACCGTGGCGACCATCGGGGCCATGACCTCCACCTCGGCGGATTCCGCATCGGCGGCCCTGGCCAGCGCGCGGAGCTGATCGTCGAGGAGTGCGGGCCGGCGACGGGAGAGGCGCAGGCCCCGCACACCGAGCGCGGGGTTCTCCTCGTCGTCGTCGTTCGCGAACGGCAACGGCTTGTCGCTCCCCGCATCCAGCGTGCGCACGACGACCTTCCGCCCGGGGAATGCGCGCAGCACCCCGCGGTACGCCTCGACCTGCTCCTCGATGCTCGGCGCCGCTGTCCGGTCGAGGAAGCAGAACTCGGTGCGGAAGAGTCCGACCCCCTCGGCGTGCGCCGCGGCCGCGCTCCCGGCATCCGCGGCGCCCCCGACGTTGGCCAGGAGCGGCACGCGGGTCCCGTCGGCGAGACGACCCCGCCCGTCGAAGGTCACCACGACGGCCGCGGCCCGGGCCTCGGCGATCTCCGCCTCGTCCGGGTCGACGTGGACCGTGCCGCGATCCCCGTCGATGAGGAGCATGGCCCCCTCGGGGATGCCGGTCGCCCCTGGCACCCCGACCACGGCGGGAAGTCCCAGTGCCCGCGCGATGATCGCCGTGTGCGACGTGGGCCCGCCGTCCGCGGTCACGAGAGCGACGCAGCTCCCGCCGTCCAGCGCTGCCGTGTCGGCGGGTGCGAGGTCGGTCGCGACGAGCACGAACGGCTCATCGCGCTCGGGGACCCCGGGCATGTCCACCCGGAGGATCTCGGCGATCATGCGGTCCCGGACGTCACGGATGTCGGCGGCGCGCTCCGCCATCCTCCCGCCGAGCGCTGCGAGCGCCGCCTCGTGTGCCGCGGACGTCTCCCAGACTGCCCGCGCCGCCGTGCGGCCCTGAGCGCGCACGAGGGCGGTGGCTTCCGCGACGAGCTCCGGGTCCGAGGCGAGGAGCCGGGACGCGTCCAGGATCGCCCGCGCCTCTCCGCGGGCCCGTTCGGCGCGCGAACGCAGCTGATCGGCGACGGCGACCGCCGCCCACTCGATCGTGGAGACCTCGGCCTCCCGACCCTCCGGCGGGACGACGGTCTCGGCATCCGGTTCCGGGAGTGCCGGTGCGAGGGACACCGCCCTCGCGGCCACCCGTCCCGGGCTGACGCCGCGGCCCTGCAGCACGGATCCGGAGACGATCTCCGGCGTCGGCGCCGGTTCGTGGTCGGCCCGGGCTCCCGTCTGGTCGTCCCCGGCTGTGCCGAGCGCGGGTGCGGTTCCGGGGCCGCCGGTGGCGCCCTCGTCCGTCTCGACGCCCTCGCCGAATCCTCCCTGGAAGAGCGAGACCAGGCGGTCGATCGCCGCCTCGGCATCCGCTCCCCGACCCGTGAGCTCGAACTCGGTCCCCTGCCGCGCGCCGAGTGCGAGCAACCGGGTCAGGCTCCCGGCCGCGGCCTCCGGGCCGTCCGGCAACCGCCGCAGACGCACGTCCGCGCCCGCCGCCGCTTCCGCGATCAGTGCGGCGGGGCGGGCATGGATGCCGAGAGGATTGCGCACCCGCACCCGACGGGACACCGTCTCCCCGGCCGGCTCCGACCCGTCAGGAGCGCGCTCCGCGGGCGACGTCACGATGTCCTCCGCCGTCGCATCGTCCGTCGGGCCGAGCTGACCGGTCTTCGCGGCGAGGGCCGACGCGGCTTCAGCGGCGACCGCATCGAGGTCGCCCCCGGCCGCCGCGGCCACCACCGCGGCGAGGAGCCCCTCGACGAACGGCGCGGGCGCGAGCCGCACCGGCACGTCGCTGCTGCGCAGCTCCAGCGCGAGCTCGGCGCTCAGCACGGCCGACCCGAGGTCCATGAGCACGAGCACGCCGTCGACCTCGGCGGCGAGTTCATCGATCGCCGCCGACACCGCGACGGCGTCCGTCCCGAGGATGGGCGCGCCGTCCGCGTCCACGCCGGCCCCGGCCGCCACGCGGACCCGCGCGCCGCCGCCCGGCACCATCTGCAGGGCGAGTTCGAGCGCCGCCTCCCCGAGCCGGGCGCTGTGGGAGACGGCGACGATCCCGATCATCCGGCGTCCGCGAGGGCCGCCGCGAGCGCCTCGAACAGGAGCGCGGTCGAGGCGGCTCCGGGGTCGAGGTGGCCCGCGCTGCGTTCACCGAGGTAGCTCGCCCTGCCCTTCCGGGCGACGAGCGGCACCGTGGCGTCGCGGCCGGCGGCCGCGGCATCCGCCGCCGCCCTGGCGGCAGCCGCGGCATCGGCTCCTCCGGCGAGGGCGGAGTCGAAGGCGTCCACCGCGGGCGCCATGGCGTCGAACATCGTCTTGTCGCCCGCCTCGGGCTTGCCCCGCGCGACGATGCCCTCGAGGCCCGCCCGGAGCGCGACGGCGAGCGCCGGTCCGTCGAGCGACGTGACCGCACCGGCGGACATCCCCATGCGCAGGAAGAACGTGCCGTAGAGGGGCCCGCTCGCGCCGCCCACCGAGCTCACCAGGGTCATGCCGACGGTCTTGAGCAGCTCGTCGATCGTCGCGGGCGTCGTCGCCGCGAGCTTCTCCCCGACCGCCGAGAAGCCCCGCGCCATGTTCGCGCCGTGATCGGCGTCCCCGATGGCGGAGTCCAGTTCCGTGAGCCAGTCCCGCTGCGCCGTGACGGCTTCCCGGTACCGGGAGATCCAGTCGACGAGGGCGTCGGTGCCGACGGCCGCCATCACGCGCCCCACCGCAGGCCGGGGGTGATCACCGGGGCGTCCCACAGCCGCAGCAGCTCGTCGTCGGCCTTGAGCACCGTGACGGAGCACCCGGCCATGTCGAGGGACGTGATGTAGTTGCCGACCAGGTTGCGCGCGATCTGCACTCCGGACCTCTCCAGGATCGACGCGACCTCGCCGTACATGAGGTAGAGCTCGATCAGGGGCGTGGCCCCCATGCCGTTGAGCATCACGATCGCAGGCCCGGTGGCGTCGAGGTCGCCCAGGATCGGCTCGACGAGCTGCCGCGCGATCTCCGACGCGGGGGCGAGCGGCTCACGGTGGCGTCCCGGCTCGCCGTGGATGCCGATGCCGATCTCCATCTGGTCGTCGGGGAGGTCGAAGGTGGGCTTGCCCGCGGCGGGGACCGTACAGCTGGTGAGGGCCATGCCCATGGAGCGCCCCTGACCGTTGATGCGCTTCGCGAGGTCGACCACGGCCGCGAGGTCGCGGCCCTCCTCCGCAGCGGCCCCCACGAGCTTCTCCAGCAGGACCGTGAGGCCGACGCCTCGGCGCCCCGCGGTGTAGAGCGAGTCCTGCACGGCCACGTCGTCGTCCACGACGACCGTGCCCACCTCGATCCCTTCCATGGCGGCGAGCTCGGCGGCCATCTCGAAGTTCAGCACGTCGCCGGTGTAGTTCTTGACGATGTGCAGCACGCCGGCGCCGCGGTCGACCGCCTGGGTGGCGACCTGCACGCGGTCGGGGGTGGGCGAGGTGAAGACCTCGCCGGCGACGGCCGCGTCGAGCATGCCGGTGCCGACGTAGCCGCCGTGCAGGGGCTCATGGCCGGATCCGCCGCCGGAGACGACGGCCACCTTGCCCTGAGCCTTCGGTGTCGCCCGGGTGATGACGTGGTTCTCCAGGTCGACCGAGAGTTCGGGGTGTGCGGCGGCGACGCCCTTCAGGGACTCGACGAGGACGTCCTCCGGGGCGTTGATGAGCTTCTTCATCCTGCGATCTCCTTTGATGCGGCGTGAGTCTCGAGCGAAAATCCGAAAGGAATTCGTCAATGTCGAATATGCTCGGAGCCTGCCGGGTTGTCAAGATCGATCCGGCGACCGGAGACCCGGCTCGACGACGACCGGAAGGAGGACGCGCATGATCCAGGCGATCGATCGCGCGGCGAAGATCCTCGACCTGCTCCAGGGCGCCCGCCACCTCGGCATCACGGACCTCTCTGCGGCCCTGAGCCTGCCGCCGTCGACCGTGCACGGCCTCGTGAAGTCGCTGCGCGCGCACGGCCTCGTCGCGAAGGAGCGCGGCGGACAGCGGTACATGCTCGGCCCCACCCTGCTGCGACTGAGCAACGTGTACCTCGACACCCTGGACGTGCGGGCGCGGGCGATGCGCTGGACGCAGGAGTTGGCGCGACGCACGGGGATGTCCGTGCGCCTCGGCGCCCCGCACCTCACGGACGTCCTCGTGATCCACCACAACCTCCGCCCCGACGACAGCCCGCAGATGCTGGAGACGGGGATGGCGGTCCCCGCGCACGCCTCCGCGATGGGGAAGGTGCTCCTCGCGTACGACCAGGGCTTCCAGCAGAGCGTGTTCGCCGAGCCCCTGCGCAGTCTCACCGGCGACACGGTCACCGACGTAGCCCGACTGACCCTCGAGCTGCCGGGGATCGCGGAGCGCGGGACGGCGGCGGAGAGTGATGAGGCCGTCCTCGGCGAGTCGTCCCTCGCGGCACCGATCGCCGACGCCTCGAACACGATCGTCGCCGCGGTGGCCGTCGTGCTGCCGACCGCGGAGGCACCGGCATCCGACGCCGTCGTGCACGCGCTCCGCGAGACGGCACGGAACATCTCCCGCGAACTCGGCGCGACGTCCTGGCCACCGCCCGTGGCCCCCGCCGAGGACTGACGGCGGGCGCGTCCACCCTCGATCCCGGCGGTCAGCCGCGCAGGGCGAGTGCGAACGGCAGCACGGCCGTGGCCCCGGCCTGTCGCACCGTGCGCGCCGCGACCGTCAGGGTCCAGCGACTGTCGATGAGGTCGTCGACGAGCAGCACCGGGCCGGCGGGGACCTCGAGATGCGCCGCGTCGAAGCGGTCCCATACCCCCGCGAGCCGGAACACGCTGTTCCCGCCCGCCTGCCCCGAAGGCCCTCCGCCGCGCCACTCCAGCGCGCCGAGGTACGGCAGCCGCCCGATCTCGGACAGCCCGCGGGCGAGGGAGTCGACGAGCTGCGGATGCGACCGCGACGGCATCGCGATCACGGCCACCGGCCGCTCCGCCCAGCCCCACCCCGCGAGCACGCGCACGCAGGCCTGCAGCAGCGCCGGGCTGATCGGCGCGTCCGGGGCGCCTGCCGCGAAGATCTCGCGCAGCGTGCCGCCCCAGCCGAGGTCGGTGAGCCGGGCGAGGGCACGCCCTTCGTCGGCCTGCTCTCCCGCGGGGATGCGGCCGCGCACCGGCACGTCGAGGCGGTCGGCCCCTGTCGGCCACGCGCGACGCGGCTCGACCGGCACGCCCACCCGGTCGAGGGAGGCGGCCGCCTGTGCGCTCGCCGTCTGCGCGACCTCCGCCGGGAACCACACGCCCGCGCAGTTGTCGCACCGGCCGCACGGGGCCGCGGTGTCGTCGTCGAGAGCCCGCTGCAGGAAGGCCATCCGGCAGCCGTCCGTGCGCTCGTACTCGAGCATATGCTCCTGTTCCGCCACCCGCTCGGCGGCGATGCGCTCGTAGCGCTCGGCGTCGTACGTCCACGGCTGTCCCGTCGCGACCCACCCACCCTGCACCCGGCGCACGGCACCATCCACGTCGATTACCTTCAGCAGCAGCTCGAGGGGCGTGCGGCGGATGTCGACGAGGGCCTCCAGCGCCGGCGTCGAGATCGGGCTGTCGCCGAGCGCCGCGATCACCCGTTCCGCACGCTCCCGGTCCGGCATCGACGCGGTCGCGAAGTAGTGCCAGATCTCGCGGTCTTCGACACCGGGGAGCAGGAGCACGTCGGCGCTCTCGCTGGCACGCCCCGCTCGTCCCACCTGCTGGTAGTACGCCACGGGTGAGGACGGCGCGCCGATGTGGACGACAAACCCGAGGTCCGGCTTGTCGAACCCCATGCCGAGGGCACTGGTCGCGACGAGGGCCTTCACCTCGTTGCGCTTGAGCATGCCCTCCGACTCGGCACGCTCCTCGGGGTCGGTCTGCCCCGTGTAGGCGCGCACGTCATGGCCGTGGTCGCGCAGGAACCGCGCGGTGTCGACCGCCGCCGCCACGGTCAGCGTGTAGATGATCCCGCTGCCGGGGAGATCGTCGAGGTGGCTGAGCAGCCAGGCCAGACGGCTCGCCGAGTCCTTGAGGCGGAGCACCCCGAGCCGCAGCGAGGTACGGGCGAGCGGCCCCCGGATCGTGAGCACGGGCACCGCCTCCGCTCCGCCCGCGCCACCCGGCAGCGCCCCGAGCTGCTCAGCCACGTCGGCCACCACGCGGGAGTTCGCCGTCGCGGTCGTCGCCAGCACCGGCACGTCGGCGGGCATCTGCGCGATGAGGTCGCGCAGTCGGCGGTAGTCCGGACGGAAGTCGTGCCCCCAGTCGCTGATGCAGTGCGCCTCGTCGACGACGAGCATGCCGAGCCGCGCCACCAGCGCGGGCAGCTGCTCCTCGCGGAAGGCCGGGTTGTTCAGCCGCTCCGGCGAGACGAGCAGCACGTCGACGTCGTCTCCGGCGAGCCGCTCCTGCACCTCGGCCCACTCGTGGGCGTTCGTCGAGTTGATCGCCACGGCGCGCACGCCCGCGCGCTCGGCCGCGGCGATCTGGTCGCGCATGAGCGCCAGGAGCGGGGAGACGAGCACGGTCGGGCCGGCTCCCTGCCTGCGGCGGAGCAGGGTCGCGACGAAGTACACCGCCGACTTCCCCACCCGGTGCGCTGCACCACGAGCGCGCGGCGACGCCCCTCCACCAGCGCCTCGATCGCCTCGAACTGGCCGTCGTGGAAGTCGACGTCGGGACGGCCGACGAGTTCGCCGAGGGCGGCGCGGGCGGCCTCGCGGAGGGGAACGGCGGTCGGAGAGGTCATGTCCTCCACTCTGCCGCAGACCTCGGACAGGACTCCGCCCGCCGCCCGCTCTCGGTGGATGACCGGTGGGAAGGCCGTAGCGTGGAGGAATGATCACCCGCGAACTCGCCGTCGCGCTCCGCGATGCCGGCCTGAACTGGAAGCCCGCGGAGGGTGACCGGTTCCAGCTCGATCTGCCGGACGAGGTGGAGCTGGAGGCCGAGGCCGACGTCTTCACGGTGAGCGCGATGACCATCGAGGCGCGGCAGACGCCGGCCGGCACGGACCTCGCCTTCAACGGCACGACGGAGTGGGCGCTCGACGCCGTGACCCTCGCCGATGCGGTGTGGCTGCCGCGCGAGGACCAGCTGCGCGACCTGCTCCGCGGGACGTTCCGTGCCCTCACCCGCCTCCCCGACACGTTCCGCGTCGAGATCGAGCTCGGCGGCGCTCCCCTGCTGTTCGAGCACCCGGACCCGGCGGAGGCCTACGGCCGCGCGCTGCTGGCGCTGATCTCGCGCTCCCGCTGACACGCCCTGTTGAATCGGGCCGTCGCGTGTGTCAGAATTACCTAACGATCGGTCAGTAAAGAAGGACCGGAGCCCGAGGAGTCGACGATGACCAGTCCCGCAGACCTGTCCCTCGTGGACGGCGAGACCTCCGACGAGGAACGCCTGTTCGACGAGCTGATCGCGAACGAGCAGCGCATCGAGCCGCGCGACTGGATGCCCGAGGCCTATCGCAAGACCCTCATCCGGCAGATCTCCCAGCACGCGCACTCCGAGATCATCGGCATGCAGCCCGAGGGCAACTGGATCACCCGCGCCCCGAGCCTCAAGCGCAAGGCGATCCTCATGGCGAAGGTGCAGGACGAGGCCGGGCACGGGCTCTACCTCTACTCCGCCGCGCAGACGCTCGGCATCACCCGCGACGAGATGATGGAGCAGCTCATCTCCGGCAAGGCGAAGTACTCGTCGATCTTCAACTACCCCACCCCGACCTGGGCCGACATGGGCGCGATCGGCTGGCTCGTCGACGGCGCCGCGATCTGCAACCAGGTGCCGCTGTGCCGCGCCTCCTACGGCCCCTACGGGCGCGCGATGGTGCGCATCTGCAAGGAGGAGTCGTTCCACCAGCGCCAGGGGTTCGAGATCCTGCTCTCGCTCATGCGCGGCACCGACGAGCAGCGGCAGATGGCACAGGACGCGGTGGACCGCTGGTACTGGCCGAGCCTGGCGATGTTCGGGCCGCCCGACGACCAGTCCCCCAACTCCGCCCAGTCGATGGCGTGGAAGATCAAGCGCTTCTCCAACGACGAGCTGCGTCAGCGGTTCGTCGGCATGCTCGTGCCGCAGGCCGAGATCCTCGGCGTCACCCTCCCCGACCCCGACCTGCGGTTCCACGAGGAGACCGGTCGCTACGAGATGGGCGAGATCGACTGGGACGAGTTCTTCCGGGTGCTGCGCGGCAACGGCCCCTGCAACGCCGAGCGTCTGGAGCGCCGCCGCACGGCGCACGAGGAGGGCGCGTGGGTGCGGGAGGCCGCCGCGGAGTACGCCCGCAAGCAGCACTCCCGTCTGAGCCGGGAGCGCGTCGAAGGGGCGGTGGCGTGATGGCGACCCCCGGAGCCGACCCTTCGACGAGCTCGGGGACCCAGGGCCGGGAGGTCTGGCCCCTGTGGGAGATCTTCGTGCGGGCGAACCGCGGGCTCAGCCACGTGCACGTCGGCTCGCTGCACGCCCCCGACGCCGACATGGCCATCCGCAACGCGCGCGACCTCTACACCCGCCGGGGCGAGGGCGTGTCGATCTGGGCGGTCCCCGCCGAGGCGATCACCACGAGCGACCCCGACGCCAAGGGGGCGTACTTCGAGAGCCCCGCCGGCAAGAACTACCGGCACGCGGTGTACTACACCGCCTCCGAGGGGGTGCCGCACCTGTGACCCTTCGACAGGCTCAGGGCCCCAGCCCTGCTCAGGGACCCAGCTCCGCTGAGGGACTCGGCGACGTCCACGGGGAGGCGCACGGCGACGTCAGCGTCGACGAGCTGCGGCTCAGCGAGGAGCTCGCGGGCGCCGGCACGACCGCGGCGAGCGCCGACATCGCCGAGTACGCCCTGTGGCTCGGCGATGACGCCCTCATCCTGTCGCAGCAGCTCGGCGCCTGGATCTCCCGGGCCCCCGAGCTCGAGGAGGACGTGGCGCTCGGCAACATCGCCCTCGACCTGCTCGGCCACGCGCGCTCCTTCCTGCACTTCGCGGGCACGTGGGACGGCCGGTCCGAGGACGACCTCGCGTACTTCCGCGACGAGCCGGAGTTCCGCAGCGCCTGGATCATGGAGCAGCCGAACGGCGACTTCGCGCAGACCATCGCGCGCCAGCTCGTCGCCTCGGTCTACCTCGTGGAGCTGTACACCGCCCTCCGCGCGAGCTCCGAGCCCACCTTCGCCGCGATCGCGGAGAAGGCGCTCAAGGAGGTCGACTACCACCGCGACCACGCCGTGCAGTGGGTGCTGCGCCTGGCGGGCGGCACGGAGGAGTCCCGGCGGCGGATGATCCGCGCCCTCGCGGATGTGTGGCCGTACGTCGACGAGCTGTTCCGCGACGAGCCGCTGATCGACCGGCTCGGCGACGTCGCCGTGCGCCCGTCGACCCTCCGCGCTCCGTTCGACGCGGTCATCGCCACCGTGTTCGCCGAGGCCGAGCTCACGGTGCCGGAGGTTCCGGGGTCGTCGGCGGGCGGCCGGAACGGCGCGCACGCGACCCCCTTCGGCCACCTCCTCGCCGAGATGCAGGTCCTGGCGCGACGACACCCGGGGGCGTCATGGTGACCCGGACCGCCGCCGACGCGGAGGCCCAGGCCTGGCGGATCGCCGCCGCCGTGCCGGACCCGGAGGTGCCGGTGCTCACGATCGAGGACCTCGGCGTGCTGCGAGCGGTCGAGCTCCGCGGCGAGCGCGTGGTCGTCGACATCACGCCGACCTACAGCGGGTGCCCGGCCATGGACACGATCCGCGACGATGTGGTCCTCGCGCTCACGGCCGCCGGGTTCGCCGACGTCGAGGTGCGGCTTGTGCTCTCGCCCGCGTGGACCACCGACTGGATGAGCGACGCCGGGAAGCAGAAGCTCCGCGAGTACGGGATCGCGCCGCCCAGCGGCCGCGCGGCCGTACCCGCCGGTCCGATCCGGCTCGCCCTCAGCGTGCGCTGCCCCCGCTGCGGCTCGCTCGACACCCGGGAGGTCTCCCGCTTCGGCTCGACCTCGTGCAAGGCGCTGTACGAGTGCCGGGCCTGCCTGGAACCCTTCGATCACTTCAAGGTGCACTGATGTCGCTGTTCTCCCCGGCCCCGGCCCCGGCGACGACGCCGGCGCCCTCTCCCGCCTCCCCCGCCCGGGCGCGCACCCGTGCCCGGTTCCACACGCTCGAGGTCGAGGACGTCCGCCCGCTCACCGAGGACTCCGTCGAGGTGACCTTCACGGTGCCCGCGGAGCTCGCCGACGACTACGACCACCTCCCCGGGCAGTACGTGGCGCTGCGCACGACGCTGGACGGCGTGGAGATGCGGCGTTCCTACTCGCTGTGCCGGGCGCCCGAGCACCGCACCGACGGCATGCCGACCCGTCTGAGCGTCGCCGTGAAGCGCGACGAGGGCGGGACGTTCTCCACGTGGGCCCAGACCGGCCTGCGCCCGGGCTTCCGCATCGACGTCATGAGCCCCCAGGGCACGTTCACCTCCGGCCTCGACGACCTGGACGAGAAGCACGTCGTCGGCATCGCGGCCGGCTCCGGGATCACGCCGCTGATGGCCCTCGCGCACACCGTGCTCTCCCGGTCGCAGACCTCGCGGTTCACGCTCCTCTACACGAACCGGTCGACGCTGGACGTGATGTTCCTGGAGGACCTCGCCGACCTCAAGGACCGCTACCCGACGAGGCTCACGCTGCACCACGTGCTGTCCCGCGAGCAGCGGACCGCGCCGGTGCTCTCCGGCCGCATCGACGAGCCCAAGCTGCGGACGATCCTCGACGCGCTGATCGACCCGGCCGACGTGGACGAGTGGTTCCTGTGCGGACCGCTCGCGCTCGTCGACCTCTGCCGGGAGGTGCTGGCCGACGTGGGCGTACCCCGCGAGCACGTGCGCTTCGAGCTGTTCACGACCGGCGACGAACCGGTGCGGGCCGCCCGGCCGGTCACGGTGCGCTCGGGCGAGAAGACGGTACGGATCGAGGTGAACCTCGACGGCGTGTCCTCGACGGTGGAGAGCCCGGTCGCGGCGCGCGAGTCGGTGCTGAACGCCGCACTGCGGGTGCGGCCGGACGCGCCGTTCGCGTGCGCGGGTGGCGTCTGCGGCACCTGCCGCGCGCGCGTGATCGAGGGCAGCGTCACGATGACCGAGAACTACGCCCTGGAGCCCGACGAGCTGGAGCGCGGCTACGTGCTCACCTGCCAGTCCCATCCCACCAGCGACCGCGTGGTCGTGGACTACGACGTCTGAGGACTCCTGATGATCGATCTCGCCATCGCCGACGACGTCGCCACCGTGGTGCTCGACGCCCCCGCGAAGCTCAACGCCCTGGACGAGGCCGCCCTCGCGGAGCTCGACGCCGCGTACCGGGATGCCGAGGCCGCCGGGGTGCGCGCGCTGCTGCTCCGCGGTGAAGGGCGGGCGTTCTGCGCCGGTCGGGACATCTCCGCCGTCGATCCGCGCGACGACGACGTGCTCGGCTACCTCGGCGGGCGGGTGACACCGCTGCTGCAGCTTATGTCCCGCTTCCCCGCGCCGACGTTCGCCGTCGCCCACGGCGCCTGTCTGGGCGTGGGACTCGGGCTGCTCCTCGCGACGGATGTCGTGTACGTCGCGGAGTCGGCGAAGATCGGCTCGCCGTTCGCCGCCCTCGGCGCCACCCTGGACTCCGGCGGGCACGCGCTGTTCCTCGACCGGCTCGGCCCGCACAAGACGCTCGACCTCATCTACACCGGCCGTCTCATGAGCGGCACGGAAGCCGTGCGCTCGGGGCTCTTCTCCCAGGTTTTCCCGGACGACGAGGTGCTCGCCGCCGCGACGGCCGCTGCGGGGAAGGCCGCCCACGGCGCCACGGCCGCATTCCGGGCGAGCAAGGAGCTCATCGCCCGCATCCGCGACGAACGCCTCACCCTGTGGGAGTCCATCGACGTCGAGAACGCGGCGCAGGCCGCCCTGTGCGACACCGAGGACTACCGCGAGGGCTTCGCCGCGTTTCAGGAGAAGCGGAAACCGGAGTTCCGCGGGCGCTGACGCCACGGCCCGGTCGTCGCTGTCAACCGTCTCGTGCGGTGTCCGACCCCGGTGGGAGGATGCCCGCATGCTGCTCTCGGAGCTCGTCACCACCACCGACCAGGTCGCCGCGACCTCGTCCCGCCTGGCCAAGATCGAGGCGATCGCCGCGCTGCTCCGCCGGGCCGACGCCGACGACATCGCGCCTCTCGTGGGGCTGCTCCTCGCCACGCCCCGCCAGGGTCGTCTCGGCGTGGGCTGGCGGGGGCTGACCGCTCTCGCGATCGAGCACAGCGCGACCTCGACCCTGACCATCGCGGAGGTCGACCACGCCTTCGATACCCTCGCGCACACGTCCGGCTCCGGATCAGCCGGTGTCCGCAGCGCGCTCCTGCACGATCTCGCCGCCCGCGCGACGGCTCCCGAATGGGACTTCCTGACCAGGGCCATGCTCGGGGAGCTCCGCACCGGGGCGCTGGGCGGCGTGCTGCTCGACGCGATCGCCCGCGCCGCCGAGGCTCCGGCCGCGACCGTGCGACGGGCCGCCATGCTCTCCGGCGACCTCGGCGAGACGGCGCTCCTCGCGCTCACCGGTGCCGAGGGAGCGCTCGACGAGGTCGGGCTCCGGGTGGGTCGCCCCGTGCTCCCGATGCTCGCGGCCACGGCGCCGACGCCCACGGCCGCCCTCGAGATCACCGGACGCGCCTCGGTCGAGTACAAGCTCGACGGCGCGCGCATCCAGGTGCACCGCCGCGGCGACGAGGTCGGCATCTACACGCGGAGCCTCGCCGACGTCACCCACCGCCTGCCCGAGATCGTCGAGGTCGTCCGCGGCCTTCCCGCGCAGGAGGTCATCCTCGACGGCGAGACCCTGGCGCTCGACGAGGACGGCGGTCCCCGGCCGTTCCAGGAGACGATGTCCCGGTTCGGTGCGGATGCCGCGCGCGAGCTCGCCCTGCGGCCCTGGTTCTTCGACGTCCTGCACGTGGATGGCCGCGACCTGCTGGACGAGCCACTGTCGGTGCGTCAGGAGGTCCTGGCCGAGGTCGCCGGCGAGTGGCGCATGCCCGGCATCGTGACCGACAGCGCGGAGGAGGCCGAGCGCCTGTCCCGCGAAGCCCTGGCGGCCGGTCATGAGGGCGTGCTGGTGAAGGCCGTGGATGCGCCGTATGCCGCCGGTCGCCGCGGCAAGTCCTGGGTCAAGGTGAAACCGGTCCTCACGTTCGACCTCGTCGTGCTGGGCGCCGAGTGGGGGTCGGGGCGACGGCGCGGACGGCTGTCGAACCTGCACCTCGGCGCGCGGGACCCGGATGGCGACTTCGGCGACCCCGGCGGCTTCGTGATGGTGGGCAAGACCTTCAAGGGCCTCACCGACGCGCTGCTGCAGTGGCAGACCGACGAGTTCCCGGCGCACGAGACCCATCGCTCCGCGTCCACGGTGTTCCTCCGGCCGGAGCTCGTGGTCGAGATCGCGATCGACGGCGTGCAGCGGTCCCCGCGCTACCCCGGCGGCCTCGCCCTCCGCTTCGCCAGGGTCAAGGGCTACCGCCCGGACAAGACCGCTGCGGAGGCCGACACGATCCAGACCCTCCTGGCCCTGCGGCGCGGCGCGGCGGACGACTCCTGATCAGGCCGTGGGCGGCAGTCCCTCGTCCTCCTGACGCACGGTGCCGCGGAACGACCAGGGGAAGTCGATCCAGAGGTCGGTGTCCTTCCACGCGAAGTCCGGCTGGATGATCGTCGAGGGCTTGGTGTAGATCGTGACCGAGCGCACGTCGGCGCCCTTCTCCTGCAGCAGCTGCACCGCGAGCGCCAGCGTGCGACCGGAGTCGGCGACATCGTCCACGAGCAGCACGCGGCGGCCGTCGAGGTAGGCCATGTCCAGCTCGGGTGGCAGCACCTCCGGGGCGTCCAGCACGGTGCCGATGCCGGTGTAGAACTCGACGTTGATGGCGCCGCAGTTCTTCACGCCGAGCCCGTACGCGATGGCGCCGGCCGGGAGCAGGCCGCCGCGCGCGATGGCCACCACGACCTCCGGCTCGAAGCCCGTCGCGATGATGTTCCGCGCCAGATCGCGCGTCGCCGCGCCGAAGCCGTCCCAGGTGAGCGTCTCGCGCTCGATCGATGCATCCGTCATCGGTCCATTCTCGCGCATCCGCTCCGTCCGGGCCGCCGCTAGACTGAGCAGGTCCGGCCCCGCCGGTGCCTGAAAAAGAGGCACGAAGCACCTCGCATCGCCGCGAGGGCGAGACACATACGGATCCCCCTTCTCCGTCCCTGTCTCGAAAGGCTTCTCCATGCCCTCCGTCTCCGCGCACGTCGCCCTCACCCTCGCCCAGCACGTCGATGCCGTCTTCGGCGTCATGGGCAACGGCAACGCCTACTTCCTCGACGCCCTCGAGACGCAGACCGACGCCACCTTCACCGCCGTCCGTCACGAGCAGGGCGCGGTCGTCGCCGCCGACGCGCACTTCCGCGCCTCCGGCCGCATCGCCGCGGGCACCTCCACCTACGGCGCCGGCTTCACGAACACGATCACGGCGCTGGCCGAGGCCGTGCAGGCGCACGTGCCGCTCGTCCTCGTCGTCGGTGACGAGCCCACCTCGGGGCCGCGGCCGTGGGACGTGGACCAGATCGCTCTGGCCTCGGCCGTCGGCGCCCGCACCTACACCGTCGGGCGGACGGATGCCGCTGCGACCACCGTCATCGCCGTCGAGCACGCCCTCACCTATCGCGTGCCCGTCGTGCTCGCCATCCCCTATGACGTGGCCGCCCTCGAGGCCGGCGCGGTGCCGACGGCGCCGGCTCCCCGGCTCCCCGCGCCGCTCGCCCCGTGCGGGGACTTCGCCGAGGGCATGCTGGATGAGATCGCCGCCGCCCTGCGCGACGCCGAGCGTCCGTTCCTCCTCGCCGGGCGCGGGGCGTGGCTGGCCGGCGCGGGCGAGGCTCTCGGCGCCCTCGCCGCGCAGACCGGGGCCCTCACCGCCTCCTCCGCCCTCGGCCGCGGCATCTTCCCGGACGCCCGGTACGACCTCGGCGTGACGGGCGGCTTCGGCGCCGAGGGGGCGATGGAGCTCGTGCGGACCGCGGACGTCGCGGTGGTCTTCGGCGCGAGCCTGAACCAGTTCACGATGCGCTTCGGCGACCTGTTCGCCCCGGGCACCCGGGTGTACCAGATCGACACCGCTCCGGCCGCCACGCACGCCCACGTCGGCGGCTTCGTGCGCGCCGATGCCCGTCTCGCCGCCGAGGCCCTCGTCGCCCGCCTCTCCTCAGGGCACGACTTCGGAGATGCCGTCGGACTCGCCGGGGCGGCCCCCGACTCCGGCGGCGTGTCGGGCGCGGACTCCGCAGTTGTGCCCGCCCGCCCGTGGCGGGAGACGGTCGATGTCGCCGC
This sequence comes from Microbacterium sp. NPDC078814, assembly GCF_040702645.1. Taxonomy (NCBI): domain Bacteria; kingdom Bacillati; phylum Actinomycetota; class Actinomycetes; order Micrococcales; family Microbacteriaceae; genus Microbacterium; species Microbacterium sp. NPDC078814. Next base: position 218,087 of record NZ_JBFBLT010000005.1, read on the forward strand.
GGCCCGCGCGTACGAGCCGGGAGACGAGCTCGCGCCGGACGGCCGCCTCGACCCGCGTTCCGCCGCGCGCCGGATCGCCGAGCTCCTCCCCGAAGACCGCGTCGTGGTGTCGGACGGCGGGCACTTCATCGGCTGGGCGAACATGTACTGGCCGGTCGCCGCGCCCGACCGGATGATGATGATCGGCACCGCGTTCCAGTCGATCGGACAGGGCTGGCCCAGCGTGGTGGGTGCGGCCCTCGCCCGTCGGGACGCGACCATCGTGCTCACCTCGGGCGACGGCGGCGGGCTCATGGCGATCGCCGACCTCGAATCGGCCGTCCGGGCGGCGGGCGGACGCGGCATGGCCGTGGTCTGGAATGACGCCGCGTACGGCGCCGAGGTCAACCTCTACGGGCTGAAGGGCCTGGCCGAGGGTCCGATGCGCATCCCCGAGGTCGACTTCGCCGCGTTCGGGGCGGCGGTCGGCGCCGAGGGCGTCGTGGTGCGGACGCTGGACGACCTGGATCGCCTCGCCGCGTGGTCCGAGGAGGACCCGGCGACCCGGCGCTTCCTCGTCCTCGACCTCCGGATCTCCGGCGACGTGATCGCGCCGTACCAGCAGGAGATCATCCGCGTGAACTCCTGACCTGTGCGGGCCGATAGGCTCCCGGAATGACGGATGCTCCTGAGGTCCTGCGCTACAGCGCCTTCGCCGCGACGCCGGACGGCGGCAACCCCGCCGGGGTCGTCTTCGACGCGGACGGGCTCGACGAGGCGGACATGCAGCGGATCGCGGCCGAGGTCGGCTACTCGGAGACCGCGTTCGTGCAGGACGCCGCGGCGGACGGCTCCCGTTTCCGCGTGCGCTACTGGTCGCCGGCTGCGGAGGTGCCGTTCTGCGGGCATGCGACCGTCGCGACCGCGGTGGCCCTCGCCGAGCGGCAGGGTCCGGGGACGGTCGTGTTCGCGACCGCGGCCGGAGACGTGTCGATGGAGTCCTTTGCGGACGCGGACGGCCGGGTCACGGTGTCGTTCACGAGTGTCGAGCCGGAGGTCCGCGACCTCGACCACGTCGTGCGTGACCGCCTCCTCGCGCTGCTGGGGATGGAGCCGGCCGATGTCGACCCGCGCTTCCCGGTCCGTGAGGCGTTCGCGGGCAACTGGCATCCGATCGTCTTCGTCGCCGACCGGGAGCTCTTCCACCAGTTCCGCTTCTCCCCCGCCGAGGTCGCCACTCTCATGCGCGCGCAGGGCTGGCACGGCACGGTGACGGTGCTGCACGCCGAGGATCCGGCCGAGATCCAGGCCCGCAACCTCTTCCCCGTGGGGCGCATCACCGAAGATCCCGCGACGGGGTCCGCGGCCGCTTCGGTCGGCGCCTATCTCCGCGCCCAGGGCTATCCGGGCGACACCGTCCGGATCCATCAGGGCGCCCACGTCGGTCGCCCGAGCGAACTCCGCGTCGCGATCCCGGCCTCCGGCGGCCTCGTCGTCTCGGGCGGGGCCACCCGCCTCCCCTGACCCCCGGACCTCCCTGATCCCGGACCGCCTGCACGACCCGGTTCCGCCCGCACGACCACACCTGACCCCTCGTCGTGCATCCGTCACCCGGTCGTGCACCCGTCTCCCGACTCCGGTACTTCCCCCGGGCTCAGGCACACCCGCCCGACCCGGTTCCGCGCGGGCGTCCCCGGTTCGGCCCGCACGCCCCGGTTCCGCCCGCACGACCGATACCCGCCCGAGGTCGTGCATCCGTCACCCGGTCGTGCATCCGTCGCGGCCGACGAGACATCGACCGCCCGGGCGCGACAGACGGCACACGTGGGCAGGACGCACAGGAGGACGACACGGTGGCGGGTGCACGACCACGACTCACCCCAGGTCGTGCACTCGTCCCCTGGTCGTGCATCCGTCACCCGGTCGTGCATCCGTCACCCGGGTCGTGCACTCGTCCCCAGGTCGTGCACCCGTCACCCGGGTCGTGCACTCGTCCCCAGGTCGTGCACCCGTCACCCGGGTCGTGCACTCGTCCCCAGGTCGTACGTCTCCGCCCCGACGGGGACCCGCGTCCCGAGCCCGCCTACAGATGCACGACCCCGTTCCATCTGCACGACCACACACTGTCGCCGGTCGTGCATCCGTCCCGAGGTCGTGCATCTGTGACCGCACACGACCCCCAGCCCCCCGAACCGAACCAGACCCGGGACGAACCCGAACCAGACCCGGGACGAACCCGAACCCGAACCGCACACGCCCCCATCCCCAGACCCGGCCCGGGGACCGTCGTCACCCCTGGGCGCTGTAGTCCGGGAGCTCCTGCAGGGTCCAGGTGTTGCCGTCCGGGTCGTCGAAGCGCACGAAACGGCCCCAGTCCTGCTCGTCCACGCCCTCCGCCTCCACGCCGAGACCCCGCAGGTGCGCGAGAGCCTCGTCGGCGTCGGGGACGACCACCTGGATGGTGTTCTGCTGCCCGGGCTCCAAGCCGCTGGTAAGCCCCGTGCCGAAGGCGATCGAGCAGGCCGATCCCGGCGGGGTCATCTGCACGAAGCGCAGGCCCTCGTACGGCACCTGATCATGGTCGGCGTGGAAACCGATCTTCACGTAGAAGTCCTTCGCCCGGTCGACATCGCTGACCGGCACGAAGATGAGTTCGATCTTCCAGTCCATCACGCACTCCTCCTGTCGGGCTCCGTCACCCGTCGGCCCTCACAGTACGCGCGGCCTCCGACACCCGCCAGAGGCGTCAGAGCCAGCCCTTGTCGGACGCGATCCGCACCGCCTGCGCCCGGTTCTCGGCACCGGTCTTGCCGATCGCGGCGGAGAGGTGGTTGCGCACGGTGCCCGCCGACAGGAAGACCTCCGCCGCGATGGCCGCCGCGGATCGTCCGTCGGCGGCCAGCCGCAGCACCTGCCGCTCCCGGTCGCTCAGCGGGTTGGCTCCCTCGAACAGGCTCTCCTCGGCGAGTTTCGGATCGAGCACCCGGAGTCCGGCGTGCACGCGGCGCACGGCCGCGGCGAGCTCCTCGGCCGGGGTGTCCTTCACCACGAACCCACTCGCCCCGGCGTCGAGCGCCGCGCGCAGGTACCCGGGTCGCGCGAACGTGGTCACCACGAGCACGCGCGTCTGCGGGCTGGCCGCGCGGATCCGTTTCGTCGCCTCGACGCCGTCCACCCCCGGCATCTGGATGTCCATCAGACACACGTCCGGCTGCAGCTCCTCCGCCAGGCGCAGCGCCTCCGCGCCGTCCGCCGCCAGGCCCTGCACCTCGAGATCCGGCTCCAGGTCGAGCAGGGCCCCGAGCGCCCCGCGGACGAGGGCCTGGTCGTCGGCGATGAGCAGCCGGATCGGAACCGTCGGGGCCGCCGTCACCACGTCACCTCCACCCGCGTGCCCGCCGCCTCGCCGGGCCGCACGGCGAACCCGGCGCCGGCCGCCGCCGCGCGCTCCCGCATCCCCCGGATGCCGTTGCCCTCGCGATGCCCGGTCTCGGACGCGGGCCCGACACCGTCGTCCTCCACGGTGAGCACGCCCGGAGCGATGCGCACACGGACGGCCGCGGCACCGGAGTGCCGCAGCGTGTTGGTCGTCGCCTCGCGGAGGATCCAGCTCGCCGTGATCGCCTGGACCGGCGAGAGGGCGTCCGGGGTCCCGTCCACGACGAGCGCGATGTCCGCGGCGCGCAGCGAATCCTCGGTCGACGCGAGCTGCTCGACGAGGGTCGTCGCCCGCGCACCCGCGACGGTCTGCCGCACTCCGGCGATGGCCTCCGCGGTCAGACGTTCGATGTCGGCGAGCTCGGCCTTGGCGCGCTCCGGGTCGGAGTCCATCAGCCGCCGCACGAGCTGGGCCTTGAGTCCGACGACCGTCAGCGAGTGGCCGATGAGGTCGTGCACGTCGCGCGCCACGGCCTCCCGCCCCTCGCTGGTCGCCAGCTCCCTGCCCAGCCGCTCCGCCTCCGCCGAGCGCACGATGAGCCAGGTCGAGACCGTGTTCACGACGCCGAGGAGGGCGACGATCGCGAGGACGGACAGGTAGGAGAGGTTGTCGGGGATGAGGAACACGCAGCCGGCCGCCACCACGAGCGCGGCGATGGTGGTGATCCAGTGCCAGGCACGGGTCAGTCCGTACGAGGCGAACGACATGATGAACGGCAGGAAGCTCAGCGCCGACCCGCCCACGGCCGGGATCGTGACCAGCGCGCAGGCGATGAGCGCGGCGAACGTGATCCACTGTCGCCGCGAGGGGGTGCGACCGAGGCCGCCTCCGCCGCGCATGCCGTGCATGAACCCCGTCACATAGAGGACGATGAACGCGACCAGCGCCACCCACCCCGTGACGACCCACGCCGGCGGAGCGGCGGAGGCGAGCAGCGCGAGGACCGGATAGATCAGGAACACGAGCCAGACGACCGCCATCAGCCAGCCGAACCGCGCCCAGGGGTCCTTGCCCGTCCCGGATCGGGCGTCCGCCTCCCGGCCCTCCTGCATCGTCATCCGTCCAACCTACTGTCGCGCCGGGGCGCTCACCGTCGTGACCGCGAGCGCCGCACGCCCACCGTCACCAGCACCGCGAAGACGACGAGCCAGACCGCGACGTTGAGGAGCAGCATCCACAGCTCATCCGTCTGCCCCGTCGTCAGCACGCCCTCCGTCAGCGGCCACCGACTCAGGGCGACGAAGCCGTACAACGGGGTGAATCGGGCGATGTCGAGCATGACGCCGTCGAGCGGCATGAACACGTTGCCGAAGAAGGCGAAGAAGGTCATCGAGATGGACGCGAGCGCGGCGGCGGAGTCGGAGCCGAAGAACAGGCCGACCCCGAGCCCGTAGAGGCCGAACATGAGGCCGATGCCGAGGATGAGGGCGGCGGTCACGACCCAGCGCCAGGCGCCGTCCGCCTCCGCCCCGGTGAGCAGCCCGGCGACGAACACCGCGACGAGCGCGAGCGCGGCGAACGACACGGCGGTGAGCAGCTTCGTCAGGGCGTAGCCGGTGGTCGTCAGCGGCGTCATCGCGAGCTGCCTTCCCCACCCCTGCTTGGCCTCGGTGGCCGCGAGCGAGGTGAGCGAGCTCATCGCCACCGCGGTGCCGTAGGCCGCCATCGAGACCATCACGGAGAAGGAGACGTTGCCGTTGCCGGCGGAGAGCGTGCCGTACCCCATGCCCGCACCGAAGAGCAGGTACATGGCCACGGGCATGGCGAGGGTGAAGGCGAGCGTGTAGGGGTTGCGCAATTGGCGCAGCCCCTCGATGCGCAGCATGGTGGGCGAGACGGTCGTGGTCATGTCAGTCCTCCGTGAGGGCGGTGAAGGCGGTCTCGAGCGTGGGGGCGGCGATCTCCAGGTCGTGCGCTCCCCCATCGAGCAGCAGGCGGGCGGCGGCGTCGGAGTCGGTGGCGCGGAGGCTGAGGCGGTCCCCGTCGATGCGCACACCGGTCACGCCCTCCGCGGCGGTCAGGGCGGCGACCAGCGCGTCCGACACGTCGGGCACGGTGGCCGAGACCGTACGCTCGCCCAGGCTCGCACGGAGCAGGGCGGTGGGCGCGTCCGCGACAACGGTGCCCCGATGCATGACCACCGTGCGGCGGGCGAACTGCTCCGCCTCCTCCAGATAGTGCGTGGCGAACACGATCGTGCGCCCCGCGTCCGCGTCGGCACGCATCACGTCCCAGAAGTGGCGCCGCGCGGTGACGTCCATACCGGCGGTCGGCTCGTCGAGCACGAGGATGTCGGGATCGGAGATCATCGCGAGCGCGAACTTCACGCGCTGCTGCTCGCCGCCCGAGCACTTGGACACCCGGCGGCGCGCGAGACCGGCGAGGTCGGCACGGCGCATCACCTCCGGCACGCGTGCGAGGGCTTCCCGCCCGTACAGCGAGGCGATCAGCCGCACGGTCTCGCCGACGGTGAGGTCGCCGAGCAGGCCCCCGGTCTGCAGCACGGCTCCGATGGCCCCGTTCGCGGTGGCCCGTTCCGGAGCCGCCCCGAGCACGCGCACGGTCCCGCTGCTGGGGGCGGTGAGCCCGAGGAGCATGTCGAGCGTGGTGGTCTTGCCCGCGCCGTTGGGGCCGAGCAGGGCGACCACCTCGCCGCGCCGGATGGAGAGGTCGACACCGTCGACGGCCGGCACGCGGCGCTCGCCGGTGCCGAAGTGCTTGCGCACGTCGATCAGCTCCAGCGCCACGGGTCTGTCATCGACGGCGGGGGACGCGGAGGACGACGCGACGCGCGGTGCCGCCTCCTGCACGGATGTCTCGTTCATGCCTCCAGCCTCGCGCCGGAGCGCGCGGCCGTCCGGAGGGCGGTGTCATCTCCTCGGCATGACACGTGTCATGCCGAGGTTCAGCGCGCGGGAAGCAGCGCCCCGTCCAGGAAGCCCGCCAGCTCGTCCACGCCGTCCACCCCGTCCAGCGGGAGGATCGCGGCGACGTACTGGTCCGGGCGCACGACGATCACGACGCCGTCACGGGACAGCTCCCGCGCCTCGAAGATGTCCGTGCCGCACCACTTGCTCGGGCCGGCCGCGTAGACCTTCTCCCAGTCGGTGAGTCCGAGCGGGCCGGTCTTCGGCTGGAAGAGCTCGGGCGTCGTCGTGACTTCGACCTCCTCGAAGGGCTGCTGATACACGGCCTTCACGTCGAACACGGCGTCGGCGTCGGCGTCCGCCGGGGTGAACCGTGCGAACACGGGCGCCGCCATCTCCGCCCACGCGGCGAGCGCTTCGCCGGTCCGGTCGCCGAACGCGTAGACCCGCCACCGGCCGTCGGCCTTCGCGTGGTGTCCGAGGTGGACGACGTTGCCGTCCCCGACCCGCACGACCTCCGCCGACTTGAAGCGCTTGCCCAGCGGGTACCCGACGGCGAGCGCCTGGTGGGCGTCCGTGCCGGTGATCATGGAGGACGTGTACTGGGTCATGAACCCGGACGGGAACTCGGCCGTCGCCAGGTAGTACGTGGCCAGCTCGTTCGGGTCGGAGATCTCCTCGGGCTTGCGCGCCATGAGGCTGGACCACTCGCGGTCGAAGTCGATGAGCTGCTGCGCGACGGGACGACGCTCGGCGCCGTACGTGGCCAGCAGCGACTCGGGCGCACGGCCGCTCAGCACGGAACCGAGCTTCCAGCCGAGGTTGAACCCGTCCTGCATCGACACGTTCATGCCCTGGCCGGCCTTGGCGCTGTGGGTGTGGCAGGCGTCGCCGGTGAGGAAGACGCGCGGGCTGCGGTCGACGCCGGGGTCGACGTCGTCGAAGCCGTCGGTCACACGGTGGCCGACCTCGTAGACGCTGTGCCAGGCGACCTGCTTCACATCGAGCGTGTAGGGGTGGAGGATCGCATTGGCGCGCCGGATGATCTCCTCGATGGGCGTCTGGCGCACGCGGTGGTCGTCGTCCGCCGCGACCTCGCCGAGGTCGATGTACATGCGGCTGAGGTAGCCGCCCTCCCGCGGGATGTGCAGGATGTTGCCCGCCTTCGAGTTGATCGCGCACTTGGTGCGCCAGTCCGGGAAGTCGGTGTTGACGAGCACGTCCATGACGCCCCAGGCGTGCGCGGCGCTCGCGCCGACGTGCGTGCGTCCGATCGCCTGACGCACGCCGCTCCGGGCGCCGTCGCAGCCCACCACGTACTTCGCCCGGACGACGCGTTCGTCGGCTTCGCCGACATGGCGGACGCGCACCTCGACCGGGTACTCGCCCTCCTCATGCACGGTGAGCCCGAGGAATTCGACGCCGTAGTCCGGCACGATCCGTCCGGGGCCGTCGGCCGCCGCTTCGGCGAAGTAGTCCAGCACGCGGGCCTGGTTGACGATGAGGTGCGGGAACTCGCAGATGTCGTAGGCGTAGTCGGCGGTGCGGGTGGTCCGCACGATCTGATCGGGGTGCTCGGGGTCGGGGCCCCAGAAGTTCATCCAGCCGATGTTGTAGGCCTCGGCGATGATGCGCTCGGCGAAGCCGAAGGCCTGGAAGGTCTCCACGCTGCGGGGCTGGATGCCGTCGGCCTGTCCGAGGACGAGGCGGCCCTCGCGCTTCTCGATGATGCGGGTCGTGATGTCGGGGTACTGCGACATCTGTGCCGCGAGCAGCATGCCCGCGGGCCCGGAGCCGACGATGAGGACGTCGACCTCGTCGGGCAGGGCGGCGGGGCGGTCGATCCCGGTGCCGGCGGCGTCCTGCACGCGCGGGTCTCCGGACACATAGCCGTGGTGGTGGAACTGCATCGTCGTCGATTCCTTCCGGACGTCTTCGTCGGGTGTTGCGTCCAGGAACACTGTGTTCTATATTCGAACACAGTGTTCTACTATTGAACACAGCCTAGACCGGTGCCTCGCGCATCGCAAGGAGAGCCATGTCCGAGCGCCCCGCCGCCCCCGCCTCGCAGACGCTGAGCCGCGGCATCCGCATCCTCGAGGTGCTCGCCGACGCCCGCGGTGCGCTGACCATCGACGACATCGCCGGACGCCTCGAGGTGCATCGCTCCATCGCCTACCGGCTTCTCCGCACCCTCGAGGATCACGGTCTCGTCACCCGCGACGCGAGCGGCGCCGTGAGCCTCGGCGCTCGCATGGCCGCCCTCGCCGCCGGTGTCGCCCACGACCTCCAGGCCGAGGCCCTGCCGGAGCTCACCGCCATCGCGAACGAGCTCGGCATGACCTGCTTCCTCGCCGTCCTGGACGGGGCCGAGTGCATCACCCTCGCCAGCGTCGAGCCGCGGCAGGCCGTCGCCAGCGTCGCCCAGCGGCCCGGCGCGCGGCACTCCGTCACGGTCGGCGCCCCAGGGAAGGCGATCCTCGCGCAGCTCGACGGCGCGGAGGTTCCCGTCGCCATCTCCCCCGCCCTGCGCGCCGACGTCGACAGCGCCGCCGCGCGCGGCTACGCCACGAGCCACGACGAGGTCATCCCCACGGTCCAGTCCGTCGCGGTCCCGCTGCGTCTGCGCGGCCAGCGTCCCGCCGCGATCGCGGTCGTGCACGTCGCGACCGACCTGGACGACGGGGAGATCGCCGCGCGCCTCCGGCGCTCCGCCGACCTCATCCGCGAGGCCCTCGAGGGCTGAGCCGGAACGCACGAGAGCGCACGCCCCTCAGGGACGTGCGCTCTCGTGGCAGGGAGGTCAGACCTTCGCGAGCCCGCGGATCGGGCTGACGGACTGCTCCTCCTCGTGGTCCGGACCGAGCGGGATGCCCGAGCGGTCGCGCAGCAGGAGCGTGGCGACGAGGCCGAGGAGGGTCATGCCCGCGAGGTACCAGGTGACCGCCTCGGTGGAGCCGGTCTGATCGACGATGAACGTAGCGATCGTGGGCGCGAAGGCGCCACCGGCGATCGCGCCGATCGCGTACGAGATGGAGACGCCGGAGAACCGGATGCTCGCGGGGAACAGCTCGGTGTACAGCGCCGCCTGCGGCCCGTAGGTGAAGCCCAGGCCGATCGTGAGGATCGCGAGACCGGCGAACAGCAGCCCCACCTCGCCGGTGTTGACGAGCGGGAACAGCGTGACCACGCCGACGAGCTGGAGCACCCAGCCGATGAGGTAGGTCGTGCGACGCCCGATGCGGTCGGACACCCAGCCGGCCAGCAGCGTGGTGAGCAGCCAGGTGACGGCCGATCCGGTGACCGCCCACAGCACGGGCCCGCGCTCGAGGCCGATGGGCCCCTCGGGGTTCGTGGCATAGCCCTGGATGTAGCCGCCGGTGGTCATGTAGCCCACGGCGTTGTTCCCGGCGAAGACGAGGGCGGCGATGATGACGAGCAGCAGGTGCTTGCGGAAGAGCTGCACGATCGGCATCTTCGCCTTCTCCTTGCGCTCGGCGAGCTCGGCGAACACCGGGCTCTCCTCCACGCGACGGCGGACGTAGTAGCCGACGAGGATCAGCACGACGCTCAGCAGGAACGGCACGCGCCAGCCCCAGGCGAGGAACTGGTCCCCCGGAGCGATCGCGGTCATCAGCGCCATGACGCCCGACGCGAGCAGCAGGCCGAGCGGCACGCCGATCTGCGGGGAGGCGCCGAAGATGCCGCGCTTCTTGCGCGGGGCGTGCTCGACGGCCATCAGCACCGCGCCGCCCCACTCGCCGCCGGCCGAGATGCCCTGCACGATGCGCAGCAGCACGAGGAGGATCGGCGCCATCACGCCGATGGTCTCGTACGTGGGGAGCAGACCGATCAGGGCGGTCGCGGCCCCCATGAGGATCAGCGTCCACATCAGCACGGCCTTGCGGCCGAGCTTGTCGCCGTAGTGGCCGGCGAGGAACGCGCCGAGGGGCCGGAAGAGGAAGCTCACACCGACCGTGGCGAAGCCGACGAGAGCGCTGTTGGCGCCGAGCGGCGCGAAGAAGAGCTGTCCGAAGACCAGCCCGACCGCCGTGGCATAGATGAAGAAGTCGTACCACTCGACGGTGGTCCCGACGACGGTGGCGAAGACGACACGACGCCGGTCGGCCGCCGTCGCGATGGTTCCGGTGGGCGTGAACCCACCCTGTGACTGCCCGCTCATGGGGTGTCTCCTTTGTGCTTGTGACCGCGTTGTCACGGCGCGCCCGGACGTGAATCCGATCCGCTTGCCGAGGGGTGAGACGATGATATATGATTTCGGATACGACGCACAATGCGTCCTGACGAGCGCGAGGAGGCGCATCCGTGACGGACACCATCGCCCGCCCGGGGAAGATCATCGCGATCCACCTGAGCTACGCCTCGCGGGCCGACCAGCGCGGTCGACGCCCCGCCCACCCCTCCTATTTCTTCAAGCCGGCCAGTTCGGTCGGGGTCTCCGGCGGCACCGTCGAGCGTCCCGCCGGCACCGAGCTGCTCGCGTTCGAAGGGGAGATCGCGCTGATCATCGGCGCCCCGGCCCGCCGGGTCGCCCTCGCCGACGCCTGGGACCACGTGCAGTGGGTGACCGCCTCGAACGATCTCGGTCTCTACGATCTGCGCGCCAACGACAAGGGTTCCAACGTCCGCTCCAAGGGCGGCGACGGGTACACCCCGCTCGGTCCGGAGCTGATCGACGCCCGCACGGTCGACCCGGCGGCCCTCCGCGTGCGCGCCTGGGTGAACGGCGAGCTCCGCCAGGACGACACCACCGCCGGCCTCATCTTCCCGCTGGCCCAGCTCGTCGCCGACCTCTCCCAGCACTTCACGCTGGAGACCGGCGACGTGATCCTCACGGGCACCCCCGCGGGCTCGTCGGTCATCGTCCCCGGCGACGTGGTCGAGATCGAGGTCGACGCCCCGGACGCCCCCGGCGCCCCCACGTCCGGCCGCCTGGTCACGACGGTCACGCAGGGGGATGTCCCCTTCGACGGCGACCTCGGCTCGCTCCCCGCGGTGGACGACCTCCAGCGCACCGAGGCCTGGGGCTCCCGCGAGCTCGCCGGCCTGCCCGCCGAGGACACCGCGCCCACGCTCACCCCCGAGCTCCGCGCCCAGCTCCTCGAAGCCCCCACCGCCGGCCTCTCGGCCCAGCTGCGCAAGCGCGGACACCACTCCTGCTTCATCGACGGCGTCTCCGCCAACCTCCCGGATACGAAGATCGTCGGCACCGCCAAGACCCTCCGCTTCGTGCCGTTCCGCGAAGACCTGTTCCGCAGTCACGGCGGCGGGTACAACGCCCAGAAGCGCGCGTTCGACGCGGTCGCCGAAGGCGAGGTCATCGTCATCGAGGCCCGCGGCGACGCGACCACCGGCACGCTCGGCGACATCCTCGCCCTGCGCGCGCAGACCCGCGGCGCGGCGGGCGTGGTCACCGACGGCGGTGTCCGCGACTTCCAGGCCGTCGCCGAGATCGGGCTTCCCGTCTTCTCGCAGGGTGCGCACCCCTCGGTGCTCGGCCGCAAGCACGTGCCGTGGGACGTCGACGTGACGATCTCGTGCGGCGGCGCCACCGTGCAGCCCGGCGACATCATCGTCGGCGACAGCGACGGCGTGATCGTGATCCCGCCGGCTCTCGCCGCCGAGGTCGCCGCCGACGCCGTGGCCCAGGAGATCGAGGACGCCTGGATCGCCGAGCAGGTCGCCGCCGGGCACCCGGTCGACGGCCTCTTCCCGATGAACGCCGAATGGCGCGCCCGCTACGAGCAGGCGACCGGCACCGGAGCGGAGCGGAAGTGAGCACGGTCGAGAGCGCCAGCAAGTCGGAGCAGGCGTACGCCTGGATCCGCGCGCGCATCTCGGCGCACACCTACGGCCCTGGCTACCGCCTGGTCCTCGGTCCGATCGCCGAGGAGCTGGGGATGAGCGTGGTCCCGGTGCGCGAGGCGATCCGCCGCCTGGAGGCCGAGGGGCTCGTGACCTTCGAGCGCAACGTCGGCGCCCGCGTGACCCTCGTGGACGAGGGCGAGTACGCCCACACGATGCAGACGCTCGGACTCGTCGAAGGGGCGGCCACCGCGCTGTCCGCTCCCCTGCTCGACGCGGACGCGCTCGCGCAGGCCGCCGAGGTCAACGAGCGCATGAGCCGCCTGCTCGACCACTTCGACCCGCACACGTTCACCGAGCTCAACCGGCAGTTCCACTCCGTGCTGTTCGAGCCGTGCCCCAACCCGCACCTGCTCGACCTCGTGCACCGCGGCTGGGCCCGGCTGTCCGGCATCCGCGACTCGACCTTCGCCTACGTGCCCGGCCGCGCCCACCACTCGGTCGACGAGCACACCCAGATCCTCGAGCTGATCCGCGACGGCGCCGAGCCGCTGGAGATCGAGCTCGCCGCCCGCAACCACCGGTGGCGCACGAGGGACGCGTTCCTCGACGCCCTGCACACCCGTTCCGTCCCCGCCGAAGGAGAAGCATCATGACCGACTCCCGCATCCCCGCCGACCTGCCCGACCACATCCAGCACTACATCGACGGCGCCTTCGTCGACTCGATCGACGGCGACACGTTCGACGTGCTCGATCCGGTGACGAACCAGACCTACACGACGGCCGCCGCCGGCAAGAAGGCCGACATCGAGCGGGCCGTCGCCGCCGCCAAGCGCGCCTTCGACGAAGGTCCCTGGCCGCGGATGCTCCCGCGTGAGCGCTCGCGCGTGCTGCACAGGATCGCCGACATCGTGGAGTCGCGGGACGCCCGGCTCGCGGAGCTGGAGTCGTACGACTCCGGCCTGCCGATCACGCAGGCCCTCGGTCAGGCCCGCCGCGCCGCCGAGAACTTCCGCTTCTTCGCCGACCTGATCGTCGCCCAGGCCGACGACGCCTTCAAGGTGCCGGGCAAGCAGATGAACTACGTCAACCGCAAGCCGATCGGCGTCGCCGGGCTCATCACCCCGTGGAACACGCCGTTCATGCTCGAGTCCTGGAAGCTCGGCCCCGCGCTCGCCACCGGCAACACGGTCGTCCTCAAGCCTGCCGAGTTCACGCCCCTCTCCGCCTCGCTGTGGGCGGGCATCTTCGAGGAGGCGGGCCTGCCGCAGGGCGTCTTCAACCTCGTCAACGGCCTCGGCGAAGACGCCGGCGACGCGCTGGTGAAGCACCCCGACGTGCCGCTCATCTCCTTCACCGGCGAGAGCCGCACGGGGCAGATCATCTTCGGCAACGCCGCGCCGTTCCTCAAGGGCCTGTCGATGGAGCTCGGCGGCAAGTCGCCCGCCGTGGTCTTCGCGGACGCCGACCTGGAGGCCGCCGTCGACGCCACCATCTTCGGCGTCTTCTCCCTCAACGGCGAGCGCTGCACCGCCGGGTCCCGCATCATCGTGGAGCGCTCGATCTACGAGGAGTTCGTGGAGCGCTACGCCGCGCAGGCGCAGCGCGTCAAGGTCGGCTACCCGCACGACCCCGAGACCGAGGTCGGCGCTCTCGTGCACCCCGAGCACTACGACAAGGTGATGTCCTACGTCGAAATCGGCAAGACCGAGGGCCGTCTGGTCGCCGGCGGCGGTCGTCCCGAGGGCTTCGAAGAGGGGAACTTCGTCGCCCCGACGGTGTTCGCCGACGTGGCCCCCGACGCCCGCATCTTCCAGGAGGAGATCTTCGGCCCGGTCGTCGCGATCACCCCGTTCGACTCCGACGAGGAGGCGCTGGCGCTCGCGAACAACACGAAGTACGGCCTCGCGGCCTACATCTGGACGAACGACCTCAAGCGCGCCCACACGTTCGCGCAGTCCGTCGAGGCCGGCATGGTGTGGCTGAACAGCAACAACGTCCGCGACCTGCGCACGCCGTTCGGCGGCGTGAAGGCGTCGGGCCTGGGCCACGAGGGCGGCTACCGCTCCATCGACTTCTACACCGACCAGCAGAGCGTGCACATCACGCTCGCCTCGACCCCGCACAACCCGACGTTCGGCAAGAACTGACGCCCGCCGGACACAAGCAAGGACGCTGACATGACCGACAAGACCGCCAAGACCCTCACCTCCTCCGGCTACTACGTGAGCCAGGAGGCCCCGATCCAGAGCGACAACCCCGTCGCGACGCCGAAGAGCACGCCGCCGGACATCCTGCGCTGCGCGTACATGGAGCTCGTCGTGACCGACCTGGCCGCCTCGCGGCAGTTCTACGTCGACATCCTGGGCCTGTACGTGACCGAGGAGGACGACGAGGCGATCTACCTGCGCTCGACCGAGGAGTTCATCCACCACAACCTCGTGCTGCGTCAGGGGCCCATCGCCGCGGTCGCCGCGTTCTCATACCGGGTGCGCGCCGCGGAGGACCTCGACCGCGCCGTGGAGTTCTACACCGAGCTCGGCTGCGACGTCCGTCGTCAGGAGAACGGCTTCGTGAAGGGCATCGGCGACTCCGTGCGCGTCGTCGACCCGCTGGGCTTCCCGTACGAGTTCTTCTACGCCACCGAGCACGTGGAGCGCCTGTCCTGGCGGTACGACCTGCACACCCCCGGCGAGCTCGTGCGCCTCGACCACTTCAACCAGGTCACCCCCGACGTGCCGCGCGCGGTGCGCCACTACCAGGACCTCGGCTTCCGCGTGACGGAGGACATCCAGGACGACGAGGGCACCGTGTACGCCGCGTGGATGCGCCGCAAGCCCACCGTGCACGACACCGCGGCGACGGGCGGCGACGGTCCGCGCATGCACCACGTCGCCTTCGCGACGCACGAGAAGCACAACATCCTCGCGATCTGCGACAAGCTCGGGGCGCTGCGCCGCTCCGACGCCATCGAGCGCGGCCCCGGCCGGCACGGCGTCTCCAACGCGTTCTACCTCTACCTGCGCGACCCGGACGGCCACCGCGTCGAGATCTACACGCAGGACTACTACACCGGCGACCCGGACAACCCGGTCGTCACGTGGGACGTGCACGACAACCAGCGCCGCGACTGGTGGGGCACCCCGGTGGTGCCCTCCTGGTACACCGACGCCTCGCTCGTGCTCGACCTCGACGGCAACCCGCAGCCCGTCGTCGCCCGCACGGACTCCAGCGAGATGGCCGTGACGATCGGCGCCGACGGCTTCTCCTACACCCGCGCGGACGAGGGCGAGACCTCGATGCCCGAGTACAAGCAGGGCGAGTACAAGCTCGGCCACCAGCTCTAGGAGACGCTCATGCTGCCTGAGGAGACCATCGCGCAGATCGCCGCGGAGCTCGCGGAAGCCGACCGCACGCACGGGGTGATCCCGCGCATCACCGCGCGGTACCCGGAGGCGACCGTGGAGGACTCCTACGCCATCCAGGGCGTGTGGCGGGATTCGCAGGTCGCGGCGGGCCGCCGGCTGGTCGGGCGCAAGATCGGCCTGACGTCGAAGGCCATGCAGCAGGCGACGGGGATCACCGAGCCCGACTACGGCGTCATGTTCGACGACACCGTGTACGAGTCGGGCGCGGAGATCCCCACGGATCACTTCTCCAACGTCCGCATCGAGGTCGAGCTGGCGTTCGTGCTCAAGGAACCGCTGGAGGGCCCCGACTGCACACTGGAGGACGCCCTCGCCGCGATCGACTACGCCGTGCCGGCCCTCGAGGTGCTGAACTCGCACATCGAGCTCGAGGGCCGCACGATCGTCGACACCATCAGCGACAACGCCGCGTACGGGGCGATGGTGCTGGGGACGGTGCGCAAGCGCCCGGACGAGATCGACCTGCGGTGGGTGCCCGGCGTGCTGTCCCGCAACGGGGAGATCGAGGAGACCGGTGTCGCCGCCGGCGTGCTCGGGCATCCGGCCACCGGGGTCGCGTGGCTCGCGAACAAGTTCCATCAGCACGGCGCGCGTCTGGAGGCGGGCGAGATCATCCTGGCAGGATCGTTCACACGCCCGATGTGGGTGTCGCGCGGCGACGAGGTGCTGTGCGACTACGGACCGATGGGGACCATCACATGCCGCTTCGTCTAGACCCGTCCTTCCGCGCGCAGCTCGCCGCGTCCGATCGTCCCTTCGTGGGGATGTGGGTGTGCTCCGGGAGCCCGCTGCTCGCCGAGGTCGCCGCGGGCTCCGGGCTGGACTGGCTGCTCATCGACATGGAGCACTCGGCGAACACGCTCGAGTCCGTGCTGACCCAGCTCCAGGCGGTCGCGGCCTATCCGGTCGCCCCGCTCGTCCGGGTGCCCTTCAACGATGCGGTCGCGATCAAGCAGGTGCTCGACCTCGGCGCGCAGAACCTCATCGTGCCGATGGTGTCGTCCGCCGACGAGGTCAGGGCTGCCGTGGCCGCGACCCGTTATCCCCCCGAGGGCGTCCGCGGCGTCGGCAGCGCCCTCGCCCGCAGCGCCCGCTGGAACCGCGTCGACCGCTACCTGCAGGAGTCGGCGCAGCACGTGTCGCTCACGGTGCAGATCGAGACGGCCGCGGGGGTCGGGGCCGCCGCCGACATCGCCGCGGTCGACGGGGTGGACGCGGTGTTCGTCGGCCCCTCCGACCTGTCCGCGTCGATGGGCCTGCTCGGACAGCAGACGCATCCGGACGTGGTCGCCGCTGTGGAGTCGGTGTTCGCCGCGGTGCACGGTGCCGGGAAGCCCGTGGGCGTGAACGCCTTCGATCCCTCCGCCGCCGACGCGTATCTCGCGGCGGGTGCGGACTTCGTGGCCGTGGGCGCCGACGTCGCCCTCCTCGCCCGTGCCTCCGAGGCCCTCGCCGCCCGCTTCCTCCCCCGCTCCGACGCCTCCGGCCGCCCCAGCTACTGACTTCGAGTCGCGCACCTGGCTCCATCCGCGGCCGGAATGGGGCCATTTGCGCGATTCGAAGCGGCCGGGAAGGATGAGCCGGTGCACAGACTGGCGGCGATGCAGGACCGCAAATTCCGGTGGTTCTTCCTCGCGCGCACCCTGACGCTCGTCACGGGCTCGATGTCGGCCATCGCCCTGGCCTTCGCGGTGCTCGAGATCGACAACGACGCCCGGTCGCTCTCGATCGTGCTGGCCGCCTTCACGATCAGCAACATCGTGTTCGTCCTGTTCGGGGGCGTCGTCGCCGACCGCCTCCCCCGCGCTCTCATCATCCAGTCCTGCTACGTCGTGGACATCCTGTCGGTCGGAGCGATGGCGGCTCTCCTGTTCACCGGCACGGCCACGGTCCCGCTCCTCGCCGTGCTCTCCGCGATCAACGGCGCCTCGTCCGCGTTCGTGCTCCCCGCGATGCAGGGCATCATCCCGCAGCTGACCACCCCCGCGCACCTCCAGCAGGCGAACGCGATGCTGTCGTTCGTCCGCTCGGCCGTCACGATCGGCGGACCGGTCGTCGCGGGCGTCCTGGTCGCCACCGCAGGACCCGCGTGGGCCATGGT
The DNA here is from genome assembly GCF_040702645.1 of Microbacterium sp. NPDC078814. Taxonomy (NCBI): domain Bacteria; kingdom Bacillati; phylum Actinomycetota; class Actinomycetes; order Micrococcales; family Microbacteriaceae; genus Microbacterium; species Microbacterium sp. NPDC078814. Next base: position 235,729 of record NZ_JBFBLT010000005.1, read on the forward strand.
CGTGCAGGCGGCGGGGTGGCTGCTCGCGATCCCGGTCCTCGCGCTCGTGAAGCTCCCGCCGCCCGCGGCCTCCGGCGGCACCACGATGTTCCACGACCTCCGGGTGGGGTGGCACGAGTTCTGGAGCCGCTCCTGGCTGTGGACCATCGTGCTGGCCTTCATGATCATGAACGCGATCCACGTGGGCGCCTGGGGCGTCGTCGGCCCGTACATCGCGAAGAACGACGATCGCCTCGGCATCTCCGGCTGGGGGTGGGTCGTGAGCGCGGAGGGCGCAGGAGTCCTGGTGATGACCCTGCTGCTGATGTGGTTCCCGCTCCGCCGGCCCCTGCGCTACGGGATGATCGGGATGGCGGCGTTCGCCCTGCCCCTCACCCTCCTCGGCCTGCACCCGGCCGTGGTCCTGCTCGCGATGGCCGCGTTCGTCGCCGGGGCCGGAGCCGAGGTCTTCGCGACCGGCTGGAACCTCGCGATGATGGAGAACATCCCCGGGGAGAAGCTCTCGCGGGTCGCGAGCTACGACATGCTCGGCAGCTTCGTCGTGATGCCCATCGGCACGCTCGTGTACGGCTGGCTCATCACGCACGCGGAGCCGGCCACCGTGCTCACCACCTCCGCGGTCCTCTATGCGGCGATCGCTCTGGTGACGCTGCTCGTCCCCACGGTGTGGCGGATGGGGCGGCCCGCGGCGGCCGTCGCGGAGCGCGCGGGAGTGGCGGATTCATAGCAATCCCGGGGAGACTGTGGGCATGACCTTCCCCCCGCTGCAGCCCCTCGCCGACCGTGCCGCCCTCTTCACCGCGCTCCGCCAGGACGCCCTCTCCGCGGCCGCCGATGCGCTCGGCGAGCACCGGTGGGACGCCGACCTCGCGGCGGGAACGCTGACCTTCACCGCGAACGACGACCCGACCCGGCAGCTCGTGACCCGCGCGCACCTCATCGCCACGATCGCCCCCGGCCCGCGCTCGCTGCTGTGGGCATGGGCGCACCCCCAGGGCGACCCCCAGGGTGTCGCGGCGCAGCTCCGCGCGTACGGCGAGCAGCACGGGATCGCCGAGCTCACCGCCCCCGAGGTCCCGTTCCCGGCCGATGCCTCGGGCGATGCGGAGTGGATCGCCCGCGCGGCGCACACGATCGGCGGCGTGGCGGTGGAGCTCACCGGGCGCTCCCCCTACTACTCGGCCCCCGTCGACGGCGGCACCCGCGCGGTGTTCCTGCTCGACGCCCCGCTCGCCCCGCTCACGGTCGCCGACACGGTGGTGGCCCTGCCCCGCACCCTCGCGCAGACGCCCCTCCCCGACGCCCGCACGGCGGTCTGGGACCTCGCGCGTCTCGCCGGCTGGACCCTCACCTGGACGGACGAGTCCTTCTCCGGCGCCACGGTGACGGATGCCTCGGGCACCGCGACGATCCGCTTCGACGAGCAGGCCCGGATCAGCGGCGTGGAGAGCTCGCTGCACGGCCAGGGCTGAGTCCGCAGAATCGCACGAACGCCGCAGAGATCCCCGGGATCCCTGCGGCGTTCGCGTGAATCTGCGACGCGGTGCGGAGGTCAGACCGTCCGCTCGGCCGCCTCGACGACGTTGGTCATGAGCAGGGCGACGGTCATCGGCCCCACCCCTCCCGGGTTCGGCGACAGGTACCCGGCGACCTCGGCGACCTCGGGAGCGACGTCGCCGAAGACGAGGTTCTTCCCGGTCTCCGGATCGGTCTCGCGGGTGACCCCCACGTCCAGCACCGCGGCTCCGGGCTTGACGTCCTCGGCGCGGATGAGGTGCTTGACCCCCGCCGCCGCCACGATCACGTCGGCCTCGCGGAGGTAACGCGGCATGTCGACCGTGCCGGTGTGCGTCAGCGTGACCGTGGCGTTGAGGTCGCGACGGGTCAGCAGCAGCCCGATCGACCGCCCGATCGTGACACCGCGACCGACGACCACGACGTGCTTGCCCGTGAGGTCGTAGTCGTTGCGCAGCAGCAGCTCGATGACACCGCGCGGGGTGCACGGCAGCGGCGTGTGGATCGGCGCGTTGACGTTGAGGACGAGGCGCCCGAGGTTGGTCGGGTGCAGCCCGTCCGCGTCCTTCGCCGGATCGATCCGCTCCAGGATCGCGTCGGTGTCGAGGTGCTTCGGCAGCGGCAGCTGCACGATGTACCCGTGGCAGGCGGGATCGGCGTTGAGCTCGTCGATCAGCGCCTCGACGTCGGCCTGGGTGGCGTCAGCCGGCAGCTCGCGCTGGATCGAGTTCATCCCGATCGCCTCGGACTGCCGGTGCTTCATGCCCACGTAGAGCTGCGAGGCGGGGTCGGCTCCCACCAGCACCGTGGCGATCCCGGGGGTGACGCCCTTCTCCTTCAGCGCGGCGACCCGCTCCGTCAGCTCGGCGCGGATCTCGGCCGCCGCCGCCTTGCCGTCGAGGACGACCGCGGTCACTGCTGCAGGTCCGGGTAGAGCGGGAAGGCCGCGGCGAGCGCGTCCACGCGGGCGCGGAGCGCCTCGATGTCGGCACCGGGGAGCAGCGCGAGGGCGATGATGTCGGCCACCTCGGTGAACTCGGCGTCGCCGAAGCCGCGGGTCGCGAGCGCGGGCGTGCCGATCCGCAGGCCCGAGGTCACCATCGGCGGACGCGGGTCGTTCGGCACGGCGTTGCGGTTCACGGTGATGTGGATGTCGTGCAGGAGGTCCTCCGCCTGCTTGCCGTCGATCTCGGCGTCGCGGAGGTCGACGAGCACGAGGTGCACGTCCGTGCCGCCCGAGCGCACGGCGATGCCGGCGTCCTTCACGTCCTGCTGCGACAGGCGCTCGGCGATGAGCTTCGCCCCGCGCAGCACACGCTCCTGGCGCTCCTTGAACTCCGGCGTGCCGGCGAGCTTGAAGGCGGTCGCCTTCGCCGCGATCACGTGCATGAGCGGACCACCCTGCTGGCCGGGGAAGACCGCGGTGTTGATCTTCTTGGCGAGGTCGGCGTCGTTGGTGAGGATGAAGCCCGAGCGGGGGCCGCCGATGGTCTTGTGCACGGTGGAGGACACGACGTGCGCGTGCGGCACCGGGTTGGGGTGCAGGCCGGCGGCGACGAGGCCGGCGAAGTGCGCCATGTCGACCCAGAGGATCGCGCCCACCTCGTCGGCGATGGCACGGAACGCGGCGAAGTCCATCGTCCGGGGGTAGGCGGACCACCCGGCGATGATGACCTTGGGCTTGTGCTCGATGGCGAGGCGGCGGACCTCGTCCATGTCGATCGTCGAGGTCTCGGCGTCGACCCCGTAGGCCACGATGTCGTACAGGCGGCCGGAGAAGTTGATCTTCATGCCGTGCGTGAGGTGGCCGCCCTGGTCGAGCGAGAGGCCGAGCAGGGTGTCGCCGGGGCGGGCGATCGCGTGCAGGACCGCGGCGTTCGCGGACGCACCGGAGTGCGGCTGGACGTTCGCGAACTCGGCGCCGAACAGGCTCTTGGCGCGGGAGATGGCGAGCTCCTCCGCGACGTCGACCTCCTCGCAGCCGCCGTAGTAGCGGCGGCCGGGGTAGCCCTCGGCGTACTTGTTGGTGAGCACCGAGCCCTGCGACTGCAGGACCGAGACGGGGACGAAGTTCTCCGAGGCGATCATCTCGAGGAAGGTCTGCTGACGCTTCAGCTCGCGATCGAGGACCTCGGCGATCTCCGGGTCGACCTCGGACAGCGGGGCGTTGAAGTAACGGTCGGTCATGACGTGCTCCTTTTGACGACGGATTCGAAAAGGGTGTTCCTATCGGCCCAGGCGCGCGGTCGAATTCCGTGGTCAGTCGCTCCCCGGTGGTTGTCCACCCAGACGCCAGTCGCGACGGTTACGAGCATAGCCGATGCGCGACGCCGCGCACGCGGTCGTTTCGGGCATCGTGCCCACCGTCTGCAGAATCGTTTCGATCCCCCTGTTCCCTTGCGGCGTTTCGTTGGCTAGGTTTTGTTCATGGTCCTACCTCTTGATCTGCCCCTCGTCCCCGCTCCGGTCTCCGCGAAGGCCAGGGAGGGACGTCTGCCGCTCGCCGCGACGACGCGCGTGCTCGGCACCTCCCCCGCCGCCGGACAGCTGATCGACGCCGTCGAACGCCGCACCGGCCTCCGCCTCACCGCGGTGGACTCCGGCCCCGCCGAGATCGAGCTGTTCGTCGACGCGGCCTCGTCCGCGCCGGAGGGCTACACGCTCGAGGTCGGCGACCGCGCCATCCTCATCGGCACCGATGAGGCGGGGCTCTTCTACGGGGTCCAGACGCTGCTGCAGCTGCTCCGGGAGGACGACGCCGGCTGGGCGCTGCTCCGCGCCGACATCGCCGACGCCCCGCGCTTCGCCCGCCGCGGCGTGATGCTCGACGTGGCGCGGCACTTCTTCGGCGTCGACGACGTGAAGCGGTTCATCGACAGCACCAGCGCGCTGAAGTTCAACCACCTGCACCTGCACCTCACCGACGACCAGGGCTGGCGCGTGCACATCGACTCCTGGCCGCTGCTCACCGAGCGCGCCGCCGCCACCGCGGCCGACGGCGCCCCCGGCGGCTTCTACACCAAGGACGACTACCGCGAGATCGTGGCGTACGCGGCGGCGCGCCACATGATCGTGATCCCCGAGGTCGACCTCCCCGGCCACACCCACGCGATCGGCGTGGCCTATCCGGAGCTGGTCGAGGCCCCGGTGCTGAACGACGCGCTGGTCGCCCAGTCCGAGCAGCTCGGCCAGCCGCTCCCCGTGGCCGGAGAGCCCTACCTGGGCTGGGGCGTCGGGCACTCCAGCGTGCGCATCCACGAGGAGGAGACGTACCGGTTCGTCCGCGACGTCGTCCGCGAGCTCGCCGAGATGACCCCGGGGCCCTACATCCACATCGGAGGAGACGAGTCCCTCGGCACACCCCAGGCCGACTTCGACCTCTTCGCGGAGCGCGCGACGGCGATCGTCGTCGAGGAGGGCAAGACCCCGGTCGCGTGGCACGAGATGGGGTCGGCGGCCGGCATCGCCCGCGGCACGATCGGGCAGTACTGGGGCATGACGACGCCGACGGGCACGCATGCCGAGGAGGCCGCGCACTTCGTCGAGCGCGGCGGAGCCCTCATCATGTCGGCGGCGGATGCCACCTATCTCGACATGAAGTACACGGCCGAGTTCCCGCTCGGACTCACCTGGGCCGCAATCATCGACGTCCGCCGCGCGTACGAGTGGGAGCCGACCGTCGTCCTCGACGTGCCGGACGAGGCGATCCTGGGGATCGAGGCGCCGCTGTGGTCCGAGACCACCCGCACGCTCGACGAGGTGGAGCAGCTCGTGTTCCCCCGTGCCGCCGCGCAGGCCGAGATCGCCTGGTCGCCGCGCGAGGGCGTGGGCCGCACGTGGGAGTCCTTCCGCGCCCGGGTCGGCGCCCTCGCGCCGCTGTGGAAGGCTGAGGGGGTCGATTTCCACCCCGCCCCCGAGATTCCCTGGAGCGCCCGTTGAAGACCCTCTCCTCCGCGACCGGTTCCCTCGTCATCCACTCCGCCCGCCTCGTCGATCGCGGGGAGATCGTCGAGGACGGCTGGGTGCGCATCGAGGACGGCGTCGTGGCGTCCCGCGGCACCGGAACGGACTGGGAGCCCGCGACGGAGGTCGTGGACGCGACCGCCGTGGCGGGCGCGGGCGCGCTGCTCACGCCGGGCTTCGTCGACATCCACGGTCACGGCGGAGCGGGTGCGGCGTACGACGACGGTGTGGACGCCATCCGGACCGGGCGGGATCTGCACCGCGAGCACGGCACCACCAGGGCCGTCATCTCGCTCGTCACGGGCACGATCGACGACCTCGCCCGCAGCGTCGCCCTGATCGCCACCCTGACCAGGACCGACCCGGACGTCCTCGGCTCGCACCTGGAGGGCCCGTTCCTCGACCCCGGGCACCACGGCGCCCATGAGCCCTCGCTGCTGCGGCACCCCGTCCCGGCCGACGTGGCCCGTCTGCTGGATGCCGGAGAAGGCACCGTCCGTCAGGTCACCATCGCGCCGGAGCTCCCCGGAGGGATCGACGCGGTCCGTCAGATCGTCGCGGGAGGTGCCGCGGCCGCGGTGGGGCACACCGACGCCGACGCCGCCATGGCCGTCGCCGCCTTCGAGGCCGGTGCCTCGCTGCTGACCCACGCGTTCAACGCGATGCCCGGCATCCACCACCGCGCGCCCGGACCGGTGCTGGCTGCGGCCGCCGACCACCGGGTGATCCTGGAGGCCATCGCCGACGACGTGCACCTCGACCCGCACGTCGTCAAGCTCGTGTTCGACGCGGCGCCGCAGCGCGTGGCGCTCATCACCGACGCCATGGCCGCGGCCGGGAGCGCCGACGGCAAGTACGACCTCGGTGCGGTCAAGGTCACCGTCGAGAACGGCGTGGCCCGCGCCGACGACACCGGCTCGATCGCCGGCTCCACCCTGACGCAGGACGTCGCGCTGCAGCGGGCGGTGGCGGCGGGCGTGCCGCTGCCGGAGGTCGTGCGGGCGCTCACGGAGACCCCGGCCCGCGCGATCGGACGTGACGCCCACCTCGGCGCGCTGCGCCCCGGCCTGCTCGGCGATGCGGTGCTCCTGGACGCGGAGCTGCGCGTCGCGCGGGTCTGGACGGGACCGGCGCTGCCCGCCTAGGACGACAGCGCTCCGCGCGACGCGCAGCACTGCGGTCTCCGGTCGATCGGACGAGACGGTGTCACCGGACTCCCCAGATCGGTGACGTGCGTCTCGCAGGTGTGGGAGTGGTGGGCCGCCGTTCTCCCCAGATCGGCGGCCCATTCCCTCCCGCTCGAGCGGGCGGGGCCGGGAGCTCCTCCCCCGAGGATCCCGACCCGCCCACTGGTGCAGTACCCCCCGCACCAGCGCCGGAACTCCGCCCCCCGGTGGAGTCCATTTCGGCTGTCTCTACCGGAAGAGACGAGGGCGTCCCCGGTTCATTACGCGGTTCTCCGAAAAAGTTTGAGAATTCTTCGCCGCTCCCTTCCGCGGGCGTCGTCACCGGGCTCGAGGAGCCGATCCCGAGCATCGGCTCCGAGTCCGTCCTGGGGCTGGCCAGCATGCCGATTTCGCGAGACAATGGAGGGACCGCGTAATGAAAGACGCCTTCTCGCGTCTCTCCTCCTGGGGACGGTTGTGTGCCCCGGGACCAGATGGATGACCGTGCACCGAGAGAACACCACACCAGACGACACCATCGGCGATGCCGACCTGATCCTCCGCGTCCGCTCCGGCGACAAGGGGGCGTTCGGGGAACTCTGGAGGCGGCACTACCCGTCCGGAATGGCGGTCGCACGCTCGGTGACCTCCTCGATCGATCCGGACGACCTGGTGCAGGAGTCCTACACCCGCATCTACCAGGCGATCCTCAAGGGCGGCGGCCCCAACGGCTCGTTCCGCGCCTACCTCTTCACGAGCATCCGCAACACGGCGGCCGCCTGGGGACGCGCGCGCCGCGAGACCGCGATCGACGAGCTCGACACGGTCGCCGACCCGGACAGCACCGAGCACGCCACGAACGAGGCGCTCGATCGCAGCCTCACCGCCCAGGCGTTCCGCAGCCTCCCCTCCCGGTGGCAGGAAGTGCTCTGGTACACCGAGATCGAGCAGATGAAGCCCCAGGAGGTGGCTCCGCTCCTCGGCATGAAGGCCGGCGCGGTGTCGCAGCTCGCCTTCCGGGCCCGCGAAGGGCTCCGCGAGGCGTGGATCCAGGCGCACCTGCGCAGCGCGAGCCCCGGCTCCGAGTGCCAGTGGACGATCGAGCATCTCGGCGCCTACTCGCGCGGCAACCTCGCCACCCGCGACCACCGTCGCCTCGAGCTGCACCTCGACGAGTGCGCGCGCTGCATGATCGTCGCCGCCGAGGCCAAGGACGTCTCCAAGCGCCTCGCCCTCGTGCTGCTCCCGCTCGTCCTCGGCGCCACCGGCGCCTCCGGGTACCTCGCCGCCCTCCAGGGCGGTGCACCGGTCCTGGCGGTGGCGGGCGCGGCGTCCACCATCCCCGGTGCGGTGTTCGTCGGCGACGGCGGCATCGGACAGGCCGCGGCGGCCACCTCCGGGGTCGGCGCCGCGGGTTCGGGAGCCGGCTCCGCCGGCGGTGCGGGCACGGGCGCGAGCACGGGCGGCGTCTTCACGGGCATGGGCGCCGTCGTCGGCGCCGGGTCGGCGGCCCTCGTGGTGGCCGGAGTCGTCGCCGCGGCGGCCATCGTCCCCGGGCTCGCGGGCGCGAACCCCGCGACCTCCCTGCCCAGCGCCTCGGACACCGACCCGTCGTCGATCACGACCGACATCGCTCCCGACTCCTCCCTCGACCTCGACGAGCCCGTGGTGATCGAGACGCCGGATGCCACGCAGCCGCCGTCTCCCCCCGCGGAGGACGAGACGGCCCCGCCGGTGTCCTCGGAGGCCGGACCCGATGCGGCTCCCGCCGCGCCCGTGGTCGTCCCCGCGCTCCCCGAGGCCACGGTGCCGCCCGTCGCTCCGGTGGACCCCGTCGATCCCGTCGATCCCGTGGACCCGGTGGATCCCGTCGACCCGGTCGATCCCGTCGACCCGGTGGATCCCGTGGACCCGGTCGATCCCGTGGACCCCGTCGATCCCGTGGACCCCGTCGACCCCGTGGACCCCGTCGACCCCGTGGACCCCGTCGATCCGGTGGACCCCGCGATCCCGACGGATCCGCCCACGTGGAGCACCGCCGACTTCTGGCTCGGCGAGGACCTGCATTGGTACTACGTCGTGCCGGTCTCCGGTGCGCCGGGCACCGTCGTGCAGGCGCTGCTCGGCGGCCAGGAGGGCGACAGTGTCGTCCTCGGCGAGGACGGCACCGGGATCGTCCAGCTGCGGGCCTCCCTCGACCAGTTCCTGTTCGCCAGCCTCGTGCCGGTGACCTTCCGCTACGTGCTGCCGTCCGGCGAGGCCGGCCCGTCGGCGACCACCTCGCTGTACGCGCTCGAGCCCCAGGGCGCCGGCGCCGACGAGCGCGCAGCGGCGGCGGCGGCCGAGGAGCAGCCGGCGGTCGTCATCGAGGAGGCCGAGCAGGCGCCGGCGCCCGAAGCGCCCGTCGCCGAGACCGTGGCCCCCGTCGCCGAGGTCGCGGCCCCGACCGACGCCGCCTCCGCCGAACCGGCACCCGCGGAATCCGCACCGACGGACGCCGCCCCCGCCGAGGTCGTGGCCACCGATGCCCCGACCGCAGACGCCGCGGCGACGGAAGCCCCGGCCGAGGACGCCCCGCCCGCGGAATAGACTGGTCGTATGACCCCGGATTCCGCCCCTGTCGCCGGCGTCGACCGTCCGGCCCTCACGGCCCTCGACATCGTGCGCGTCGTCGTCCTCATCGCGGCGATCGCCTCGCTCGCCCTGTGGGGGTTCGCGAGCTGGGACCTGCCGTGGAACGTCGTGATCGGCGTCGGCGCCCCCGTCGTCGCCCTCCTGCTGTGGGCGCTGTTCCTCTCCCCGCGCCCGGTGCTCCGCGTGCACCCCTTCCTCCGCGCGGTCGTCGAGCTCTTCATCTACGTCGGCGTGACCATCGCGTGGTGGTCCATGGGCCAGGCCCTCATCGGCACGGCGTTCGCGCTGGTGGCCGTCGTCGCCGGGGTCCTCAGCGGACGCCGCGCGCTGGCATGAGCGCACGGTCGTGAGCGTCGTCTCGCTGCTCCGCGACGCCCTCGGGGCGCGCGTGGACGTCAGCGAGCAGGCGCGGCGCGAGGCCAGAGCCGACCGCTCCGGTCATGCCGCGGTGGGCCTCCCCCTGGCCGTCGTCCATGCCGAGAGCGTGGACGACGTGCAGCAGACCCTGCGCATCGCCACGGCCACGCGCACGCCCGTCGTCGTTCGCGGTGCCGGGACCGGGCTCGCCGGGGCCGCCAACGCCGGTGAGGGGGAGATCGTCCTCTCCCTCCGCCGGATGGACGCCGTCCTCGAGGTGCGGCCGGACGACCTCCTCGCCGTGGTCGAGCCCGGCATCCTCAATGCCGACCTCAACGCGCACCTGGCGGCCCAGGGACTCTGGTGGCCGCCCGACCCCGCCAGTCGCGACATCTCCACCGTCGGCGGCAACATCGCGACCGGAGCCGGCGGACTGCTCTGCGCGAAGTACGGCGTCGTCCGCGATGCGGTCCTCGGCGTCGATCTCGTCCTCGCCGACGGACGCCTGCTCCACCTCGGGCACCGCAGCGTGAAGGGCGTGACCGGGCTCGACCTCACCGCCCTCGTCGTGGGGTCGGAGGGAACGCTCGGCGTCGTCGTCGGAGCCACGCTCAAGCTGCGCCGCCTGGTGCCGGGCGAGACCTGCACCGTGACGGCGACCTTCCCCGGCGTACGGGCGGCGGCCGCAGGCTCCGCGGCCGTGACCGCCGCGGGGATCCAGCCCGCGATCATGGAGCTCATGGATGCCGCGAGCCTCGCCGCCGTCCACGCCCTGCTCGCCCTCCCCGCGCCGACCCCGGGCGCCGCACAGCTGACGATTCAGACCGACGGCCCGGCCGCGCGTGCGGAGGCGGACGCCATCGCCGCGATCCTGAGCGCCCACGAGGGCGTCCCCGTGGTCTCGCACGACCCCGTCGAGGGCGATCGCCTGCTGGCGATCCGGCGGTCGATGCACGCCGCGATGGCGTCGCTGGGGACCACCCTCATCGAGGACGTCTCGGTGCCGCGGAGCGCCATGCCCGCGATGTTCGACGAGATCGCCCGGATCGAGCGCCAGTTCGACATGGTGATCCCGACCGTGGCCCACGCCGGCGACGGCAACCTGCACCCGAACTTCATCTTCGAGGGTCCGGAGACCCCGCCGCAGGTGTGGGCGGCGGCCGACGAGCTCTTCCGCGCCGCGATCCGGCTCGGCGGCACCCTCACCGGCGAGCACGGCATCGGCGTCCTCAAGCGGCGCTGGCTGGCCGACGAGCTCGGCGACGACCAATGGCGCCTCCAGCGCGACATCGCCGCGGTGTTCGACCCCCTCGGCATCCTCAACCCCGGAAAGGTCTTCTCTCCCGATGCCTGACATCCACGTGAGCGCGGCCGTGATCGTCGATGCGGAGGGGCGGGTCCTCGTCGTACGCAAGCACGGCACCACCCGCTTCATGCAGCCCGGGGGCAAGCCGGAGCCGGGCGAATCCCCCGTCGAGACCCTCATCCGCGAGCTGCACGAAGAGCTCGGGCTCGAGCTCACGGACGCCGACCTCCGGCCCCTGGGGCGCTTCGTGTCGGCGGCCGCCAACGAGCCGGGGCACCGCGTGGTGGCCGACGCGTTCTCGGCCTCGATCGATCCCGACGGGGTCCGCGTGCAGGCCGAGCTCGCCGAGCTGCGCTGGATCACCCCGGAGGACGCCGCGGCGCTCCCGCTGGCCCCGCTGAGCGTCGAGCATCTGCTGCCGCTCGCGTGGTCGGCCGGAGCGCGCTAGCGCCTCGGATCAGATGCCCTGCCAGGCCGGCTTGTTCGCGAACGTGTAGCGGTAGTAGTCGGCGAGCTGCAGCTTCGACGCGGCGGCCTCGTCGACGACGATGGTCGCGTGCGGGTGCAGCTGGATGGCCGAACCAGGCAGCAGCGCGGTGAGGGGCCCCTCGACCGCACCGGCCACGGCCTCGGCCTTGCCCGCACCGAACGCCAGCAGCACGAGGTGACGCGCTTCCAGGATGGTCCCCAGCCCCTGCGTGATGCAGTGCATCGGGACGTCGTCGATCGAGTCGAAGAACCGGGCGTTGTCCTCGCGGGTCTGCTCCGTCAGGGTCTTCACCCGGGTGCGGGAGGCGAAGGAGGACCCGGGCTCGTTGAACCCGATGTGCCCGTCGGTGCCGATGCCGAGGATCTGCAGGTCGACCCCGCCGGCCGCGGCGATGGCCGCGTCGTAGTCCTCACCCGCGTGCTGGATGGTCGCCTCCGCGCCGTTCGGCACGTGGATGCGCTCCGGGTCGAGGCCCAGCGGCTCCACCACCTCGCGGGTGATCACCGAGCGGTAGCTCTCCGGGTGGGAGGGGTCGATCCCGACGTACTCGTCGAGCGCGAAGCCCCGCACCTGCGAGACGTCCCGGCCCGCGAGGCGGCTGCGGAGAGCCTGGTACACCGGCAGCGGCGTGGATCCGGTCGCGAGTCCGAGCACCGCGTCGGGGCGGCGGTCGATGAGCTCGACGATCTCGGTGGCGACCAGGGCGCCGGCGGCCTCGGCATTCTCGACGATGACGACCTCAGCCATGCGGAACGATCTCCTTCTCAGAAATGGATGCGCCCACCAGAGCGGCGCCGAAAGCGGCGGCGGGGGAACCCGCGGGGAGCAGTTCGATTCTCTCATCCAGCCGCAGGGACTTCAGGAACGGTGACGCCTGGGCGCCCGCGTGCAGGGCGGCGCGGATCCCGTCCGCGAGCCGGCCACCGAGCGCGGTGAGACCGCCGCCGATGACCACCGTCTCGACGTCGGCCGAGAGCACGAGCACGCGCACGGCCGCCGCGGCCCCGAAGAAAAGGTCCGCCTGCAGGGCGAGGGCGTGCGGATCGCCGGCGTCGGCCGCCTCCACGATGTCCTTGACCGGGAGCGCGCCGGGGCGTCCCCAGGCCTTGGCCAGCGCCCCGCCGCCGCAGAACGTCTCCACGCAGCCGCGCTGTCCGCAGCCGCACAGACGCCCGCGGGGGTCGACGGAGAGGTGCCCGACCTCGCCCGCGGTCCCCCGCGCCCCGCGCCAGATGCGGCCGTCGATGACGATGCCGGCCGCGACGCCGGTGCCGAGGTTCAGGTAGGCCATCGAGCCGGCGACGTCGCTCAGGACGGCGGCGCCGAGCGCGGCCGCCTTCACGTCGTTCTCGACCCGGAAGGGGACGCCCAGCGCCTGCTCGGCGCGCGCCGCGAGGTCCAGGGACTCCACGCCGAGGTTTACGGCGTGCAGCACACGTCCGGTCTCCGCATCCACGAGGCCGGGGATGCCGATGCCGGCGGATCCGACGGCGGACAGCGGCAGCCCGCTCTCCTCGGCGAGCGCGGCGACGGTCGAGACGATGCTGTCGACGACGGCGTCCTCTCCCCACCCGGTCGGGCGGCGGAGGCGGGCGAGGATCGTCCCCGCCGGGTCGACGGCGACGGCGTCGATCTTCGTGCCGCCGACGTCGAGGCCCACGCGAAGGGGCCGACCGGCGCGGTCGGCGGAGGCGGGGACGATCATCGGATGCCGTTCCCGGTCATGGTCGCGGAGGTCACGACACCCCCAGCTGCCCGGAGAGCACCATCACCGCGGCGCCGCGGAGCACGATGTCGTCCTGGCGGGTGAGCCGCACCATGACGTCCTCGAAGACGCCCTCGAGCGTCCGCGCGTGGAGCGTCTCAACGGCCGCGTCGATGAGCGTGCCGTCCAGCAGCTCGGCCGGCCCGGAGAGCACGACCTCGGACAGGTCGAGGGCGGCGACGATAGGGGCGATCGCGATCGCCATGCGGGTCCCGGAGTCGCGCAGGATCTCCTCGCGCGCGGCCGGGTCGGCGTCGAGCGCCTCCTGCATGCGGCTCACGCTCAGCCACGCCTCCAGACAGCCGATCTTGCCGCACGCGCAGCGCGGGCCGCCGTCCGTGCCGACGACGACGTGACCGATCTCCCCCGCCGCGAAACGGCTGCCGAGGAGCGGCTGGCTGCCGGTGATGAGCCCGGCACCCACGCCGCGGCCGATCTTGATCAGCATGAAGTCGGCTTCCGCCTCGCCGAACGTGTACTCCGCGAGCACCGCCGCGTTGGCGTCGTTGCGCGCCAGCACGGGGAGGTCGAGCTCGGCGCTGAGCTTCGCCTCCAGCGGGAAGTCGGTCCAGCCGAGGTTGGGCGAGCTGAGGACGAGGCCGTCCGGGCGCACGACACCCGGGGTGCCGATGCCGACGCCGAGCACCGGCTGCGTGGCGATCTCGACGAGGGTCTGCGCGAGGCCGCGGAGGGCGTCGTACGCGGCATCGCCGTCGGGCGTCGCGGGACGCGGGACCTGACGCCGCTCCAGCACGTCGCCGTCGAGGCTGAGCACGGCCCCCTCGAAGGCGGTCGGACCGGACAGGTCGAGTCCGATGATCTGATGCCCCACGCGGTCGATGTCGATGAGGATCGGCGGCTTTCCGGGGCCCACCGCCTCGCGGACGCCGATCTCGACGACGATGCCGTCGGCGATGAACTCCGCGACGAGGTCGGAGATCGTGACGCGCGTGAGGCCGGTCTCGCGGGAGAGGTCGGCGCGGCTCATCGCCCCCGAGTGATAGAGCGTCTGCAGCACGAGGGCGCGGTTATGACCGCGCGCGTGCTCGGGGAGCACCTTGGTGCGCGAACGGAGATGCCGCGCGGGGCCGAAGGCGTGCGCGTTCGCGGCGACGAAGTCTGTCGTCGCCGCGGGGCGCTGATCATCCGAAACGGACATGTTTGTTAGTAGACCTTACGAACAGGAATTGTGCAACTGTTCCGCGCGATTCCGCGGGCAGGGTTACCGAAACGTGACATCACGCCGACCGCGGATCCTCGTCAGCGGCCCGGCGGAGCAGGCGCTCGACGAGGCCGGCGACGATCGCCTCCCGCGTCTCCACCGTCATGGGCTTGCCGGGGACCCCCGGGCGCCGCTGCTCGGGCGACGGACCGTCCAGCGGACGATACCGCACCGCCGCCGCGGCGAGGCGCCGCAGGTGCGTGGGCAGCCGCCGCGCGAAGTCGGCGAACGGGGCGGGCTCTCCCCCGTCCCAGAGCCGCTCCGCGATCGCGGCGAGACGCGGGAACATCGCGAAGTCGACCCGGTCCCTGCTCGGCAGGTGCTCCGTCCACACGTTCGCCTGCCCGCCGACCGCCCCCTCGACGACCTGGAAGGAGTACGCGCGCTCGATGGTCAGCGGCGGACCGACGCGGATGGGCTCCTCGGTCGATTCCGACTGCGGGTAGTCGAGGTAGACCTCGAGATCCGGGCACCCCACGACCGGGATCCCCCGGCGCAGCGCCTCGCGCATCGCGACCGGTCCGCGCCAGGCGAGGATGCGGACGCCCTCGGGCACCTCGCCCTCCAGCACCTCGTCCCAGGCCAACGCGGTCCGACCGCGGCGGCGGACGTGGTCGACGAACTGCGCCGTGAACCACGGCTGCACGTCGTGCGCCGTGGCCAGCCCCAGCTCCTGCATGCGCGCGGCGGCGGCCGCGCTCTCCGCCCACTCGGTCACCGGGACCTCGTCCCCGCCGATCCCGATCCACAGGGACGGGAACACGTCGCACAGCGCGTCGATGGCGGCACGGCCGAAGGCCAGCGCCTCCGGGGTGGGCGCGAGGGTGCGGGCGTTCACGCCGAAGCGCTCCCACGGCCCGGTGGGCGGCGTCCCGACGTCGCAGTTGCCGAGCTCCGGATAGGCGGCGAGCGCGGCCTGGATGTGTCCCGGCAGCTCGACCTCGGGCACGAGCGTCACGAAGCGCTCCTCCGCGTACCGCACGAGGTCGCGCAGCTCGGCGGAGGTGTAGAAGCCCTCGTGCACGCCGGGCTCGACCGTGGCCTCCGGTCCGTGACCGCGTTGGGTGGCCTCGCGCCGCGCGCCGACCTCGGTCAGGCGCGGGTAGCCGGGCACCTCGAAGCGCCAGCCCTGATCGTCCGTCAGGTGCAGGTGCAGGATGCTGAGGTGGTGGTCGGCGAGCAGGTCGATGAGGCGACGCACGTCCTCCGCAGGGCGGAAGTGCCGCGCCACGTCGAGCATCGCACCGCGCCAGGCAGAGGCGGGAGCGCCCTCCCAGCGCCCGGCCGGGATGATCGCGGGGAGGGCGGGGTCGTGATCCGGGTCGCGGAGCTGCCGGAGCGTGGTCGCGCCGCGGAAGACCCCCTCCGGCGTCGCCCCCGCGATCTCGATCCCGGAGGCCGTCACGGTCACCCGGAAGGCCTCGGCACCGTGGCGCCCCGCGGCGGAGGCCGCGGCGCCCAGCTCCTCGTCGATCACGAGGCGGATCGCGGGCAGGGTGTCGTCCGCTCCCCCGCCGCCGAGCCGTGCGACCGCGGCCGCCAGCTCCGGCGCGCCGAGGATCGGGGTCGAGGGCGTCCACCGGAAGCCAGGAGCCAGGGAGTCGATCTCTGCGGGGATGTGCGGCACCGTCGCCCGCGGCGCGGACGGAGGCATCCGCAGCGCACGGCCGACGACGGCACCCGTGGGGTCGCCGTCGATGACGACCGGCACACCGCCGACGAGCACCTCATGCACGCCCTGCGGCGCGCCGTGCGGGTCGTCGAAGGTGGCTCCGGCTGCGATCGTCTCCGGGTCGAAGAGCACCAGGTCGGCGGTGGCGCCCTCGCGGATCACGCCGCGCGGTGCGTCGCCGCGGTCGAGGCCGAGGCGGGCGGCCGGGTTGCCGGAGAGATGACGCACCGCTTCCTCGAGGCTCAGCACCCCCAGCTCCCTGACGTAGTGCCCGAGGTAACGGGGGAACGTGCCACGGCCGCGCGGGTGCGGGCGCGCGCCGATGAGGATACCGTCGCTGCCGCCGGAGTGCCGCGGGTGCCGCATGATGGCGCGGACGTTGTCCTCGTCGCCGATGTGCATGAGCACACCCGTGGCGCCGGCATCGGCGAGGATCGTGTCGATCACGACATCGACGGCGCGCTGCCCCGTCTCCGCCGCGATGTCGGCGATCGTCCGGCCGACGAGCCCGGCCAGATCGGGGTGGGCGGTCCCCGAGATCTGGATCGCCGACCAATCCGCCGCCTCGCCGTGGAATCCGTCGCAGCCGATCTCCTCCAGCTCGACGCGGACCGCCTCGCGCCCCTCGGCGTCGAGGGCTCCCAGGACGCCGAGCAGGTCGCCGGTCGCCGCCAGCCGGCTGGGCAGGAGCGCGGCGAGGGTCGTCGCCCCCGGGAGATAGGGGTAGGTGTCCAGGGTCACGTCGACGCCGTCGGCCGTCGCCGCGTCGACGAGCGCCAGCAGCTCGGCGGCGCGACCGCGGTTCGGGGCGAAGTTCATGGTCGCGTGGGTGAGATGGACCGGGCACCCGGTGCGGCGGCCGATCTCGATGGCCTCGCGGTACGCGTCCAGCGCCGCCCGCCCGTAGCTGCGGGTGTGCGGCGCCCAGTAGCCGCCGCGCTCCGCCACCACCCGGCAGAGGGCTTCGAGCTCCGCGGTGTCGGCGTACATCCCCGGGGTGTAGGTCAGGCCGCTGGACATGCCGAAGGCCCCCGCGTCGAGGGCCTGCCCGAGCAGGTCGGCCATGGCCGCGATCTCGGCAGGGGTCGCACGGCGGTCGTCGTGTCCGACCACCATCATCCGGAGGTTGCCCTGCGGCACCAGCACCGCGGCGTTGGCCACCGCGGCAGCGTCGATCGCCCGCAGGAGGTCGTCCATCGACCGCCACGGGACCACTGACGGCCGCCCGTTCCAGCCTGCGATCTGCGCGGGGATGACGGCGGCTGTCGCCTCGTCCAGCGGCGCGTAGCCCAGGCCGTCCTGCCCGAGCACCTCGGTCGTGACCCCCTGACGGATCTTGGCGTCGTGCGCGGCCCCCTGGAGCACCGCGAGATCGCTGTGCGCGTGCATGTCGATGAAACCGGGCGCCAGGACGAGGCCGGACGCCTCGACCTCGACCGCGCCGTCCGGCAGCTCGAGCGTCGTCCCGTCGCCGTCGCGGACGACGGCGACGACCCTGGCCCCCTCCACCGCAACGTCCGCGACGACGCGCGGAGCACCGGTACCGTCGACGACGGTCGCCCGACGATAGACGCGCACCAGGCCGGCCGCGGCCTTCTCGGCGCTCAGAAGCATGTCGCCACCGCGTCGATCACCCGGGGGTCCTCGGCGTCGGGGTCGTCGATCACGGCGACGACGCGCCACTTGTCGAACGCGGTGCACGGATGCGAGAGACCCAGCCGCACGACCTCGCCGACCGCGACGGTCGCCCCCTCGGCGGGCCGGAGGAAGGCGTGCTGGTCGTTCAGGGCGGTCACGGCGCCGGCGACCGACTGCGGCACCGGGAGGTCGATGTCGAACGGCACGTCCCGCCGCCCGGCGTCGAGCAGGGCGAGGCCGGGTTCGGGCTGGGAGACCACTCGCGACCACGCGTGCATCGCGGACCGGAGTGGAGCGGTGTCCGTCAGCGGACCGAACGGCGACATGCGGGAGTAGAAGCCGTCGTCGTGGATCTGGAACGCGCCGGAGCGCAGCACGACCTCGGCGTCCCCTCCCGCAGCGCCGAGGACCGCGGCGGCGCGATCGGGGAAGGAGCTGCCCCCCGCGCTGAGCACGGGGCGGACGCCGTCGGGGTAGTCGAGACGGTTGTGCAGCTCGACGAGCGTGGCCAGGAAGCCGTCCACCGCGGCGACCGAGGCCGCGGAGCGATCGGGACCGAAGGGCCCCTCGTAGCCCGTCACCCCGGCCAGGCGGAGACCAGGGGCGGCCGCGATCGCCGCGGCGATGCGCTCACCCACCGCCACCGTGCGCGCGCCCGTCCTGCCCTGCGCGCCGCCGAGCTCCACGAGCACGTCCAGCGGTCGAGGGGCGCCGGCGAGGGCGTCGGCGAGGATCGCGACACCGGCGAGGGAATCCGCGCCGCAGAGGATCCGCAGGCCCTCGTCGGCCGCGAGCATCGCTCCGAGCTCCCGGGCCGCGGCGCCGCCCGTCACCCCGTTGGCGATGAGCACCGTGGGCACACCGGCGTCGACGGCGACGCGGGCCTGCCAGGGTGTGGCGACCGAGATCCCCCAGGCTCCCGCGTCGAGCAGCCGCTGCCAGAGCGCGGGCGCCATGGTGGTCTTGCCGTGGGGGGCGAGGCGGACGCCCTCGCGCGCGGCCCAGCCGAACACCGTGTCCTCGTTGTGCGCGATCGCGTCGGCGTGCACCGTGAGCACCGGGGTGCCGAGGTCCGACAGGTGCAGACCGGCCGCGCCGACCTCCGACAGACGCAGCCCCGCGGCGTGCGCCGGGAACCCCTTCGCCCAGGCGCCGAGGACGGGATCCGGAATTTGTAGAGGCATCTAACAAGGCTACTAGGCTGGCGGCATGACCGCGAAGACACGAGTTTCCACCGACGCCGCCCCCGCTCCCGCGCACACCTTCTCGCAGGGCGTCCGCAAGGGCCCGATCGTCCAGGTCTCCGGCCAGGGCCCCGTCGACCCGCAGACCAACGAGTACCTGTACCCGGGCGACGTCGCGGCGCAGACCACCCGCACGCTCGAGAACGTCAAGGCCATCGTGGAGGCCTCCGGCGCCACGTTCGACGATGTCGTGATGCTGCGCGTGTACCTCACCAAGCGCGAGGACTTCCCGATCATGAACGAGGCCTACGGCGCGTTCGTCGAGGCCCACACGACCAGCGGCGTGCTGCCCTCCCGCACCACCGTCTTCACCGGACTTCCCCGCGAGGAGATGCTCGTCGAGATCGACGGACTCGCCGTCGTCGACTGACCCCCGACACCCCTGGCGAACGGGGAGGCACCTTATCAGGACCGTTGCCTCCCCGTTACCAGCCATCCCGTACCATGGACGACAGGACACGTCGAGACTGCGGGGGGTGTAGTTCGTGACCGATCTGATTTCCACGCCGGGCACTGCGACGGGGGCACAGCCCGACGATGCGACACCGACGAGCGTCCTGACGCCGGAGGCGGCGACCGACACGGCCCCGCCGCAGACCGGCGAGCAGCCCCTGGCCTGGGCTCCCGTCGAGCCCGCCCCGAAGAAGCGCCGCCTCGGCCTGTGGATCGGTCTCGGCCTCGGCGTGGTCGCGCTCGGCGCCGGCGCCGCCTCGATGATCCTCATCGCCCCCGGCACCACCGTCGCGGGCATCCCGGTCGGCTGGATGACCCCCGGGGCCGCCGCCGACGCGATCAGCTCCCGCCTCGCGCAGACCGAGGTCACGCTCACGGGCGAGGGCGACGACGCCGTGCTCACGGGCGCCGACCTGGGCGCCACCGCCGATGCCACCGCGCTCGCCGACGCCGCGTTCGCCGCACACCCGATGTGGAACCTCGGCGCGTGGATGGGCGACCCCGTGCCGGCCGACATCGTGCTCGACCAGGAGACCGCCGCCGCGGCGCTCCGCAGCGCCGTCCCCGGCAGCTTCGTCGACCCGGTCGACGCCGGAGTGGTCTTCGACGCCGCGAAGGGCACCTACGCCGTCACGCCGTCCACGCCCGGGACGGGCATCGACGTGACCGCACTGAACGCGGCCTTCGTCGAGGCCGTGGGCGACGGCCGCACGACGTTCGAGTACCCCGGTGGTCCGGCCGAGGCCGCGCCCGCCGTGTCCGACGACGACGCCACGGCGACCGCGACCACGCTCAACACCATGCTCTCGACCATCGGCTTCTACGTCGGCGAGGAGCGGACCGTCCCGGTCTCCCCCGAGGTCGCGGCCTCCTGGCTGACCGTGGTCGACGACGACGGCCAGCTCCGCATCGAGGCCGACCCCGAGGCGATCCAGGCCACGGTCGACACGCTGCCCGCCGCGGTGGACCGCGCCCCCGTCAACGCGACCAACATCGTGGACTCCGCGGGGAACGTGCTGCGCGCCGAGAAGGAGGGCGCCACCGGACGCGCCCTCGGCGACACCGCGGACATCGCCGACGACTTCGCGACGCAACTCGCCGCGGGAGACGGCGTCTTCGCCCTCTCCGTGACGGAGACCCCCTTCGAGACGACGAACCTGTTCCGCCGCGCCGAGATCAACCTCAGCACGCAGCGCGCCTACCTGTTCGAGAACGACAAGGTCGTGCAGTCCTGGGCGGTGTCGACCGGTCTTCCCGGAACGCCCACGCCGACCGGCAACTTCAAGGTGTTCGCGCACACCGCCATCCAGGACATGGGCTGCTACGAGGGCGCGCCGTACTGCACCGAGGACGTGCCCTGGATCACGTGGTTCGCCCCGAACATCGGCTTCCACGGCACCTACTGGCACAACAACTTCGGCAACCGGATGAGCCACGGCTGCGTGAACCTGCCGATCGACCTCGCCAAGTACGTCTACGACTGGTCCCCCGTGGGCCTCGAGGTCTCCGTCTACAACTGATCCGGAGCCCTGCACCGGGCGAAGCCGGCTGGGGAAGACAGCAGAAGGGGGCGGATGCCGCAGCATCCGCCCCCTTCTCGTCGTCTCAGCGCAGGGCGTCGACGATCTCGTTGAGCGTCGTGGACGGGCGCATGACCGCCTCGACGAGCTTCTCGTCCGGACGGTAGTAGCCGCCGATCTCCACCGGGGAGCCCTGCACCGCGTTCAGCTCGGAGACGATCGTCTCCTCGTTCGCGGCGAGCTTCTCGGCGATGGGCGCGAAGGCGGCGGCGAGCTCAGGGTCCTTCGTCTGCTTCGCCAGCTCCTGCGCCCAGTACAGGCCGAGGTAGAAGTGGCTTCCGCGGTTGTCGATCGTGCCGAGAGCGCGGCCGGGCGAGCGGTCCTCCTCGAGGAAGGTACCGGTCGCGGCGTCGAGCGTCTCCGCGAGCACGCGGGCCTTCTCGTTGCCCGTGCGGTCGGCGAAGTGTTCGAGGGAGGCGGCCAGCGCGAAGAACTCGCCCAGCGAGTCCCAGCGCAGGTAGTTCTCCTCGACCAGCTGCTGCACGTGCTTCGGAGCCGAGCCGCCGGCGCCCGTCTCGAACAGTCCGCCGCCGGCGAGCAGCGGCACGATGGAGAGCATCTTGGCGCTCGTGCCGACCTCGAGGATCGGGAACAGGTCGGTGAGGTAGTCGCGCAGCACGTTGCCGGTCACCGAGATGGTGTCCAGACCGTGACGCATGCGGGCGAGCGTGTACCGCGTCGCCTCCTCCGGCGCGAGGATCGTGATCGTCAGGCCCTTGGTGTCGAGCGTGGCGAGACCCTGGTGCACCTTCGCGATGATCTGCGCGTCGTGCGAGCGGTTCGCGTCGAGCCAGAACACCGCCGGGGCACCCGTCGCGCGGGCGCGGCCGACCGCGAGCTTGACCCAGTCCATGACCGGGATGTGCTTGGTCTGCGTCGCACGCCAGATGTCACCCTTGCCGACCTCGTGCTCGATGAGGACGGTGCCCTCGCTGTCGAGCACCTGGACGATGCCGTCCGCCGCGATCTCGAACGTCTTGTCGTGGCTGCCGTACTCCTCGGCCGCCTGCGCCATGAGACCCACGTTCGGTACGGTGCCGATGGTGGCGGGGTCGAGCGGGCCGTTCGCGATCACATCGTCGATCACGGCCTGGTAGACGCTCGCGTAGGAGGAGTCGGGGATGACCGCGATCGTGTCGGCCTCCTCGCCGTCCTTGCCCCAGAGCTTCCCGCCGTTGCGGACGAGGGCGGGCATGGATGCGTCGACGATGACATCGCTCGGCACGTGCAGGTTCGTGATCCCCTTGTCGGAGTTCACGTACGAGAGGCGCGGCCCCTCGGCGATGGCCTTGTCGAACGCCGCGGCGATCTCCTCGCCACCCGCGACGGTGGCCAGGCCGGCGAGGATCGAGCCGAGGCCGTCGTTCGCGCTGAGCCCGGCCTCGGCGAGCTGGGTGCCGTACTGGTCGAAGACGTTCTTGAAGAACGCCTTCACGACGTGACCGAAGATGATCGGGTCGCTGACCTTCATCATCGTGGCCTTGAGGTGCACCGAGTAGAGCACGTCGTCGGCCTTGGCCTCCGCGAGGGTGTCGGCGAGGAACGCGTCCAGCTCCTTCGCGGACAGGAACGTCGCGTCGATGATCTCGCGCGGGAGGACCTTGAGCCCCTCCTTGAGGACCGTGACGGTGCCGTCCTTCGCGGTGTGGCGGAAGGAGAGGACGTCGTCGTGAGCGGCGACCCACGAGCGCTCGTTGTGCTTGAAGTCGTCGTGGCCCAGGGTGGCGACGCGGGTCTTGGAGCCCTCCGCGAACGGCTTGTTGCGGTGCGGGTGCTTCTTGGCGTAGTTCTTCACCGCCAGCGGCGCCCGGCGGTCGCTGTTGCCCTCGCGCAGCACCGGGTTCACGGCGGAGCCCTTGATGCGGTCGTAGCGGGCGCGGATGTCCTTCTCCTCCAGCGACGAGGGCTCGTCCGGGAAGTCGGGGATGTCGTACCCCTGCTGCTGCAGCTCCGCGATGGCCGCCTTGAGCTGCGGGATCGACGCCGAGATGTTCGGCAGCTTGATGATGTTGGCCTCGGGGAGGGTGGCGAGGCCGCCCAGCTCCGCCAGCGCGTCGCCGACCTGCTGCTCGGGGGTGAGCTTCTGCGGGAAGGCGGCGAGGATGCGGCCGGCCAGAGAGATGTCCCGCGTCTCGAACTCGATGCCCGCCTGGCCCGTGTAGGCCTGGACGATCGGCAGGAACGAGGCGGTGGCCAGTGCCGGTGCCTCGTCGGTGTAGGTGTAGATGATGGCGTCGTCGGTCACCGGGAGGTTCTCCGTTCACGAGGTCTATTTGTCTCGATACCAAGATACCTGAGCGGGGTCGGCCCCGAAGCGGTGGCCTCGAGGGAGGCGCCCGGTCCGTGAAAAGTCCTCCCGAGTGATGAATGCGGTGACCGGAGGGGCTAGCCTGGGGACATGTCCGAACTGCGCATGGTCGAACTCTCCGCCGCGACGATCGTCGCCGTGAACAACCTGTCGCTCAAGCCCGGACAGGAGCAGTTCCTCGCCCCCGTCTCGTACGGCATCGCGGCCACCGTCATCAACCCGCAGACCTCCTGGCAGCGGGTGATCCTGGACCGCAACGAGGTCGTGGGCTTCGTGAGCGCCAACTTCGACGACGAGGCCCCGGAGGAGCACTTCCGTTCCGTGCTGTGGCGCATCAACGTCGACGCGGACGACCAGGGTCGCGGCGTCGGCCGCTTCGCCGTGGAGAGTCTCATCGACGAAGCACGCAACCGCGGCGTCGACCATGTCAACGTCATCTACGAAGCCGGCGAGGACGGCCCGGAGGCGTTCTTCCGGCGCGTCGGCTTCACCCCCGTCGGCGAGACGGCCTACGGCGAGGTCATCGCCGAGATCCGGGTCCCCTCCTGAGACCGGCGGCGGGGTCTCGAATCCCCTCCCCCATCGAGACTCCGTCGCCCTCGGATTCCACCGGGCGGCGCGAGCTCGATCCCTCTCAGCGCTGACCGCTGTCGCCGGGAGGCGTGCCCTTCCCCCGGCGGCTGTTCCACGCGGCGAGCGCAGACGCGGCAGCTCCGGCCGCCCTGTCGATGGCCTCCGCAGACCGGTGCAGCATGTCCTGCGCGGCGTCCTGCCAGGCCGGAGTCGGCGGCGCCTCCCCCGTCTGCACCTTCGCGGCGTGCTCGGCGGCCTCGAACGCCCGCTCCAGCTCGGCGACGGCGTCGCGGTAGGCCGCGTACTCGGCGGCGGTCACGCGGCCCGTCGTCTGCCGACGCGCCTCGACCGCCGCGCCGGCGGCCCGGAGGTAGGCGGCCGTCTCCGGGCGCTTCACGTCCGTCATCTCGGGGTAGGTGATCTGCAGCGCGGGGTCGGTCTCGTACCGCATCCACCGCGCCGTCACTGCCTCGTGCTCCGCGTACAGCCGCTCCAGCGGCCGCGGGGCGGAGCCGGCGGGGATCGCGGCCCGGGCGGCATTCACCCTGACGCGTCGGGCGCGGACGTCGGCCGCCGCCGCCCTGGCATCGCGTTCGCGCTCCTTGAGCATGCGCCGGGCGCCGGCCACCTGCTCGGCGCTCGCGCGCTGCGCGGCCCGCTCGGCGGAGACCCTCGCGAGGTCGGCTCGTGCCACTTTCAGAGCCGTCCGTCGGACCACCGCGCGCTGCTGGGCCTCACGGAGGTCGTGCCGCGCGGCGTCGTACTCCAGTCGGCGGCCGCTGCGGGTGTTGCGATGACGCACCCCGATCGCGCCCGCGGTCACCCCGGCGGCGGTCGGCGCGAGCCACCACCACTCCGCGACGAGGAGGAAGGGGTCCATCCTTCGATGCTACCGACCGCGGCGCGCCCGCGCCCGGACGCAGCGGCCCCGGCATCCGTGCGGATGCCGGGGCCTCAGTCGCGTCAGCGCGTCAGACGAGCGTCTCCTGCCAGGCCGCGTGCAACTGGGCGAACTTCCCGGTGCCGCCGATCAGAGCGGCCGGGGTGTCGTCCTCGATGATCCGGCCGTGCTCCATCACGAGCACACGGTCCGCGATCGCCACCGTCGACAGCCGGTGCGCGATGATGATCGCCGTCCGGTCGGCCAGCAGCGTCTGCAACGCGTCCTGGATCAGCCGCTCGGACGGGATGTCCAGCGAGGCCGTCGCCTCGTCGAGGATCAGCACCGCCGGGTCGGCGAGGAAGGCGCGGGCGAACGAGATGAGCTGGCGCTGCCCCGCCGAGACACGACCGCCGCGCTTGTTCACGTCGGTGTCGTACCCGTCCGGCAGCGCCGAGATGAACGCGTCGGCGCCCACCGCCCGTGCCGCCTCGCGGATCTCGTCGAGCGTCGCGTCCGGGCGCCCGAGCGCGATGTTGTCGGCGACGGTCCCGCTGAACAGGTACGCCTCCTGCGTGACCATGACGATCGCCCGGCGGAGATCCTTCGGGTGCAGCGACCGCAGATCGACGCCGTCGAGCGTCACCGTCCCCGCGGACGGGTCGTAGAACCGCGAGATGAGCTTGGCCAGCGTGGACTTGCCCGCCCCCGTCGTCCCGACCAGCGCGATGGTCTGCCCGGCCGGGATGTCGAGCGAGAAGTTCGGCAGGATCGTCTTGTCCTCGTTGTACGCGAACGTGACCTCGTCGAAGCGGATGTGCCCGCGGGACTCCCAGAGGTCGACCGGCTTCTCGGGGTCCGGCACCGTCGGGACCTCCTCCAGGACGCCCGACACCTTCTCCAGCGCCGCGGTGGCGGACTGATAGGAGTTGAGGAACATCGCGATCTCCTGCATCGGAGCGAAGAAGTTGCGCACGTAGAGCACGGCGGACAGCAGCACGCCGACCGTCAGCGCTCCCTCCGAGACCCGGATGCCGCCCCACAGCACGACGACCCCGAGCACGAGCGCCGCGACGCCCATGAGGCCCGGCTCGAACGTGCCGAACAGCAGCATCGAGCGACGGTTCACGTCCCGGTACTCGCCGGCCACGCCCTGGAAGGCCTCGTCGTTGCGCGGCTCCTTCCGGAAGGCTTTGACCGCGCGGATGCCCGTCATGGTCTCCACGAACTGGACGATCACCTTCGCGCTGATCACCCGGGACTCGCGGTACACGAGCTGCGAGCGCGAGTAGAACCAGCGCATGAGGAAGAACAGCGGCACGCCGCCGATCGCGAGGATGAGACCGGACTGCCAGTCCCACACGCACAGCGCGATGAAGGTGAAGACTCCGAAGAGCACGCCGGAGACGAGCTCGTTCAGGCCGCCGTCGAGGAGCTCCTTGATGGAGTCCAGGTCGCTCGTCTGGCGCGAGATGATCCGCCCCGAGGTGTACGACTCGTGGAACTCCAGGCTCAGGCGCTGGGTGTGCAGGAAGATGCGCTTGCGCAGGTCCAGCAGGACGGCCTGGGTCAGCTTCGCCGCGATGATGACGTACCAGGCGATGAGCACAGCGGCGAGAGCACCCGCGAGCAGGTAGATCCCGCCGACGACGAACGTCGGCATCCAGTCGGCGTCGTCGAGCACCGCGGGGAGCGCCCGGTCGAGGCCGATGCTGATGAGGATCGGCCCCGCCACCTGCAGCGCCGTCGAGATGACGAGCACGGTCGCGGCGAGCACGATCTGCGGCTTGAGCGGACGCACGAGCGAGCCGAGCAGCCGCAGCGAGCGGCGGCGGATCGCCCTGCTCTCCTCCGTGGTGAGGCGGGAGCGGTCCTCGTCCTGGGTTCCGGTGAGGGAGCTCATCGCTGCACCTCCTCTCCTGCGAATCGGGGGGCGCCTCCCGGCGCCTCGTCATCGGCCTCCTCGCGGATGCCGTCCTGCACGGTCTCGTGGATCTCGGCCTGCTCGTCGCGGATGATCGGGATGGCCCCGGTGCGGGCGGCCTCCTCGGCTTCCAGACTGGAGATGACGTGCCGGTAGTGCCGGCTCGTCCTCAGCAGCTCGGCGTGCGTGCCGACGGCGGTGATCCGGCCGTCCTCGAGCAGCGCCACGCGGTCGGCGAGGGCCACGGTGGACGGACGATGCGCGACGATCATCGCGGTGGTGTCGGCGAGCACGTGCCGCAGCGCCTCCTCGACGAGCGCCTCGGTGTCGACGTCCAGCGCCGACAGCGGATCGTCGAGGACGAGGACCCGGGGGTTGGCGGCCACGGCACGGGCCAGGGCGAGCCGCTGGCGCTGTCCGCCGGACAGGCTCAGTCCCTCCTCGCCGATCACCGTCTCGACGCCCTCGGGGAGCGTGTCGACGAAGGCCGCCTGCGCCACGTCGAGCGCCTCGCGCAGGACGCGCTCGGCTTCGGGGCTGTGCACGTCGAGGTCGGCGCGTCCGAGCAGGACGTTCTCACGGACCGACGCCGAGAAGAGCGTCGCGTCCTCGAACGCCATCGCGATGTGCTCCCGGAGCTCGGCGAGCGTCAGGTCGCGCACGTCGACGCCGTCGAGCGTGACCCGGCCTCCCGTCACGTCGTACAGCCGTGTCGGCAGCGTCGTCAGCGTCGTCTTGCCGCTGCCGGTGAGCCCCACGAGCGCCATGGTCTCCCCCGGCCGCAGCACGAGGTCGATACCGTCGAGCAGGTCGCGCTCGTCGGCGGCCGCGTCCTGGTACCGGAAGTGCGCGTTCTCGAACGCGAGCTCGCCGCGCGGGTTCTCGATGTGCACCGGGTTCTCCGGATCGGTGATGGTGTTCGTCTCCGAGAAGATGTCGAAGACGCGGTCCGTCGCCGTGCGCGCGTCGAGCATGAACGAGAACAGGAAGCCGATCGACTCGATCGGCCAGCGCAGCACGACGGCCATCGCGAAGAAGGCGAAGAGCTCCGCCGACGTGATCGCGTCCTGCGAGATGAGCCAGATGCCCGACATGAGGCTGACGCCGAAGGCGATCTGCGGCATGAGGTCGAGCCAGAACCAGATCGAGGCGATGGCCCCGGCCTTGCTCATCTCGGTCTCGCGCAGCGTCTCGGCCTGACGGCTGAAGCGGCGGAGGGCGTGCGTGCCGCGGCCGAACGCCTTGAGCACGCGGATGCCGTGCACGCTCTCCTCGACGCTGGTGGCGAGATCGCCCGCCTGGTCCTGGCTGCGGCGGGTGAGCGCGCCGTAGCGCTTCTCGAAGAGGTAGCCGCGGATCCACAGCGGGACCGCCGTCACGAGGAAGATCGTGCCCAGCAGCCAGTGCCAGCGGAACAGCAGCACCGAGCCGATGAGGATCGTCAGCACGTTCACGACGAGGAGGACGAGGCCGAAGGCGAGCCACCGGCGGATGAGGCCGATGTCCTGCATCATGCGGCTCAGCAGCTGCCCGGACTGCCACCGGTCGTGGAACGCGACGGGAAGCGTCTGCAGGCGCGCGTAGAGCTCGGTGCGCATGCGGTACTCCACCTGCGTGGCGGGGAAGAGCACGAACTGCCGGCGGAGCCACACCATGAGCGCCTCGCCGAGGCCGAGGGCGAACACGGCGAGCGCTCCCCAGATGATCGCGTCGAGCGCTCCGGACTGCACCGGCCCGCCGATGATCTGCTCGAGCACGATGGGGATCATCAGGGCGATGAGCGCGGCCGCGAGCGCGCTGGCGGCACCGCCGGCGAGGCGCCAGATGACGGGCTTCACGAACGGCTTGAGCCGCCACAGCGCGGCGGGCGTGGAGAGGGAGGACGAGGGGGACGGGTTCTGCGCGGAAGACGAGGAAGACATGTCTCTCAGAGGAGTCGAAGGGGAGAAGAGCGGGGAACGGATGCGAGAGCGGGCTCACGGAGCCCGGCATCCGGTGCAGAAGAGGGGCGGAGGCTCTAGGAGAGCGGGCGCGCCGGGGTCGAGCCGAGGGTGGCGATCCGCGCGGTGGCGATCGTGGTCATGGTGTCCTCCTCAAGGGCTCGGCGAGGTCGTCCGGTTGGCGCGACAGCCCATCAGCCTATTCCTGTGAACCAGCTGAGCGCAAGGGGAATTCCCGGGACGCCGAAGAGCCCGCTCCGTACGGGGCGGGCTCCTCGGATCGGGAGGTCAGCGGGCGGCGCGCTCCCGCGCCAGAAGGCTCTCCTTCACCGGGAGCCCCCACGCGAAGCCGCCGAGGGAGCCGTCCGTGCGGAGCACCCGATGGCAGGGCACGAACAGCGCCGGGGCGTTGCGGGCGCAGATCGACGCCGCGGCCCGCACCGCCTGCGGATTGCCGAGCCGGGCCGCGAAGCCGGTGTAGGTCAGGGGCTCCCCCGGCGCGATGCCGCGGAGCGCCGCCCAGCCGGCGAGCTGGAGGGCGGTGCCCGTCTGCGCGACCGCGACACCGTCGATCGCCGCGACGTCACCCGCGTAGTACGCGCCGACGGCTCCCGCCGCGTCCGTCTCGGCCTCCCGCACGGCATCGGGGCGCACCCGGGCGGGAAGACGGCCGAGGATCGCCTCGACGTCGTCGGTCCACCCGGACACGAGCACCCGCTGGCGCTCGTCGGCGAGGATCGTGAAGGGACCGTCGGGGGTGTCGAGGGTCTGGATGAGAGCGGTCATGAGGTCTCCTCGGTGTCGGATGCGATGTCGCGGGCGGGCCGGACGGCGGATCTGCGCCGCGGTCCGGCGGGACGGATCGGGGCGGCACGCCACAGATGCGCGCTGAGGTAGCTCCGCCACGGTGCGGTGCGCTCCGCCCAGGCGGTGAGGGTCTTCGGGTCGGCGGGCAGCCCGGAGGCCGCGGCACCGGCACGGAGAGCCACGTCGCCGGGGAGCAGCACGTCCGGATCGCCGAGCACCCGCATCCGCACGTAATCGGCGGTCCAGGGTCCGATCCCCGGCATCGCGAGGAGGGCGGCGCGCTGCGTCGGGCCGTCATCGCCCACGGTGAGGGTCAGGCTCCCGTCCGCCAGGGCCGCGGCGGCTCCCGTCACGGCGCGGATCCGGGCGGCGGGGCCGCGCAGCACCTCCGCCCCGTGCTCCGCGATGGCCGACATCGTCGGGAACAGCAGGCCGTCGGGGGTCCGCTCCCCCAACGCGTCGGTGAGGGCGGTGAGCGCGGTGCGGGCGGCGACGACCGTGATCTGCTGCCCGATCATCGCGCGGATGAGCATCTCGTGCGGATCGGCAGCCCCGGGCACGCGGATGCCGGGGGTCCGCGCCACGAGGGGGGCGAGGGGCGGGTGCGCGGCCAGGGCCTCGTCGACCGCGAGCGGGTCGGCGTCGAGGTCGAAGATGCGGCGCGCCGTGGCCACCAGCGGCGCGAGGTCGCCGAGCTGCGCGACGCGGGCCCGGAGATGCAGCCGCTCCGTCTCCTCCTGACGCACCTCGAACCACGCGGGGCCGCCCGACATCCGGAGATGACGGGAGAACGACGTCGCCGTGGCCTCCTCGACGCCCGTCACGGCTCGCGCGGCCATCCACGCGAAGACCCCGGCCGCATCCAGGGGGCCCCGGTACGGCAGGACGAGGTCGATCGTGCCGGGTACGGCCGCGGAGGGCGTGCGGCGGCGGGCGCGCAGCTCCCCCGGCGTGAGACCGAACACCTCGCGGATCGTGTCGTTGCCCTGACGGACGCTGTGGAAACCGGCGGCGAAGGCGACGTCCGCGATGGGCATGTCGGTGCCCACGAGGAGCATGCGGGCCGTGTGGGCGCGGTGCGCTCGCGCGAGTGCGAGCGGTCCGGCGCCGAGCTCGGTCGTCAGCAGCCGCGTGAGATGACGGCTCGAGTAGCCGAGTCGCGACGCGAGTCCTGGCACACCCTCGCGCTCGACCACGCCGGACGCGATCAGGCGCATGGCCCGCGCGGCCGTGTCTCCACGGACGTCCCACGCGGGCGACCCGGGGGCGGCCTCCGGCAGGCACCGCTTGCACGCACGGTAGCCGGCCTCGTGCGCCGCGGCACTCGTCGGATAGAACGTGACGTTCTGCGGCTTCGGCGTGCGGGCCGGGCAGCTGGGCCGGCAGTAGATCCCCGTCGAGCGCACGGCGGTGACGAACTGCCCGTCGAAGCGGGTGTCCCGAGCGCTGATCGCCCGGTAGCGCTCGTCGAAGGAGGGGCTCATGTCCTCCACTCTCTCACCCCCGCACGGCTCCGGCTGGCGGAAATCGGACATCGCGGTTCCTTCCCCGAGACCCCGCCTACGCGCCGAGGCCCCGGCGTGCAGACGTGCGCACGCCGGGGCCTCGGCGGAAGACCGGGGTGTCGGTCAGTGGAAGAAGTGACGCTCCCCCGTGAAGAACATCGTGACGCCGGCCTTGCGCGCGGCATCGACGACCTCCTCGTCCCGCACGGAGCCGCCGGGCTGCACGATCGCCGTGACACCCGCGTCGATGAGCACCTGCGCACCGTCCGCGAACGGGAAGAACGCGTCGGACGAGGCGACGGATCCGGCGGCACGATCTCCCGCACGCTCCACCGCGAGGCGGCACGAGTCGACGCGGTTGACCTGGCCCATGCCGACGCCGACCGTCGCGTTGTCCTTTGCCAGCACGATCGCGTTCGACTTCACGGCCCGGCAGGCCTTCCACGCGAAGATCAGGTTCTCCATCTCCTCGTCGCTCGGACGCTCCCCCGACACGAGCTCCCAGTTCTTGGCGACCGAGACGATGTCGTCCGGGAAGCGGTCCGCGTCCTGGAGCAGGAGGCCGCCGGACACGAGGCGCACGTCCATGCGCTCCTGCTGCCAGTCCTCGGGGAGCTGCAGCAGACGCAGGTTCTTCTTCGCCTTGAACACCTCGAGGGCGGCGGGCTCGAACGACGGCGCGACGATGACCTCGGTGAAGATGTCCTTGAGGTTCTCGGCCATCTTCAGCGTCACGGTGCCGTTCGCGGCGATCACGCCGCCGTACGCCGACACGGGGTCGCACTCGTGGGCGCGGAGGTGCGCGCTCGCGATCGGGTCGAGGGCGTTCGGCGCGGTCGTGGCGATCCCGCAGGGGTTCGCGTGCTTGATGATCGCCACCGCCGGCTTGACCATGTCGTAGGCGGCGCGCAGGGCGGCGTCCGCGTCGACGTAGTTGTTGTACGACATCTCCTTGCCCTGCAGCTGCGTGGCCTGGGCGATGCCGTGGCCGCCCGCGCGGGTGTAGATGGCGCCGCGCTGGTGGGAGTTCTCGCCGTAGCGGAGCGTGGCGAGGCGCTCGGCCTGGATCGTCAGGTGCGCCGGGAGGTCGCCCGGGTCGTTGAGGGTGCCCTCGGCGAACCACTGCGCGACGGCCGTGTCGTAGGCCGCAGTGTGCGCGAAGGCCCGCGCCGCGAGCTCCCGCCGCTGGGCGAGCGAGGTGCCGCCCTGCGCCACGGCCGCGATGATCGCCGGGTAGGACTGCGGCGACACGACGATCGCGACGTTGGCGTGGTTCTTCGCCGCCGCCCGCACCATGGCGGGGCCGCCGATGTCGATCTGCTCCACCACGTCGTCACCCTCGGCGCCGGAGGCCACGGTCTCCACGAACGGGTAGAGGTTGACGACGACGAGCTCGAACGGCGCGATGTCGAGGTCGGCGAGCTGCCGCTCGTGGTCCTCCAGGCGCAGGTCGGCGAGCAGGCCTCCGTGCACCTTCGGGTGCAGCGTCTTGACCCGGCCGTCGAGCATCTCGGCG
Source organism: Microbacterium sp. NPDC078814 (assembly GCF_040702645.1). Lineage (NCBI taxonomy): Bacteria > Bacillati > Actinomycetota > Actinomycetes > Micrococcales > Microbacteriaceae > Microbacterium > Microbacterium sp. NPDC078814. The sequence goes on from NZ_JBFBLT010000005.1 coordinate 268,187, forward strand.
ACGCCCGTGACCGCGGCCACGTCGGTCACCTCGAAGCCGGCGTCGCGGATGGTGGACGCCGTCGACCCGGTCGAGACGATCTCGACGCCCGCCTCGGCGAGCGCGGCGGCGAGCACGAGCAGGTCGGTCTTGTCGCTGACCGAGACGAGAGCGCGCCGGATCGGCACGGTGTCGCGATCGCGGTAGAGCGTGGGGTCGTGGCGGGGGCCGGCCATGATGGGCTCCTTCGTGCGGGGGCGTCGGGGGGTCAGGGGGCGGAGGTCAGGGCGAGGTCGCCGGTCGCGATGCGCCGGACGACGTCGATGAGGAGCCGGCGCTCGACCGGCTTGATGCGCTCGTGCAGCGTGTGCTCGGTGTCGTCGGCCCGGATCGGCACGCGCTCCTGGGCGAGGATGGGGCCGGTGTCGACCCCGTCGTCCACGACGATCACGCTGGCGCCCGTCTCCCGGACCCCCGCGGCGAGGGCGTCGCGGACGCCGTGCGCGCCGGGGAACTCCGGGAGGTACGCGGGATGGGTGTTGATGATCCGCGGCGCATAGGCGGCGACGAGGGAGGACGGCAGCAGCCGCATGAGGCCGCTGAGCACCACGAGGTCCGGCGACCAGACGGCGAGCTGACGGCCCAGCTCCTCGCCCCACGCCTCGCGGCTCTCGTGCTCGTGCCACGGCACGGTGAAGCTGGGGATGCCGAACTCCTCGGCATGGGCCAGCCCGTCGGCTTCGCGATCCGCCCCGACGACGACGACACGCGCCGGGAAATCGGGGTGACGAGCGGCCTCGAGGAGGGCGCGAAGGTTCGAGCCGGCGCCCGAGATGAGTACGGCGACCGTGAGCACGCGCCCAGTCTACCGGCGTGCCGCACAGGCGCCGTCCCGACCGCGGGGCGGGCAGGGCCGCTAGGGGCGATCGTCCTCGACGGGTCCGCGCGGTGTCCCGCGGTCGCGCAGCGCGTCCAGTGGCGCGGTGTCTTCGGAGGACGGAAAGCCCGGGTGCGGGCTCCGGTCGTCGCCGGCGTCCTCGGAGGTCAGCGTGGACATCTCGGCGATCCAGCGGTCCGTGCGCTCCTCGGCGAGTTCATCCCGGTGACGGGGCGACAGCAGCAGGATCGCCGCACCCACGAGGACCTCCGCGCCGAGGGACAGCGCGAACGGCAGCACCGCCGGACCGACCGTCCCGAGGCGTCCCGGCCCCATCGACCCGTTCGCGAACATCGCGGCGAGCGCGGCGACACCGGCCGCGACCGCAGCGATCCCCACGGCGATCACGGTCCGCTGCGGGATGCCGAGCGGTGTCCCCTCCCACACCAGACGCGAGCGGACGGCCCACCCCGCGAACGCACCGGCGGCCACGGGGATCAGGACCACGATGAGCATCCAGATCGAGGAGTTCTCCGGCAGCAGGCCGAACGCCGGGATGCCGGGCACGACGCCGAGCTGGGTGCCGGCGGGCGACACCGCGGTCCCCGCACCGACCGCGAACCCGGGCCCGGCCAGCCACGCGGCAGCCCACACCACGAAGGTCGGCAGATACGCGAGCTGTCCGAGGGTCAGCACGGTCGCCCCGAGGGCGTCGACCCGCGCCGCCTGGAACAGCGCGACGACCTCTCCGCCGCGCGTGAGGACCGACAGGGCGACGGCCAACGCGGCGGCTCCCGTCACGCCCACGAGCGCGAACGCGGCGCCGCGCACGATCGAGGAGGGCACCGGCGCCCAGTCCTCCCTGGCGTCCAGGACGTCGTGGACACGGTCGAGCAGTCCGCCGTCGCCGTCCTCCCACGCGACCCGCACGGCGCCGCACACCGCGCCCACGAGGTACACGGCGGGCGGCAGCAGAATGGCGAGAGCCAGCGGGACCCGCGCGGCCCCGAGCGCCGATGTGAGGGCGACGACCGTGGAGATGACGGCGAAGACGACGGTTCCCGACAGCGACCCCAGCAGCCATGCCCCGGAGCGCGCCGCGCGGCCCCCGGAGCGCGCGGCGAAGAGCAGGGTGAGGAGCAGGAAGGCCAGCGGCGTGACCGAGACGACGAACCGCGCGGCGTCTGCGGGGATCGCCAGGGCGACGAGCAACGTGTCCGGGATCGTGATCTCCAGGGGGACGCCGTGGCCGAACTCCCAGAGCGTGCCGGTGAGCGGCCAGAGCGCGCCCCAGTCGGCGGTGATCCCGAAGGCCAGCGTCCAGAGGAGCGTCAACGGCGCCAGCAGCACGACGAGCCCGATGGCCGCCGCGATGGCGGCATCGAGGGCGGCGAGGAGCGCGACGAGGAGGCGTTGCATAGCGCTTCCGAGACTACGACGAGTTCCTTCCCGTCCCCCGTGGGCGCGCGCGGGGGCGGCGACACGGTAGCGTTTCTCCGGAGGTTTCCCGATGACAACTGCCCCGCCCGCCCCGGCGTCCACCGGACCCACCGGTACCCTGGACCGCTTCTTCGAGATCAGCAAGCGCGGATCGACGATCGGCACCGAGATCCGTGGAGGCCTCGTGACGTTCGTCACGATGGCCTACATCGTGATCCTGAACCCGATCATCCTGTCCGGAAAGCCGGACGTCGCCGGCGACATGCTCGACTTCAACGCCGTCGGCGCCGCGACGGCCCTGACCGCCGGCGTCATGACGATCCTCTTCGGCGTCGTCACCCGTCTGCCGTTCGGCTTCGCCGCCGGTCTCGGCATCAACGCCTTCGTCGCGTTCTCCGTCGTCGGCCAGGTCACCTGGCCCGAGGCGATGGCGCTCGTGATGATCAACGGCGTCGTGATCGTGCTCCTCGCCGCCACCGGGCTGCGGAAGGCGATCTTCGACGCTGTACCGTTCCAGCTGAAGATCGCGATCACGGTGGGCATCGGCCTCTTCATCGCGTTCATCGGGTTCGTCAACTCCGGCTTCGTCACCGCGACCGGCGCCTCGTCCCCGCCCGTCGGCCTCGGCGTCAACGGCTCCGTGGCCACCGTGCCGAGCCTGCTGTTCGTGATCACGCTGCTGCTCACCGGCATCCTCGTCGCACTCCGCATCAAGGGCGGCATGCTCATCGGCCTCATCGGCGGCACCGTGCTCGCGGTCGTCGTCGAGGCGATCTGGCACATCGGCGCCCGCGGCGTCGACGATGAGGGCAATGTCGTCAACCCCGGCGGCTGGGGTCTCACCGTCCCGGCACTGAACGGCTCCCCCGTCAGCGTCCCCGACCTGAGCCTCATCGGCGCCGTCGACTTCTCGTTCGACCTCGGCAAGGTCAGCCTCGTCGCGCTCGTGATGATCGTCTTCACGCTCCTCTTCACGAACTTCTTCGACGCCATGGGCACCATGACGGGTCTGGCGAAGGAGGCGAACCTCGCCGACGACAACGGCGACTTCCCGCGCATCAAGTCGGCGCTGGTGGTCGAGGGTGTCGGCGCGATCGCCGGTGGTGCGACCTCGTCGTCGTCCAGCACGGTCTTCATCGAGTCCGGCGCCGGCATCGGCGAGGGCGCCCGCACGGGACTGGCGAACGTCGTGACGGGCATCGTGTTCCTCATCGCGATGTTCCTCACCCCGCTGACCTCGATCGTCCCGACCGAGATCGCCGCCGCGGCCCTGATCATCGTCGGTGCGATGATGATGGCCCAGATCCGGCACATCGACTTCGGCGACTTCCGGGTGCTGCTGCCGGTGTTCCTCACGGTCTCCGTCATGCCGCTGACGTACTCGATCGCCAACGGCATCGGGGCGGGCTTCGTGAGCTGGGTGCTCATCCACGCCTTCTCCGGCAAGGCCAAGACCATCAGCCCGCTGCTGTGGGTGGTCGGCGCCGGCTTCCTCATCTTCTTCGCCCGCGGTCCCATCGAGGCCCTCTTCGGCGTCGGGATCTAACCCCGCTTCGAATCGCTCACATGGCCCCATTCCGACACGGAATGGGGCCATTTGCGCGACCTGAGCGAGGTGGGAGCTCCACCGTCAGGAGGAGGGGGCCGGGGCAGACGGCTCGCCGGAATCGCGTGATTGGTCCCATTCGGCCGCGGAATGGGACCAATCGCGCGACTTGAGGGAGGGGCCGGCAGGAACCGGGGGTATGACGAAGGCCCCGGGGTGGAGCCCGGGGCCTTCAGGTCAAGCGTAGCTCAGATCAGAGCGACTCGATGATCTCGCGCATGAGAGCGGCGGTCTCGGACGGCGTCTTGCCGACCTTGACGCCGGCGGCCTCGAGGGCCTCCTTCTTCGCCTGCGCGGTACCGGCCGAGCCGGAGACGATCGCGCCGGCGTGACCCATGGTCTTGCCCTCGGGAGCCGTGAAGCCCGCGACGTAGCCGACGACGGGCTTGGTGACGTTCGCCTTGATGTACTCGGCCGCACGCTCCTCGGCGTCGCCGCCGATCTCGCCGATCATGACGATGGCCTTGGTCTCGGGGTCGGCCTCGAACGCGGCGAGCGCGTCGATGTGCGTGGTACCGATGACCGGGTCGCCGCCGATGCCGATGGCGGTCGAGAAGCCGAGGTCGCGCAGCTCGAACATCATCTGGTAGGTCAGGGTGCCCGACTTCGACACGAGACCGATCGGGCCCTTGCCGGTGATGTTGGCGGGCGTGATGCCGACGAGCGCCTCACCGGGGGTGATGATGCCGGGGCAGTTCGGCCCGATGATGCGGGTCTTGTTGCCCTTGCTCTGCGCGTAGGCCCAAGCCTCGGCCGAGTCGCCCACGGGGACGCCCTCGGTGATGACGACGAGCAGCGGGATCTCGGCGTCGATGGCCTCGATCATCGCGTCCTTCGTGAAGGCGCCGGGGACGAAGGCGATCGACACGTCGGCGCCGGTCTCCTTCATCGCCTCGGCGACCGAGCCGAAGACGGGGAGCTCGACGGCGTTGCCGTCCTTGTCCGTGTGGGAGACCGTGGTGCCGGCCTTGCGGGCGTTGACGCCGCCGACGACCTGGGTGCCGGCCTTGAGCATCAGCGCGGTGTGCTTGGTGCCCTCGCCGCCGGTGATGCCCTGGACGATGACCTTGGAGTCCTTGTTGAGGTAGATCGACATGTTCTGTTCCTTAAATCCTGTCGAAGCGTCAGGCGTTGGCGAGCTCGGCGGCCTTGTCGGCGCCCTCGTCCATCGTGGCGGCCAGGGTCACGAGCGGGTGCGCGTAGTCGGCGAGGATCGCGCGACCCTCGTCCACGCGGTTGCCGTCGAGGCGGACGACGAGCGGCTTGGAAGCCGTGTCACCCAGCGTCTCGAGGGCGCCCTTGATGCCGTTGGCGACGGCGTCGCACGCCGTGATGCCACCGAACACGTTGACGAACACGCTCTTGACCTGCGGGTCGCCGAGGATGACGTCGAGGCCGGCGGCCATGACCTCGGCCGAGGCGCCGCCGCCGATGTCGAGGAAGTTGGCGGGCTTGACGCCGTTGTGGTTCTCACCGGCGTAGGCGACGACGTCGAGCGTCGACATGACCAGGCCCGCGCCGTTGCCGATGATGCCGACCTCGCCGTCGAGCTTGACGTAGTTGAGGCCGGACGCCTTGGCCTTGGCCTCGAGCGGGTCGGCGGCGTCCTTGTCCTCGAGCGCCTCGTGCTCGGGGTGGCGGATCTCGGAGGCGTTGTCGTCGAGCGTGACCTTGCCGTCGAGCGCGATGATGTCGCCGTCTTCGGTGCGGACGAGCGGGTTGACCTCGACGAGCGTCGCGTCCTCACCCTTGTAGACGTCGTAGAGCTTCACGAACACGTCGGAGACCTTCTCCACGAGGTCCTCCGGGAAGTTCGCGGCGCGGGCGATCTCGACCGCCTTCTCCTTGTCGATGCCGGTCAGCGGGTTGACCTCGACGCGCGCGAGCGCCTCGGGCTTCTCGACGGCGAGCTGCTCGATCTCCATGCCGCCCTCGACGGAGCAGAGGGAGAGGTAGGAGCGGTTGGCACGGTCGAGCAGCACGGAGAAGTAGAACTCCTCGGCGATGCGGGCGCCCTGCGCGACCATGACGCGCTTGACGACGTGGCCCTTGATGTCGAGCCCGAGGATGGCCTTCGCGGCCTCGTACGCCTCGTCGGGGGTCTTGGCGACCTTGACACCGCCGGCCTTGCCGCGGCCTCCGGTCTTGACCTGGGCCTTGACGACCACGACACCGCCGATCTTCTCGGCAGCCGCCTTCACCTCCTCGGGGGTGTCCGCGACGATGCCGGCGAGGACCGGCACTCCGTACTTCTCGAAAACGTCTCGTGCCTGGTACTCGTACAGATCCACTGTGCTTCCTTCACTGGGCTGCGGTCTGGTCTGGTGATTCTCTCGATGTCGAGACATCGACCAGTCCCCCAGCCTACTACCGCAGGCTGAGCGCTCCGACGCCCCGACGCCCTCCCCGACGCGCCTACGCCTCCGGTACGATTCTTGAGCGTCGAGGCAGGGGAGACGAGATGACGGACACCTTCGACTGGTCGGATCCGGTGGCGACACGCGCACGCATCGAGCAGCAGGTGAAGGACGCGGAGCGCCGCGCCGCGCAGGCCGCGCAGGTGCGCGACGACATCGCAGGCGTGCGGGAGCAGGCGACCTCTCCGGGCCGCGACGTCACCGTGACGGTGGACGCCTCCGGGCGCCTCGCCGACGTCGCGCTCACGGATGCCGCTCTGCAGCGCTCCCCCGCCGCCCTCGGCGCCCTCATCGTCACCCTCGCCGCCACCGCGCAGAAGGCGGCGGGCGCGCGGGCGGTCGAGATCGCGGCGGAGGCGTTCGGCGCGGAGGACGCGGCGGTCGCGCATCTACGTGAGGAGATCGCCGAGCTCCCCGACCCGAGTCAGGACGGCCGACCGCAGATCGAGTACCGCTGATGGCCGAGCTGATCGCCGTCGACACCGAGACCGTCCGCCAGCACGCCCAGCGCGTCGCGCAGATCGCCGCGGACGTCCGGCTCGCCGAGAACGCCGCCGGCTCGATGAACGTGGGCGGCGGCGCCTTCGGCGTGATGTGCGCCTTCCTCGTCCCCCCGGCACAGATCGTCTCGTCGATCGCCGCCGGGGCGATCACCGCCGCCGCGACGATGCTGGAGAAGTCCGAGGAGCAGCTCCGCGGCCTGGCGGACGACTTCGATGAGGGAGAGCAGCGTCAGCTCGATTCGATCCGTGGGCTGCTGTCGTCCGTGGAGGGCGCTCGCCGATGACCCCGCCGAACCCGCTGGTGGCGGGACCGATCGACCCGACGACACCGTTCAGCGGAGCCGGTCTGCTCGAGGACGGCTACGACCTCGTGAACGCGATCGAGAGCGGGGACTGGGTCTCCGGAGGACTCGCGTCCTTCTCCGCTCTCGCGAACACCGTGGCCACGGCCATGGATCCGCTCGGCTCGCTGATCGCCGCGGGATTGGGGTGGCTGATGGACCACCTCGAGCCGCTCAAGGGCTGGCTCAACGACCTGACCGGCGATGCGGGCGAAGTCGCCGGTTTCGCGGCGACCTGGGGCAACATCGCGCAGCAGCTGCAGCAGGCGGGCGAGACCCTCGACGCACGCCTCTCCGACGTCAGCTCGATGTCGGGCGAGGCGATCGCGGCCTACCTCCGGCTGCAGTCCGACGTCGCCGCCCACATCTCCGCGGCCGCTGCCTGGGCCGGCGGGATGAGGACCGGCATGGAGACCGCGTCCATGCTGGTGCAGATCGTGCACGAGCTGGTCCGCGACACCCTGTCGCAGCTGGTCGGCTCCCTGATCTCCTATGCGAGCACGCTCGTCGTGTCCCTGGGCACCGCCACCCCGTACGTCATCGCACAGGCCACGAGCCGCGTCTCGGCCATGACCGCCCGGATCTCCGGCACCGTGCTCAAGCTCGTGGACGCCGTGACGGCCCTCACGAAGCACCTCGACGAGCTCAAGTCGCTGTTCCAGCGCCTCGGCGACCTCTTCTCGCGCGGCCCGGGCGGTGGGCACGGCCCGTCCGGCCCCGGAGCCCCGCACGGCCCTGACGGCAGTTCCCCCGGGGGCTCGTCCCCCGACGGCTCGTCTCCCGACGGCACCTCGCCTGGCGGCTCCGGCCCCGCGGGCCCCAGCGTGCGCGACCAGAGCACGCTCACAGACGAGCAGATCCAGACGTACCTCGACCGCAACTACCCGGAATACGCTGACGACTTCGCGGACAACGGCACGCTCCCGCCCGACGTCCAGATCCCCAAGGGACCGGACGTGCTCCAGCCCGACGGGAGCATCGACTGGAGCCAGGTTCCCGGCGAGGGGTACGTGCTGGATTCGGGCGGGGAACCGATCCGGCAGCCGCACACTCCACAGGTCGGGGACGTCCTCGACCGCTACGGTCCTCCGGAGGGCCGTTACACGTCCCCGGTCCCCGAGAGCGGCCCGTATACCTACGATCAGCGGTCCCTCCCGTATGTGGAGAACCCGGCCCACTACCACCGCTATGAAGTGGTCGGCGACATGTCCGATCTTCGGAGCGTCTACGACCGCGCTCCGCAAGACGTCAAGGACGAACTTCTGGCGGGCGGGTTCAAGCCCGAGTATCTGGGTTCGCAGGGCTACCGAGGAGACATCGCGCCCGGGTTCGGCTCGACGGGTGGCGGGGTGCAGGTCCAGCTTCCCCTCACGGCCGCACAGTTGATCACACTCGGCGTATTGAAGGAGATTCCATGACCGAGCTCACCTCCGACGACGTGCAGCGCATCATCGCCGATGAGAAGCTCACCGCCACCGCGAACTGGTTCGGCCCCACCGGTCGACCACAGTCATCGGCGTGGATCGACCGCGACGGCGACGCGTGGATCGTGTGGGAGACGGACGAGCGCGGCGGCAGATTCCACGATCCCGTCCGCTTCGACTCGGAGTCGGAGGCGTTGGACTTCTTCCTGCGGATCGCGCGCCGCTACCGGGCGTCGGACTCGCACGCCGTCCGACGGATCGAGGGCCGGGAATGACGGAGCTGTGGATCGGACCCGACGGCGTCGCGATCGATCGCGAGCCGCTCCCCCGCGGCGCGGAGGTGTGGGACATGTACGGGCCGCTCAACACGCGCTACGTCTACCTCGTGGAGAACGGACGGCCGGCCGCCTATCCGGAGCGCTCCCTGCCCTGGGTCGAGAACCCCGCGGCGTACCACCAGTTCCTCGTCGTCGGCGACTGCGTCCACATCCGCGCGGCATACGAGCGCTCGGAGGACGCCGTCCTCCGACGGGACCTGGACGACCTCGTGGACATCGGCTACTACCGCTGGGACTCCCCGATCTTCCGCGGCACGGTGGCCCCGGCCTTCGGCGACCCCGGCGGCGCGACCCAACTCGTGCTGCCCCTCCCCCTCACGTTCTACCTGCGTCTCGGCCTGGTCCGGGAGCTGGCCGTCCCCGGAGCATCCGCATGAACCGCGACACCGTCCTCGCCGACCTCCGCGCGCGTGGCTCCGTCGGCTTCTGCTTCTTCGACGACCCCCGGGGCAAGACGAACACCGTCGTGGTGTCGTACGGCAGAGAGGGTTTCCAGACCTGGATCCAGGACGAGCGCGCCCAGCCGATCGAGGGGTCGCTGCGGGTGTTCGCCGCAGAGCAGGAGGCGCTGGCCGACTTCGCCCATCGCGTGCAGCTCTGGAACCGCGTCAGCGGAGTGCTCTCCCCGGGGCCGTCGGGCGCCGGTGCCGCGGCGGTCTAGGCTTTCGCCATGCACGAATCCGCAGAGCTGCGCACCGGGGGCGTCGTCGCCGCCGCGCTCGAACTCTTCAGCGCCCAGGGGTTCGACCAGACGTCCGTGGAGCAGATCGCCAAGGCCGCCGGCGTCTCCCGGTCGACCTTCTTCCGGCAGTTCGGCGGCAAGGAGGACGTGGTCTTCGCCGATCACGAGGTCCTGCTGGAGCAGCTCCGCGAGTTCCTCGACGAGGGGCACGACGATCCGTGGGGCGCGGTCTGCGCCGCATCGGAGTCCGTGTTCACGCACTTCGCGAACGACCCGGAGCTCGCGCGACGGCGCTACCAGATCGTGCGGGAGGTGCCGGTGCTCCGCGAACGCGAGATCATCACCGTGTTCCGCTACGAGCGGCTGTTCGACGAGTACCTGCGCAGTGCCCTGCCGGGGGTGGATCCGCTGGACGCGGTGGGCTTCGCCGCGCTCGTGACGGCGGTGCACAACCACGTGCTGCGGCAGCTCCTGCGCGGACGGAAGAAGGTGCCGCTGTCCACCCTCCAGTCCGCGCTCGCGGATGCACGTCGGCGGTACGGCGTGGGCGAGGCCGCCGACGCGGGCGCTCCGGACGATGTGGTCGTGGCGGTCTTCCCCCGGTCGATGCCGATCGCCGAGGTGACCAGGAGGCTCCGCTCCGAGCTCGACTGAGCCGACCGAGGCGGTCGTGGTACCGAGTATCGAGGAGTACGATACCTGGTGTCACGAAGGAGCACCCATGAGCACCGAAGCCTCCCCCTTCCCCGGCGAGCGCGTCTCGTCCTACGACGTCACCGGGCGGCAGGACAGCGACTACTACGCGGTCTTCGCCGACATCCCCGCCGCCGACCGGGAGGCCTGGGACCGCGCGAAGGCGTACGTCGATGAGGTCGCCCCGCAGATGGCCGAGGCGTGGGACCGCGCCGAGTACCCGCTCGACGCCGCACGCCGCATGGGCGAGATGGACCTCGTCGTCGACGGCGTCGACCACCCCGCGCTGACCCGGCTCTCCCCGCTCGCCGCGGGCCTGGTCAACATGGAGATCTCGCGCGGGGACGGCTCCCTCGGCACGATCCTCGCGGTGCAGGGCGGGCTCGCGCTGCGGACGCTCGCGCTGTTCGGCTCGCCCGCCCAGCAGGACCGCTGGCTCACGGCACTCGCCGACGGCACGGTGCTCGGTTCCTTCGCCCTGACCGAGCCCGACCACGGCTCCGACTCCGTCTCGCTGGAGACCGTGGCCCGCCGCGACGGGGACTCCTGGGTGCTCCGCGGTGCCAAGAAGTGGATCGGCAACGGCGCCTCGGGCGGGATCACGTTCGTCTGGGCGCGGGTCGACGACGAGTCCGCCGCCGAGCACGGCGCGGTGCGGTGCTTCCTCGTCGAGCAGGACACCCCCGGATACACCGGCACCGTGATCCGCGGGAAGGCCTCCCTGCGCGCGATCCATCAGGCCCACATCCGCCTGGACGACGTGCGGGTGCCGCGGGACGCGGTGCTGCCGGGGACGAAGAGCTTCAAGGACGCCTCGACCGTGCTGTACGCCACCCGGTCCGGGGTCGCGTGGTCGGCGCTGGGTCACGCGACGGCCTGTTACGAGGCGGCGCTGGCCTACGCGAAGGAGCGTGTGCAGTTCGGCAAGCCGCTCGCGAAGTTCCAGATGGTGCAGGAGCGGCTCACGCACATGCTGGAGGATCTGACGGCGATGCAGCTCTACTGCCGCCGCATGGCCGATCTGGAGCAGGCGGGGGCGCTGCGGCCGACGCAGGCCTCGCTCGCGAAGTTCCACAACACCCGGGCGGCCCGGCGGATCGCCGCGACGGCGCGGGATCTCCTCGGCGGCAACGGCATCCTCCTGGAGAACGGCGTCATGCAGCACCTGGCCGACATCGAGGCCATCCACACCTACGAGGGCACCGAATCCGTGCAGGCGCTGCTGCTCGGCCGCGATATCACCGGGATGAGCGCCTTCGCCTAGCCCTTCGAATCGCTCACTTTGCTGCATTCGGCGGCCGGATGCAGCGAAGTGCGCGACTCGAAGCAGAGGAGACGGTCGCGGTCGTCCCAGGGGTCGACGGGACGGAAGCCGCGGGATGTGTAGAGCCGGATCGCGGCGTCGCGCCAGTCCCAGACCGACAGCCGCACCGCGCCCTCGGCCGCCGCCAGGACGGCGTCGAGCAGCGCGGAGCCGACGCCGCGGCCGCGGACCGCCGGATCCGCCCAGAGCCGCTTGATCTCGGTGTACCCGGCATGCGCAAGCGCGATCACCACGCCGACCGGAGCCCCGGCGAGCTCCGCCACGAGCACCCGTCCGCCGGCGTACGCGGTCGCCGGATCACGGACCTCCGGCCGGTACCGCTCGGGGAGCTCGCTCTCGGGCTCCGCGGGGTCACCCAGGACGTCGTGCTTCTCCTGCTCGGTCTGCCGGAGATACGTCGACACCGCGGCACCGACGAAGGCCGCGTCACCCGGCCACTCCGCCTCGCGGACGGTGACGCCGCGGCGCGACGCGGAGGCGGCGGGCATCAGTCGCAGCCGCAGCCGCCGGCGGGGGTCTTCACCATGAAGCACACGTCGCACACGCCGTAGTCGCGCTCGACGGGCTTCGGAGCCGCGGGCGTGCGGGGAGCGGCGGGGGTGCGCGGCGTCGTGGAGCGCTTGGCCTTGACCGGGGTCTGCGGGGCGAACTCGCTCGGGTGCGTGACGTAGAAGTAGGGCGCGCGCCCCTCGCTGGGCTGCAGGCGGAGGCGGGTGGACCCGACGGTCACGACCTCGTCCTCCGTGAAGCCGTTGGTGTACGTGCGGCCGATGTGCAGCGCCGCCCCCTCGCGGCGGATCGCCTCGATGTAGCGACCGCGGTCGATCAGCGAGGTCACCCCCGCGGCCTCGATGATCTCGGTGATGAACGCGTGGTTCACCGGATCGATGCGATGGGCGCGGAGCGCCTCGGGAAGCGAGCGGTACGGACGGGAGGTGCCGGCGGGGGTCGGGCCCTGGACTTCATTCATCCCTTCCAGGATCGCACGGCGCAACCCCCTCCGCTGACCGCGGGCTCGCGTGCGAGACTGGCCGCATGGCACTCGCGACGATCATCGGATCCGGACCGAACGGCCTCGCCGCCGCCGTCTCCCTGGCCCGCGCCGGCTACCAGGTGCGCGTGCTCGAGGCCGCGGACACGGTGGGAGGCGGCCTGCGCACCCAGGAGGCCACCCTCCCGGGCTTCCGTCATGACGTCTGCTCGGCCGTCCACCCTGCGGCCGTGGCCTCGCCGTTCTTCCGGGCGTTCGGGCTCGACGAGCGGATCGAGTGGATCCGCCCCGAGATCTCGTTCGCCCATCCGCTGGACGGGGGCCGTGCCGCCATCGCCTGGCGCGACATCGAGCGCACCGCGGCCGAGCTCGGCATCGACGGCGACGCGTGGCGGCGCCGGCTCCGCCCCCTCAGCACCCACATCGACGGCGTCACGGACTTCACCGGGAACCAGCTCCTCCGCCTCCCGCACGACCCGGTCACCGCGGTCCGCTACGCGATCCGCATGCTCGACCAGGGCACTCCCCTGGCGCGCGCCGCCTTCCGCACCGAGGAGGCGGCCGCGCTCATGGCGGGAGTCGTCGCGCACGCGAACTCCCCCCAGCCCACGCTCGCGGGGGCTGCGGCCGGGCTCCTGCTGGCCGGACTCGCCCACGCCGGCGGCTGGCCGTACCCCCGCGGCGGCTCGCAGGTGATCGCCGATGCCCTCATCGCCGACCTAGAGGCTCACGGGGGCTCGATCGAGACCGGCACCCGGGTCACCGACCTCGCCGCGCTGGACTGGGGAGACCCGGACCGCGGCGACGTGCTCCTGCTCAACACCTCCCCCCGGCTCGCCCTCACCCACCCGGACATCCCGGCGTCGTATGCCCGTGCGCTCCGCGGCTACCGCTACGGCGCCGCGGCGGCCAAGGTCGACTTCGCGCTCGACGGCCCCATCCCGTGGACGAACGAGCACGTGCGGAGCGCGCCCACCGTGCACGTGGCCGGGACGAGGGACGAGGTGTGGAACAGCGAGAACGCCGTCGCCGTCGGTCGCGTGTCCGAGCGCCCGTACGTCCTGGCCGTCCAGCCGTCGCTCTTCGACCCGACTAGGGCACCCGACGGCAGGTCCGTGCTCTGGGCGTACATCCACGTGCCGAACGGCTCCGACCTCGACCCGACCGAGCTCATCACCGCGCAGGTCGAGCGGTTCGCGCCGGGCTTCCGCGACCGGATCCTCGCCCACCACGCGGTGCCGGCCTCCTCCCGCGAGGCGATCAACCCGGCCGAGATCGGCGGCGACATCTCCGGCGGCGTGTTCGATATGCGTCAGGCCCTGCGCCGCCCCGTCCTCTCCCCCGCGCCGTGGCGCACGCCGATCCCGGGCGTGTACCTCGCGTCGGCCTCCACTCCGCCCGGGCCCGCGGTCAACGGCATGGCCGGGTGGCACGCGGCACACACCGTGCTCCACGATGCCGGCACGCCCGCGGAACTCGACGACCTGTTCGGCTGATCCGGCCCTATCCCCCGCTCGCCGCCCGGTCCAGGATGGGTGCATGCGCTACGAGATCCCGGCCCCTATGCTCGCCAAGGCCGTCGCGGCCGTCCCCGACCCCGACAAGACCCCGGGCGGGCTGCTCTACGAGCCGAAGTGGGACGGGTTCCGGGGGCTCATCGCCTGGGACGGCGAGACGGTCGAGATCGGGTCCCGCGGCGCGAAGCCCCTCACGCGCTACTTCCCGGAGCTCGTCGATGCGATCCCTGAGCTGCTGCCCGTGCCCTGCCTCCTCGACGGCGAGATCGTCGTGGCCACGGGTCCGCACGGCGCGCAGCGTCTGGACTGGGAGGCCCTCAGCCAGCGCATCCACCCGGCCGCCTCCCGGGTCGCGAAGCTCGCCGTCGAGACCCCGGCCCTGTTCATCGCGTTCGACCTGCTCGCCTCCGGTGAGGACGACCTGCGCGACCAGTCGTTCGAGACGCGGCGGGCCCGGCTGGAGACGCTCATGGAGTCCGTGGAGCACCCGCTGCACCTGACCAGGACCACCCGCGACCGTGACGCCGCCGTCCGCTGGCTCCAGGAGTTCGAGGGCGCGGGGCTCGACGGCGTCGTGGCCAAACCGCTGGCGCAGCCGTACGCACCGGGGAAGCGCACCCTCTTCAAGATCAAGCACGCGCGGACCGCCGACGTCGTCGCCCTCGGCTACCGCATCCACAAGTCCGGCACCGGGGTCGGGTCGCTGCTCGTCGGGCTCTACGACGCCGAGGGGACCCTGCGTCAGGTCGGCGGCGTCGCGGCATGGAGCGACGCGAAGCGGAAGCAGCTCGTGGAGGAGCTCGCACCGTTGGTCGAGCGTGACGAGGACGGCGCGGCGGTGACCGGCGAGGGCGAGCGCTCGCGGTTCAGCGGGTCGAAGGATGTCTCGTTCGTGCGGCTGCGTCCCGAGCGGGTGCTGGAGGTGCGGTACGACCAGCTCGAGGGCGCCCGCTTCCGTCACACCGTGCAGTTCGAGCGGTGGCGGCCAGACCGCGACGCCCGCTCCTGCACGTACGACCAGCTCGACACCGTCGAGGGCTACGACCTCGCCGACGTCCTGAGCTGAGCCCGCTCAGTCGTCGACGGGGTTGCCGTCGGCGTCCCAGTTCGCGGCGTTCTTCTTGCTCGGCTGCACGCGCGGCGGCTCGCCCGGCATCTTCGGGAACTCCGGCGGGAAGGGCAGCTCCCCGAGGCCGTTCGCCGTGTCGCGCTCCCACCACTCCAGGAGCGTGTCGATGCGCCCGGGCTTCGCCTGCATGTCGGCCCACGGGTCGCCGACCTCTTCGAGCCGCTGCGGGATGCTCCGCACGGTGAAGGCGCGCGGGTCGAGATCGTCGAGCTCCTCCCAGTGCACGGGCGTCGCGACGGTCGCACCGGGGAGGGCACGCGGACTGTACGCGCCGGCCATCGTGCGGTCGCGGTTGGCCTGATTGAAGTCGACGAAGAGGCGCTCGCCGCGCTCCTCCTTCCACCAGTTCGTCGTGACCCGGTCCGGCATCCGGCGCTCGAGCTCCCGGCCGGCGGCGATCACGGCATGCCGCACGTCGAGGAACTCGTGGGTGGGCTCGATCGGGGCGAAGACGTGCAGGCCCCGGTTGCCGCTCGTCTTCGCGAACGCCTCGAGGCCGGCCTCCCGCAGCACCTCCCGCAGGGCGTGGGCCGCGGGGACGGCCTCGGCGAAGCCGGTGCCCGGCTGCGGGTCGAGGTCGATCCGCAGCTCGACAGGGTTGTCGGAATCGGTCGCCAACGACGCCCAGGGATGGAAGACGATGGTGTTCATCTGCACCGCCCACACGATCGCGCTGGTGCGGTTCAGGACGATCTGAGGATGGCGGCGGCCGCTGTTGTACGTGACCGTGACGGCGTCGACGAAGTCCGGAGTGCCCTTGGGCGGGTTCTTCGAGAAGAAGCCCTCCGGCCGTGGTCCTCCGGCGGTCCCCACGCCGTCCCGGAAGCGCTCCAGGGACACCGGCCGGTTGCCGTTCGCCGCGAGGAACGGCACCGACACGAGCTGCACGTACTCGGCGAGTTCGGCCTTGGTGATGCCGAGGTCGGGCCAGACGACCCGGTTCGGGCTGGAGAGCGCGACCTCACGCTCTCCATCGGTGTCGGCGACGGTCAGGGTCACGCGTTCAGAGGCCATGCTCCGACCCTAGGGCGCGGTCAGGACCCGCGGAACCCCCGGCGACTCCGGGTGCGCGCGCCGTCAGTCCTCGATCCGCACCGCGCGCACGAGCACCGGCGCGAGGGCGTCGCGCTCCACCACCATGGAGGGCCCTGCGGAGTCGATGATGACGCCGGCCATCTCGGAGTGGCTCGACAGCACCTTCGCGAGCTGGTCCGGCTCGAACGGCAGCGGGCGATCGCCCCGGCCGAGCGCGATGACCTCCAGCGGGTGCGAGAAGAGCTGGAGGAAGCGGCGGCCGTCGGCGGTCTGCGCCTCGGCGATGCCGACCTGCCCGGTTCCGGATCCGTCGTTCACGGCCACCCACATGCGCGTTGTGGCGAGAGCCTCGCCCACCTTGGCGGGCGAGTCCTGCTCCCGCGGTGCCGCGAGCAGAGACTTCACGGTCATGTCGACGTCGGCCTGCTCGAGCGTCTTCTGCAGGAGCTCGGTGGGGAACACCACACGATGCGGCGCGGACGCGTTGTCGATGATGAGACCTGCGAAGTCGCCGGAGACGACCTGCTGCATCACCGAGGTCGTCGGCTGGGCGACAGCGGAGGTCGCGGACGGATCGGCTTCGAGCTGCACGGAATCCCGGACGGCGGCCGCCGAGCTGAACGCCAGCATGAACTGGCGCTCCCCGTCGCGGACCACGGCGACGGCGAGCGGCTTGCCCTCGCTGATCTGTGCGCGGGCATCGCCATTCACGCGGATGTAGAGGTGCCCCTGGAGAGCCTGGCGGAGCACCCCGAGGAGCTGCTCGTTCGAGGCCCCCGCCTCGATCTGCGCCAGGGACTCGCGCAGGAGGACGTTGTCCTTCATCCCCGCCACGGTCTCGGTCTGCTCCGGCGGGAGCGCGGGAGCGAGCGGGAGCTTCCGCTCGGCCGGCCGTGCCGCGGGCTCCGCGGTGGAGCTCGGCGGCGTCGGCGCTGCAGCGGGCGCTGCGGCTGCCGCTGCGGCCTCCGGATCCGGAAGCGCGACCTCGGGCCCGGCTTCGGCGCCGACACCGCGGAACGCCTGCACCGAGATGCCGACGGTGGGCGAGGCCTCGGCCGTCGACGCCTCCGACTCCTCGGTCGCCGTGCTCGCGTCCTCCTCGCTCTCGGTGGCCGGAGCGGCGGAGGGGGCGGGAGCGACGGCGTCGTCGCCGGACTTCTTGCGGCGGGAGAAGAGGGCCATGGGAGCCAGCCTAACCGTGTCTCCCCGCCCTCTCCGCCGCGACGTCAGAGCTTCTGGATCGGGGCGACCTTGATGAGCAGCTTCTTCTGCCCTGCCGTGTCGAACCGGACATGGGCGATGCGCTTGGCGCCTTCGCCCGTGACGGCGTCGACCCTCCCCTCGCCGAAGTCGTCGTGCCGGATGCGGTCGCCGGCGGCGAGCTCGAGGTCGCCGTTGTCGCGCATCTTGGCGGTGACGCGGTTGGGGATCTTGTCCATCGCCGTGGAGAGCGGCTTGAGGGACTCGCGGGGCAGGGCCTTCACGCCGAAGCGGTCGCCGGACCCTCCAGAGCGACGGGCGTTCAGCGCACGCGACTGCATGCCCCCGCGGGAGTTCACGTCGCCCGGGGACTGCCGCCAGTCGATGAGGGAGGCCGGGATCTCCTGCAGGAACCGGCTGGGCATGGCGACCGTCACCTCGCCGAACTGCGCGCGGGTCATGGCCAGGGACAGATGCAGGCGCTTGCGGGCGCGGGTGATGCCCACGTAGAACAGGCGCCGCTCCTCCTGCGGGCCGCCGGGCTCACCCGCCGAGATGCGGTGCGGGATGAGGTCTTCCTCGACGCCGGTGACGAAGACCGCGTCGTACTCCAGGCCCTTGGCGGTGTGCATCGTCATGAGCGAGACCGATCCGGACTCGTCGTCGAGGTCGTCCGCGTCGGAGACCAGCGCGACCTCGGTGAGGAAGTCGGTGATGGTGCCCTCGGGGTTGTTGCGCGCGAAGTCGCGGGTCACCGCCACGAACTCGTCGAGGTTCTCCACGCGGGCCTCGTCCTGCGGATCGCGGCTGGCGCGCAGCGCGTCGAGGTAGCCGCTCTTGGAGAGCAGCAGGCTGAGCCCGTCCGCCACGGAGGTGGGCGGCGGCACCTCGCCCGTCGGCGGCAGCATGATCGCGGTCGCCTCGGCGAGCACGGCGTCGAGCTGGGCGATGGCGGCCTGGATCTTCGGGCCGACGCCGAGCTGGCCCGGAAGCGACAGGGCGTCGCGGAAGGAGATGCCGTGCTCCTCGGCGAAGCGGGCGATGGCGGTCTCGGTGACGTCGCCGATGCCGCGCCGCGGCTTGTTGAGGATGCGGCGCACCGCCATCTCGTCGGCGGGGTTGGCGACCGCCACGAGATAGGCCAGCGCGTCCTTGATCTCGGCGCGCTCGTAGAACTTCGTGCCGCCCATGATCTTGTAGGGCACGGCCGAGCGGATGAAGATCTCCTCCAGCGCGCGGGACTGCGAGTTCGTGCGGTAGAAGACGGCCATCTCCGAGTACGGCATGCCCTTGCGGTGCAGGGCCTCGATCTCGTCGGCGACGAACTGGGCCTCGTCGTGCTGCGAGTAGCCGGTGAAGCCGATGATCTTGTCGCCCTCGCCGCGGTCGCTCCAGAGCTTCTTGTCCTTGCGGTCGAAGTTGTTGCCGATGACGGCGTTCGCCGCGGAGAGGATGTTCTGCGTCGAGCGGTAGTTCTGCTCGAGGAGCACGACCTTCGCCCCCGGGAAGTCGCGCTCGAACTCGCTGATGTTGCGGATGTCCGCGCCGCGGAAGGCGTAGATCGACTGATCCGAGTCGCCGACCACCGTCAGCGACGCCCCGGCCTCACCGGCGCCCGGCGCCGGCTCGGGGTCGGGCTCGAAGATCATCATGCCGTTGGAGGCGTAGGGCTCGGGGGTCGCGCCGACGCCGGACACCGGACGGGTGAGCTCGTGGATGAGCGCGTACTGCGCGTGGTTGGTGTCCTGGTACTCGTCGACGAGGATGTGCCGGAAGCGGCGGCGGTAGGTGTCGGCGACCTGGGGGAACGCCCGGAACAGGTAGACCGTCTGCCCGATGAGGTCGTCGAAGTCGAAGGCGTTGGCCTTCTGGAGCTGGCGCTGGTAGTCGGCGAAGACCTCGACGAAGACGCGCTCGGCCGGGTCGCTCATGTTGGCCTGTCGCGCGTAGGACTCGGCATCGGAGAGCTCGTTCTTGAGCTTGGAGATGCGCCCCTGGACCGCCGCCGGGGTGAGCCCGTAGGCGTCGGCCTCGTGCTCCTTGACCAGCCGCTTGAGGAGGGCGCGGGAGTCTCCGGAGTCGTAGATGGTGAAGTTCTTGGTGAACCCGAACTGCTGCGCCTCGCGGCGGAGGATCCGCACGCACGCGGAGTGGAATGTGGAGATCCACATGCCGCGCGCGGCGTCGCCGATGAGCCCCTCGACGCGCTCGCGCATCTCGCCGGCGGCCTTGTTGGTGAAGGTGATGGCGAGGATCTGGCTCGGCCACGCCTCGCGGCTGCGCAGGAGCGAGGCGATGCGGCGCGTGAGCACGCTCGTCTTGCCCGAGCCGGCACCGGCGACGATGAGCAGCGCGGGGCCGCGATACGTGACGGCCTCGAGCTGCTGGGGGTTGAGGCCGGCGAGGAGGTCGTCCTGCGCGGGGGCGCCGGAGGACTGCGGGCCGACGGATCCGGGGACGATGAGAGGGGCTTCGGTCATGACCTCTCGAGTCTAGGCGGCGGCACCGACATCGAGGTCCCGGCCTAACGGGGCTCGAGCGCCAGACGCCCCGCCAGCAGCACATAGGTCGCCGCGAAGGAGCGCCGCAGCCACGCCATCACCTTCGGCCGGGTGAGGACGCGCGTGCGCATGGTCGCCGCGAAGATCCCGTACGCGGCGAACACGACGAAGGTGACCGCCATGAAGACCAGGCTCAACACGATCATCTGCGCCGTGGCTCCGGTGCCTCCGGCGGCGACGAACTGCGGCAGGAAGGCGAAGAAGAAGATGGTCAGCTTCGGGTTCAGGAGGTTGAGGAGGACCGCGGTGCGGATGATCCGCCACGACGACACGGGCACGGCGTCCCCCTCCGCCGGCATCAGCGCAGTGTCCCGCAACGTCCGCCATGCGAGGTACAGCAGGTAGGCGACACCGAACCACTTGATGACCTCGAACGCGACGGCGGAGGCGTGCAGGATCGCGGCCAGACCGGTGATCGCGGCGATCATGTGCGGGACGACCCCCAGCGTGCAGCCGAGGGCGGCGACGACGCCGGCCCTCGCCCCCTGGGAGATCCCGATCGCCACCGAGTACACCGCCCCGGTTCCCGGGGTGGCGACGACCACCAGGGTCGTGAGGAGGAATGCGATGCTCATGCGGCCCTTCCGTCGCGGCGGTCGGTCCGCGTGACATGTCTGCCGGCTCGACGCATGATGCGCATCCCCCCTCTTCCGCTCAGGCGATCCGCGTGCCGGGCGGCAGCCGCCGCGCGGGCGTCCGGGTGCGGGCCCATGCTCCCGCGAACAGCGCCCCGGCGAGCACGACCTGCACGCCGAGCCCGACGAACCAGCTCGGCACGGTCTCGTCGATCACCTCCTCGGCGGTCTGGGAGCCGCTCTCCGGATCGCAGTCGTCCCAGCGCTGCTCCAGCGGCGAGAGCTGCGCGCTGCGGACGCCCCACTTGATCTGCCCGTAGAGGTCGACCGGGTAGCCGTCCTTGCTGAACTCGGTGGGGGTCGCGTCGGCGAGCACGACGAACGGGTTGGCGGCGAGCGCCCACCACACGAGGTCGAACCGCGGCGCCTCGTACGTGTAGCTCTCCCAGCTCTCGCAGTCCACGTTGCCGTTGTTGTCGTAGGGGCGGCTGTAACTGGTCGCCTCGCTGCGCACGGCCAGGCCGCCGAGCGCGAAGACGATGATCGTGCCGATGACGAGTGCCGAGACCACGAGGTAGGTGGACGCGACGGAGAACAGCGGGCGGGCGATGAGGCCGCTCAGCCCCACGCCGATCGCGGCGACGATGACGATCTCGGCGGCGAGGATGAGCAGCGCCACGAACAGCACGATCGGATCGGTCCCGCCCGCCAGCAGCGACGCCGCGAGGAAGGGAACCGCCACCAGGAGGAACGCGCCGCCCGTCGCGATCGCCGCGAGCAGCTTGCCCAGCATGATGTCGCCGGTCGACGCCGCGGTGACCTGGATCGGCGCGAGCGTGGCCGCCTCCCGGTCGCCGTTGATCGCGTTGCCGCTGAGCGTCGGCGAGACGAGCACGACGAGCAGCAGCACCACGTTGACGACGATGGACGATACGCCCGCCCCGACGTCCTCCCCCCAGGAGTACACGGCGAACGACAGGCCGGTGACGCCGAGAAGCACCAGCGCGAAGACGCCGAGAAGCACGTACCAGCCGACGCTCCGCAGCCGCTGGGTCAGTTCCAGGCGCGCGATGACGCCGATGTTCGCGAGGCTCATGCTCCCGCCTCCGTTCCGTGGGGTGCCGCAGGCGGCGGGGGCGGCGGGGTCGTCCCCGCGGGCGGCTGCGGGTGCCGGAGTGCGAGGAACGTGTGCTCCAGATCGCTCTGCGCGGGTGCGAACTCCGCGACCGGCAGCCCCGCCTCCACGAGGAGACGCAGCGACCGGGCGGCGGCGTCCTCCCCGGGGAAGCCGACGAGGACGGCGCCGCGGTCCACGGCGAGAGACTCGGGCGCCAGCCCGAGAGTCGACGCGACCTGCCACGTGTCCGCGTTCAGGCGCTCCGCGGCGGCACCGGCGAGCCGCACCCGCCAGGCGCGGACCGTGCTCTGCGCCGGAGCGGCATCCACCACGGCCCCGCCGACGAGGAAGACGGCGTCGTCGACGACCTCTTCCAGCTCGGACAGCACGTGGCTGGAGATGAGGACCGTGCGCCCTTCGGCCGCGAAGCGGCGCAGCAGCACCCGCAGCTGCACGCGGGCCTCGGGATCGAGGCCCGACGCCGGCTCGTCGAGAAGCAGCACCTGCGGGTCGTGAACGAGAGCGCGGGCCAGGCCGAGCTTCTGCTTCTGCCCCCGGGAGAGCACCTTCGCGGCGGAGTCCGCGAGTTCTCCCAGGCCGACGAGACCGAGGAGGTGCTGCGCCCGCCGCTCCGCGTCCGCGCGGTCGATCCCGTAGAGGCGGGCCGTGGTCACGATGGTCTCGCGGGCTGTGAGGGAGGGCCAGGCGCCGAGCGCATCCGGCATCCACCCCAGCACGCGACGCGCGGCGAGCGGATCGGCTTCGGGGTCGATGCCGCCGATGCGGATCGAGCCACTGTCGGGGGCGAGCAACGAGGCGAGCATCAGAAGCAGCGTCGTCTTGCCCGCGCCGTTCGGGCCCACCAGGCCCGTCACCCTTCCCGCCTCTGCGCGCAGCGTGGCCCCTCGCACGGCCTGCACGTCCCCGAACGCCCTGCTGACGTCGTCCACCACTATTCCGGTCATGCGGTCAGTCTGGCATCGCCGGGCGCGAGCGCCGGGGACCTCCGGGCTGATGCCCAGCCGCGCCGCCCCGCGGGTGACACAATCGCTGTATGCGCACGATCCTCAACATCATCTGGGTCATCCTCGCGGGCTGGGCGCTCTTCCTCGGCTACGTGCTGGCCGGCCTGCTGCTGTGCATCCCGATCATCACGATCCCGTGGGCCATCGCGTCCTTCCGCATCGCCGCCTACGCCATCTGGCCGTTCGGCCGCGAGGTCGTCAGCAAGCCGACGGCCGGCGTCGGCTCGTTCCTCGGGAACGTGCTCTGGGTCATCCTCGCGGGGTGGTGGCTCGCGCTCGGCCACATCGTGTCGGGACTGGCACTGTGCATCACCATCATCGGCATCCCGATGGGCATCGCCGACTTCAAGATGGTCCCGGTGTCGCTCATGCCGCTCGGCAAGGAGATCGTCTCCACCCGTCAGGGCGCGTTCGACCGCACGCTCTGACCCCGACGGGTCAACTGCGGAAGAACGCCACGCCGAGATCGGGGTGGTCGACGAAGACGCCGTCCACGCCCTGCCGGGCGATCGCGCCCCACTCGGCCTCGTAGTGCCCGAAAGCGCTCTTGCCTCCCGGACCGCGGTAGGGCGCCGCGAGGAAGGCGTTCTCCGGACGGCAGGTCCAGGTGAAGACGGTCAGGCCGCGAGCATGGGCATCGGCGACCAGCGTCGTGCCCGGCACCAGGAGCATCTTCTTGTCGACGCTGATCCCGTCGACCTGACCGACGAGGCGGTCCAGATTCCCGGGGGTCACGGTCTCCGGGTAGCTCAGGGCCTTCGACCCCTCGGCGACGAGCAGGTCGTACGGCTGTCCCGCCGCCTCGATGAGGTAGACGAAGCTCGCGTCGACGCCCGCGGCGCGGAGCTGCCCGAGCACGGTCGACTCGAAGCTCTCCACGATCAGCGGCAGCTCCCCCGCCGCCCATCCGGCGTCGCGCAGCTCCCGCGCGATGAGGGGCGCGAGGCCGAGTCCGATGCTCGCGAAATGCGTGGCGTGCTTCACCTCGAGCACGACGCCGATCGGGCGACTCTGCTCCTGCGCGGCCGCCCGCACGAGGTCGAGGACGTCGCGCAGGCGCAGGATGGGTTCCGTGCCGTCGAAGGAGGCGCTGGACGCCCGGAGCTTCGGCAGCCGTTCCCGGCAGCGCAGCGTGGACAGCTCCGCCCAGGTGAAGTCCTCCGTGAACCAGCCGGTCAGTGCGGCACCGTCCACGCGCCTCGTCGTGCGGCGATCCGCGAACTCCGGGTGATCGGCGACGTCCGTGGTGCCGGAGATCTCGTTCTCGTGCCGCACGACCAGGACACCGTCTTGGGTGGCGACCACGTCCGGCTCGACCGCGTCGACCCCCATCGCGAGAGCGAGCTCGTAGGACGAACGGGTGTGCTCCGGTCGGTGGCCCGGGGCACCGCGATGCCCAATGACGAGCGGAGATTTGCTGGGCACGCTCACAGCGTAAGGCACCCCGGGAGTGTCGCCTCACGGGTATCGTGGAGGAAAGCGACCTACGACCCCCCTTTTGGAGTGAGGCCCACCTGATGAGCAACTTCGCTTTCAACAATCCTGCTTTCCAGCAGCAGGACCCGCGCAACGTCGCGACCTACCCGGGTGCGCCCCAGGGCGCTCAGGGCGCGCAGGCCGCGTCGCTCCAGCACGGCGCGATGGATGCCGCCGCCAACGCGCAGCTCGAGGGCATGTACGCCGCTCCCGCCGCAGGCGCCCTCGAGACCGACCGGATGTCCGTCGAGGACACCGTGTGGAAGACCGCCGGCCTCTTCGGCATCCTCCTCGTCACCGCCGTCGTCGGCTGGGTGCTGACGCTCGGCGGCCTCGACGTGCCGCGCTACGACCCGTACAACCCCGCTGCCGTCAACGTGCTGCCCTGGGCCCTCGGGGCGCTCGGCGGCTTCGTGCTGGCGATGGTCATCACCTTCACCTCGCGCAAGAAGGTCCGCCCCGCGCTGATCTTCGCCTACGCGGCCTTCGAGGGTCTCTTCATCGGCGGCATCTCGGCGTTCTTCGAGGTCCGTTGGCCCGGCATCGTCTTCCAGGCGACGCTCGCCACCGTCTCGGTCGTCGGCGTGACCCTCGCCCTCTTCGCGAGCGGCAAGATCCGCGCCTCGAAGAAGGCGACCAAGATCTTCATGATCGCGATGATCGGCTACCTGGTCTTCTCGCTCCTGAACCTCGTCCTCATGTGGACGGGTGTCAACACCAACGCCTTCGGGCTGTTCAGCCAGGAGATCATGGGCATCCCGCTCGGCCTCATCATCGGCGTCCTCGTCGTGATCATGGCAGCGTACTCGCTGGTGCTCGACTTCGACCAGATCCAGCAGGGCGTGCGCAACGGCGCTCCCCGCAAGTACGGCTGGCTCGGCGGCTTCGGCATCATGGTCACGGTCGTCTGGCTCTACGTCGAGATCCTGCGGATCATCGCGATCGCCCGCGGCAACAACTGACCCGATCCGTCGCGACCAGAGGCCCGTCTCCCTGGGGAGGCGGGCCTCTTGCCATATCCGGGAGGGAGCGCGCAAGGGGTTGGCACGCGATTCCGCGGCCGGGCACAGTAGGTGTCACGAGGCCCCGGCACCCCGGGGCTCCTGACCCAAGGAGCTGACCATGAGTTTTCTCGGCTTTCTTCTTCTCGGCCTCATCGCCGGAGCCATCGCGAAGCTGATCCTGCCCGGCAAGCAGGGCGGCGGATGGTTCATCACCCTGCTGCTCGGCGTCGTCGGCGCCCTGCTCGGCGGCTGGCTCGGCAGCCTGATCCTCAACCGTCCGCTCACCGAGTTCTGGGACCTCGGCACCTGGCTCCTCGCCATCGGCGGTTCCATCATCGTGCTGCTGATCTACGGTCTCATCGCCGGCCGCAGCCAGCGGGTCAACGACTGACGCAGACCCCACTCGACGCGCTCCGCGTCACCCACGCCCGTCCCTCACGGCTGCGAGAGCATCCGTGAGGGGCGGGTCTTTTCGTGCCGCAGACGGTCAGCGCTCGGCACCGCGCGCCTTGCGCTCCAGGAGCTCGCGCTCGCGGTCGTTGCCCGCCAGTGCCGCGGCGGTCGCGAACTCGCCGCGCGCCTCGCTCTCCCGGCCGAGTCGGCGCAGCAGCTCGCCCCGGGTCGCGGGGAGCAGGTGGTACCCGCGCAGCGCGCCGGACCCGGCCAGGTCGTCGAGCAGCCGCAGGGCGGAGGCGGGCCCGGTGGCCATGGCCACGGCGGCCGCGCGATTCAGCTCCACCACCGGGGACGGGGTGAGCCGGCCCAGCGCCTCGTAGAGGACGACGATGCGGTCCCAGTCGGTCTCCTTCACGGACGGCGCGACGGCATGGCATTCGGCGATGGCGGCCTGCAGACTGTAAGGCCCGCGTCCGCGGCCGAGTCCGTCCGCCCGCGCCAGGGCTGCTCTCCCCCGCGCGATGCGGCTGCGGTCCCACCGCCGACGGTCCTGATCGGCGAGCAGCACCGGGTCGCCGTTCCGGTCGGTCCGCGCCGGGAAACGTGCGGCCGTGAGCTCCAGGAGCGCGAGCAGGCCGTGCACCTCCGGTTCCCGGGGCTGCAGCGCGGCGAGCACCCTGGCGAGCCGGATGGCCTCGTCGCTCAGCTCCGGCCGCATCCACTCCGGACCGCTGCTGGCCGCGTGCGCTTCGTTGAAGATGAGATAGAGCACCCCGAGGACCGCGCCGAGCCGCGCCGCATGCTCCTCCCGCGGTGGCACC
This sequence comes from Microbacterium sp. NPDC078814, assembly GCF_040702645.1. Classification (NCBI taxonomy): domain Bacteria; kingdom Bacillati; phylum Actinomycetota; class Actinomycetes; order Micrococcales; family Microbacteriaceae; genus Microbacterium; species Microbacterium sp. NPDC078814. Next base: position 294,658 of record NZ_JBFBLT010000005.1, read on the forward strand.
TCGAACGGCGCGTGCGCGGCCGCCAGCGTCTTCTTCGCGCGCACGATCCGCTGTTGCACGGTCGCCGTGGGGACGAGGAAGGCGCGGGCGATCTCCTCACTCGTCAGACCGCCCACGACCCGCAGCGTGAGCGCGACCTGCGCCTCCCGGGAGAGGACCGGGTGGCACGCGATGAAGAGGAGGCGCAGCACATCGTCGTCCACGGCATCCGGGTCCCACGGCAGCTCGTGCCCCTGCGCCTGCTCCTGTTCCAGGTCGTGCGCGATCAGCGCCAGACGGTCGTCCAGCCGCTCGCGGCGGCGCCATCCGTCCACCGCCTTCCGCTTCGCCACGGCCGTCAGCCACGCGGCGGGATTCTGCGGCACGCCCTCGGCGGGCCATTGCCGCAGCGCGGCGACCAGGGCCTCCTGCGCGAGATCTTCTGCCAGGCCGAAGTCGCCGACCATCCGCGTCAGTGCGCCGACGATGCGCGCGGACTCGATGCGCCACACGGCCGCGACCGCGCGCTCGGCCGCCTCCTGCGCAGAGGCGGCCGAGGTCGTCGCGGGGTCCGGGGAGCCGTCCATCAGCGGACGGGGGTCACGCCTGCTCGGCGCGGCGGGCCTGCTCCTCCCGCCAGCCCGCCTCCTTCTCGATCCACTCGTTGTCGGCGGGGAAGTCCTCCGGGCCGGTCACCCGGCGCACCTCGAGGAACGATCCCGGTCCGAGCGGCGCCCGGCTCGCCCATTCCGCGGCCTCCTCGCGCGAGGAGACCTCGATGATCCAGAAGCCGTTGAAGAGCTCCTTCGTCTCCCCGTAGGGGCCGTCCGTGATGAGCGGCTTCTCGGCGCTGAAGTCGACGACGAAGCCCTCCGCCGCGTCGGTCAGGCCCTCTCCGGCGACGAGGACGCCCGCCTTCATCATCGACTCGTTGTAGCGGCCCATCGCTTCGATGACCTGCTCGAAGGGCATCTCCTGATAGGCCGCCACCGCGTCGTCGGTCGCGCGCATGATGAGCATGAACTTCATGATGTTCTCCTTGTTCCGAAGGGCCGTTCCTCGACCCTCTCATCACAGACGTCGAACGGGAACGGCGGAGATCGACATCGGGGCGAAAATTCCTCGCGGTCTTCTGCCGAGAGCCACATCGGCATAGAGTTTCAGTTCAACCCCTTTCAGTGGAAATTCTTTTCCAGATCGAACGAGGACTCGATGAAGAGACGCATCGCCGCCACCGCCGCGGCCGCCCTGCTCCTGCTGGCGCTCCCCACGACCGCCGGAGCGGCCCCCGACGAGGAGCCGCTGACCCGGTACGTCAAGGACGCCTCCGGCACCTACGGCTACGGCACGGAGCCCGTGTACACCTATCCGGGATCCGGCGAGCAGGTCGCCATCCCCACGACGCTGACGCCGGAGAACCGCCGCTTCTCCAGCGCCTGGGTCGGGACGATCGGCAACCTGAACTTCGGCAAACCCGCCGACGCGGCGGACTTCGACGCCCGCTACGCGACGGTGCTCGACGACTTCGCCTCCTGGAACATGAACGCCGTGATCTTCCAGGTGCGTCCGCTGCTGGACGCCTACTACCCGTCGGCACTCAACCCGTGGTCCGAGTTCCTCACCGGCACCCAGGGCGCCGATCCCGGCTATGACCCGCTGCAGCGCATGGTCGAGGCCACCCACGCCCGCGGCATGGAGTTCCACGCGTGGCTGAACCCCTATCGCGTGACCAACGCGAAGATGACCTCGCCGGGGATCCTCACCGCCCTCGGCCTCACCGCGGACCAGGTGAAGGCACTCTCCATCCCGCAGTACATCGCGGCACTGAACGACGCCGGCATCCTCGCCGACGACAACTTCGCCGTGCAGCACCCCGACTGGGTCCTGTCTTTCGAGGAGAAGCTGTTCCTCGACCCCGGCCAGCCCGAGGTCCCCGCGTACGTCGCGGCCACCGTCGCCGAGATCACGGAGAACTACGACGTCGACGCCATCCACTTCGACGACTACTTCTACCCGTACCGGATCACCGTCGACGGTCAGAACGTGTTCTTCGGCGCGCAGGGCGAGGACCGGGCGACGTTCGAGGAGTTCGGCCTCACGGCGGGCTATCCCGACACCGTCGCCGGCATCGAGGCGTGGCGGCGCGACAACATCACGGGTCTGATCACCCTCGTCGGCGACGCGATCGACGCCGGCAACGCGGCCCGCGGCACCGCCGTGCAGCTCGGTATCAGCCCGTTCGGGATCTGGGAGCACGAGGCGCTCGACCCGGCCGGATCCCACACGCCGACGAGCTCGTCGCAGACGTACAGTCAGGCGGTCTTCGCCGACACCCGCGGGTGGGTGCAGGACGAGCTGATCGACTACATCGTGCCGCAGATCTACTGGAGCTTCGATCAGGCGGCCGCCCCGTACGGGGAGCTGGCGCAGTGGTGGAGCGACGTGGCCGCCGGCAGCCGCACCCAGGTCTACGTGGGGCATGCGCTCTACAAGCACGTCAACAACGGCGGCTGGGAGCAGGCCTGGATGAATCCGGAAGAGGTGCCGAATCAGATCCGGTACAACCAGAAGCTCGACGGCATCGAGGGCAGCGTCCTGTTCAGCTACAACGACATGAAGCCGAGCGACCTGGCCGCTCTGCCCGCGGATCAGCAGCCCAAGCACGAGGCGAAGAACACCGCGATCGAGCTCCTCGAGGGCGAGGCCTTCGCCCACCCCACGCTCGTTCCGGCCAAGCCCTGGCTCTCGGACGGACAGGTGGCCGCCCCGGTGGCCCCCGAGGTCGTCGACGGCGAGCTCCGCTGGCAGGCCGGCGACGCGCGGGAGGCCCGCCAGTATGCGATCTATCGCGGTACCGGCGATCCGGCGCAGATCGTCACCACCCCGGGCGCGCTGGTCGACACGGTCTGGGCAGGCGGTGCGGCGTCGTTCCGCTTCCCCCTCCCCGCCGACGAGGCCCCGGCCGCCGCGCGCGCCGCGACGGAGACCTGGGTGGTGACCGCGCTGGACGCGGCCGCCGTCGAGAGCGCGCCGGTGGCTGTCGCGGTGGACGAGCCGGTGGATCCCACCGATCCGGGAACTCCGACGGATCCCACCGATCCCGGCACGCCGGAGGACCCGGACTCCGGGGGTGACGATGACGCCGCCGCCTCTCCCGTCGGCGGCGCGTCGCGCGGCGACCGCGGCGACCTCGCCGCGACCGGCGGCGATGTCCCGATGATGGCGCTGCTCCTGGGCGGACTGCTGCTGACCGCCGGCGCCGTCACGGTCGGAGTGACCGCCTTCCGGCGGCGCACGCGATAGGACCGTCGACCGCCGGGGCGTCGTCCGCGACTCTCCGGCGGTCGACCGGGTCGCGGACGGTCAGCGCCGCGAGGGAGCGCGGACGGCCGCGGCGATCGTCGCGGTCAGCGCCTCCACGGAGCGCGCCGGGCTCCACGCCGCCGCGACGAGCGGCGCCTCCGCGCGGAGCGCCGCGAGCCGGTCCGGATCGGTCAGGAGGTCCCGCAGCGCCTCCCCCAGCGCCGTGACGTCACCGGCGGGCACGAGCACACCTCCGCCGGCGCCGAGCACATCGCGGATGCCGTACCGCACGTCGTACGACACCACAGGGGTGCCGTGCAGCAGCGCCTCGACCACGCCGAGCGGCTGTCCCTCGAACGCGGTCGAGGTCACCAGGACGGACGCACGATCGAGCACGGTCGCCGGATCGGCGGTGTACCCGCAGAGCCGCACGCGGTCGGCGCCGTCGAGCTCGGCGATCAGCGCCGCCAGCCGCTGCTCCTCCGCACCCGTGCCCCAGATCTCCATCCGGGTGCCCGGCACGTCCGCCGCCAGGAAGGCGCGGATCGCGTGGTCGACGCGCTTGCCCGCCGCGAGTCGGCCCAGCACGACGACAAGGCCGTCCTCGCGCAGACTCTCCCGACGTTCCACGGGCTCGATGGGGTTCGGCACCACGACGTGGTTCGCAGAAGAGCCGAATCGCGCCACCACGTCGTCGCGCTGCGTGGCCGTCGGCCAGATCACCGCGTCGAAGCGGTCGGCCAGGCGGAACCACCGCGTCCAGAGCGTGTTCATGGGTGCGTCCGGCGTGTAGGGAGCCTCGACGTGCATGGTGTGGATGGGGTGCAGGATGCGCACGCGCGGGTCGCCCCAGTCGGCGACCAGTTCGCCGAGCTGACGCGATTCGCAGATCACGACGATCGGCCGGTCGCCCAGCGCCGCCGTGACGTGGTCGAGCCAGGCACCGTAGAGCCCGCGGAAGCCGTGCAGCGCCCCGACGACCGCACCGCTCTCGTCGTGGACGAGGACGGGCTCGTCCGTGAGGTGCCAGTCCGGGTCGCCGGGGATCACCGGGAGGGCCACGAAGGGACGACCCTCCGGGTCCGCGAGCACCCGGTACTCCACATCGGGGTCGGCCGTCACCGCGTCATCAGCCGCGTCCCGCAGCCAGGCGGCGGCTCCGCCCTCCGGGGCGACGGCCTCGTCGAAGAGGTTCCGCAGACGATCCGGGTCCGCAAGCGCGCCGCGGTCGGCGAACACGCGGCGATGCTCGGCGTGATCCGCGCGCGTTCCCGGATCGAAGGTCAGCAGCTGCGGACCCCGGCCCTCGCCGGCGCCCGCTCCGGCGAGCAGCCGGGCTCGCGCGAGTGTCGCGATCGTGTACCCGCCGTCCAGCCCGGGGATCAGACGGCTGGACAGCACCAGGTACTCGGCGTCCGGGAGGACCGGTGCCGAGACCGGGGGCATCGCGCCCCCTACTCCCACTCGATCGTCCCCGGCGGCTTCGACGTGACGTCCAGCACCACCCGGTTGACGTCGCGGACGCCGTTGGTGATCCGGTTCGAGATCTTCGAGAGCACGTCGTACGGCAGACGGGTCCAGTCGGCGGTCATCGCGTCCTCGCTGGAGACCGGACGCAGCACGATCGGGTGGCCGTAGGTGCGGCCGTCGCCCTGCACGCCCACCGAGCGCACGTCGGCGAGGAGCACGACCGGGCACTGCCAGATCTCCTGGTCGAGGCCGGCCTTGGTCAGCTCCTCGCGGGCGATGGCGTCGGCCTCACGCAGGATCTCGAGACGGTCAGCGGTGACCTCACCGATGATCCGGATGCCGAGACCGGGCCCCGGAAACGGCTGACGCCCGACGATCGCCTCGGGGATGCCGAGCTCGCGGCCGATCGCGCGGACCTCGTCCTTGAACAGGGCCCGCAGCGGCTCGATGAGCTCGAAGTCGAGGTCGTCCGGAAGACCGCCCACGTTGTGGTGCGACTTGATGTTGGCGGTGCCCGCACCGCCGCCCGACTCCACCACGTCCGGGTAGAGCGTGCCCTGCACGAGGAACTTCACCGGCGCGCCGCCGTCGGCCTTCGCCTCCTCCACGAGGTCGAGCTGCACCTTCTCGAACGCGCGGATGAACTCGCGGCCGATGATCTTGCGCTTCTCCTCGGGGTCGGTCACGCCCTGGAGGTGACCGAGGAAGGTCTCCGCGGCGTCGACCGTGATGAGCCGCACACCGGTGGACTCGACGTAGTCCTTCTCGACCTGCTCGCGCTCCCCCTTGCGGAGGAGACCGTGGTCGACGAAGACGGCCGTGAGCTGGTCGCCGATGGCCTTGTGCACGAGAGCGGTCGAGACGGCGGAGTCCACGCCGCCGGACAGCGCGGAGATGACCCGGGCGTCGCCGACCTGCTCACGGATGCGCTCGATCTGCTCGGCGATCACGTTGTCGGGGTTCCAGTCGGACGCGAGGCCCGCACCCTTGTGGAGGAAGTTCTCGAGCACGCGCTGACCGTGGTCGGAGTGCTTGACCTCCGGGTGCCACTGCACGCCGTAGAAGCCGCGCTCCTCGTTCGCGAAGGCGGCGACCTTCGTGGCCTCCGTCGTCGCGAGCACCTCGAAGCCCTCCGGTGCCTTCGCGACCTGGTCGCCATGGCTCATCCACACGTTCTGCTCGGTCGGCTGCCCGCTGAGCAGCGTGCCGCCGTCACCGAAGATGACGGCATCCGTGGCGCCGTACTCGCGGAGGCCGGTGTGCGCGACCTCGCCGCCGAGGGTCTGGGCCATGTACTGGAAGCCGTAGCAGATGCCGAGCGTGGGGACGCCCAGGTCGAAGACCGACGGGTCGAGCTTCGGGGCGCCCTCCTCGTACACCGACGAAGGTCCGCCGGAGAGGATGATCGCGACAGGGTTCTTGGCGGCGATCTCCTCCGCCGTGGCGGTATGCGGCACGATCTCGCTGTAGACCCCGGCCTCGCGGACGCGGCGGGCGATGAGCTGCGCGTACTGGGCGCCGAAGTCGACGACGAGCGCGGGGCGCTGCTGGGTCTCGGACTGTTCGGTCAACGGACACCTTCCGGGGCGATCGCGGAGGCCTCGGCGGCCTCCCGGGTGGCGAGATAGGTCTTGACTTCACGGGCGACGATCGCCTCCATGAAGAACGACAGCAGCGGGATGACGCCGCCGAGCGCGAGGAGGATGAACCGGCGGAACGGCCAGCGCATCAGGCTCCACATGCGGAAGCACGCGAAGAGGTAGACGACGTAGAACCAGCCGTGGGCGACGAGGATGAACAGCGAGATGTTGAAGCCGTCCCCGAGGGAGGTCATCTCGCACGAGTTCGTCCACGGCGCGAACAGCGACCACCACTGGCAGTCCGGCCCCGCGATGACGCCGGCGAACCAGAGCGGGCCGCCCGATCCTCCGGCGAAGAGCTCGAGGTGGATCGGCGTGTACTTCAGCACCATCTCGGCGAGCAGCAGGAGCAGCATGACTCCCGTGATGATCGACGCGATCTGGTAGAACTTCAGCGCACCGCGGATCGCCGGAAAGCTGGCGACTTTCGGTTCGGGCATGCCCCCAGTCTAGTCGGCGGCGGGCGACGCCCCGACCCCGCGGAAACGACGGAGGCCGCCGGGTCGCCCCAACGGCCTCCGCCTCGTCATCCGCCGATCGGCATCAGAACCATCCGGTCAGGAGGTCCCACAGCCAGTCGACGATGTCCTTGATGATCCCGCCGATGCCGCCGGCGCGGTTGACGGTGACGGTGGCCGTGGCCTCGTCCCCGTCGGCCTGCGCCGCCGCGACGGTGTACTTGCCGGGCTGGGCGTTCTTCGGCACCGTCACCGAGGTGCTGAACGTGCCGTCCTCCCGGACCTGCACCGTGCCCACCTGGACGCCCTGGCCCTTCTTCGGCCGGAGCTCCACCGTGACGGTCTCGCCGGGCTGGTAGCCCTCGCCGGTGACGTCGAGCTTCTTGCCCGCGGCCACCTTCGAGGAGCCGAGTGCGATGGTCCCCGCGAACTCCTCCTCGCCGGCGATCGTGAACGGCACCTGCACCGTCGTGCCCGTCGCCGGGACCTCGACCGTGAGCTGCTGCTCACCGAACACCCCGGACGGCACCGTGAAGGTGAGGGTGGCGCGGCCGCCCTCGTCGGTGGTGTCCACGACGGTCGGGTCGACCGTGCCGGCCGCGAGCTGGGTGTCGCCGAGCGACAGCGTGACCGCTCCCGGCGCCGCCTCACCACCGCTGAACGCCAGCGAGGAGAGCGAGACCGTCACCTGGTCGCCGGCGCGGTAGCCGTCGGCGTCCGCCGGACTGACGGTCACACCGACCGCACGCTGGGCGAGGTCCGGCGAGGCCGTCTTGTTCGCATCGAACCAGTCGACCATCGACTGGAGGTCGATCTTGCCGGTGTCCCGCTTGCCCGCCCCCTCCTTGAAGGTGGCGAAGTTGTCGCCGCCCGCCGCGAGGAAGGAGTTCGCCGCCACCGTGTACTCCCCGTTCGGGTCGATCGCGGTGCCGTTCAGCGTGATCGAGGTGATCCGCGAACCCGCGGCCGCCGTCGGGTCGTACGTGTAGGCCAGACCCTCGGAGACGCCGAGCTTGAGGAACGGTCGGGCCGATCCGGCGGGCTGCCACTGCTCCTCCAGCACACCCTTCAGCTGGGTGCCGGTGAGGGTCAGCGTGACGAGCGTGTTGGCGAAGGGCTGGACGGTCGCCGCCTCCCGATAGGTGACGTTGCCGTCGGGGTCCTCGGGGTTGCTCGACGCGTAGGTCAGGTTGGCACGGATGCCACCGGGGTTCATGAGAGCGATGTCCGCACCCGTGGACCACTTCTGCACGTCGGCGACGAAGTTGCCGATGGTGGACTCGCCACCGCGGTTCTCCGAGCCGTTGGTCTGCCGCGCGCGGTTGAAGTCGGCGGTGATGTCGCCCACCTTGACCGCTCCCAGCACGTCGGCCTCCGCCTTCGCCTTGTCGACGATGGCCTGCACCTCCGGCACCGCCGGGTACAGCGGCTTGCCTGCGGACGTGAGGGGCTTGATCTCGTTGGTGATCGAGAGCAGCTCCTTCGTCTTCGGGTCGACCTGGATGTTCATGAGGCCGAGGTTCTCGCCGTACTGCCCCGCCGAGACGACCGGCCGGCCGTCGATGACGTGGTTATAGGCGAGGTGCGTGTGCGCCGAGACGATCGCGTCCACGTCGTCGTCGACTCCGTAGACGATCTCGCCCAGCGGCGAGTCCTCGGTGATCGCGGACAGCGCGGTGCTCTCCGCACCCTCGTGCACGAGCAGGATCACGACGTCCGCTTCGCCGTTGGCCGGGTCCCCGTCGCGCAGGTCGTCGGCCACGGCGTTCACGGAGTCGACGATGCTGCGCACCTCGAGATCCGCGATGCCTTCGGGCGAGACGAGCGAGTCGAGATCCTCCGTGACGGCGCCCACGAAGCCGACGCGCACGCCGTCGAGCTCCTTGACCCAGGCCGGGGCGAGCGCGGGCTCACCGGTCTCCGTGAGGAACACGTTCGAGGAGATGTACTCCCAGTCCGCGCGCTCCTGCACCCGGTCGCGCAGGTCTTCCCAGCCCTGATCGAACTCGTGGTTGCCCGCGGCGCTCACGTCCAGGTCGGCGGCGTTGAGCGCGTCGATGGTCGGGTTGTCGTCGTTGATGAAGGAGGTGAACGTCGACGCACCGATGAGGTCGCCGGCTCCGGCGAAGATCGTGTTCGGGTTCGCCGCACGGAACTGCTGCACCGCCCCCGCGAGCACGGCGGCGCCGGCCGCGGCCCCGTCGGCCTCGATACGGCCGTGGAAGTCGTTCACCGTCACGACGTCGATGTTCACCGGCGGGACCTCCGAGGAGACGCCGACGAGGATCGGGTCGTGGTCGCTGGACCGGTACGGGGTGCCCTCCTCGGTGGCGCCGAACGCGTAGCCGCGGTCGCTCCACTCCGGCGAGTTGATGCCCCACACACCGGCGCCCGTGATCGAGGAGACGAGCGACGGCGAGGCGATCACGTGGTCGAGCGAGCCGAGCTCCCCGTCGAACGTGTACGTGTACTGCCCTGCGGCCTTGTCGGCGGCCACGTCGCTCCACCCCTGCGAGGTGAACACGTCGATCGGGTCTTCCTGCCCGTAGGCGTTGAAGTCGCCGATCAGCAGCATGTCGCTGCTGCCGCTGCTCTCGGCCAGCTCATCCGTGAAGGCGAGGATGGCCTGCGCCTGCTTCACCCGGTCGGCGTTGAAGAACCCCTGGCCGTCGGCCGGCTCCGCGCCGGCACCCTGCGGCGGGGACTTCGACTTCAGGTGGTTGGCGACGACGGTGACGACGCGGCCGTCGATGTCGAACGCCTGCGCGATCGGCTCGCGGGCGTTGCCCCACACCGACTCGTCGGTGACGGTGGCGCTGTCGCCCACCGTGCTGACGGCGTCCTTCTTGAAGATGATCGCGTTGGTGATGTAGTCCGTCGTCGCCGGGTCCTGCAGCGCCTTCGGCGTGCGCACGTAGTCCCACACGTCCGAGCCCGCGTCGGCGTTGAGGCCGGCGACGAGATCCTTCAGGGCGGTGTCGACGGGCTTGCCGAGCTTGACCGAGTTCTCGATCTCCATCAGCGCCACGATCTCCGCGTCGAGGCCGTTGATGGCCGAGACGATCTTGGACTTCTGGATCGCGAACTGGGCGGCGTTCGCCGCACCGCGGGCGTCCGCGTTCTCGCTCTTCAGCGTCGTGAAGTAGTTGTAGACGTTGAACGACGCCACCTGCGCGTCGCCGCCCACCTCGGGGGCCTTCTCGGGGCGCGGGTTCGTCGGCTCGAAGGTGACCTTGCGCTCCGCCGGGGAGGCGTCGTCGATCGGGACGACCGGCTGCAGGCGCCAGTCGTCGAAGCCCCACTGGAGCACGTAGCCGTTGGACCCGAAGTCGACGGTGTCGCCGTTGCGGACCACCGTGTCCTCCGTGAAGTACGGCTGCTGGCCCGGGTGGCCGTTGTTGGTCACCTGGATGGACCAGGCGTCGTCGAGCAGGATGCGGTTGGCGCGGTTCTCGGCCGCGATGGCGGCCGCGTCGGCCCCGGGACGCGTGGTCTCGGTGCTCTTGACGTTGAGGTCGTCGCCGGCGTTCAGCCACAGCGCCCCGTAGTTGTACAGCTGGTGGCTCGACGCGAGCCGGTAGGTGCCGGTCGGGGCGACGTACATGTTCTCGTACTGCTCGCGGTCGGCACCGCGCACGGTGTCCGGGAGCGGCGTGAGGGCCGGCACGCCCACACCGGCGGTGACGACGGAGACGTCGGCCACCGCGGCGGGAGCGATCTGGGTCTGGCCGTAGTACTCGCTCACGGTGCCGGTCACCGAGACGAGGTCGCCGATCTCGAGCGTGGGCGCGAGCGCGTTCAGGAAGACGAAGACGCCATCCGAGGCGCCGGGAGTCGCGTCGGTCTCGCCGCCCGAACCCTGCGTCTGGATCACGATGCCCTTGTAGCCGCCCGTCCGGTGATCGGCGGTGACGACGCCCTCGACGCGGACGCGCTGTCCGGCCAGCGGCGAGACGTCGCCGGTGCCCTGGACCTCGGCGATCGTGGCGGTCGTGGGCTCCGTCCCCGGCTCCTCGCCCGGGTCGGTGCCGGGATCGGTGCCGCCGGAGTTCTGCGGGGTGATGGTCGCCGACAGCGCGAAGTCCGTCTTGTTGTCGTCCGCGTCCGCGCCGTCCGTGCGGTTCAGCGACCGGACGTCGGTGTTGCTCGTGGGGGCGGCGGCGGCCGCCGTCTCGAAGGTGTTCGAGGTGCCGTAGCCGAGGAGGTCGATCACGCCGTCGACGCCGACCGTCGAGCCGGGAGTCAGGGTGACCGCCGCGGTGCCCTCGACGAGGGCCAGCGTGCCGTTGGTGCCGCTCGGGCTCAGCGTCGTCGTGGCGTCGGGGGTCGGGAGGGCGGCGCCGTTGGTGCCGTTGCTGTTCCCCTGCACGAGGAAGTAGCCGCCCGCGGGGATCGTCCCCTTCAGCGGTGCGACGCCGTTGAAGGCGCCGGTCCCGGTCGCGGAGCGGTACTGCAGGGACAGGCCGTCCAGGGTGACGGGCGCCGTCGTCGGGTTGTACAGCTCCACGAACTTGTTCGTGAACGCCGCCCCGGCGCTGCCGCCGGACAGATACGCCTCGTTGATCACCACCCCGGTGCCGTCGGTGTTCGCCGACGCGGGCGCGGCCACCAGCGAGCCGAGGCTCAGGGCGGCGACGCACGTCGCGGCGAGAGCGCCCACGCGCCCTCGGATTCTGCGGTGCGAGACGGGGGTCAGGGTCTCCCCGTGCTCAGGAGCGGACATCATCGGTGCTGTCTCCTCGATCGTGTTCCGGCGCTGCTCAGGACGCTGTCATCGCACACATCGGGAACTCCCAGCGTGCGCACATGGAGCGAGCATACGGAGCGGTTCGGACATCCTCAACGGAGTTTTCCCATTGGTCACCGAGCGCTCACCGAATGGCCGCGACACCCCCTGACGAAGGTTCACACCGGGCCGACCCGACGCGCAGAAGCGCAGCATCCGACGCGCGGATGCGCAGCGGGTGTCAGGGAGCCGCGGAGCCCTGCGCCTCGTCGAACTCCTCCACCTCGCGCTCCCAGGCGTCCTTCGCCAGGCGGTACCAGAGGTAGAACGCGAAGCCGGCGAAGATGACCCACTCGGCGGCGTAGAACACGTTGAGCCAGTTGACCGGCGACTGCTCGTCGGGCGCCGGGGAGGCGATGTCCACGAGTCCCGCGGTCGCGGTCGTGGAGGCCAGGTAGGGACGGTAGACGTCGAGCTGCTCGGTGTCGTGCCAGCGGCTCAAGAGAGCGGCCGGCGACATCCGGTCCATCTGCTCCGGATCCGAGCGCGGAGGCACCGCCGGCCCCTCATCCGAGATGATGCGACCGGCGACGGGGACCACGCCGCCGTCCGCCTCGGCTTCGAGGCGCTCCACCGCGGCATCGGCGGCCTCGCGATCCGGCGCCCAGCCGATCGCTACCGCCAGCGAGACGCGCTCGTCGACGCGGAGCTGACCGGTGACCCAGTACCCCTCGGCGCCGTCGTTGAAGCGGCTGCCCACGACGAGGAAGTCTCCGGGGATCCAGACGCCCTCGGTCTCCACGCGCTGTCCGACGAGGGGCTCGGGCAGGTACTCCCCCGGCTCCACGACCTCGTCGAGCGGTCGGACCTGCTCCGTCGCCCCCGGCGCCGGAGGATCGGTCTCGATCGCCCGCTCCAGCTGCCACTGACCGAGCCAGGCGAACACGCCGGCGACGACCAGGCACAGCAGCAGCATCGCGATCCAGCGTCCCCGCAGCATGACCTCACGGAGGGTCGGCGGGAAGGGAGCAGGTGCGGTCACGGTGATGCGGAGACCTCAGGCCTCGTACGGAGCCAGCACGACCTCCACCCGCTGGAACTCCTTGAGGTCGGAGTATCCGGTGGTGGCCATCGACTTGCGCAGCGCGCCGATGAGGTTCGCGGTGCCGTCGGCGACCGGAGCGGGGCCGTAGAGGATCTCCTCCAGCGTGCCGATGCCGCCCACCTCGACGCGTCGTCCGCGCGGGAGCTTGGGGTGGTGCGCCTCGGGACCCCAGTGGAACCCCTGGCCGGGGGCGTCCGTGGCACGGGCCAGGGCGACACCGAGCATGACCGCGTCGGCGCCCATGGCGAGCGCCTTCACGATGTCGCCCGAGGTGCCGACGCCGCCGTCGGCGATCACGTGCACGTAGCGCCCGCCGGACTCGTCGAGGTAGTCCCGACGCGCGGCCGCCACGTCCGACACCGCGGTCGCCATGGGGGCGTGGATGCCGAGGGTGGCACGGGTGGTGGACGCCGCACCGCCGCCGAAGCCCACGAGCACGCCGGCCGCGCCGGTGCGCATGAGGTGGAGCGCCGCGGTGTAGGTCGCCGCTCCGCCCACGATCACCGGAACGTCGAGGTCGTAGATGAACTTCTTGAGGTTCAGCGGCTCCGCCACGCTCGACACGTGCTCCGCGGAGACGGTCGTGCCGCGGATGACGAACAGGTCGACCCCGGCCGCGGCGACGGTGTCGTAGAACTCCTGCGTGCGCTGCGGAGTGAGGGAGCCGGCGACGGTGACGCCCGCCTCCCGGATCTCGGCGAGGCGGCGGGTGATGAGCTCGGGCTTGATGGGCTCGGAGTAGAGCTCCTGCATGCGCACGGTCGCCCGGTCCTCCGCGAGGCCCGCGATCTCGGCGAGCAGCGGCTCTGGGTCCTCGTAGCGGGTCCAGAGCCCCTCCAGGTCGAGCACTCCCAGACCGCCGAGCTGCCCGAGCATGATCGCGGTGCGCGGGCTGACGACCGAGTCCATCGGCGCACCGAGCACCGGGATCTCGAAGCCGAAGGCGTCGATCGTCCACGCGGTGGACACGTCCTCCGGGTTGCGCGTGCGCCGCGAGGGCACCACCGCGATGTCGTCGAACGTGTACGCGCGACGCGCGCGCTTTCCTCGGCCGAGCTCGATCTCCATGGTCACCCGTCCAGCCTACCCGGCACCCGGCGGCCTCCGCGGCGGTCAGCGCGCACGCGCCACCCGCCGCTCGTCCCACACCGGCTCGTCGGACTCGTAGACCTCGCCGTCCGTGCCGAACACGAGGAACCGGTCGAAGGAGCGCGCGAACCACCGGTCGTGCGTGACCGCCACCACGGTGCCCTCGAAGCGTCCGAGCGCCTCCTCCAGCGCCTCGGCCGACTCGAGGTCGAGGTTGTCGGTGGGCTCGTCGAGGAGGAGCAGGGTCGCGCCGGAGAGCTCGAGCAGGAGCACCTGGAACCGCGCCTGCTGTCCGCCGGAGAGCGATTCGAACGGCTGCTGGGCCTGGCGGACGAGGCCGTATCTGTCCAGCGCCGAACTCGCCGCGTCGCGGGGCATCCCGTCTCGGAGGTCGTCCCCGCGGTGCAGGATCTCGAGCAGGGTGCGGCCGACGAACTCCGGATGCGCGTGGGTCTGCGCGAAGAGCCCCGGCACCACGCGGGCGCCCAGCACCGCACGCCCCGTGTGCGCGACGGGACGGAGCTCCTCCGCGACCGCGGTCACGTGCCCGAGGGACGGGTCCGGGTCGGTGCCGCCGCAGGCCAGCAGCCGCAGGAAGTGCGACTTGCCCGAGCCGTTGGAGCCGAGCACGCCGAGGCGGTCGCCGTACCAGATCTCGGTGTCGAACGGACGCATGAGGCCGGTCAGCTCCAGCCGGTCCGCGACGACGGCCCGCTTGCCGGTCCTGGCGCCGCGGAGGCGCATGTCGAACTCCTGCGCCGGGGGCCGCTCCTCGGGCGGGCCCGCCTCCTCGAACTTCCGCAGCCGCGTCTGCGCCGCCTGGTAGCGGGACGCGAAGCCGTCGTTCGCGGACGCCTTGACCTTGAGGTTCGCGACGAGGACGCGGAGCTTCTCGTGCTGCTCGTCCCACCGTCGGCGCAGCTCGTCGAGCCGGTCCATCCGATCGGTGCGCGCCTGGTTATAGGTGGCGAAGCTCCCGCCGTGCACCCAGGCGGTCGACCCCGCCGCGCCGGGCTCCAGCGTGATCAGACGATCGGCGGCCCTGGCGAGGAGCTCGCGGTCGTGCGAGACCAGCAGCACGGTCTTGTCGGTGGCGCGCAGCCGCTCCTCGAGCCATCGCTTGGTCGGCACGTCGAGGTAGTTGTCCGGCTCGTCGAGCAGGAGCACCTCGTCCGGGCCGCGCAGCAGCGCTTCCAGGGCGAGCCGCTTCTGCTCGCCGCCGGAGAGGGAGGTGAGCTCGCGGTAGCGCGCCCGCTCGAACGGCACGCCGAGCGCCGCCACGGTGCACTGGTCCCACACGGTCTCGTGCTCGTAGCCGCCGGCATCCGCGTACTCGGCGATCGCGGAGGCGTAGGCCATCTGGGTGTCGTGCTCGTCGCGGTCGATGAGGGCGTTCTCCGCGGCCTCCAGCGCCTCCGCGGCGGCACGGAGGCGGGTGGGAGCCACCCGCACGAGCAGCTCGTGCACGGTCTGGCCCGGCTCGCCGTGTCCGACGAACTGGTCCATGACGCCGAGGCCGCCGTCGATGGTCACGACCCCGTCGTCGGCCGGCTGCTCGCCGCGGATGATCCGCAGCAGCGTCGTCTTCCCGGCACCGTTCGGTCCGATGAGAGCACTCGTCGAGCCCGCCCCGACACGGAACGACACCTCGTCGAGAAGCGGTCTGCCATCGGGAAGCGTCAGCGAGACTCCGGATGCGTCGATGTACCCCACAGGCGTGGCCGTCCTTCCGCCCGCGGACAGCGAGCCGACCAGGCTATCAGTCCGCGGGGCTTCGCGACGACCGGGACGAGCTACGGTCGTAGCTGCTCGATGCGCCCGCCGTCGCCCCATGCCCGGTCCGCGGTCAGCACCGCCGCGTCCATCCGTTCGGCGAGCGCCAGGCACAACCGGTCTCCGAGAGAGAGCCCGGTGCCCCGGGCCCAGAGCGCTGCCGCCCTTTCCGCGTCGCGATGCGAGACGGGCTCGATCGTCAGACGATAGCTGAGGAGGAGTCCGGAGGCGATGCCCCAGTCGGCCCCGGCGGCGCGCACCTTCTGGGCCACCTCCGACCAGTTCGCCGCACCGATGACGCCGCCATCGAGAGCCTGCTCCACGCGGGCGGCACCGGGCTCGTCCTGAAGGAATGCCAGCACAGCCGACGCGTCGAGGACCGTCACGCCGCGTCGTCCTGCGCAGCGGCCGCGCGGCGCTCGGCGAGCAGAGCCTCCAGGACGCTCTGCCCCTCGAGCTGACTGCGGATGAGCGCCTTCGCCTGTTCGCGAGTGAGGAGGACGACGCCACCCTCCGCTTCGATCATCAGGAGGGGAACGCCCTGATCCCAGTGCTGCCGCGCGCGC
Source organism: Microbacterium sp. NPDC078814 (assembly GCF_040702645.1). Taxonomy (NCBI): domain Bacteria; kingdom Bacillati; phylum Actinomycetota; class Actinomycetes; order Micrococcales; family Microbacteriaceae; genus Microbacterium; species Microbacterium sp. NPDC078814. Next base: position 310,767 of record NZ_JBFBLT010000005.1, read on the forward strand.
AGCTCAGCCGGAATCACCAGACGGCCGCGGTCTCCCATCGGAGCGACGAAGGTGGTATCCATCAACCCACGATACCACTGCCCGTCCTCGCGTGGTCAGTCCGCGCGGCTGAGGGTCTGCAGCACCTCGGTCTTGGGAGCCGCCGGGAGGAAGAACCGGAACTCGGTACCCACCCCCTCCTCGCTGGTCACGTCCATGGACCCGCCGTGGGCCAGCACGATCGCCCGCGTGATCGTGAGCCCCAGCCCCACCCCCGGCACGGCGTTGCGGGTGGCCGTCGAGGCCCGGAAGAACCGGGTGAAGAGCATGCGCTGCTCGTCCTGTGGGATCCCGACCCCGGTGTCGGCGATGGCCACCTGCACCCCGCCGTCGAGGCGACGCACGGCGGCCGTCACCCGACCCCCGCGCGGGGTGAACTTGATGGCGTTCGAGAGGAGGTTGTCCACGGCCTGCCCGAGGCGACCGGGATCGACGAGCAGCGGGATCGGCTCGTCCCCGACCTGCAGGTCCAGCTCGATCCCCTCGCGCTGCGCGTGCGGTCCCGCCGAGGCCACGGCCGAACGCACGAGCGCCGCGACGTCCGCCTCGTCCCGTTCCAGGGGGAAGCGCCCCGACTCCACCTGCGCCGTGAAGAGCAGGTCGCCGACGAGGTTCAGCAGGCGTTTCGCGTTGCGCTCGATGATGCCGACGAACTCCTGCTGGTCCTCCGTCAGCGGCTGACCCGGATCGTTCTGCAGCAGGTCGAGGAAGCCGATGATCGCGCTCAGCGGCGTCCGCAGCTCATGGGAGATCATCCCCACGAACTCGTCCTTCATGCGCGCGACCTCGACGGCTCTCGTCTCATCGGTGAGCACGAACAGGTAGCCCTGCTGCGCGCCGGACGGATCCTTGTGCGGCGTCACGGTCACCCGGGCGGGTACCGTCGTGCCGCCCGCGGTCTTGACCTCGATGTCGCCGTCGACCGTGTTCCCCGCGTCCGCCTGGGCGAAGAGCTCGCAGAGGGCCTCCGGCACGTCCGCGCGCTCGTCGGGCGCACCGGGCACGCGCGGTGCGCGCGCGACCCCCTCGCGTGCGGCGGTGTCCTCGGCCAGCATGGTCAACGCCGACGACGAGAAGAAGCGATCGACACGTACGTCGTCGAGAGCCTCGTCGTGAGAGAGCCCGAGCAGGCGGACAGCCCCGGGGTTCCAGGCCGTGACGCGCCCCTCGCGATCGGTGCCGATCACGGCCTGCGCGGTGATCGACGCCCACAGGCCCTCGAACGAGTCGAGCAGCACGCGGTACTCGTGCTCCTTCTGCCGCAGCTGCACGATCATCGAGACGTTCTCGGACAGCGCCTTGGTCCGCTCCGTGACCAGCTCCTCCGCCTGCTGCACCCGCAGGCGCTGTTGCCGGGAGAGCTCGTTCACCACGGCCGCGACGGCCGCGAAGACGAGAGGACCGACGACGCCGCGGAGCCACACGACCGCGTTCGTCGGCGGTTCGATGACGTAGGGGATCAGGAGCGCGAGCGACGTGAACGCGCCGACGACGAAGACCCAGCGGATGCCGGGCGCCGCCGCGATCCAGATCACGGGGAGCAGCACGAGCGCGCTGAAGAGCGAGGCCGCCCCTCCCGTCCCCGCGCGGAAGAGCCCCAGTCCCAGGATGTCGACCATCGGGACCAGGAGCACGATCCAGCCCTCCCGGATGTGCAACGCGCTGAGCACTCCGGCGTGGAGCGTCGCGACGAGGACGATCGCGAGGCCGGCGAGGGCGAGGGTGAGATCGGTGAACGGCAGGCTGGGGATGGCCCAGGTCATCACGCCCGCGATCGCCGCGGCGACGAGCGTCGGGACCTGCTTGATGATCGGGTTCGGGTTGTCGACGACCCGGTACCAGCGGTTCTCGGCGCGCTCCAGCGGTGTCGCCCTCATCGCGGAACCCGTTCCACGGCGCGATGGAGGTCGGCCCCGGTGATCGGCTTCGGCAGGGCCGCGTCCGCCGGCGGGTACTCCGCGACATCCAGCACCGAGCTGACGATGAGGAAGCACTCCGGATAGCGTTCGTGGATCAGGCGGCAGCAGGCCTGCCCGGAGATGCCCGGGAGCAGCAGGTCCAGGACGGCGACCTGGGGGTCGATGTCCGGGAAGGCGGCGATGGCAGACTCCGCATCGGGCGCGACGAACACGTCGAAGCCCTCCCGGTCGAGGTACCGCCCCAGGAGGGTCGCCTGATCCGGAGCGTCCTCGACGACCAGGGCGAGCGGCCGTCCGGTCATCGCAGGAGCAGCTCTCGGACGACGACGATCACGACCACGACGGCGAGGGAGATGAGCGCCTGCGGGATGAGGCGGCGCTCCTTCCGGGCGTCGGCCGCGATCTCCTCCACCTCGGCGTCGTGCGATGGTGCGTCGGTCATGAGTCGACCCGTCCGATCTTCTCGGTCTTGATCCAGGAGGCGTCCGCGCGACGCCACTCCTTGAGGTACGAGTCGGCGGTGATCGCGCACAGCAGCGATCCGTACCCGCAGACGTAGAGCAGCAGGCCCGCGAAGAAGCGTCCGGCCGGAAGCGGCTCGACCGCCCGCGCGAGCCAGATGCCGAGCATCGACACCGGCCCCCAGAGGGCGAACGCCATCAGCCACAGCACCCGCGTCTGCTCCGTCGACTCCTGCCCCGCCGCGCCGATCAGACCGTCCAGGGCCCAGGGGAACAGCGCCAGGGCCATGAGGATCAGCGCCCCGAGCCCCGGGAACATGATCGCCTCGCGCCAGGACTGCCGCCCGATGCGCGGATCGAGCTGGACGGAGTAGAGCATCGAGAAGATGTAGATGGCCGCCGCGGCGATCCACATGAACCGGAACACGAACTCCGCGACGTCGCTGTGCAGGAGCAGGAGGACGATCATCGCGGTGGCGGCGAGGAGCAGGAGCGCCGGCATCAGCAGGATCGTGAACCAGGCCAGCCCGAAGGGGATGCTGCCCAGGTTGTGGTCGCGACTCGGACGGAACCAGAGCTTCTTGTAGATCGAGGTGAGCTGCACGTTGCCGCGCGCCCAGCGCAGCCGCTGCTTCCAGAGACTGTCGATCGTCCGCGGCTCCTCGGCGAGCACCACGGCGTGCGGTTCGAACACCATCCGGCGGCCGTGGAGCTGACTCTCGAAGGTCGTCATGGTGTCCTCGGCGAGCGTGCCCGTCGGGATGCGTCCGCCGATCGCCTCGAGGTTCGCGCGGGAATGCAGCTGGGCGCCCCCGGCGAGGCAGGCGATCGCTCCCCCGACGTTCTGCGTGCGCCGTGCCGAGAGCTGGCCGATGACGTACTCGATCGCGATGAACCGGGTGAGGTAGTTGCGGTCCCTGCTGCCCTCCGCGATGTAGGCCGTGACGGCCCCGACCTCCTCGTCCGCGAGGTGCCGGGTGAGCTTGCGCAGGGAGTTGCGCGCGAAGATCACGTCGGCGTCCATGATGAGCACCGCCTCGGTCCACGGGTCGGCGAGCACGACGTCGAGGCCGTGGTTCAGCGTGTGCGCCTTGCCTTCGCCACCCTTCTCGCGTCGCAGGTGGACGACCCGCCCCGGATAGGTCGCCGCCTTCTGCTGCACGATGGCCGGGGTGTCGTCCGTGGAGGCGTCGTCGACGACGAAGACACGGAGGCGCTCGGCGGGGTACTCGAGCTGGAGCAGCCGCTCGATCGCGGGGCCGATGACGAGGCCCTCGTTCCATGCCGGGATGACCACGGCCACGTTCGGGTGGTACGGGGCGGCCTTGCCGTAGTGATTGCGGAAGGCGTGCAGCGGCAGCATGAGGAACTGCAGACCGGTGTTGACGACCGGCAGCGTGCCGATCAGCACGCAGAGGAGGAGGATGACGACGACGACCGTCTCGATCCAGGTCAGTTCGGGCATCAGCGTCCTTCCGTCCCGGTGAGCAGCGGGACGATGCGGGAATACCGGCCGACGTCTGCGGCCACGTGGCTGTCGGTGGAGGCCACGATGCCGGCGCCCGCGCGCTCCAGGGCGTTCAGCGCCTCCGCCCCGGGGCACACCCATTTCTCGTTGACCTCGACGAGCGTGTCCGTCTCGGCGGCGGCTCGCGCCCACGCGTCGAGGCGCTCGCCCCCGAGCTCCTCCTCCGCGAGGCCGATCTTCGGCAGGATCGAGAAGCAGTGCGCGAGCTGGTTGCCCGGATGGCGGCGCATGGTGGCGATGACGGCGTCCACGAACTGGTCGAGGACGTCGGCCGGCGCCCAGCCCGCGGCGATGCGCTCGCGGACCGCGGTGGGTCCGAGCGGCCCGTCCACGCCGGGGAACTGATGATCGGCGATGAGGATCCGGTCGATGCCCGCCGGAAGCGCCGGAATGTCGAGCGCGCCCGAGGCGTCGAGGATCTTCGCCTCCACTCCGGTGAGCACGGTCAGCCCGTCCGGGACGGACAGGCCGCGGACGGCGGCGAGGTACTCCGGCACCCAGGTCGTGCCCTGCCGCACGTGGTCGACGAGACGGACGGTGTCGAGACCGACGGCCGCAGCCGCGGCGACGTTCTCCTCCAGGGTGGAGACCGCGTCGTCGGAGAACGTGGAGTGGACGTGGTGGTCTCCGCGCAGGGCGGGATGACTCACAGCTCCTCCTGGTGACCGGCGTGCGCCGACACGAGCACGTCGTCGACCTCGACGATCACGTCCTCCAGGAAGCGCACGGAGGCGACCTCACGGAAGGGCACCTGCACCGGGATCTCCCGGCCGAGGAAGAGATCGGCGACGAGCGACGGGATGTCGACCCCGGCGGCGATCGTCAGCGGGAGCGCCCCGGGGAAGCGCGGGTTGACCTCGAGCAGCACGGCCCGCCCGTCCCGGTCGCGGCGGAGCTGCACGTTGGCGACGCCGACGAGGCCGATCGCCCGCGCGATGGCGGCGGCGGTCTCCTCGAGCTCGGGGTCGCGGAGCGCGCGGCCGGCGATCGCGACCCCGGAGTCCACCCGGGCACGGGTGCGCGGCACCGCCGCGACCACCCCACCGGAGGCGTCGGCGATCACATCGACCGAGTACTCCTCGCCGGGGAGGAAGTCCTGCACGATCAGCCCCTCATCCGTGGGGAGGGCGGCGAGCGCCTCCGCGTCGGGGACGAGGCGCACGCCGCGGCTGCCCGCCCCCTGCCGGGGCTTGGCGAACACGGGGAACTCCCACGCGACCTCCGCGGCATCCGGGCCGGCGAGCACGGTGCGCGGCACACGACCGGTCGGCGCGCAGCGCGCCGCGAGGGCGAGCTTGTCGAGGGCGGTGTGCAGCGTGTCGGCGGGCGGCGCGGCGAGGACCGCGGGGGCCAGCTCGTCCCGGCGGTCCGCGAGCGCGATCAGCTCCACGTCGACGGTGGAGACCACGAGGTCGAGACCGTCCTCGGCGACCATCCGCGCGATCGCCGGCACGAAGTCCGCGTCCCGCCCCGGGGGAACCAGACGACGCTGCGCCGGCGGGACGAGGTAGATGCCGCTCGCCCAGCCGTCCATGTCGGCCGCGAAGACCGTCAGATCGGACCGGCGCAGCAGGGAGCGGATCACCGCGACTCCGGCGGGGCCCCCGGCTCCGGTGACCAGTACGCGCTTCGTCATCAGCTCTCCCGTCGGGTCAGTTCATGGGCGCCGATGAACTCGGCGGTCTCGCGCACGACCTCCAGCGGCTCGACGGCCACGCCGCCGCCGAACCGCGACCAGTAGCGGGCGGTGGCCGTGACGAACTCCGGCGCGAGGTACTCCCGGTTCGCGGCGGCCTGGGACTGGAAGCACTCCAGCAGCCGCAGCTTGTCGTCGAGGAAGCGGTCGATGCGGACGAAGCGCGTGGGCCGGTAGTCGATGGTCGCGGACGGGCTCTGGTAGCACGCGACCGTGCCGACGCGGCGCGTCGCGACGATCGTCGCCTCGTTCACCGCGCGGTGATCCTGGTGGCGGTCATGGTGCGAGTGCGTGTAGACGATGGTCGGCTGGATCTCCTGCACGACCTCCTCGATGAGGCGGACGGTCGACCCGCCACCGGAGATCTCGGTGTCGACGAGGTCTTTCACGAACAGCCGGGCGCCCACCTGCTCGGCGGCGGCGAGGGACTCGTGCTGGCGGCTGTCCGCATCACCGCCGCGCGCTCCGCGGGAGAGCGTGAGGATGGTGATGCGATCGCCGGCGGCCGCATGGGCTGCGAGGATGCCGCCGACACCGATCTCGACGTCGTCCGGGTGCGCTCCGATCGCGAGGACGACCTCACCGGTCTTCGCCTCCGCTGTCCGGCGCCGGGACTCCTCGACGAGCCGGGTGACCGACTCCACGAGCCGGGCGTTGTCGAGCGGCTTGGTGAGGAACTCGTCGGCCTGCGCCCGGAGCGCGGAGACGGCGTACTCGACCGAGACGTGCGCCGTCATGACGATGACCGGCACGGTGGGCATGAGGCGGCGCAGCTCCGCGAGGAGCTCCAGGCCGCTGAGTCCCGGCATCTCGATGTCGGTGACGACGACGTCGGGTTTCACCGCCGCGGCCTTCTCGAGCGCCGACCGGCCGTCGTCCGCGAGATCGACGACGCAGCCCGCACGCCGTTCCAGGACGGTCTTCACGAGCAGGGCGACGTCGTGGTCGTCGTCGACGACGAGGATGCGAGGGGGGACCTCAGCCATGTACAGCTCTCCTTGGGGAGATTCCCTGCCGAGGGGATTCGGCGGTGCGACCGCGGTGCCTTCATCACCGGGCCGCAGGGAAAGTCGAGCGGGGTACGTCGATTCTGGCACAGGGCTCCACCCCCGGCCCGCAGCGCTTCAGCCCGCGCGCGCCGCCCGCTTCTCCTCCTGGTAGAGCCGGATCGCCTCGTACCGCTCCGCCGACCGCGCCCGCCTCTTCGCCGCCTGCTCCTCGCGGTTCTTGGGCGGCGCCGAGGTCACGAGATCATCGAGCAGCCGCCGCGTGGCCACGGCGATCTCGGCCACCGCGCGATCGAAGACCTCACGGTTCGCCCGCGACGGCGCCGTCGTCCCGGAGATCTTGCGGACGAACTGGAGCGCAGCCTCGCGGCACTCCTCGTCGGTGGCCGCGGGCTCGAGGTTGTTCAGAGGCACGATGTTCCGGCACATACCGGCACCGTACGCGCGGCTCACGGGCCGCGAAAGGGGGATGGCATGCCCGTCCCGCCGTCGCTACGCTCTGGGCTACGACCGGAACCGAGGAGAGATCATGACCGACGCACCGCCGCCCGACGCCCCGCCGCCCTACAACCCGCCGCCGCCCAGCAGCACGCCCTCGCCGTATCCCGCCGCCTCCGCTCCCCCGCCCGGCACCGCCTCCGCGCAGGACGTGCCGACGTCGCCCCCGGGGCGGGTGCTGTCGATCATCGGCCTCGTGCTGGCGTTCCTGCTGCCGCCGGTCGGCCTCATCCTCAGCATCATCGCCGCCGTGCAGCTCGGCAAAGCGAAGGCTCCCAAGGGCATCGCGATCGCCGGCATCATCGTCGGCGCCGTCCTGACGATCTTCGCGATCATCGGCATCATCCTGCTGGCGACCGTGCTGGCCGGCGTGATCGGGACGTGCGCCGAGCTCGGCCCCGGGGTCTGGGACGTCGGCGGCGTCACCTACCGCTGCGGCTGACCGCACCGCGAACGGCGAGGGGCCGGATGCAGCGCATCCGGCCCCTCGTGCGTCCCCTTGCGGGGGTTGCGGTCACTTCTTGTAGTTCGGCGCCTCGACGACGATCTGCACGTCGTGCGGGTGCGACTCCTTGAGCCCGGCCGAGGTGATGCGCACGAACTTGCCGCGCTGCTTGAGCTCCTCGATGGTGCGGGCGCCAACGTAGAACATCGACTGCCGCAGGCCGCCGACGAGCTGGTAGGCGACGGCCGAGAGCGGGCCGCGGTAGGGGACCTGGCCCTCGATGCCCTCCGGGATCAGCTTGTCGTCGCTGGGCACGTCGGCCTGGAAGTAGCGGTCCTTCGAGTAGGACGTCTGCTTGCCGCGCGTCTGCATGGCGCCGAGCGAGCCCATGCCGCGGTACTGCTTGAACTGCTTGCCCGACTGGAAGACGATCTCGCCCGGCGACTCGTCCGTGCCGGCCAGGAGCGAGCCGAGCATCACGGCGTCGGCACCCGCGACGAGCGCCTTCGCGATGTCGCCCGAGTACTGCAGGCCGCCGTCGGCGATCACCGGGACGCCGGCGGGGCGCGCCGCGAGCGAGGCCTCGTAGACGGCGGTGACCTGCGGCACGCCGACACCGGCGACCACGCGGGTGGTGCAGATCGAGCCGGGGCCCACGCCCACCTTGACCGCGTCCACGCCCGCGTCCACGAGCGCCTGCGCGCCCTCGCGGGTGGCGACGTTGCCGCCGATCACGTCGATGTGGGCGAACGACTCGTCGGCCTTGAGGCGCTTGACGAGGTCGATCACGCCCTGCGACTGCCCGTTGGCGGTGTCCACGACGAGCACGTCCACCCCGGCGTCGCGGAGGGCCTCGGCGCGCTCCCACGCGTCGCCGAAGAAGCCGATCGCCGCGCCCACCCGCAGGCGGCCCTGGTCGTCCTTGGTGGCGAGCGGGTACTTCTCGCTCTTGTCGAAGTCCTTGATGGTGATGAGGCCGGCGAGCTTGCCGTCCTCGTCGATGAGGGGCAGCTTCTCGACGCGGTGCTTCGCGAACAGCGCGATGACCTCGCCTGCGGCGACGCCGACGGGGGCGGTGACGAGGTTCTCCCTCGTCATGACGTCCTTGACGAACGTGCTCTGACGCTCGAAGCCGGAGACGAAGCGCATGTCGCGGTTCGTGATGATGCCCACCAGGCGACCCTCGTCGTCCACGACCGGGAGGCCGGAGATCCGGTACTTGGCGCACAGCGCGTCGACCTCCTCCACCGTCGCGTCCTGCGTCGTGGTGATCGGGTCGGTGATCATGCCGGACTCGCTGCGCTTCACGCGGTCGACGTGCGCGGCCTGGTCGGCGATCGAGAGGTTGCGGTGCAGGATGCCGATGCCGCCCTCCCGGGCCATGGCGATCGCCATGCGGGATTCGGTCACCGTGTCCATCGCGCTGGAGAGCAGCGGCGTCGCGACGGAGATCCGTCGGGTGATCCGGGACGACGTGTCGGCCTCACTGGGGATGACGTCGGTGTGCCCGGGGAGCAGCAGCACGTCATCGTAGGTCAGTCCGACGAAGCCGAAGGGATCGTGCTGGTCCATGGAATCTCCTCCTGCGCGAGTGGCGCGGATCCGGGTGCGAATGGGGGGTCGACGTCGGCCGGTGCGCGGGCGTGACCCGTATGGAGATTCTAAGCGAGACACGCCCGAGAACATTCCCAGGGCCCTGTCGTTACCGGACCGTTGGCCGGGACGATAGGTGATTCGCCGATCGCCCATTACGCTCAAGTGCGTCGTCCATCCCCGCGGTTCGACCCGAGCCCGCGGAGACAGCACTCACAGTGGAGGTTGCGTGGGACCCACAGCACTCGCCGGACCGCGAAAGCGCCCTTGGGCCTTCGCCTTCTTCGGAATCCTGATGGCGCTCGCGGCATCGCTCCTGCTCCCTCCCTCAGCGGCCTCCGCCGAGACCACGGACGACGGGCAGGAGGTCACCGACTTCTACTTCGCCGGCGTCGTCACCAACGGCGACGAGCCCGTCGAAGGCGTCGTCATGACGATCGAGGGCAACGGCTTCGACGCCGAGACCGAGACGGACGCCGAGGGCAAGTGGCGCCTCTACGTGCCGGAGAAGGAGACGTACACCCTCACGGTGGACGAGTCCACGCTTCCGGACGGCGTGATCGTCGACGCGACGCAGCTTCCCGAGGGCATCCAGCCCGTCGCCGGCACCACCGCCTCGTTCGAGCTGGAGTTCGGTCTCACCGGGACGAAGATCGTCAACCTCTTCCTCGGCGAGGGCGAGCGGGTGACCGTCTCCTTCCTCGATCAGCTCCTGTCGCGCCTGGTGGGCGGTCTGAACTTCGGGCTCCTGCTGGGGCTCGCCTCGATGGGCGCCGCACTCATCTACGGCACGACCCGGCTGTCGAACTTCGCGCACGGCGAGATGGTGACGTGGGGCGCGGTGATCACCCTCGTCGTCACCTCCTTCTGGCAGCTCCCGCTGTGGGCCGGCATCATCGCCGCGGTCATCGGCGGCGCGGCGCTCGGCTGGGCGCTGGACGCCGGCATCTGGAAGCCGCTGCGCCGCCGCGGTCTGGGCGTCGTCCAGCTCATGATCGTCAGCATCGGCCTCTCGCTGGCCCTGCGCTACGGCCTGCAGTACATCATCGGCGGCAACACCTACCAGCTGCCCGGCGCGAGTCCGGAGCCGATCCGCCTCGGTCCGATCTCCCTGTCGTACATCGACATGATCGGCATGGCCACGAGCATCATCGTGATCCTCGGCGTCGCGTTCTTCCTCACCCGCACCCGCACCGGGAAGGCGACGAGGGCGATCTCGGACAACCCGCAGCTCGCCGCCGCCTCCGGCATCGACGTGGACAAGGTCATCCGCGTCGTCTGGATCCTCGCCGGTACCCTGGCCGCGATCTCCGGCATCCTCTGGGCATACTTCCGCCCCGGCGTGAAGTGGGACATGGGCATGCAGATGCTGCTGCTGATGTTCTGCGCCATCACGCTCGGCGGCCTCGGCTCCGCGATCGGCGCGCTGATCGGCTCGATCATCGTCGGCCTCGCCGTCGAGGTCTCCACGCTCCTCGGAGTGCCGACCGACCTCAAGTACGCCAGCGCCCTCGTCGCGCTGATCATCATCCTGCTCGTGCGACCGCAGGGCATCCTCGGACGCAAGGAAAGGTTGGGCTGACGCATGGACTTCGGAAGCATCTTCGGCAACACCGCCTCCTACCTGTTCAGCCCGACGACGATCGCCTACGCGCTCGCGGCCACCGGCCTCGCGGTGCACTTCGGGTACACGGGTCTGCTCAACTTCGGCATGGCGGCGTTCATGGCGATCGGCGGCTACGGCTACGCGATCTCGATCCTCACCTTCGGATTCCCGTGGTGGCTGGGCGTGCTCGTCGGCATCACCGGCGGCGCGCTCTTCGCCCTGCTGCTGGGCATCCCGACCCTGCGGCTGCGCGCCGACTACCTCGCCATCGCGACCATCGCAGCCGCCGAGGTCGTCCGCCTGATGTTCGTCACCGAGCTCTTCAAGGACTGGACGAACTCCGCGGGCGGTCTGTCCGGGTACCACCAGAGCTTCCGCGACGCCAACCCGTTCCCCCCGGGGACCTATGGCTTCGGCCCGTGGACGTACAACGCCAACGACCTCTGGGTGCGGGTGTTCGGTCTGCTCACGCTCGCTCTGACGATCCTCGTGGTCTGGGCGCTCATGCGCAGCCCGTGGGGCCGGGTGCTCAAGGGCATCCGCGAGGACGAGGACGCCGTGCGCTCTCTCGGCAAGAACGTCTTCGCCTACAAGATGCAGGCGCTCGTGGTGGGCGGTGTGATCGGTGCGCTCGGCGGCATCGTCTTCGTCCTGCCGTCGGCGGTCATCCCCGGCAGCTACTCGACGTCGCTGACGTTCTTCCTGTGGACGATCCTGCTCCTCGGCGGCGCGGCCACGGTGTTCGGCCCCACGCTCGGCGCCGTCCTGTTCTGGGTGGTGTTCGCCTTCCTCGGCGCGCTCCTCCCCGCGATGGCCACGGCCGGCTACCTGCCCATGACGAGCGCTCAGGCCGACGTGGTGCGCTACATCCTCATCGGCATCGTGCTGATGCTCATCGTCGTGTTCCGCCCGCAGGGCATCCTGGGGAACAAGAGGGAGATGACCTTTGTCAAGTGAGAACGACGCGGCCGTCACGCCCGCGAAGAGCGCTCCCCGCGCCAAGACCACCGGCCTCGCCGCGGGCCCCGCCGCCCCCGGAGTCAAGAAGGTCGACCCGATCCTCGTCGTGGACGCCGTGCAGCGGCGCTTCGGCGGCCTCACCGCGGTCGACGTCGATCATCTCGAGATCCCGCGCGGCGCCATCACGGCGCTCATCGGCCCCAACGGCGCCGGCAAGACCACGCTGTTCAACCTCCTGTGCGGCTTCGATAAGCCCAACAGCGGCACGTGGTCCTACGACGGCAAGAACCTGTCCGGAATCCCGTCGTTCAAGGTCGCCCGGATGGGACAGGTGCGCACCTTCCAGCTCACCAAGTCGCTGTCGTTGCTGACCGTGCTGGAGAACATGAAGCTCGGTGCGAAGGACCAGCGCGGCGAGGGTTTCTGGGCAGGGCTGTTCCCCTTCCTCTGGCGCAAGCAGGAGCAGGAGATCGAGCAGCGCGCCCACGAGCTCCTCGTGCGCTTCAAGCTCGACGCCAAGGAGCAGGACTTCGCGGCGTCGCTCTCCGGCGGGCAGCGCAAGCTGCTGGAGATGGCCAGGGCCCTCATGAGCGACCCGAGCCTGGTGATGCTCGACGAGCCGATGGCCGGGGTGAACCCCGCCCTCACGCAGTCGCTCCTCGATCACATCCTCGACCTCAAGGACCTCGGGATGACCGTCCTGTTCGTGGAGCACGACATGCACATGGTCCGTCACATCGCCGACTGGGTGGTCGTGATGGCCGAGGGGCGCGTGGTGGCCGAGGGGCCGCCGGAGACCGTCATGGAGGACCCCGCGGTGGTGGACGCCTACCTCGGCGCCCACCAGGACGTGGACCTCGGCGCCGTCACCGGCCGTCTCCCGGTGATCTCCGACGCCGACGCGGAGCGCATCCGCGAGCAGATCGAGACAGAGGTCGAGGCCGAGGTCGAGGCCGAGGACGCCGCCGAGGAGGGCAAGGCATGAGCACCGCAACCCCCGCCGAGGGCGCCGCCCGGGCCGACGACGTGGTCGTCGAGCTGAAGGACGTGCACGCCGGCTACCTGCCGGGAGTCAACATCCTCAACGGCGCCAACCTCGTCGCCCGCCAGGGTGAGCTCATCGGCATCATCGGCCCGAACGGCGCCGGGAAGTCGACGCTCCTCAAGGCGATCTTCGGCATGGTGAACGTCCGCGAGGGCGACATCACGGTCAAGGGTGAGAGCATCGTCGGTCTCAAGGCCGACAAGCTCGTGCGCCGCGGTGTGGCCTTCGTGCCGCAGACGAACAATGTGTTTCCTTCGCTCACCATCCAGGAGAACCTGGAGATGGGCCTCTACCAGAACCCGAAGATCTTCGCGGAGCGACTCGAGTTCGTCAGCAGCATCTTCGCCGAGATCGGCAAGCGCCTGAAGCAGCGGGCCGGCTCGCTCTCCGGCGGTGAGCGGCAGATGGTGGCCATGTCGCGCGCGCTCATGATGGACCCCTCGGTGCTCCTGCTGGACGAGCCGTCCGCCGGCCTCTCCCCCGTGCGACAGGACGACGCCTTCATCCGCGTCTCCGACATCAACAAGGCGGGCGTCACGACGATCATGGTCGAGCAGAACGCCCGCCGGTGCCTGCAGATCTGCGACCGCGGCTATGTGCTCGACCAGGGCAAGGACGCCTACGAGGGCACCGGCCGGGAGCTGCTGAACGACCCGAAGGTCATCGGCCTCTACCTCGGCACCCTCGGGACCGACGCGGCCTGAGACGCGGCCCAGGAACGACGAAGGCCCCGGATGCCGAAGCATCCGGGGCCTTCGTCGTCGCTGCGTTACTTGATGCGCGAGGTGACGTTCTCGGAGTCGAACTCGTAGACGCCGATGGCAGCGCCCTTCGGGTCGTTGTTCTCGTCGAACGTGATCTCACCGGAGAGGCCGTCGTAGTCCGGCGTGCCGCCGTCGTTGATGATCGCGGCGCAGTCGGCGTAGTTGTCGCACTTCTCGCCGTCGCCGTCACCACCGGAGACGGTGATCATCTCCGCGGCGATGTCCGGGCCCTCGACCGAGCCGGCCTTCAGCGCGGCCAGAGCGATCAGCACCACGGCGTCGTACGCCTCGGCCGAGTACGTCACGGCGTCGATCGGGTCGTTGCCCTCGGCCGTCCAGACCGCGTTCAGCTGGTCGAGGAAGTCCTGCGGCAGCTCGGCGCCGGCGCGGGTGCCCTTCGAGCCCTCGAGGCTGACCGACACGTCCGCACCCCAGTCCTTGAGGTTGCCGTCGACGAGGTACAGCGACCCCGTGTCGACCCCGGCGTTGCCGAGCAGCGGCGCGATCGTGGCGAACTGGTCGTAGGAGACGACGGCGACCGCATCCGGCTTGGCCGCGGCGATCTCCGAGACCTGGGCGTTGAACTGTCCGTCGCCCTGGTTGTACGAGGCGTCGGCGACGACCTCGCCGCCGGTGCTCTCGAAGGTGGCCTTGATCGCCTCGAACAGCCCCGTGCCGTACGGGTCGTTCTGGTAGATGATGCCCAGCGTCTTGTGACCGTCCTCGGCGATCTCGTTGCCGAGCACCTCGCCCTGCAGGTTGTCGCTCGGCGCGGTGCGGAAGTACAGCGGGTTGATGCCCGTGAAGTCCGGCGAGGTGTTGGACGGGGACACCGTCAGGATGTCGGCACCCGCGTTGCCGTCGAGGATGAGCTTGGTGACGCTCGAGGACGCCGCGCCGATCATGGCGGTGATGCCGTCGTTGCGCAGGTTGGTGATGGAGGTCTCGTAGGCCTTGTTGTCGAGGTCGCCCTCGTCGGCCGTGCTGAGGTCGATCGTGATTCCGGCGTCGGCCTCGTTGATCTGATCCACGGCGAGCTGGACGCCGGCCTCCATCGGCGCGCCCAGGAACGCGAGCGTACCGGTGGCGGGCAGCAGCGAACCGAGCTTGAGCGTCAGGTCGGCGGCGGGCTTGTCGCCACCCCCGTCCGACGGCTCCGCGTTCGGCGTGCTGCTGCAGCCCGCGATGATGAGGGCGGAGGCGCTGACCAGCGCGATCCCGGCGAAGATCCTCGCGCTGCGCGAGCCCTTCAGTGCGTTCATGATGCTCCCTTGCGTAAACGAACGTGGATGGTGACCACAGTCGGGTGCTCTAACACTAGGGCGTGCGCCCCGCGCGCAGGAGGGGCAAGTATCTCGGTGCGTTAACGATCCAGGACAGCTGTTTCCGCCGGTGGGCGGGCGGGATCAGAGCCCCGCGGCGGGGGTGTCCCGACGGCCGCGCCGTGCGGCGAGGAGCAGATCGACGACGAAGACCGCGATCGCGATCCACACCAGGACGAACCCGATCCAGCGCTCCGGCGGCATCGGCTCGTGCAGCACGACGACCCCGATCAGGAACTGGAGGATCGGGGTGAGGAACTGCAGCATGCCGATGACGGCGAGATCGACGCGACGCGTGCCGGCCGCGAACAGCAGCAGAGGGACGGCCGTCGCCACTCCCGCGAACGCGAGCAGCACGGCATGCGGCCCGCCCGCGGTCCCCATGGTCAGGCCGGCCGGCGTCGTCGCCACGATCACGAGCTGCACCACCGCGATGGGGATCAGCCAGAACGACTCGAGCGTCAGCCCGCTCACCGCGTCGACGGCGGGGCCGATCTTCTTCTTGATGAGCCCGTACAGGCCGAAGGAGGCCGTGAGCGTCAAGGCGATCCAGGGGACGTGGCCGTACGCCACGACGATGACCACGACCGCGATGGCCGCGATCCCGACGGCCGCCCACTGCAGCCGGCGGATGCGCTCCTTGAGCACGAAGACGCCGAGCAGCACCGTCGTGATGGGGTTGATGAAGTAGCCGAGCGCCGTCTCCACCACGTTCCCGCTCAGCGTGCCGAGGACGAAGACCTGCCAGTTGACGTAGATGAGGAGGCCGGCCAGGGCCGTCCACCCCAGCAGCCGCGGACTCCGGACGATCGCGAGGAAGGCGGCCCATCCCCTCGTGACCGTGAGCAGCAGGAGACAGAAGACGACGGAGAGCAGCACCCGCCAGGCGACGACCTCCCACGGACCGGTGGGCTGCAGCAGGAGGAAGTAGAGCGGCAGGACGCCCCACAGCAGGTAGGCGCTCCCGGCGTAGGCGACGCCCGCCGTCCGGGTGGCGCGGGTCGTCTCAACGGTCACCGCACAACCCTATGCCTGCGCCGCCGGGCGACGCGCCGTTCGGGACGCAGAAGAGGGCCCGGATGCCGAAGCATCCGGGCCCTCTGCGGACCGGGTTCCCGTCCGGCGAGCGGAGGGAACCGGGTGTGCGATCAGCGGACGACGACCGCCAGGACGTCGCGAGCCGACAGGACGAGGAACTCGTCCGCGCCGAACTTCACCTCGGTGCCGCCGTACTTGCTGTAGAGCACGCGGTCGCCGACGGCGACGTCGAGCGGAACGCGGTTGCCGTTGTCGTCGATACGGCCGGGGCCGACCGCCACGACCTCGCCCTCCTGGGGCTTCTCCTTGGCGGTGTCGGGGATGACCAGGCCACTCGCGGTGGTCTGCTCGGCCTCGACCTGCTTGATGACGATGCGGTCCTCGAGCGGCTTGATGGAAACCGACACGGTCTACCTCTTCTTTCTTGACGCTGACACGAAAGACTCGTTCGCACTCTCAACCCGAGAGTGCTAATGCCAGTGTAGGCGGTCGGCTGGCACTCATGCAATGCGAGTGCCAACCCCGATCCGGCGGCGACCGGGTCCTAGGGTGGGAGGGTGGAGATGTCCGAGCTGCGCGCCCTGCTGACCCCCGCCGGCCTCGAGCTGCTCGATGCGCTCGGGCCGGTCACCTCCACCGCCGAGGCGGCCGCAGCCGTCTCCCGGCTGCGCGCCGCCGGCCACTCCCCCGACCTCGTCTCCGCCGTCGTCGGCCAGGCGCACCTGCGCGCCAAGGCCACGGCGAAGTTCGGCCCGTTCGCCGCCCGCATGCTCTTCACCCGCGCGGGCCTCGAGCAGGCCACACGCCTCGGAGTGGCCGCCCGCCACGCCCAGCGGATCCGCCGGGCCGGCCTCACGAGCGTCGCCGACCTCGGCTGCGGGATCGGCGGCGACGCCCTCGCGTTCGCCGGCGCCGGACTGGCGGTGCACGCCGTGGACGCCGACGAGGTGACCGCGGCCTTCGCCGCCTACAACCTCGCCCCGTTCGGGGAGGACGCCACAGTACGCCACGCGACCGCGGAGGAGGCCCTCGGAGAACCGGTCCCCGGCCAGGCGATCTGGATGGACCCCGCCCGCCGCACCTCCGGGCACAGCGAGACCCGGCGCGTCTCCGCCGACGACTACTCGCCGTCGCTCGACTGGGCGTTCGCCGTCGCCGCGCAGCGCCCCACCGGGATCAAGCTCGGCCCCGCCCACGACCGCGACCGCCTGCCCACGGACGCGGAGACGCAGTGGGTCAGCGCCGACGGGAGCGTGGTCGAGCTCGTGGTGTGGTCGCGCGAGCTCGCGAGGGAAGGGGTGCGGCGCTCCGCTCTCGTCATCCGCGGCGAGCGCTCGCACGAGCTCACCGGATCCGCGGATGCCGAGGACGCGCCGGTCCGTGCGCTCGGGGCCTTCCTCCACGAGCCGGACGGGGCCGTCATCCGGGCCCGGCTCATCGGCGACGTCGCCCGCAGCCTCGACGCGGGGATGCTCGATCCGCGCATCGCGTACCTGACCTCGGACGCCGCCCTGACGAGCCCGTTCGTGCAGTCCTTCCGCGTCCGGGAGACGCTGCCGATCACGCCGAAGACGATCAACGCGGCCTTGAAGACCCACGGCATCGGCCGCATCGAGATCAAGAAGCGCGGGGTGGACGTCGATCCGGCGGCCTTCCGGCGCAAGCTGACCCTGCGCGGCGACGCCGAGGCGACCCTGATCCTCGCCCGGTTCGGCGATCAGCGCCGCGCGATCCTCGCCGACCGGGTGCCCGCCGCGGACTGAGAGAGCGTGTCAGCCCTCCGGGTCGCGGCCCGGGATGTCGACGCGGATCGGATCCCCGGGCGGGCCGGTGGTCACGAGGTAGGACTCGCCCGTCGCCGCGTCGACGACGGCGGGGCCCGAGGTCACGGTGAGATAGGGCGTCTGCCAGCGCGTGAAGTCCACCTCGATGACGGATGCCGACAGCAGCTCCCCGGTCTCCTGGTCGACGTCGAGCAACTGCACGCGGAGCCCGGACTGGACGGCTTCGTCGATCGTGGCGCACTGGCGCGAGCCGTCGGCGTCGACGATCAGGCAGCGCTGGGAGGGCCCGCTCTCCGTGCTGCGGTCGCCGAGCCAGACCGGCTGCTCGCGGAACGACCCGAGGACGGAGAGGTTGAGGTCATAGCCGTCGCCGACGAGCTCTTCCGCCCTCGCGCGCTCCGCCTCGCCGAACTGGGCGACGAGCGTGGAGCTGCCTCCCCAGCGCTGGATGCTCACCATCGGCTCGTCCGTGGTGGAGAAGAGCATGACCGCCGTCACGCTGTCGAAGGAGAAGGAGCTCTCCTCGTCGTCCGCGGAGGAGACCGGCACGGGGAGCGAGGCGTACAGGCCCGTCCCCACCTCCTCCCCGGCCAGGCAGGTCGACTGGGAGTCGGCGCCCACGTCGAGGATCAGGCACCGGGTGGCCCCGTCGTCCTGTGTGGCGAACCAGGCGAGCGCCCCCTCCGCCTCTCCCACCGGGCGGACGGAGCCGGGATCGTAGTCCTCCCCGGCGAGTTCGATCCGCCGGTCCTCCTGCGCCTCCGTCAGGGGGAACGCGTCCGGTCGCGGGGCGAACAGCGCCCACCCGGCCCCCACGCCGATCGCGAGGAGAGCCGCCGACGCCACGAGGACCGGCACGAGACCGCGGCGGTTCGCGGCCGGCGCCTCGGACGCGGAGACGTCCTCCGTGTCCTCCGGCGCGGCGTCTTCCGCGACCGGCCCTTTCTCCGGCTCCGGGAGAGCGTCCGCGACCTCCTTCGCACCGCCGGGGTCCGGGGGTGCGGACGTCGCCGGCTCCTCGGACGCGGACAGAGCCGTGCGGCGGCGCTCCGCCTGGAGCTCCTCCAGCCGGAGGGCTGCGGCAGCGTCGAGCCCGCCGTCACGGCCGTATGCCGCACGCTCCAGCGCCCGGCGCTCCGCGTCGTCGTCTCCGGACTGGGGTCGGTCAGTCTCCTCCCGCACCGACGTCGCTCCCTTCTCGGATGATCACGAAGGACGGGGAGCCACCGCCCGGCAGCTCGTAGGTCGTCAGGCCGCCGGTCTCCGCGTCGGTCAGCTGCAACCTCAGCCGACCGTCGTGCTCCTGCAGCGTCTCCGTCGTCTCGCAGGCTTTCGGCGCGTCCGGTGTCGCCCCGTCGTAGACGAGGCACTGCCGCCCCGTCTCGGCCTCGGAGGCCGTCCAGATCGGGACGTCGCGGTCGTACCCCACGACCCAGATCGAGTGGGGGTCGAAGCCGTCCTCGACCAGACGCGCGGCCGTGCGGGTCTCTTCCTCGTTCGCATAGGTGATGCCGCTGCCCTCACCGGAGCCGTACTCCGAGACGCCGACGGCCACCGCCGGTTCGCCGTCGGGCGTGAGGAGCAACTGCGCCATGACCTGTCGGGTGTACTCGTCGTCCCGCTGCGTCGTCACCTCGCCCCACAGTCCTTCCTTCTGGACGGCTTCCCGCTGGTTGCAGCTCGGCGTCGTGCTCTCCGCCGATCCGAGGACCAGGCAGACGCTCGCCCCGCCGTTCTGTGTCGCCATCCAGACGACCGCGCCCTCCTCCGTCGCGACGGCGCGCACCGATCCGGGGTCGTACTTCCCGGATGCGATGAGTTCGGACTGCCACCCCTGCTGCTCGGCGCTGAGCGCGACCGCGGCACCGCCGGTCCGGCCGAAGGCGAGCCACCCGATGCCGAGCCCCAGGAGGACCATGACGACCGCGGCGAGCGCGAGCATCCCGCGCGAACGGTGCCGCGCCTCGGTAACGGCGGGGCGGTCGGTCCGGGTGGCGTCGTCCACGGGCTCGTCGTCCGGCACCACGGGAGCGTCGTCTCCTGTCGGAGTCTCGCCGTCGTCCGGCACGGTGGCGAGGGAGTGCCGGGACCGCGGAGGACCGGGCTGCCGGGTCTCCTGCACAGAGCCGGCCATCGGATCCGACGTGCTCGGTCCCGGAGACGGACGCCGCCGGGCATCGTCGAGCTGTCGCAGGCGCGCGGCCTCCGCGTCCGTGAGGCCTCCGCCCGGGCCGAAGGCCTTGCGCTGCAGGGCCCTGCGCTCCTCGACATCGTCGTCGTCCGTCATGGCCATCCCGCCTAGCCGAGTCTCTCGAACTGCATCCCCGCCCAGACCAGCCAGCCGAGGCTGTACACGGTCGCGCACAGCCCCAGCACGAGCGCCCAGCGCGCGATCGCGCGGTTCTCGACGGGGCGGCGCAGCGACATGATGGCGGCGATCACGGCGACGACCGCGACCGGGATCCCCCAGCCCACGAAGAACGATGCGCCGAGCGCGACGATCGCCGCAAGCAGCGCCCACGGCGCCAGCCGCGTGTCGTCCACGGGCACGGGCTCGGACGCCGGCTCCCAGGCGTCCTCCTCCCCGTGGTCGAGGTCGGGCCCGCTCACGACCACGGGCTCGATGCCCACCGGGCCCGTGGGGAGCTTCGTGTAGCCCTCCCGCGGAGCTCCGGGAAGGCGCGCGGTCCCGGCCGGGCGCTCGACCTGCCCGCTCGCGCGCTCGACCCGCGCGCGGGGGGCGACCCCGTCCGGTTCCGGTTCCTGCGCGAGCCCGGTCACGCCGGCACCGCCTCCGCGACCTGGATCTCCGTGACCGGCAGCGTCGAGTCCGCGCCGAAGCCGAGGGTCGAGGCGGGACGCCCCGATGCGATGAGCTCGGCGGCGAGCGCGGCGATCATGGCGCCGTTGTCCGTGCAGAGGGACAGCGGCGGGATGCGCACGGTGACCCCGGCCTCGGCGGCCCTCGACAGCGCGACCTCGCGGAGCCGGCGATTCGCGATCACGCCGCCGCCGAGCAGCAGGCGCGGCACCCCGAGGTCGGCGCAGGCGTTGAGCGCCTTGGTGACGAGGACGTCGACGACGGCCTCCCGGAAGCTCGCGGCGACGTCGGCGATCGGCAGCTCGCGCGCGTCGGCGCCCGCGGCGGCGTTCTCCGCCTCGAAGCGCTCGACCCAGCGGGCGACAGCGGTCTTCAGCCCGGAGAACGAGAAGTCGTAGCGATGCTTCGCGAGGTCCGAGGCACGCGAGAGCCCGCGCGGGAAGCGGATCGCGTCCGGGTCTCCGCCGACCGCGGCCCGGTCGATCTCGGGACCGCCGGGATACGGCAGGGACAGCAGCCGGGCGACCTTGTCGAACGCCTCGCCCGCGGCGTCGTCCACGGTCTCCCCGAGCAGCTCGACATCGGTCGTGAGGTCGCGCACGTGGAGCAGGGACGTGTGGCCGCCGGAGACCAGCAGCGCGATCGTCGGGTACTCCAGCGGCGCCGCATCCGGGGTGAGGATGTCGGCCGCGATGTGGCCGACGAGGTGGTTGACCGCATACAGCGGCTTGTCGAGGGCGACGGCGAGTCCCTTCGCCGCTCCCACGCCGACCATGAGCGCTCCGGCGAGGCCGGGGCCGCTCGTCACCGCCACCGCATCGAGGTCGGCGAGACGGACGTCGGCCTCGGCGAGGGCGGCGTCGATGGCCGGCTGCAGGGCCTCGAGGTGCGCGCGGGCGGCGACCTCCGGCACGACGCCGCCGTACCGGGCGTGCTCGTCCATGCTGGAGGCGATCGTGTTGGACAGCAGCGTGCGCCCCCGCACGATGCCGATGCCGGTCTCGTCGCAGCTCGTCTCGATGCCGAGCACCAGGGGCTCACTCATGCGGTCGCCTCCTCCGGCGTATCGGCGGGCGCCGGGTGGCGGCGCAGGTCCAGACGCATCACGATCGCGTCGACGTCGTCCGGCTGATAGTAACGGGGGCGCCTGCCGATCTCCTCGAAGCCCTCCGTGCGATACAGCCCCTCGGCCGCCGGGTTGTCGGCGCGCACCTCGAGGAACACCTCGTGCGCGCCCCGGGCGGCAGCCGTCCGCAGCAGGGCACGCAGCAGCGCGCGCCCGCGCCCCTGCCCCCGGACCTCGGCGAGGAGGGCGATGGTCTGGATGTCGGCGTCCGCGCCGCCCTGCAGGGCTCGGACCCCGCCGTAGCCGACGATCGCCCCGCCCTGCTCGTCGACGAGGTAGCGGCCGTGCGGGCTCGCCAGCTCGCTCGCCATGGTCTCCCGGCTCCACGCGTCGGTCGGGAACGAGCGCTCCTCGATGGCCATGATCGCGTCGAGGTCGTCCGGCCGCGCGTCCCGGAGCGTCATGCGCCCACCTTCTTCGGGGCACCGGGCAGGGTGACGTCCGGATGCCGCAGGTAGAGCGGCTCCTCGCCGGCGAGGACCCTGCCGGCGGCGAGCGCTCGCGCCCCCACCCGGGCGAGGTCGACCGCGGACAGCGTCGTCACGTCCACCCGGCGGAGGCCCGCGAGATGCTCGTCGGCGTCGGCGGCGCGCACGAGCACGGTGTCGGCGATCGTGCGCGGGATCCCGTCCTCGTCCTGCCCGTCGAACACGGTGACGGCGACCTCGCGGCGGCGGGCGTCGGTGACGACGGCGAACGGTCCGGTCACGGTGGCCTGGATCGTGAGCGCGGCCGCCGTGTGGCTGGGGACCGGGACGACGGGGACACCGCGGCCGAGGGCGAACGCCCGCGCGGTCGCGATGCCGATGCGCAGCCCGGTGAACGGGCCGGGGCCCATTCCCGCCACGACGTGCGTGATGCCGTCGGACCCGCCCTCGCGGAGCACGTCGCGCACCAGGTCGCCGATCACCTCGGCGTGGCCCAGTGGGTCGGCGGTACCGGCCTCGGCACGACGCGTCCCGTCCGGGTCGATGAGGGCGACGGCGGTGCCAAGGGAGGTGTCGACGGCGAGGATCACCTCTCCAGGGTAGTCGTCACCCCGCCCGTCACGGCCGGCGATCCGACCCCGCACGGGTCAGCCCAGCGGCGCCCGCACGGGGTAGTCCTGGCCTTCGAGGATGACCTGCGTCGCCGCTCCCGTCGCCCGGTTCACGACGACCGGTGCCAGCAGGTTGACGCTGACACCCTCGGCGGCGGGGTGGGCGACCACGAGCACGAAGGCGTCGTCCGCCGAGGAGAGAGCGAGGTCGGCGACCTGCGCGTCCGTGAGGGTCGGCGCGTACTCCGTGAGGACGGTGTTCGGGTCGACCAGGTAGAGCCGCAGGGCCTCGTCCTCGACCGCCCGCATCGCGAAGAGCCCGTCGGCGCCCTCGACCGGTGCGAGGGCGAAGTCCACATGGGGTGCCAGTCCGGGCGGCGGGGCCGTGAAGGTGAGCGCGGCGGTCATCGCAGGAAGTCCATCAGCGACGGCTGCAGCACGCGCGCGTTCACCGCGAGCGCCGAGCGGTACACGAGCTCCTGCGCCTGCAGGCGGATGAGCACCTCGACCGAGTCGACGTCCTCGACCGCGGCGCGGCGGGACTCGAGGGACACGGAATTCTGCACTGCCGCCTCCTTGGCGCGTTCGATCTGAGCCTGCCTGGTGCCGACCGCGCCCTGCACGCCCAGCATCGCCGTGCGGCGGTCGTCGATCTCCGCGAGCCGTGGTCCGACGTTGGTGCCGGAGCGGAGGTCGGCGACGATGCGGTCGACGAGGGCGAACACCGAGTCGTCGCCCGTGCCGAACACCGCCGCCCCGTCGGTGTCGACGCGGACGGACGCCGCGTCGGACACACGTCGCGTGACCTCGGAGCCGGCGACGCCGCTGTACGAGTAGTCGCCGGCGAAGGCCGCGGTGTCCGAGGTACCCGCGAACACGGACCGCCCGAGCAGCCGGGTGTTCGCCTGCGAGAGCAGCTCATCGCGGATGCCCTCCAGCTCCACCGCGAGGGCCTCCTTCGCCGCGGCGTCCAGCGCCCCGTCGTTCGCTCCCTGCGCGGTGAGGTCCCGCACCCGCGAGAGCAGTGAGGTGCTGGAGGTGATCGCCGTGTCGGCCGCGGTCACCCACGCCAGGCCGTCGTCGATGTTCCGCGCATACTGCTCGGTGCGCCGTTGCTCGGCGTGCAGGGCGAGGGCGGCAGCGGCCGCGGCCGGATCGTCCGAGGGCGCGGCGAACGCCTTCTGCGACGTGGCCTGCTCCTGCAGACGGGCGAGCTCGGAGAGGTTGGACTGCAGCTGGCGCATCGCCGTCTGCGTCATCGTGGTCTGGGTCACGCGAGAGATCATGGGGCTCCTCCGGTCAGCGTCCGACGACGCCCGTGCGGTTGATGAGGACGTCGAGGGCCTCGTCGACGGCGGTGAGCACGCGGGCCGCCGCCTGATAGGCGGTCTGGTAGGTGAGGAGGCTGATCGTCTCCTCGTCGCCGTCCACGGCCGCGACCGACTGCTGGGCGCCGACGGCGCCGACCGCCGCCGCATCCGACGCCTTCGCACGCTGCACATCGGCCGCGGTGGACACGCCGAAGCGGGTCACCTGGTCGGTCCACAGCGCATCCGGAGAGGTCGCGCGCTGCCCGATCTGGGAGATGAGGTCGGCGTTGGTCGCGTCCTTGGAGCCCGCTCCGGGCGAGGCGAGGGCCAGGTCGGCCGCCGAGGTGACGGCCACCTGCAGCCCGAGCGCGGCGGAGCCGGTCGCCGGCAGCGTGAAGAAGTCGCCCCCGGGCTGTCCGGACGCCGTGACACCGGCGCGGTGCTGCGCGTTGAGCGACTCCGCCAGCGCCGTGGCCACCCGGTCGTAGGTGGCGGCGAGCTGTGCCAGCATCCCGCCGTCGGCGGCCGGGGCGAGCACCGCGAGCGAGCCGCCGAGCTCTCCGCCGTCGACCACGAGGGGAAGATCCGGGACCGACTCCCAGACCACGCCGACGCGGGGTGCGCCGTCGATCGTCGCCGCGCCGGTCAGGGCGAGGTGACGCGCGTCGCCCCCGGAGACCAGGGCGTTGCCGCCGAGGCGGACCGTGAGCGTGCCGTCCGCCTCCACGGTGGCGGTGCCGCCGGCGAGCCGGGCCACGTCCTCGGCGAGCAGATTGCGGCGGTCGGTGAGCTCGTTGGCCGAGCGGCCCGAGGCCAGAGCGTCGCGGATCTCGGTGTTCAGCACCGCGATCTGGTCGGCCGCGGCGTTGACCTGGCTGACGGTGCGCTCGGCCGTTCCCCGTGCGGCCGTCCACTGCGCGGCGACGGTGCGATAGCCGCCGGAGATGTGGGCGGCGAGCTCCTTCGCCGACTCCAGGATGCTCGCGGCCGCGGCCCCCGAGTCGGGGGTGTTGGCGAGATCCTGCCACCCCGCCCAGA
Source organism: Microbacterium sp. NPDC078814 (assembly GCF_040702645.1). NCBI lineage: Bacteria > Bacillati > Actinomycetota > Actinomycetes > Micrococcales > Microbacteriaceae > Microbacterium > Microbacterium sp. NPDC078814. Next base: position 335,806 of record NZ_JBFBLT010000005.1, read on the forward strand.
AGTTCGTCAGCCGGTTCGCGAGGCCCTTGTCCGTCGGTTCCGCGAGCGCCGACTCGGCGGTCGTCGCGGCGAGCGCGCGGGTGGCCCAGTAGCCGGAGGCCCCGAGGGTGTCGCGGACCCGGGCGTCGAGCAGCGCGTCGCCGAGGCGGGACACCCCGTCGATGGAGACGCCGTGTCCGGGGAGCGCGCCCATGCTGAAGCGCCCCGTCTGCGCGACGGCGGCGATGGAGGAGGTCTCGACGCGCTGCCGCGTGTACCCCTCGGTCTTCTGGTTGGCGATGTTCTGCCCCACCACATCCATGCCCCGCCGCGCGGCGGCGAGGCCGCTGGCGGCGGTGGTCAGTCCACTGAAGGTCGACATGAATCCCTCTCGGTCACATCTCGGTGTCGATGATGCGGGCGGCATCCTCGCGGGCGCGGTCGCCGCGGGTGGTGTACTCGCCGCTCTCCTGGCCGAGAGCGGCGATGGTCTCCTGGGTGGCGCGGAGCACTCCGCTGAGCTGCTCCGCGGCGGCGTCGCGCATCTGCTCGACCTCCGCCGTCAGCTTCACGAGCGCGCGCATGTGGTCGGTGAAGACGTCGCCCCAGGCCCCGTCCGGGGCGTGCTCGATGAGCTGGCCGATCGTCGCGTCCTGAGGAGCCCCCCACTCCTCGGCGACGCCGGCGACCTCGACGGCCCTGGCCAGGCTCGCGGCGCGCAGGCGGTCGAGCACCTGATCGATCTCCCTGGCCGCGAACTGGATCCAGTGCGACCGGCCGGCGGCGAGCAGCAGCTGTTGCTCGTCGAGCTTGAAAAGCAGCATCTCGAGCAGCTCGCGCTCGCGCCAGAGCTGCATCGATAGTTCGTTGGCTCCCATGATCCCCTTGTCCCCAGCGATCCCCCGCCCCACGCAGGTGCGATCGGCCCGCCTGTTAACGGTTCATAAATCTCTATCGGCCACCGCGCCCCTAAGGTTACTATGTGGACTGGCGGCGGTTAGTGCTCCCCATGGACATATCCCGGACCTTGTGATATGACCATCTACCCCTCGCCATGGAGCTTCCGGAGTGCATCCAGAGAGGTGGATCATCCCCCATGTCGTCGCGCGCTGAGCGCAACCGCCTCGTCGAGGCCAACCTCCCCCTGGTCGGCTACCTCGCTGCAGACACCCATGCTCGGGCTACCCATATCCCCCGCGAAGAGCTCGCCGCCGTCGGCGCGCTCGCCCTCGTGACCGCCGCCGACGCCTACGACCCCGCGCTCGGCGTCCCGTTCGGCGCGTACGCCCGCCGCCGCATCCTCGGCGCGTTCGCCGACGAGATGCGAGCCATGGACTGGGCGTCCCGCGGCATCCGCAAGCGCATCAAGGAGACCGTCGCCGTCCGCGACACCCTCACCGCCGCCCTCGGTCGCACGGCGACCGCCACCGAGATCGCCACCGCCATGGGCTCCCCCAAGGAGGCGGTGGTGGAGGCCCTCGCCGACGCCGCGCGCACCGTCGCCCCGCTCGACGACCCCGCCACGCGGGACCTCGTCGCCGACATCCCCCTGCCGGAGGAGTCCGCGCTGGTCGGCGAGCGACGCGAGGTGCTCGAGCACGCCATCACCGCTCTCCCCGAGCGCATGCGGCGCATCGTCGTGGCCGTCTACGTCGAGGAGCGCCCCGTCAAGGAGATCGCCGAGGAGCTGGGCGTGACCCACTCGGCCGTCTCGCAGCAGCGGGCGGAGGCGGTGCGCCTGCTCCGCGACGCCCTGGACCGCTACTTCGCCGAGGGCGGCACAGAGACCACGACCACCACCCGCGTCTCGCCCGCCGCGCGGGATGCGTACTTCGGCCGCATCGCCGAGGCCGCCGGCGTCCGGATCGGTGAGGTCTTCCGCGCCGCCGCCCCCGCCTAACGCGTCCGCATCCTCCGCCGATAGGTGAGAGCAGGAGACCACGGATGGTCTCCTGCACAACACATCACGGAGGAAACCCTCATGGGTATGCAGATCAACACCAACGTGGGCGCGCTCAACGCCTACCGCAACCTGTCCAACACGCAGAACGACCTGTCGAAGTCGCTCGAGAAGCTCTCGAGCGGTCTGCGCATCAACCGCGCCGCGGACGACGCCGCCGGCCTCGCGATCTCCGAGGGCCTGCGTTCGCAGGTCAACGGCCTGAACGTCGCGGCTCGCAACGCCCAGGACGGCATCTCGGTCATCCAGACCGCGGAAGGCGCCCTGACCGAGGTGCACTCCATCCTGCAGCGCGTGCGCGACCTGACCGCTCAGGGTGCGAACGACTCGAACAACGCGAAGTCGCGCGAAGCGATCCAGACTGAGATCGGCGCCCTCGCCGACGAGCTCACCCGGATCGCCGACAGCACCAACTTCAACGGCATCAAGCTGCTCTCGGGCGGCACGACGCTGACGTTCCAGGTGGGTGCGGGCGCGGTCGCCGCCGAGGACCAGATCTCGGTCGGCCTGACCAACTTCGCCAACCTCGGCACCACCATCGAGACGCTCGCCGGCACCATGACCGACGCGGCATCGTACGGTGCGGCTCTGGCGGGCATCGACACGCAGATCCAGGCGGTCTCGACCGCACGTGCCGGCTACGGTGCGCTGCAGAACCGCTTCGAGTCGACCATCAACAGCCTCAACGTGTCGGCCGAGAACCTCGCCGCCGCCGAGAGCCGTATCCGCGACACCGACATGGCGTCCGAGATGGTCAAGTTCACGTCGGCGAACATCCTGTCGCAGGCGGGAACGGCCATGCTGGCCCAGGCCAACCAGGCCAACCAGGGCGTGCTCCAGCTGCTGCGCTGATCCGCGCCGCCGCACGGAATCACTCCGGGGGTCCGGGTGACGGCTTCGGCCATCGCCCGGACCCCGCCGCACACAGAAGGGAAGCCGCATGTCGCTCTCGCTCGACGGCCTCGTGTCGGGGCTCAAGACCACCGAGGTCATCAAGGCCCTCATGGACGTGCACGCCATCCCCCGCACGCTGCTCAAGGCCAAGATCGACGACAAGAACGTCGTCATGACGCAGCTGCGCACCCTCAACACGGCCGTGCAGAACCTCGCCGCCGCCGCCGAGAAGGCCGCAGCGCCCGGCGGCCTCGACCGCTTCACCGGCAGCGCGTCGTCCGAGTCGGTGAAGGTCGCCCTGCGCACCGGCGCCGCGCCCGTGTCCACCGACATCGTCGTCGACCGCCTCGCCCAGGCGCACACGGTGGTCTCCGCGTCCGCGAGCCGCTGGCCCGCGGACCCGCCCGTCCTGACGCTCGAGGACGCCACGGGGAAGCGCGTCCAGGTGCAGGCCGACTCGACGTCGATGCAGGACATCGCCCAGGCCATCAACGACGCCGACACCGGTGTCCTCGCCACGGCCGTCCCCGCCGGCAAGGACGCCGACGGCACCCCCGTCTACCGCCTGCAGCTCCGGGCCGAGGAGTCCGGAGAGGCGGGACGCTTCCGCGTCTACGCGGGCGACCTCGCCGCGGTGGCAGCCGGCACCGCCACGGACGTGTCCACGGAGCCCGGCGCCGCCGTCATCGCCACGGGCACGGATGCGCAGCTGCGCCTCTGGACCGGCACGGCGGCCGAACAGGTCATCACCTCGTCCGGCAACACGTTCACCGATCTCTTCGAGGGCGTCGACGTCACGGTCTCCACCGTCTCGACGACCCCCGTCACGGTGACCGTCGCCGTCGACGGCGAGGCCAGGACCAAGGCCTCCGGCGAGTTCATCGCCCTCCTCACGGACATCTTCACCCGCATCGACAACGGCTCGAAGGCGACGGTCGCCGCGGGACAGGGCGAGAAGACCACCCTCGGCGTCTTCACCGGCGACAGCACCATCCGCGGTCTGCGGACCGCCCTCGCCGACGCCGTGCAGCACCCCGTGGACGGCGTCTCGCCGTCCACGATCGGCATCTCGACCGACATGTACGGCAAGCTCACGTTCGACCAGGAGAAGTTCTCCGAGGCGCTGGCGAAGGACCCCGCGGCCGTCGGCGCGCTCTTCTCCGCGGTCGCGGCACGCGTGGAGCAGACGGCGACCTCGTACTCCGACAAGTACGACGGGCTGCTCACCTCGCGGATCACGGGTCAGGAGAGCGAGGTCAAGAGCCTCGGCGAGCAGATGGAGCGCTGGGACGTGCGCCTCGCGCAGCGCAAGGCGTCGCTGGAGCGCACGTACGCGCGCCTCGAGGTGATGCTGTCGCAGATGCAGTCGCAGTCGTCGTACCTCGCCTCCCAGATCAACGCGCTGCCGAGCAGCCGCTCCGGGTCGGACTCGTGAGCATGAACGCCGCCCTGCGTGCCCAGCAGCGGTACCGCGAGGACGCCATCCTGTCCGCCCCGCCGGAGCGCCTGGTCACGATGCTCTACGACCGGCTCCTGCTCGACATCGAACGCGCCGAGACGGCGCAGCGGGCGGCCGACTGGACCGAGGCCAACACCCAGCTCCAGCACGCGCAGGCGATCGTGGCCGAGCTGTCGTCGTCCCTCACCGACGACTGGAGCGGCAGCGCCGGGCTGCGCTCGCTGTACGTCTTCCTCTCGCAGACGCTGATCGGCGCCAACGTCGGCCGCGATCCGGAGCGCACGCATGCCTGCCGCGAGCTCGTCGTGCCGCTGCGCGACGCCTGGCACGCCGCCGCCCTGGCCGTCGCGGAGGGCCGCGCATGACGGACGAGGACTGGGCCACGCTGCTCGACCGGCTCGAAGCGGACGCCGACCGGATCCTCGCCGCGCCGGCGGGAGCCGTCGAGGTGCACGACATCATCCCCTGGGCGCCGCCGTCCTCCCCGCTCCCCCCGCACCTGGCCGATCGCGCCCGTGCGGTGATCGACCGGCAGCACGCCGCCATGGAACGCGCCAGGTCGGAGCTCGAGGGGCTGCGGCAGCACCTCGGTGCCGTCCGGCGCGTGCCGGCACCCCGCTCTCCCGATGCCCCCGCCTACCTCGACGTGGACGGGTGAGGAACCCTCCTAACGAATCCGCACGGACGGCCGACAGTCCCCCGAGAGCACGGATGGCTCGCAAGACTCGGCCAGGGAACGGCCACTTCACCCACACACGGGGAGCCGGTTCGTGTTCGACTCTGTGACCATCACCGCACTGACCAGTGCGCTGAACGGCCTCTCGCTGCGCCAGCGAGCCATCGCCGACAACATCGCCAACATCAACACCCCCGACTACCACGCCAAGCGCGTGCAGTTCGAGGCCGCGCTCGCCGACTCGATCGCCGCCGGTGACGGGGACGTGTCCGCCACGGTCGGGACATCGCTCGAGCCGACACGGCTGAACGGCAACAACGTGAACCTCGACACCGAGACCCTGTCCAGCATCGACACCATGCTCCGCTATCAGTTCGCGACGCAGGCCGTGAACGGATCGTTCTCCTCGATGCGCACCGCGATGAGGACGTCATGACCTTCGACGCCATCGGGATCGCCGGCACGGGACTGACCGTGCACCGGAAGTGGCTCGACGCCATCAGCGACAACATCGCCAACATCAACACCGCGACGTCGACCGACGGCGCGGCTTTCCGGGCGCGCTACATCCTGGCGCAGACCAGCGACCAGTCCCCCGGGGTCTACGTCGCCGGGACCGTCCAGGGCGACGCGGAGGGCCGGCTCGTGCACCAGCCCGACCACCCGCTCGCCGACGCCGACGGCTACGTGCGCTACCCCGACATCGACCTGGGAGACCAGATGAGCCAGCTGATCCTCGCGCAGCGCGGATACCAGGCGAGCGCGGCGATCGTGGACCGCGCCCGCACCTCCTACGAGGCGGCGCTGCAGATCGGGCGGAACGCGTGAGCGCCGTCGCCGGCATCGAGGCCGTCGCCTCGTCCCTCGGCATGACCACCTCGCCCGTGACGGGTGCGAGGACCGGCGACGACACGGCCTTCGCGAACAGCGTCACCGGGGCGATCGACGAGCTGCGCTCGCTGCAGTCCGAGTCCGACACCCTGAAAGTCGCCGCCGTGACCGGCGACCTCGACGACATCCACGCCGCGATGATCGCCTCGTCGCGCGCCGCGGTCACCCTCGAACTCGTCGCCGCCGTCCGCAACAAGGGCGTCGACGCGTTCAACGAGATCATGCGGATGCAGGCCTGATGCCCCCGGCAGTGACCGGGGCGTTCCAGCGGATGCGGCGGGTGATCGCCGGATTCTCGCTCGCGCAGCGGACCATCGCCATCATCGGCATCGCCGTGCTCGCACTCGGCATCGTCGCCCTGTCCAGCTGGCTCACCCGCCCCACGTACACACCGCTGTTCTCGGGGCTGAACGCCACGGACGCGAACGCCGTGGTGGAGCAGCTGCGCTCCGCCTCCGTCCCCTACGAGCTCGCCGACGGCGGCGCCACCGTGCTCGTCCCCGAGAAGGACGTCTACGACCAGCGGCTCGCGGCCGCGTCCGCCGGACTGCCGAGCGCCGGATCGGCCGGGTACTCGCTGCTCGACGACATGGGCGTCACCACGAGCGAGTTCCAGCAGTCGGTCACCTACAAGCGCGCGATCGAGGGCGAGCTCGCCGCCACGATCTCCGCGATCGACGGCGTCTCCGCGGCCTCCGTGCAGCTCGCGATCCCCGAGGAGAGCGTCTTCGTGTCGGAGACCGTCGACGCGACGGCCTCCGTGTTCGTGGAGACCGCCGGACGCACGACGCTCGACCAGAAGCAGGTCGAGGCCATCGTGCACCTCACCTCGGCCGCCGTCAGCGGCATGAAGCCGGAGAACGTGGCCGTCGTCGACCAGACCGGGCGGACGCTGTCGACCGTGGGCGGTGGAGCCACCGGCGGCCTCGACCAGCAGGCGAGCGACTACGAGGCCCGCGTGGCCGCGAGCGTGCAGCAGATGCTGGACACCGTGGTCGGCCCGGGCAACGCGACCGTGACGGTGGTCGCCGAGATCGACCGCTCGGTGAACGAACGCGTCGAGGAGACGTACACGCCGGCCGAGGGCGCGCCCCCTCTCACCGAAGAGGTCCGCGAGCAGAACAGCAACGGCTCCACCTCGGAGGCGGGCGTGCTCGGTCCGGACAACATCGCGGTTCCGAACGGGAACGGCGACGGCACCTACCGGTCCTCCGAGGAGACGCGCACCAACGCGGTGAACAAGGCCACGGAGAGCACGTCCACCCCCGCCGGAAACCTGCTGCGGCAGTCGGTGTCGGTCGCCGTGGACGCCGGTGCGGGCGGAGACCTCAGCTCCGCGCAGCTCAGCGACCTCGTCGCCACCGCAGCCGGCATCGACCGCACCCGCGGCGACGAACTCGCCGTCGAGCTCGTCGCGTTCAGCCAGACGGACGCCGAGGCCGCCCAGGCCGCGCTGCAGGCGGCGAAGGAGGCCGAAGAGGGCGCCCGTCAGGCCGCGCTCCTGAACACCGTCATCATCGCCGCCGCCATCGCCATCCCGCTCATCGCCGCGATCACCGCGCTGATCATCCGGTCCCGACGGAAGGCGGCGGGTGTGGAGGAGTTCGACCAGCTCTTCGGTGACCGGCCCGCCGAGCTCGCCGCGCTCTCCGCCGACGCACCGACGGCCGTGCTGGAGGCGCCGACCACCCCGCTCGCCTTCCTCGAGCCGGTGCCGGATCTCGACCCGGACCCCGAGCCCGAGCCCGCGCAGATCAGCCTCGAGCGCCGCCGTGCCGAGATCGACGCCCTCACCCGGCAGGACCCGCAGCGCACGGCCGAGCTGCTGCGCACGCTCATCGACGACAGGTCACGGGCATGAGCGGACTCACCGATCGGCAGACGGCCGCCATCGTCCTCATGAACCTCGACCGCGCGCAGGCCGTCGAGGTCATGAAGCATCTCTCGGAGACCGAGGCCGAGGCCGTCGCCGCCGAGATCATCGGGCTGCAGGACCTCGATGCGGAGACGACCGCCCAGGCGCTGGGACAGTTCCATCGCATCGCGGCCGGGCACCTGCCCCCGGCCCGCGGCGGGCGCGACATCGCCGCCGGGCTCCTGGAGGCCTCCTTCGGGTCGGAGCGGGCGGCCGCCGTGCTCGGCCGCGTGGGCTCCACGTCGATGAGCGCCTCGTTCGACTTCCTCGCCTCCGCCGACGCCGCCCATCTCGCCACGCTCCTGGACGGCGAGCTGCCGCAGACCGTCGCACTCGTGCTCGCGCACCTCCCCGCCGATCAGGCCGCCGCCGTGCTCGCCGCGCTGCCCGACCCCGCCCGGACCGACGTCGCGCAGGCGATCGCCACCATGGGCACCGCCTCCCAGGAGGCCATCGCCATCGTCGCCGACGCCCTCAAGGCGCGGACCGGCAGCCTCGCGTCGCGGGACAGCCCCGAGGTGCTCGGCGGCGTCGAGCCGCTCGTGGAGATCATCGGCCGCTCGGGGGCCACCATCGAGAAGGCCCTGCTGGCGAGCATCGAGGACCGCGACAGCGCCCTCGCGGAGGACATCCGCTCGCGCATGTTCACGTTCGCGGACATCGTCAAGCTCGACGACCGGGACACCCAGCGCGTGCTGCGGGGCATGGACATCCGGTCGCTGGCGCTGGCCCTCAAGGGCGCCCAGCAGCCGATCGTCGATCTCATCCGCCGCAACGTGTCCGAGCGCAACCGCGAGAACCTCGACGAGGAGGCCAGGACGCTGGGCCCCGTGCGCGTCTCCCAGGTCGAGGAAGCGCGGGCCGAGATCGTCCGCACGATCCGGGCGCTGGAGGCCGCCGGGGACATCACCGTGCAGCGGGCCGACGAGGACGAGTATGTCTACTGACGCCTTCGCCCCCGCCGCGTTCCCCCGGCTCGGCGGCTCGGACCACCGCGGGGAGCAGGAGCGCGCGCGCCGCCGCGGGTACGCCGAGGGCCACGCCGCGGGCTTCCGGGCGGGCACGGCCGACGCCGAAGCCGCGCACCGCGCCGCCGCGGCCGAGCAGGCGGAGCGGGAGCGCCATCGCGCCGAGGAGATGGCCGCCGCGGTGGCGGCCCTGCACGCCGCGGCACGCTCCCTGGCGGAGCGGGAGGCGGAGCTGGAGGCCGCCGCGACGACGCAGGTGCTCTCCCACGCGATCGACCTCGCGGAGCTCCTCCTCGCGGCCGAGCTGAGCGATGCGGGCACCGCGGCGGCCGCTGCGGCCCGCCGCGCCCTGAGCGCGACCGCGCCGGCCGCGGTACGCAGCCTCCGCGTCCATCCGGAGGATCTCCGGCTCCTCGCCGCGGAGACCGGAGACGACCTCGCCGCATTCCCGCTCGTCGCCGACGACACCCTCGCCCGCGGCGACGCCGTGGCCGTGCTCGCGCACGGCGTCATCGACGCGAGGGTCGGGACGGCGTTCGAGCGCGCGCGCCGCGCCCTCGCGGAGGGCACGCCGTGAGCTCCTGGGCGGCGGTGCTCGAGGCGGCGCGGCCGGAGCGCATCGGCGAGGTCTCCCAGGTGCGCGGACTCAGCGTGCAGGTGCGCGGGCTCGACGGCGCCATCGGGGACGTGGTGACGCTCGACGGCATCGACGCCGAGGTCGTGGCGACGGGCGAAGACGGGCTGCGCTGCATGCCGCTCGCCCCGGTCGCCGGACTCACCGTCGGCGCCCCGGTGCGCGGCCGGGGCGGCCCGGTGCGCGTTCCCACCGGACGCGCGCTGCTGGGCCGGGTCCTGGACGGCCTCGGGCGTCCCATCGACGGCAAGGGTCCGCTCGCGGCGCCGCAGGTGACCCTGGATCACGACACCCCCTCGATCATGGAGCGCGATCGCATCGACACCCCGCTCCCCCTCGGCGTGCGCGCGCTCGACACCCTCGTCAGCGTCGGCCGAGGGCAGCGCGTCGGCCTGTTCGCGGGATCCGGCGTGGGCAAGTCGTCGCTGCTGTCGATGATCGCCCGCGGCACCGAGGCCGAGGTCACCGTCATCGCCCTCGTCGGCGAGCGGGGCCGCGAGGTGCGCGAGTTCATCGAGGACGACCTGGGCCCGGAGGGACTCGCCCGCTCGGTCGTGGTCGTCTCCACCTCGGATCAGCCGGCGATGGCCCGCATCCGCGCCGCCTTCACCGCCACCCGGATCGCGGAGGCCTTCCGCGACGACGGGGCGCACGCGATCCTCATGATGGACTCGCTGACCCGCGTCGCCATGGCCCAGCGCGAGATCGGGCTCTCCGCGGGCGAGCCGCCGGCCACCCGCGGCTACCCGCCCTCCACCTTCTCGCTCCTCGCCGGACTGCTGGAACGCGCCGGCACCGACCGCGCCGGCTCCATCACGGGCATCTACACCGTGCTCGTCGACGGCGACGACCACAACGAGCCGATCGCCGACGCGGTCCGCTCCATCCTCGACGGCCACGTCGTACTCGACCGTGCCCTCGCTCTCGCCGGTCACCACCCCGCCATCGACGTCCTCGGGTCCGTGTCCCGCGTGGCCGGCAAGATCACGAGCCGGGAGCGCCGCGCACAGGCGGCCACCCTCCGCGCCGTGCTCGCGGCCCGACGCCGGGCGAACGACCTCATCGACATCGGCGCCTATCACGCCGGCGCCGACGCCCGTATCGACGCGGCGATCGCCCATGAACGGCCGATCTCGGCGTTCCTCACCCAGCCGCTCGACGAGACGAGCGCGATCGACGACTCCTGGGCCCGGCTGGAGAGCCTCGTCTCCGCCTTCGAGGGGGTCTCATGAGCAGAGGGTTCTCGCTCGCCGGTCTCCTGCGCGTCCGGGAGATCCAGGAACGCGCCGCCGCGCAGCGTCTGTCGCGCGCGGTGATCGACGCGCAGCACACCGAGGCCAGGGACCGGGCCCTGCGCGCGCACCTGGCCGGCACGGACACGGAGGCCGTGGACGTCCGTGCGCTCGCGGCGCTCGCGGCGGCCCGGGTCTCCGGCCGGGCGCTGCTGGCCGACCTCACGACGCTGTCCGCCCTCCAGCAGGAGACGGTCGCCGAGGCGCGGTCCGCGCACGCCGACGCCCGGCGCACGCTGCGCGGCCTCGAGCGCCTCGCGGACGGCCACGCCGAGGCGTTACGCGCCGCCGACCTGCACGCCGAGCAGGCGGAGCTGGACGAGATCGCCTCCCGCTCCCGGACGGAGGGCTCGGCATGACCGCTCTCGACCTCCTCGCCGCGCTGGACGTGCGCCCCCCGCGCTCCGCAGCCCCGGCCGGCCGCGGCGGCGCCCCCGGAGCCGCCGCCTTCGCCGACGCCGTGCGCGATGCCGCGCGGGAGACGGAGCCGGCCGGCCCCGCGTCGCCCGAGGACCCCGCGACCGACGCGGCCACCGGGAGCGACGGCACCGCGGCCGTTCCCGCCGACGGTGCCGTCGCCACTCCGCTTCCGCTCCCGGCCCCGTCGCCCTCGGGGTCGGTGGTCGCGCCGCCGGCGATCCCGACTGTCGTTCCGCCGGACGCCGGCCCGACGGCGGTTCCGACGCCGCCCGAGGGAGAGCAGACTCCGGCGACTCCGTCTCCGGCACCTCCGTCTCCGGCGGGTCCGGCCATCTCCGGCACCGACGCGCTCTCCCTGCCCGCCGTCGAGTCCGCCTCCCCCGCGGCGACGCCTCCTCGCGCGGAGGCGGTGCCCACGGCGGCCGCCATGGCACCGGTCGACGCACCGGTCGACGCCGGAGCGGTCCGGTCGGCCCCCGCTCTCGCGTCGTCGGCCCCATCGACCGCGCCTCCGACGACCGGAGCCGTCGTGCCGTCCCCGCCCTCCTCGTCCATCGAGGCAGCGGCGAGCGCGCGTACCGGCGAGGACGGCGGGACGAGCGCAGGATCGGACGGCAGGACGTCCCGCCTCGCCGGCCCGGCGCCGGACGGAGCGACGGCCACGCTCGCGCTCCCGACCGAGGCCACGACCGTCCCCGAGACCTCCACCGTGTCCGGGACGCCCTCCGTCCCGGTGCCGTCCGCCGCCACCCCCGCGGGCCCGAGCGCCGTCGACCCGGTCGCAGCCGGGTCCACGCCCGCGCCGAGCCCGGTCGCCGCCACGGCCACCGCGCCCGTCACGCCGCCGAGCGCCGTCCCCGCACCGGTCCGACCGGCCCTGCTCCCCCAGGTGGCGGCTCCGGTGCTGTCCCTGGCCCAGGCCCCCGACGGCGATCACCGGATTACGCTCACCGTCTCGCCGGAGAACCTCGGTCCCGTCACCGTGCGGGCCCACATCGCCGGCTCCACCCTGCGCATCGAGCTGCAGGCCCCGAGCGAGATGGGCAGGGACGCCCTGCGCGCCCTCCTCGTCGATCTCCGCCGGGACCTCGCGGTCGCCGCGCCGCACGCCACCCTGAGCCTCAGCACAGGGGACGGCTCGTCCTCCTCGCCCCAGCACGGCGCGACGACGCACGGCCAGACCGGGAACGGCGACCCGGACACCCCGCGCCCGCCGACCACCCCGCGTCCCCCGGCCTCGGCGCCGACCGCTTCCCCGCCCCCGCCCGCACCGCCCGCCGCGCCCACCGGCGGCATCGACGTCTACGCCTGATCAGAGAGGACTCCATGACCACGGTCGACTCCATCACCGGCACCCTGCCCCCGGGTGCCACGCCGACGTCCGGTGTGCAGACCGGCAGCACGACGCCGGCGACCGAGCGCAAGAAGACCCTCGACTCGGAGGTGTTCCTCAAGCTGCTCGTGACCCAGCTCACCAACCAGGATCCGAGCTCGCCGATGAACACCAACGAGATGATCTCCCAGACGACGCAGCTCGCCTCGATGGAGCAGCTGACGGCGCTCGCGTCAACGAGCACCGAGAGCTTCGCGCTCAGCATGCGGCAGACCGCCGCCGCCCTCCTCGGGCAGGAGGCCCAGTACGTCGACGCCGACGGCGTCACCCAGAAGGGCGTCGTCACCGCGGTCTCCTACGCGGGAGCCGTCCCCACCGTGACCATCGGCGAGAAGTCGATCCCCCTCGACGCGATCTCCGGCGTCTCCCTCGTCCCCGGCACCGCTGCCTGACCCCGCTCCCCAGAAAGGCACCACCATGCTCCGTTCCCTCTTCTCCGGAATCTCCGGACTCCGCTCGCACCAGACCATGCTCGACGTCACGGGCAACAACATCGCCAACGTCAACACGACCGGCTTCAAGGCGTCCTCCGTGCAGTTCCAGGACTCCCTCTCCCAGCTCCTGCGCAACTCGATGCTGCCGCAGCAGGCGGCCGGCGGGCAGAACCCCGCCCAGGTCGGACTCGGCGTGCAGGTCGCCGGCATCAGCACCAACTTCGCCGGAGGAGCCCCGCAGCCGACCGGCGTCCCCACCGACCTGATGATCTCGGGCGACGGCTTCTTCGTCGTCCGCTCCGGCGGCGAGACCCTCTACACCCGCAACGGCGGTTTCACATTCGACGCGAGCGGCCGTCTCGTCGGGGCGGGCGGAGCCCTCGTCCAGGGCTGGACCGCGACCAACGGGGCGATCGTCCCCGGTCAGGGCATCGGGGACATCACGCTCCCCGTCGGCGCCCTCAGCCCCGCGGCCGCCACCACCACCGCGCGCGCCACCGGCAACCTGCCCTCCGGTGCCGCGGTCGGCGAGACGCTCGTGCGCGACATCAAGACCTACGGCGCCGACGGCTCCGCGTCCACCCTGCGGCTGACGTTCACGCGCAGCGCGACCGGGTGGGACGTCACCGACGGGGCGGGCGCGAGCACCGCACTGACCTTCACCGACGGGGTGCAGAACGGCGCCGGGAGCATCGTGTCGGGCGGCGTCACCGTCGACCTGTCCGGTGTGACCGGCTTCGCCGACGTCAGCGACATCGCGATCAAGGAGCAGAACGGCAAGCCGGCGGGCACGCTGAGCTCCTACGCGCTGACGAACGACGGCAGCCTGGTCGGCACCTTCAGCAACGGCGACACCCAGGTGCTGGCACGCATCGCGCTGGCCGGGTTCGTGAACCCCGGCGGCCTGGAGAAGGTGGGCTCCTCGCAGTTCCGCCCGAGCGGTAACTCCGGTCAGGCCGAGCTCGGACAGCCGGGCACCGGCGGCCTCGGCGGCATCATCAGCGGCGCGCTCGAGATGTCCAACGTCGACCTCTCGCAGGAGTTCACCAACCTCATCGTCGCGCAGCGCGGCTTCCAGGCCAACGCCCGCATCATCACCACGAGCGACGAGGTGCTGCAGGAGCTCACGAACCTCAAGCGCTGACCCCTCCCGAGACCCCGTCTTCGCGCCGAAGCCCCGCCGTGTCCACGTGGATACGGCGGGGCCTCGACGATGGAGCGGGGTCTCGCGGGGTTGGCCGGTCAGACGTAGATGCCGCGCTGCTCCATGAAGAGCACGGGGTTGGTGTACCCACCGTTGATGTAGACCTCGAAGTGCAGGTGGCAGCCGAACGAGCGTCCCGTGTCGCCGGCGTAGGCGATGACCTGACCGGACTGCACCCACTGCCCGCTGCGGACGATGATGCCACCGGGCTTGATGTGCGCGTACCCCGTGCTGACGCCGCCGCCGTGCTGGATGCGCACGTAGTTGCCGTAGTTGCCGTTCGGGCCGGCGTAGTCCACCGTCCCGGAGTTCGCGGCGTAGATCGCGGCGCCGCAGCCGTTGGCGAGGTCGGCCCCGTAGTGGAAGCTCGACGAGCAGCCCTGTGGACCGCAGATGGGCGTGCGCGGACCGTAGCTCGAGCTCCGCGCCCCGCCGTGCGGGCGCACCCAGCCGCCGTTGCCCGGCGTGCCACCGCCGCCGCCACCGCCACCACCGCCGCCGCTCGTCCCGCGGCCGGCCGCAGCCGCCGCCGCGGCAGCCGCCGCCGCCTCGCGCTTGCGACGGGCTTCCTCCTCGCGCCGCCGTGCCTCCACGCCCGCCTGGTACCCCGCGACCGTCTTGGTCGTGGTGTCCTTGAGCGCCGCCAGCTGGGCCTTGAGGGTCTCGAGGTTCGCCGCCTGCTCGTCGAGCGCGGCCTGGGCCGCGTCCGCCGCCTGCTGCGCCGCGACCATCTTCTGCTCGGCGACCTGCTGCAGGCGGTCGCGCTCGTCCCTGGCGACCTGCGCCTGCGCGGTCAGAGCCTGCGCGGTGTTGCGCGCCGAGACGGCGTTGTCGTAGGTGGTCTGGTTGTACTCGAGGAACTTGTTCATGGTGCCGAGCCGCGACAGCAGCTCGTCGGCGTTGGCTCCCGACCCGGCGAAGAACAGCTCCAGTGCGGTGTCGTCGCCGCCGCTGCGGTAGAGCTGGGCCGCGATCTGGCCGGCCTTCTTCGCGGTCTCGTCGGCGAGCGCCGCCTTCTCGTCGGCCTGGGCCTGCAGGGCGTCCGCCTCGGTGATCGCGGCGAAGTAGGCCTGCTGCGCCTCGAAGAACTCGTCGGACGCGACCTGTGCCGCCGCCTGGGTCTCCGCGACCTTGCGCTCCAACGACTGGATCAGCCCCTGGATCCGGCTGACCTCGCCGGCCTTGGCCGCCTCGTTGTTCTTCGCGCGCTGCACGTCGTCCCAGCTCGGGTACGACGCGGCATGCGCGGCCGTGACCCCCGAACCGACGCCGAAGGCGGCGAGCGCGACGACGCCCAGCGCGCCGATCCCGAAGGCATGGCGCCGGCTGACCGGCTGGTTCCACAGCGCGCCGCGTTCGGCAGCGGTCGGCGCGCAGCCGCACTCCTCGGCCGCCGTCGCCGCGGCCTTCTCCACGTTCCGATCCCGCACAAGGCTCCCTTCGCCCGCTGCTCATCGTCCCCCGCCCCTGGTCCCTATCGGCGACGACGCGCCCGCCGTGAGAAAGATCCCGCTCGGTCCGACCCCGCGCTAACGCGCCGCAGCACCCGGCCGACAGTCCTCTCCGACAGCCCAGGACGGGCCGTCGGTTCCCCGCTCTCGGGCGGGGCGAGCTTTTTCCAGGATGGAGCCCATGATCGTCCTCACGCGCCTGAACCGTTCCCGGTTCGCGGTGAACCCCGACCTGATCGAACGTGTCCAGGCCACGCCGGACACGACGATCATGATGGTCGACGGCGCGACCTTCGTCGTCACGGAGACGATGGACGACGTGATCGCCCGGATCACCCGCTTCCGCGCCGGGGTCCTCGCGACCGCGGCCGCACTGGTCGCGGCCGGCGACGAGGCCGGCGCTCCCGCCGTATCCGTCACGGGAGGGGACGCCTGATGGATCCGTCTCTCATCCTCGGGCTCGTCCTCGCGTTCGGCGCCCTGATCGCCATGATCAATCTGGAGGGCGCGACGATCGGGTCGCTCCTCCTGCCCGCGCCGATGGTGCTCGTCTTCGGCGCCACGATCGCGGTCGGGCTGGCCAGCGGCACGCTGCGCGACGCCCTGCACGCCGTGAAGTCCCTCCCCCGCGCGTTCCGCGGGGAGCGCCGCACCGCGCAGAGCACCATCGACACGGTCGTCGGCTACGCGGAGAAGGCCCGCGCCGAAGGGCTCCTGGCGCTGGAGCAAGGGCTGGACGAGGAGAAGGATCCGTTCCTGCGGCAGGCCCTGCAGAGCATCGCCGACGGCACCGACGCGGAAGACCTCCGCGTGCTGCTCGAGGACGAGCTGTCGTCCACGGCCGCCCGGAACCGCACCGCCTCCCGCTTCTACATGACCCTCGGCGGGTTCGCCCCCACGGTCGGCATCATCGGCACGGTCGTCTCCCTCACCCACGTGCTGGAGAAGCTCGACAAGCCGGACACCCTCGGACCCATGATCGCCGCGGCCTTCGTCGCCACACTGTGGGGCCTGCTGTCGGCGAACTTCATCTGGCTCCCGATCGGCGGCCGCCTGCAGCGTCTGGGCGAGCTGGAGCTCGAGCGCATGACGGTGCTCATGGAGGGCATGCTCGCCGTCCAGGCCGGTGCCGCCCCCGCGCACGTGCGCGAGCGCCTGAGCGCACTCGTCTCCGATCGTTCCCCCGGCCGCTCCCGCCGCCGCGAGCAGCCGGCGGAGGCGGCGGCCGAGCACGAGGACCTCTTCTCATGAGCGTGCGCACCCGACGCCGCGTCCAGGAGTCCGAGCACAGCGGGCCGGACGAGCGCTGGATGGCGTCGTACCTCGACATGGTGACGGTGCTGATGTGCATGTTCATCGTGCTCTTCGCCATGTCGACCGTCGACCAGGAGAAGTTCGAGGCCCTGAGCGCGTCCCTCGCGACCGGCTTCGGCCAGGAGCCCTCCGACGACATCGATGTGACCAGCGGCGTCGTCGTGCCGCCCGAGCTCGTGGACGACGAGGGCGAGGACTTCGCCGACACCGGGCTGGAGGCCGCGCAGCGCGAGTTCGACGAGCTCTCCGCCCTCCGCGAGCGCCTGCGCCAGGTGCTGGCGGACCGGGGGCTCGAAGCCGACGTCACCTTCACGATCGACGAGCGCGGTCTGACCATCGGACTCGTGAGCGCGGAGACCTTCTTCACCACCAACAGCACGGACCTCAGCCCGGCCGCGACGCAGGTGCTCGATGCGCTCGGGTCGGTCCTCGTCTCGGCCCCCAACGAGATCTCGGTGGAGGGGCACGCCGACGCCCGCGGCTCGGTCGCCCCCTTCCCGACCAACTGGGAGCTCTCCGCCGGGCGCTCCACGCAGGTGCTGCGCTACCTCGTGGAGGCCGCCGGCCTGCCCCCTGCCCACCTCAAGTCCGTCGGGTTCGGCGACACCCGCCCGGTCGCCGCCGGCAGCACGCCGGAGCAGCTCGCGGAGAACCGCCGGGTGGACATCGTCATCCTCTCCGATGCCAGCGAGGAGGTGCGAGCGCTGATCCCGGCCGCGGGTGCCGCGCAGACCTCCCCCTGACCCGTCCCTAACGCACGCCGCTCACCGCCCGATAGTCGGGTTCGTGGTGATGGATGACGGCGTGCGCTCTCGGGCGCGCGCGGAGACGGCGATCGCCGACGTCGAGGTCTACGACTTCGGACGCGCGGCGACGCTGTCGCGCGAGCACGCCCGCACCCTGGAGCTCGCGTTCGAGACGTTCGCGCGGCAGTGGTCGGCCCAGCTCTCCGGCAAGATCCACGTGCGCGCCACCATCGCCGTCGAGCACGTCGGCATGCTCACATACGGCGAGTACGCGCAGTCGCTTCCCACCACGACGACCATGATCGTGTGCGCGCTGCCCGATTCGGACGAGCGCATGATCGTCCAGGTGCCGATCCCGACCGCGACCTCATGGATCGTGCAGATGGTGGGAGGACGATCGACGTCCACCGCCGAGGACCGCACCTTCACCCCGATCGAGCAGGCGCTGATCCGATCGCTGATCGCCGACGCCATCGACCACCTCACCGGCAGTCTCGACGGCCTGCTGCCCGCAGGCGTGGCCGTCGCCGGCATCCAGTACAGCTCCCAGTTCGCGCAGGTGGCCGCCGCCGGGGAGCCGGTGATCGTCGCCCGCCTGTCGATGCGCCACGGCGGCCGGACGGTGCCCGCCAGCATCATGCTCCCCGCGTCGGTCCTCGCCGGGTTCGCGGTACGCGCCTCCGACGCCGACCGCACCGAGACCCCGGGACTGGTCCGGCGGCAGGTGGAAGCCGCCCCGGTCGAGGTGGCGCTGCGGCTGGCCCCCCGCACGGTGCTCCCCCGCGAGGTGCTCGATCTCGCCGTCGGCGACCTGCTGCCCCTGCCGCACGCCGCCGACCGTCCCCTGCTCCTCACCGTGGGCGACCAGACGGTCGCGACCGCCGCCGTCGGCAGCGCGGGCGCCCGGCTCGCCTGCGTCGTGACCGCCACCGTCCCCGAAACCGCCCCCGCTCAGGAGTCCGCGTGATCAGCACCACCGCCTACGAGTCCGCCGTCGCCGCCGCGTTCGCGGCCCGGCTGCCCACCGCCGCACCGGTCACCGCGCGCGCCTCGCAGGTGTCCGGCGACACCGGCGACGCGGTGGTCGCGCAGTTCGTCGGCGAGGCGAGCGCCCAACTCGCGGTGCAGCTCCTCGACGCCGACGTGCTCGTCGACGGCCTCGGGGACCGCCCGCTCACCGACCGGCTGCTCGACGCGCTCGAGGCCGCGGCGACCGCCCTCGGTCCGGGCCTGCTCGGCGAGGCCGCGGTCGGCGACGCCTCGGCCGTGTTCGCCGACCCGCAGACCCAGCTCTTCGACCTCGTGGACCACACCGAGCGGATCATCGGCCGCCTCGCCGTGCGGATCACCCACCGCCCCGCGCGCCCGACCGGGGCCGACGGCCGCCTGCACCGCATCGCGGGCGTCGAGATGGAGCTGACGGTGGAGATCGGCCGCACCCGCATGGCCGTCCGCGACGTGCTCGACCTCGAGCCCGGTCGCATCGTCGAGCTCGATCGCTCCGCGGGCGCCCCCGCCGACGTCAAGCTCAACGGCCGCACGATCGCGCACGGCGAGGTCGTCGTCGTCGACCAGGACTACGCGGTGCGGATCACCCGCATCCTCGAGAACGTCGAGGCCTGACCCTGGACGACCTCCTGCTCGCGCTGCGGGTCGGGCTGTCGCTCGCCGCCGTCCTCGGGCTGCTCTGGTTCCTGCAGCGCCGGGTCTCGAAGACCCAGGCGCGGCGCCGCGACGCCGAGGCGATCACGGTGCTCGGGCGGCAGGGCATCGGTCCGAAGGCGCAGCTCGTGGTCGTGCAGACCGACGACGCCCGCTACGTGCTCGGGGTCACCGAGCACGGTGTGAGCGTGGTCGACCGCCTTCCCCTGCGGCCGGAGCCCGCGGACTCAGAGGTCGGGCACCCGCCGGCCACCCGCACGGCCGACGACGCCGAGTTCGACCGCATCCTCGCCGCCGCCGCACTCACGAGCGCGCCCCCGGCGGTCGCCCCGGCACCGGAGCTCCGTCGCCGCGTGCGGCACCGCAACGACCCGCTCCGCGGTTCCATCCTCTCCCCCGACACCTGGCGGCAGACCGCCGAGGCCCTCCGGCGCGCACGATGACCGCGACCCGTGCCGTCGATCGCGGTCGCGCCTCGCGGCTGGTCGTCCTCGTCGCGGTCGCGATCCTCCTCGCCGTCGTCCTCGTCGCCCTCTCCGGCACCGCCGCGCACGCGGAGGTCACCCCGGACGACGGCGAGGGCGTGACGATCGACATCAACGGCATCGACGGCGGCCCGTCCGGCTCGATCCTCACCCTCCTGGGGATCACGCTGCTGTCGGTGGCCCCCGCGCTGCTGCTGATGATGACGTCGTTCACGAAGATCTTCGTCGTCCTCGCCATGACCAGGAACGCGCTGTCCCTCCCGACGATCCCGCCGAACCAGGTGCTCGCGGGCCTGTCGCTGTTCCTCTCGCTGTTCATCATGTGGCCCGTGCTGACCGAGATCAACACGCTCGCGGTGCAGCCGTACATCGACGGGGCGCTCACGTTCACGCAGGCCGTGGACGTCGGGCAGGCCCCCCTGCGGGAGTGGATGCTGCACTACACGCGCGAGGAGGACCTCGCGCTGATGACCCGGATGGCCGGGCAGGACAATCCGGAGGACGCCGCGAGCGTGCCGATGTACACGCTCATCCCCGCGTTCATGATCTCGGAGCTGCGGGCCGCCTTCATCATCGGCTTCGTGATCTTCGTGCCGTTCCTCGTGATCGACCTCGTCGTGGCGGCGGCGCTGATGTCGATGGGCATGATGATGCTCCCGCCGGTCATGATCTCGCTGCCGTTCAAGATCCTGCTGTTCATCCTCGTCGACGGGTGGGGGCTCATCATCAAAGCGCTCCTGGAGAGCTACGGAGGTGTGGGATGAGTCCCGAAGCCGTCCTCGACATCGGTGCCCAGGGGCTGCTGATCGCCGCCAAGCTCGCCGCCCCGATGCTCATCACCGCGCTCGTGGTGGGCTTCGCGATCTCGCTGCTGCAGTCCATCACCCAGGTGCAGGAGGTGACGCTGTCGTTCGTGCCGAAGATCGTCGCGGTGGGCATCGCCCTGCTCATCGCGGGGAACTGGATGATCGCCGAGATCATCGCCTTCACGAACGAGATGTTCGCCCGCATCCCGTCGCTGCTGAGCGGATGAGCCCGTGTTCATCCCGATCGACTTCGCGTGGCTGGAGGCCACCCTGCTCGCCGCCGTGCGCATCACGGCGTTCATCATGATCGCCCCGCCGTTCTCGTACGGCGCGATCCCGGTGCGCGTGAAGGCGATGCTCTCGATCGGACTGTCGCTCGCGGTGGGGGCTGCCGTCGCGCCCGGGTACGAGAGCCTGGACACCGGGCCGTTCCTCGGTGCGCTCGTGATCCAGCTGCTCACCGGGGCCCTGCTCGGCTTCCTCGTGCTGCTGTGCTTCTCCGCGGTGCAGGCCGCGGGCAGCCTCATCGACGTGTTCGGCGGTTTCCAGCTCGCCCAGGCCTTCGATCCGGCGGCGATGGTCAACGGCGCGCAGTTCACCCGGCTCTTCCACCTCACCGCGCTCACGCTGCTCTTCGCCTCCGGCGGCTATCAGCTCATCCTCGCCGGGCTCGCCCGCAGCTTCGACGCGGTGCCGGTCGACGGCATCTTCCGCGTGGCGGGACCCGCCGAGCTGCTCGTCGACGGGGTGTCCCAGATGGTGCTGGCGGCCGTGCAGATCGCGGGTCCTCTCGTCCTGGTGCTCTTCCTCGCCGACGTCGGGCTCGGTCTCATCACGCGCGTGGCGCCGGCGCTCAACGCCTTCGCGATGGGCTTCCCCGTCAAGATCCTCCTCACGCTCCTGCTCGCGGGCGCCGTGTACGTCGCGTTCCCGGGAATCGTCGACGCCCTCGCCACCCAGGCGTTCCGCCTGATGCAGGGGGTGACACCGTGAGCGGCTCGGACAGCGGCGAACGCAGCGAGAAGGCCACCGAGAAGCACCTCAGGGAGGCCAGGCAGAAGGGCCGGATCGCCCGCAGTCAGGACCTCACGGCGTGGCTCGGCATCGGCGCCGCCGCCGTCATGATGCCCGCCGCCATCGCCGCGGGGACCGCCGCCGGCACCGAGCAGCTGGTGACCCTCGCCGGGCTCATGCAGGCGCCTTCTCCGGAGGCCGCGCTCGCCGCCCTCGGACGGGCCCTCGCCTCGGTGCTGCCCACGCTGGGCGCGCTGCTGGCCGCGGTCGCGATCGTGACGCTGTTCGGCGCGGTGGTGCAGGGCGGCGTGCACCTGCGGAAGCTGTCCGGGCGCTACGAGCAGTTCAACCTCGTCTCCGGCGTGCGGCGGGTGTTCGGCCTGCAGGCGCTGTGGGAGGGGGCGAAGGCGCTCCTGAAGACGGCCGCCATCGCCCTCGCCCTGTGGGTCGTCATCTCCGGGCTCATGCCGGTGCTCACGGCGAGCGGCGCGCACTCCGTGTCGCGGCTGCTCGGCACCGCGGCGGACGGCACCGCGGCCCTGCTGCAGACCGCCATCGCCGTGGGTCTGGTGCTCGCCGCGATCGACCTGTTCGTCGTGATGCGCCGCAACCGCAAGCACACGCGCATGACCAAGCGCGAGGTGCGCGACGAGAACAAGAACTCCGAGGGCGACCCGCTCATCCGGCAGCAACGCCGGTCGCGTCAGCTCGCGGTGAGCCGCAACCGCATGATCGCCGCGGTCGCCGGCTCCGACGTCGTGGTCGTCAACCCCACGCACATCGCCATCGCGCTCGAATACGACCCCGGCACGTCCGCCCCGCGGGTCGTCGCGAAGGGCAGCGGCGTCATCGCCGAGCGGATCCGCGAGAAGGCGCTCGAGTCCGGCGTCCCCCTCGTCCGCGACATCAGCCTCGCTCGCGCTCTGCACGCCTCGTGCGAGCTGGGCCAGGAGATCCCCGAAGACCTCTACAACGCCGTGGCACGGGTCCTCGTGTTCGTCGACGCGCTGCGGCGCCGAGGCGCCGCCCGCGGCATCCACTCGCTCCCCTACCGGAGGACCGTATGAAGAAGCTCCTCACCACGCTCGGGGTGCCGATCGGCGTCGTCGGCATCATCATGCTGCTCGTCGTCCCGGTGCCGCCGTTCCTGCTCGACGTGCTGATCATCCTCAACATCATGTTCGCGCTGGTGATCCTGCTGACGTCGATGTTCGTGAAGAAGCCGCTCGACTTCTCGGTGTTCCCCTCGCTGCTGCTCGTGGCGACGCTGTTCCGGCTCGGGCTCAACGTCGCCTCCACCCGCCTCGTCCTCGGCGAGGCGTACGCGGGACAGGTGATCGAGGCGTTCGGGGCGATCGCGGTGGGCGGCTCGCTCATCATCGGCGCCGTCGTGTTCCTCATCCTCGTCGTGATCCAGTTCGTCGTGGTGACCAAAGGTGCAGAGCGCGTGGCCGAGGTCGGCGCCCGGTTCACGCTCGACGCGATGCCGGGCAAGCAGATGGCCATCGACGCCGACCTCAACGCCGGCCTCATCAGCGACACCGAAGCCCGCGAGCGCCGGGCGGAGGTCGCCGCCGAGTCCGACTTCTACGGCGCGATGGACGGCGCCTCGAAGTTCGTCAAGGGCGACGCGATCGCCGGGCTCGTGATCATCATCATCAACCTCGTCGGCGGCATCGCGATCGGCCTCGTCCAGCACGGCATGTCGATCGACCAGGCGGTGAGCACCTACAGCCTGCTCACGATCGGCGACGGCCTCGTCACCCAGATCCCCGCGCTGCTCATGGCGGTCTCGACCGGCATGATCGTCACCCGCTCGACCGCCGAGGCCGAGATGGGATCGGCCGCATCGACGCAGCTCGGCCAGTCGCGCAACGCCCTCATCATCGCGGGGTCCGCGGCCATCGTCATGGCGCTCATCCCGCACATGCCGATGCTCCCCTTCCTGGTGATCGGCGCCCTGCTGCTGCTCATCGCCCAGCGCATCACCGCGACCCGCAAGCGGGAGGAGGCGGAGGCGGCGCAGGCACCCGCTCCCGCGCCGGTGGACCAGCCGGAGGAGCTCATCGAGCGCATGCGGGTGCACCCCCTCGAGATCCTCCTCGCCCCGGACATCGTGGATCTGGTGACCGGCGGCCCCGACGACCTCCTCGCGAGGGTCAAGGCGCTGCGGCGGCGCATCGCGCTCGACCTCGGTCTGGTCACCCCGCCCGTGCGCACCAGGGACAGCATCGAGCTTCCCCAGGCGACCTACGTCATCCGCATCGCGGGCGTCGAGACCGGGCGGGGCACCGCGCCGACCGGGTCGGTGCTGGCGCTCGGACAGGGCCTGGACAGCCTGCCGGGGACCGCCGCCCTCGACCCCGTGTTCGGTCTCGAGGGCAAGTGGATCCCGATGGAGATGCGCCACAGCGCCGAGTTCGCCGGAGCCACGGTGATCGACCGGGCGAGCGTCATCATCACCCACCTGTCGAGCGTGATCCAGACGCACGCCGCCCGCCTGCTCAGCCGCGAGGACGTGCGTCAGCTCACCGACGCCCTGAAGCAGGTCTCTCCCTCGGCGGTCGAGGAGCTCACCCCCGCGCTGCTGTCGCTCGCGGAGGTCCAGCGGGTGCTGCAGGGGCTGCTCGCCGAACGGGTGCCGATCAACGACCTCAGCCGCATCTACGAGGCGCTCGCGCTCCGTGCGAAGACCTCCACCGACCCGGAGGGACTGATCGAGGCCGCCCGTGCCGCCCTGGGACCGGCCATCGCCTCCCGCTTCGCGGAGGACGGCACCCTCCGAGTCGTCATGATCGCCCCGCTGCTGGAACAGGCGATGCTGGAGAGTCTTCGTCCCGGCGACGAGGGCTCGCAGATCGTCTTCGACCCGCCGCGGATGGAAGCGGTGATCGCGTCGGTGAAGCAGGCCGTGGCGACGCCGACGGACGGCGGCGAACCGGTGCTCGTCTGCGCCCCCTCGCTGCGTCCCGCCGTGCGGCGGCTGGTGTCGGCGCAGACCGACGGCCTCCCCGTCCTCTCCTACAGCGAGGCGACCGCCGCTCCCCTCACGATCGAGACGATCGGCGTGGTCCGCGACTCCTCCACCGCGTCGCTCGGGGCCGCCCCCGCCGCACCAGTAGGCTGAACGAATGCTGGTGTTGACG
Source organism: Microbacterium sp. NPDC078814 (assembly GCF_040702645.1). Lineage (NCBI taxonomy): Bacteria > Bacillati > Actinomycetota > Actinomycetes > Micrococcales > Microbacteriaceae > Microbacterium > Microbacterium sp. NPDC078814. The sequence continues at coordinate 360,549 of NZ_JBFBLT010000005.1, forward strand.
AGGCGGATCGGTGAGAGCGTGCGCATCGACGGCGAGATCGAGGTCACGCTGCTCGACATCAAGGGCGACAGCGTGCGCATCGGCGTCAAGGCCCCGCGGGAGACCCGGATCCAGCGCACCGAGATCATCGAGGCCGTCGTCGCCGAGAACGTCTCCGCCGCCGCCGACACCGACGCGAGCGCCGCGGATGCGATCACCGCGGCACTCGCGCGAGGGCGCGAGAAGCAGACCCCCTAGGCCCCGCGGGCCGGCGTCGTCGCGGCGCGGCGCTCCGCCGCGTTCCGCACGGCGTGCAGGGTCGCCGTCAGCACGGAGCGGTCGCGGCCGGCCGCCCATCCCGAACGCGCGCCGTCGCGGTACTCGATCAGGGTGAGCGCGTCGCTGTCCGGGCCCGTTCCGATGCTCGTCTGGTGCAGACTCAGGATCTCGACGGGCAGACCGATTGCCGCGAGCGCCGTGCCCAGCGCCTCCACCGGACCGACGCCGTCGTGGCGGGTCCGCGTCTCGACGCCGTCGGCATGGAGCGTGATCGTCGTGCACCCTCCCGCGACGTCGGCATCCGCCCGCAGCTTCAGCGGTCCCGTGTCCGCGCTCGCGAGGTAGGCGGCGTGGAAGATGTCCCACACCTCCGCGGCCGTGACCTCGCGTCCCGTCTGCTCGGTGCGCCGCTGGACGTGACGAGCGAGGTCGATCTGCAGGCGCCGCGGCAGCTCGATCCCATAGGCGTCTTCCAGCAGGTACGCGATGCCGCCCTTCCCGGACTGCGAGTTGACGCGGATCACGGCGTCGTAGCTGCGGCCGATGTCCGCCGGGTCGATGGGCAGATACGGCACGCGCCATTCGATCTCGTCCTCGGGGCGGCCCTCCTCCGCGGCACGGGCGCGATGCTCCGCGAACCCTTTCCGGATGGCGTCCTGATGGGTGCCCGAGAAGGCGGTGTGCACGAGGTCGCCGGCATACGGGTGCCGCGCGTGGATGTCGATGCCGTTGCAGTGCGCGACGGTCCGGCGGATCTCGTCGATGTCGGAGAAGTCGATCATCGGATCGACGCCCTGCGCGTGGAGGTTGAGGGCGAGGGTCACGAGGTCGACGTTGCCGGTGCGCTCCCCGTTGCCGAAGAGGCACCCCTCGACCCGCTGCGCACCGGCGAGGACGGCGAGTTCCGCGCAGGCGACGCCGGTACCGCGGTCGTTGTGCGGATGCACGGAGAGGATGACCCCGTCGCGACGCCCGAGGTTGCGGTGCATGTACTCGATCTGGTCCGCGTAGACGTTCGGGGTCGCGACCTCGACGGTCGCCGGCAGGTTCAGGATCACGGGACGCTCGGGGGTCGCGTCCCACAGGGTCGTCATCGCCCCGCACACGTCGAGGACGAAGTCCGGCTCGGTGAGGGTGAACACCTCGGGGGAGAACTCGAAGCGGACGTTGTCGAGCTCCCCCGCGAGGCGGAGCACGTCCTGGCCGCCGGCGAGGATCAGCGCCCTCAGCCCCTCCCTGTCCTGGCCGAGGACGACATCGCGCCACGTCGGCGCCGTGGCGGTGTACATGTGGATGACGACGGGGTTCCGGATGCCGCGCACGGACTCGACGGTCCGCTCGATCAGGTCACGCCGCGCAGGCGTGAACACCACGATCGTCACGTCGGCAGGAGCGAGGTCGGTCTCGGCGAGGAGCCGGACGAAGTCGTAGTCCGTCCGGGAGGCCGAGGGGTATCCGACCTCGATCTCCTTGTAGCCCATCGCGACCATGAGCTCGAAGAAGCGCCGCTTGCGGGCCGGGTCCATGGGCTCGGCCAGCGCCTGGTTCCCGTCACGGAGATCCACGGGGACCCAGAGAGGTGCGTGCGTCAGCCGCGCGCTCGGCCAGGTCCGCGTCTGCAGCGGCACGACGACGCGCGAGTACACGTCTCGATAGCGATGCGACGGCATCTGCGAAGGCCGCTGCCTGTTCCAGTGCGGAGCGTCGTCGGGGAGGGCGCCGGACGGGGTGGCGAGGGTCGGGAAGGCGCGGGATGGGGTCATGATCGGGTTCCTGTTCGGATCGCGAGGAAGGCGACCGGCGCGTCCTGCTCCCCACGACGGGGAGCCGGTCTGACTAGACCCCGTGGTGGCGACGAAGGAGGAGGAACCCGGATGTGCGCATAGGGAGAACCTAGCACAACTCCTCAGACAAGCAGAGCAGTCGAGTCACCTGCGAGAATGGACCCATGACGACCGTGCGCCGCGAATCCCTCGCCGAACAGGCCGCCGAGCTGCTCCTCGCCCGGATCGGAGCCGGCGAATGGGAGATCGGCGGGAAGCTTCCCGGCGAGACGACGCTCGCTCCGCAGCTCGGCGTGGGTCGCTCGACGGCCCGCGAGGCGATCCGCATCCTGGCCGGGCGCGGTGTGCTCGCCACCCGCCAGGGCGCGGGCGTCTTCGTCACGGCCGTCGAGCCCGCCCCGACCTGGGATGCCGTCCTCGACCGCGCCGACATCATCGCGGTCCTCGAGGCCCGCACCGCGATCGAAGTCGAGGCCGCGGCGCTCGCTGCGGAGCGCCGGACCGCGGCCGACCTGGACGAGCTGAGGCGCACGCTCGCCGAACGCGACCGTCGACGCACGGACATCCGCGCGCACGTCGAGGCGGACATGGCCTTCCACCGGGCCGTCGTCGTCGCCTCCGGCAATCCCGTGCTGCGAGAGCTGTTCGACGGCTTCGCCCCGCGCTCGCTGCAGGCCATGATCGACATGCTGCGCATCCGCGGCCATCACGGCGACGCCGCCGACCAGGACGCGCACGGGCGTATCGGCGATGCGATCGCCGCGCGCGACCCCCGGACAGCCGGCGCCCTGACCCGGGAGCACCTCGATACGGTGAAGAGGCTGTTCGGCTGACGCCGGAAGGCGAGCTCAGACGGCGGTCAGATCCGACTCCTGCGCCCGTTTCCACTGATCCCCGCCGGCGTCGCGCGCCCGTTCCGCCGCGGATGCCGCCGCCGCGACGAGTGTGTCGTAGTCGTATCCCGCGACGGCTGCGGTCGCCCAGCCGATGCTGGCGGAGGAGCGGATCCCGCTCGCAGGCGCCTCCAGATCGATGATCGACACGGATGCCAGGATCGCCCGCAGGTGGAACCGCACCGCCTCGTCGCTTCCGTGGATGATGACGATCGCGCGGTCGTCGGCGACCCGCTCCGCATCGGCTGTCGCCGGAAGCGCGTCGCCGATGTCCGCGTGGAACCGATCTGCGATGCGTCGGAAGCCGGCGCTGCTCGACGCCTCGCGGAGGTCGGTGGGGTCGTCCAGGCGGATGTCGAGGATCGACCAGGCGGGGTCCTTCTGCGCTGACGCCTTGCGAAGCCGCTCCCTGGCGCGCTCCGCCGCGCCGTCCGTCCCGGGCGTCGCGCTCTCCACCCGCACGAGGAGCACGAGGGTGAAGGCTGCGCACGTGCTCACGACGATCGTCCCGACCGCGTTCATCCCGCGCAGCGCGCTGAGCTGCTCCTCCGTGCTCACGCCTCCCGAGACGAGGGCGGAGCCGGCGCTCACGACGGCGACCACGACGAAGCCGCACGCGGCGAGCGCGAGAGGCAGCACGATGTCCCGCGACGCCGGCTGCCCTCGGAGCAGCTCCCAGGCGAGCAGGCCGGCGAAGACCGCCATCGCCAGGAAGACGACGTGGAAGACCGGCAGATACCAGCGCGTGCCCGCCGTGAGGATCAGCGCCGTGGGGACGCCGACGAGCGCGAGGACGACCGGCAGCCAGGGCGCTGACCGTCCGAAGTGCATCCGCACCCCGAGCCACACGAGCGGCACGAAGGAGACGACGATCGCGGAGGCGGCCGCGCGGAGCACGGGGCTGCCGGTGTGGTGCCCGGCCAACCAGAGGTAGGCGCCGAGCATCCCGATGCCGAAGGCGACGCCCCAGACGATGGTCGCCCTGCTCGGCCGCGCCAGGGTGGCGAGACCGACGACGATCGCGGTGAGCACGGTCACCACGGCCACCATGCTCGTGGTGACGTCGACGCTGACGGGCACGAGCGGCGTCATACGGGGTCCTCTCTCATTCGTCGGGGGAAGCGGACGGTGACGGTGGTCCCGACGTCCACCTCGCTCGTCACGAGGATGGCGCCGCCGTGCGCGAGCACGATGTCCCGCGCGATGCCCATGCCGAGACCGGTGCCGGCGATGCCGCCGCGCACGGCGCTGTCCGCGCGGAAGTAGGGCTCGAACAGCCGCGGCAGCTCCTCCTCGGCGATGCCGATCCCGGTGTCCGCCACGGTGACCTCGGCGTGTCCGTCCGACTCCGCCAGCCGCACCGTGATGCGCCCGCCCCCCGGCGTGTACTTCACGGCGTTGCCCAGGAGGTTGTCCAGCACCTGACGCAGCCGGAACGCGTCGCCCGTGATCACCATCCGCTCGGCCCCGTCGAGGACGAGCTCCTGCCGCGCGGCCCCCATCAGGGGCGCGAACGACGCGGCCGACTCCTCGACGACCACGCGCAGGTCCACCGGTTCGAAGGGGTCGTGCGAGACCCGCCCCGTCTGGGCCTGCATGCTCGTGACGAGATCCTGCAGCCGCTCCCCCGCGTCCGCGATGACCTCGATCTGTGCGGGCACGCGGCCGGGGAGGTCGTCGCGCTCGCGCAGGAGCTCGACGTGGCCGATGATCGCGGTCAGCGGGTTGCGCAGCTCGTGGGAGATCACGGCGGTCAGCGCCCGCCGCTCCTCGGCGGCCTCCAGGAGCGCGGTGACGTCGTCGATGACGACGAGGGTGATGCGCTCCCCCTCCCGGGCTCCGGCGATGGGCTGCGTGGTCACGGCCAGGGCGTGCCACTGCCCTGCCCCGTCGTACAGCCACACCCGCTCCTCCCGCATCGACTCCCCCGCGGCCGCCCGCGCAAGCGTCGTACGCTCCGGGGTCAGAGCCGTCCCGCGCCGGGCGTCGTACTCGACGGACGCCGACGGGAGCGCCGCGCCGAAGCGGTCACGGCCGTAGAGGGTGCGGTAGGCGTCGTTCATCTGCAGGATGCGGCCCGCGGAGGTGACCACGACCAGCGCGATGCGCAGCGCGTCGATGACCTGCGTGACGCGCTCCTGGTTCGTCTCGGCCCGCTCCGCCGCCCGGTTCACCTGCTCCGAACGGCGCTGCAGGAGCCGCCGTGCCGCGCCGGAGCGCTGGGCGCCGATGCGGACCGTCACGCCGAGGAAGCTCAGGGTGATGACGACCGTGAGCACGCGCAGCAGCACGTCCTCCGGCGGGCCGGAGCGGTCCGAGAAGAACACCAGGCAGCCGCCGCTGAGCGCGATGCCGACGAACACCCAGGGCATCGAGAAGTAGGTCGCCAGCCAGACCACGGGGAAGACCCAGAGGAAGCCGAGCCGGAGATCCGGCACGTTCGTCGTCAGTCCGACCCCGAGCACGTCGAGCAGCGGGAGGACCGTCACCGCCGTGCGCGGCAGACGTCGCCACGGGACCATGAGCGCCACCAGGGTGGTGACGACGATGAGGCCGATCCCCCCGATGAACAGCGGGATCGCGAGGGTCTGCGGCTTGAAGCCCGCGACCATCACCACGATGGCGACGATGCTCGCGGTGAACACCAGCTGCCACCGCCAGATCGAGACCGTGCGGATCATCAAGGTCCGCCTCCCGGTCGATCCTCAGCATTCACGCAAGATTACTCAAAGATCGTCACTTCTCGCTCTTCAGGAGGCGTTCGCGCCCTACGATTCTGAGTGGGAGCCGACGCTGCGACTGGGGATTTCGCAGAAGCTGGGGCCGCGCGAGTGGGGATTCGCAGGCATCCGGGGCCGCGGTGGGGGAGCCGCGGCCTCGACCCCTCCCGTCAGGGGCGCCGATCGTCGGACGTGAGGCGGTATCCGACGCCACGCACCGTCTCGATGTAGCGAGGGGCGGTGGGACTGTCGCCGAGCTTCCGACGCAGATTGGCCATGTGCGTCTCGATCGCCCGCTTGTCGGGTTCGCTCACCCGATCGAAGGCGTCGCCGGAGGCTCCGCGCAGTCCGAGCGCGAGGTCGGCTTTGCTGCAGACCCGGCGGCCGGCCTCGAGGAGCGCCGCGAGCAGGTCGAACTCGGTGGGGGTGAGTTCGACGGGGCGCTGGGCGACGAGCACGAGGCGCGTGTCGAGGTCGAGACTGAGGTCGCGGTGCACGAGCCCTCGCCACGTGGCCACGGTGGCATCGGCGGCGGCACCGGCCGGGAGCGCAGCACTCGGGGCGGGTGAGGCCGCGGGCACGGGGGTCGGAGCCGCCGGGACCTGCGCGGCGGCGAGAGGGAGCGGGTCCGTCGCCGGGGTGCGGGTGCGCCGGAGGAGCGCCTCGATCCGGGCACGCAGCTCGCGCGGCCGGAAGGGCTTCACCAGGTACTCGTCGGCACCGGAGGTGAGGCCGAGCACCACGTCCGACTCGTCGGCCAGGGCGGACAGCATGATGATGAAGGTGTCGCTGACCTGTCGGATGCGCCGCGCGACCTCGAAGCCGTCGATGCCGGGGAGGTTGATGTCGAGCGTGGTGATGATCGGACGGTGCGCCGCGACCGCCGCGAGCCCCTCCGGCCCGGAGCCGGCCAGCACGGTGCGGAACCCCGCGGCGAGGAACACCTCGTCCAGCAGCGACCGGACCCCGGGGTCGTCCTCGATGATGACCGCGACCAGCGGCTCCCCCGCCGTCACGCGCGCTCCTCACGGGTGATCGTGACGACGCGAGGTGCGTCGGCGTCGAGTTCCGACGGGTCGAGGGCGTCGTCCTCGCCGGCACCGACGGGGCGTTCGATCTCGATGTCCCACCAGGCGTCGGCGAGCTCCTCCGCCATACCGCGGCCCCATTCCACGACCACGACCGATCGCTCCAGGTCGAGGTCGAGGTCGTCGAGTTCCGCCGCGGAGCCGAGGCGATAGGCGTCGACGTGCACGAGCGGCGCGCGGCCGACGAGCGACGGATGCGTGCGGGCGATCACGAACGTGGGGCTCTGCACGGGACCGCGCACCCCGAGCCCCTCGGCCAGGCCGCGGGTGAACGTGGTCTTGCCCGCCCCCAGCGGCCCGCTGAGGATCAGGAGGTCGCCCGGCGCGAGCTGCTCGCCGATGCGCAGGCCGAGCTGCTCCATCTCCTCGGAGGTGGAGATCCGGCGGCGTCCGAGGAACGCGGGGTCCAGGCTCACGTCGTCCTCCGCGGCACCCGGTGACCGATGCGGGTGACGATCTCGTAGCCGATCGTGCCGGCGGCCTCCGCCCAATCCGTGGCCGACGGCACGCCGAGGGTCGGATCCCCGAACAGGGTGACCTCGTCACCGACATCCACCGGTGCATCCCCGACGTCCACGACGAACTGATCCATCGCGATCCGTCCGACGTTCGTGTAGCGGCGCCCTCCGATCGACACGGGCAGGCGTCCGGAGGCGCTGCGGGGCACGCCGTCGGCATAACCGAGGGGCACGAGCGCCAGGGTGGTCTCGCGGTCGGTGCGGTGCACGTAGTCGTAGGAGACCCCGGTGCCGGCGGGCACACGACGGACGGCCGCCACCGCCCCGCGCAGGGTCATGGCCGGGCGCAGACCCAGTTCCGCGGAGGAGCGGTCGTCGAAGGGCGAGAGGCCGTACGTGCCGATGCCGATGCGGACGGCGTCCAGCCGTGTCTCCGGCAGGTCGATCGCGGCGGCCGTGGCGGCGATATGGCGGATCTCCGGGCGTACGCCGAGCGCCGCGGCCTGCGCCACACCCTCCTCGAACCGGGCGAGCGCGGCGCGGTCGTCGGCCGGCGAGGCGTTGGAGAGGTGCGAGAAGAGGCCCACGATGCGCAGGCGGCCGATGCGCTCCAGCCGGGCGGCCTCGGCGAGCACCGTCCCCCAGTCGTCGGGAGCGATGCCGTTGCGCGACAGCCCGGTCTCGAGCTTCAGGTGCACGGCGACCGGGCGGTCCGCGGACGCGGCGGCGGCGGCCGCCTGCAGCTGGTCGTACGACGAGATGCCGACCTCGACCCCTTCCGCAGCCGCCTCCAGGAACCGCTCCCCCGGGGCGTGCAGCCAGGCCACCACAGGCGCGTGCACGCCCTGACGCCGCAGTTCCAGCGCCTCCGGGATCTCGGCCACGCCGAGCCGCGTCGCACCGGCGGAGAGCGCGGCCACGGCGGTCGCGGCGGCGCCGTGGCCGTAGGCGTTGGCCTTGACGACGACGAGCACCTCGACTCCGGTGAGCCGGCGGAAGTGCCGCACGTTGTCGGCGATCGCATCGAGGCCGATCGTGGCCTCGCGGAACGGGACGGTCACAGCGGGGCTCCTTCGGCGACGACGAACGCGGCGGCGAGGCCGGCATCGTGGGTGAGGGTGAGATGCAGCGTGCGGATGCCGCGCTCCTCGACGACCGCGGCGGTGGATCCGGACAGCACGAAGTGCGGCTTTCCGGAGGCCTCCGAGGCGATCTCGATCTCGGTCCAGTGCACGCCGTCGGAGCCGCCGAGCGCCTTGATCAGCGCTTCCTTCGCGGCATATCGCGCGGCCAGAGACGGCAGCCGGAGCTCCCGTTCGGACGGAGCGAACAGCCGCTCGCGCAGGCGAGGGGTGCGGGTCATCGTGCGCTCGAACCTCGGGATGTCCACGAGGTCGATGCCGGTGCCGATGATCACGCGTTCAGCCTACCCGGGCTTGCCCACCCACCCCTCTCCGTACACCCCACCCCTCTGCGTGCGCACGCAGAGGGGTGGGAGGAACACAAGGGGGTGGGTCGGCGGTCACTCCACCGTGACGGACTTCGCGAGGTTGCGCGGCTGGTCCACGTCGAGACCCTTCGCGGTGGCCAGCGCCATCGCGAAGATCTGCAGCGGAACCACGGCGAGCAGCGGCTCGAACATGGGCCCGGCGAGCGGGATGTGGATGACCTCGTCGGCGAAGGGCAGCACGGCGGCGTCGCCCTCCTCCGCCACGACGATCACGCGGGCGCCACGGGCGCGGATCTCCTGGATGTTGGAGACGACCTTGGAGTGCACGAGCGCGGAGTGCCGCGGCGACGGCACGAGCACGAACACCGGCTGTCCCGGCTCGATCAGGGCGATCGGACCGTGCTTGAGCTCACCGGCGGCGAAGCCCTCCGCGTGGATGTAGGAGATCTCCTTGAGCTTGAGCGCACCCTCGAGCGCGATCGGATAGCCGACGTGGCGGCCGAGGAAGAGCACCGAGCGGGTGTCGGCCATCCAGCCGGCGAGCTGCGAGACGTGCTCGTGCTCGCTCTCCAGCACCTTCGCGACCTTCTCCGGCAGCGCGGCGAGCTCTTCGACGTCCGTGGAGGCGTCGGCGACGACACCGCGGACGCGGCCCATGTGCAGGCCGAGCAGCAGCAGGGCCGCGATCTGGGCGGAGAACGCCTTGGTCGAGGCCACGGCGACCTCCGGGCCGGCGTGGGTGTACACGACGGCGTCGGACTCGCGCGGGATGGTCGCGCCCTGCGTGTTGCAGACCGACAGCGTGCGGGCACCGCGCTCCCGGGCGTACTTCACGGCCATGAGGGTGTCCATGGTCTCGCCGGACTGGCTGATCGAGACCACGAGGGTGTCCGCGCCGATGACCGGGTCGCGGTAGCGGAACTCGTGGGCGAGCTCGACGTCGACGGCCACGCGGGCCCACTGCTCGATCGCGTACTTGCCGACGAGCGCGGCATAGGAGGCCGTGCCGCACGCCGTGATGATGACGCGGTTGATGCCGACGAAGAGCTCGTCGAGGCCGTCCAGCTCCGGGATCACGACCTGACCATCGCGGATGCGTCCGCGGATGGTGTTCGCGACCGCCTCGGGCTGCTCCGCGACCTCCTTGGCCATGAAGCTCGACCATCCGCCCTTCTCGGCGGCGGCGGCGTCCCAGGAGACGTCGAAGGGCTCGGCGGTGACGGGCGTCCCGGCGAAGTCGGTCACGGTCACCGCGTCCGGGGTGATCGAGACGATCTGGTCCTGACCGATCGCCAGTGCCTTGCGGGTGTGCTCGACGAAGGCGGCGACGTCGGAGCCGAGGAAGTTCTCCCCCTCGCCCAGACCGATCACGAGCGGCGAGTTGCGGCGGGCGCCGACGACGAGCCCCGGGTGGTCCTGGTGCATGGCCAGGAGCGTGAAGGCCCCCTCGAGGCGGTTCACCACCGTGCGGAAGGCGAGGGCGAGATCGCCGCCGTTGCCCGCATACTCGCGGCCGAGGAGGGCGGCGGCCACCTCGGTGTCGGTCTCGCTGCGGAAGGCGACGCCGTCGGCGAGGAGCTCGTCGCGCAGGGCCGCGAAGTTCTCGATGATGCCGTTGTGGATCACCGCGAGCTTGTCGTCGTCGGCGAGGTGCGGGTGCGCGTTGACGTCGGTCGGTCCGCCGTGCGTCGCCCAGCGGGTGTGGCCGATGCCGGTCGTGCCGTCGGCGAGGGGGGCGTCGCCGAGCGAGTCGCGCAGCATGGCGAGCTTGCCCGCCTTCTTGCGCATGCCCAGCGTCCCCTCGCCGTCGATCACGGCGATGCCCGCGGAGTCATAGCCGCGGTACTCGAGCCGGGCGAGGCCGGCGAGAAGGATGTCCTGGCTGGGCCGCGGGCCCACGTATCCGACGATTCCACACATGCGGATAAGGGTAAGCGGCATTTTTTGCGAACCGTCCGAACAATCGGCCGCCGCCGCGAGCGGTCAGAGCTTGCGCAGGAGCACGCTCTCCACGTCGTGATCCGCGCCCTTCCGCAGGACGAGCCGTGCCCGATGCCGAGTCGGCATCACGTTCTCGACGAGGTTGGGCATGTTGATCTCGTTCCAGTATCCCAATGCAGTGGTGATCGCCTCCTCGTCGGTGAGGTGCGCGAACACGTTGAAGTACGAGTTCGGGTTGCTGAAGGCACCCTGCCGCAGAGCGAGGAACCGGTCGACGTACCACTTCTCGATGTGTGCCGTGTCGGCGTCCACGAAGATCGAGAAGTCGAAGAGATCGCTCACGGCCACGTCGTTCGGCGCCGGCGGGGGCTGCAGGACGTTCAGCCCCTCGACGATCACGACGTCCGGCCGGCGCACCACGACGTGGGCGTCCGGGACGATGTCGTACCGCATGTGGGAGTAGAACGGCGCGCGCACCTCGGGAGCCCCGCTCTTGACCTCCGTGAGGAACTGGATCAGCGCCCGGCGGTCGTACGACTCGGGGAAGCCCTTGCGGTCCATGAGGCCGCGGCGCTCCAGCTCGGCGTTCGGGTAGAGGAAGCCGTCCGTCGTGACCAGCTCCACCCGCGGCGTCCCCGGCCAGCGGCTCATGAGCTCGCGGAGGAGCCGGGCGATCGTCGATTTGCCCACCGCGACGGAGCCGGCGACGCCGACGACGAACGGCGTCGTGGTGTCGTCCTCCTGCAGGAACGTCGAGGTCGCGGCGCCGAGCTGCTTGGTCGCGCTCGCGTACAGACTCAGCAGCCGGCTCAACGGGAGGTAGACCTCGCGCACCTCGGTGAGGTCGAGCCGGTCGCCGATGCCTCGGAGTTCGACGACCTCGGTCTCGGTGAGCGGCTGGTCGAGTCCCGCGGCGAGACGCGCCCACTCCGCGCGCCCGATCTCCCGGTACGGCGACAGCGGCAGCGTGGGGTCGACGGTGGTCACGTCGTCCATCGTAACCGCGCGCGAGTATCCTCATCCCGTGCGCCTCGGAGTCATCGACATCGGATCGAACACCGTCCACATGCTCGCGGCCGACGTGCGTCCCGGCGGACGACCGCTCGCGACGACGAGCGACCGCACCGTGCTGCGCCTCATGCGCTACCTCACACCGGACGGCGCGATCGCCGAGGAGGGCGTGCGGGCTTTGGAGGCGGCCGTCGCCCAGGCGCGTCGGGTCGCCGAGACCGAGGGCGTCGACGCTCTCCTCGCCACCGCCACGAGCGCCGTGCGCGACGCCCGCAACGGGGCTGCCGTGATCGCCCGCATCGAGGCCGCGCTCGGCCAGCCGCTGCAGGTGCTCGACGGCGAGACCGAGGCCGCGCTCACCTTCCTCGCCGTGCGACGCTGGTTCGGCTGGTCCGCCGGCCGACTGCTGCTCCTCGACATCGGCGGCGGTTCGCTGGAGATCGCCGCGGGGGCCGAGGAGCTCCCGGAGATCGCCACCTCCGTGCCGTTGGGCGCGGGACGTATGACGGTGCGCTTCCTCCCGCAGGACCCACCCGGCGAGGACGACGTGGACCGGCTCCGCGCGCATGCGACGACGACGCTCGCCTCCGTCGTCCCCGCGTTCACGGCGCTCCCCCGTCCCGACCACGTCGTCGGATCGTCCAAGGCCATCCGCTCCCTCGCGCGTCTGGTCGGCTACCCGGTCCCCGGCTGGTCGGGGAGCGAGCGGATGCTGCTGCCTCGTGCGGCCCTCGGGTCGTGGATCCCGCGGTTGGCGCGTCTGCCCGCATCGGCGCGGCAGGAGCTTCCCGGCATCACTCCCGACCGCACCTTCCAGATCGTCGCGGCGGCGGTGTCGCTGCATGCGGCGATGACGGCGCTCGACGTGGAGGAGCTGGAAGTGTCGCCCTGGGCGCTGCGGGAAGGCGTGCTGCTGCGGTACATCGAGCAGCAGGGCCCGCCCGGGTGACCCCCGCCGCCGGACGGATCCCCAGGTTCGCCCCCTAGGCTCGCGCCATGCCCTCCCGCTTGACGAAGACCGCCATCGCGGCGCGCGTGCTGCTCGTCCCGTACGTCGTCGCCGTCGCGATGATCGTCTGGCTGCCGGCCACGGTCGCGTCGCGGGTGACGGGTATCGCGTTCCGTCTCGCGGAGTACGCCTCCGCCCATCTCGGGATCTCGCTCTCGACGAGCTACACCGTGTTCGAGTTCCTCGCGAACATCGCGCTGTTCGTCCCGCTCGGGCTTCTCCTGGCCGCGGGATGGCCGCGCTGGAGCCCCTGGCTCGTGATCCTGACGGGCTACGCCGCGAGCGCCACGATCGAGCTCGTGCAGACGCTGCTGCCCAGCCGCTACCCGACGCTGTCGGACGTGATCGCGAACACCCTGGGCACCATCGTCGGATGCCTGCTCGTCCGGGTGGCCGTGGGCCTGCGGCCGCGCCCGAGAGCCGTGCAGCCGACCTCGACGGCAGGGTGAGGCAGCGAGCCCCCGCCCCCGTCAGAGGGCGAGGCGCTCCTGCACCACGGCAGCCAGTCGTTCGGCGTGAGCCCGTGCCGACTCGGAGTCGGCCGCCTCGACCATGACGCGCACCAGCGGCTCGGTGCCGGACTTGCGCAGCAGCACACGCCCGGTATCGCCCAGCTCGGCCTCGACGTCGCGCACCGCCTGCTGCACGACCTCGTCATCGGCGACGCGATCCTTGTCGACGTCGCGGACGTTGATCAGCAGCTGCGGGTACACGGTCATGACGGACGCGAGCTCGGCGAGGGACTTGCCCTGCCGCGCCATCTCGGCCACCAGATGCAGACCGGTGAGCAGGCCGTCACCCGTGGTGGCGTATTCGCTCATGATGACGTGGCCGGACTGCTCGCCGCCGAGGGCGTAGCCGCCGGCGTTCATGTCCTCGAGCACGTAGCGGTCGCCGACGGCCGTCTGACGCACCGTGATTCCGTGCTCGCGCATCGCGACGTGCAGGCCGAGGTTGCTCATGACCGTGGCCACGAGGGTGTCGTCGGTGAGACGACCGCGCTCCTTCATCGACACGGCGAGGATGGCCATGATCTGGTCGCCGTCCACGACGTTGCCCTGTGCGTCGACCGCGAGGCAGCGATCCGCGTCGCCGTCGTGCGCGATGCCGACGTCGGCGCCGAGCCGGACGACGGCTTCGGCGAGGTTGTCGAGGTGGGTCGAACCGACGCCGTCGTTGATGTTCCAGCCGTCGGGGTCGGCACCGATCACCGTGACCTCGGCGCCGGCATCGCGGAACGTCTCCGGCGAGACACCGGAGGCGGCGCCGTGGGCGCAGTCGAGCACGACGTGGATGCCCTCGAGGCGATGCGGCAGCGAGGCGAGCAGATGGACGACGTAGCGGTCCTCGGCGTCCGAGAACCGGTCGATGCGGCCGACGCCGGCACCGGTCGGGCGCAGCATCTCGCCGTGCATGGCCTCCTCGATGCGCTGCTCCACGATGTCAGGGAGCTTGCGTCCGCCGCGGGCGAAGATCTTGATCCCGTTGTCGGGCGCCGCGTTGTGCGACGCGGAGATCATCACGCCGAAGTCGGCGTCGCGATCCGCGACGAGGAATGCCAGCGCCGGCGTGGGGATGACCCCGGCCTCGAGGACGTCGACGCCGGAGGAGGCGAGTCCCGCGGAGACGGCGGCGGTCAGGAAGTGCCCCGAGACCCGAGGGTCACGGGCGACGACGGCGGTGAGTCGCTTGCCTTCGGCCTTGCGAGCCTCCGCAGTACGGCCCTGGCCCAGGACGACAGCAGTCGCCTGGGCCAGGGTGAGCGCCAGGTCGGCGGTGAGGATGCCATTGGCGAGTCCTCGCACGCCGTCCGTGCCAAAGATCGGCATCGGAGCAGTGGACCTTAACGCTTCGAGTACTGAGGCGCCTTACGGGCCTTCTTGAGTCCGGCCTTCTTGCGCTCCTTGACGCGAGCGTCGCGCGAGAGGAAGCCGGCCTTCTTCAGGGTCGGACGGTTGTTCTCCGCGTCGATGCCGTTGAGGGCACGGGCGATGCCGAGACGCAGGGCGCCGGCCTGGCCGGAGTCGCCACCACCCGAGATGCGGGCGATCACGTCGTAGGCACCGGCGAGGTTCAGCGCGGTGAACGGGTCGTTGATGAGCTGCTGGTGCAGCTTGTTCGGGAAGTAGTCCTCGAGCGTGCGGCCGTTGACCGTGATGGTGCCCGAGCCGGGAACCAGACGCACGCGGGCGATGGCCTGCTTGCGACGGCCGACAGCGGCGCCGGGGACGCTCAGCACGGGGCGGGGAGCCGCCTCGACCGCGTCGGTCTCCGGGGTCGACGTCGAGAAGTTCTGGAGGTTTTCGGTGGAGTCCTGGATGTCAGCCACGAGTATGTCCTTAGTCTGTACGGCGCTTACTGGGCGACCTGGTCGAGGGTGTACGGCTGGGGCTGCTGCGCGGCGTGCGGGTGCTCGGCACCGGCGTACACCTTCAGCTTCGACAGCTGCTGGCGGCCCAGGCTGTTCTTCGGGAGCATGCCACGGATGGCCTTCTCCACGGCGCGGACCGGGTTCTTCTCGAGGAGCTCGGCGTAGCTGACGGCCTTGAGGCCACCCGGGTAGCCGGAGTGGCGGTACGCCATCTTCTTCTGGAGCTTCTGACCGGTGAGCGCGACCTTGTCGGCGTTCACGATGATGACGAAGTCACCCGAGTCGATGTGGTTGGCGAAGGTCGGCTTGTGCTTGCCACGCAGGAGCGTCGCCGCGTGCGAAGCCAGACGGCCGAGAACGACGTCGGTGGCGTCGATGACGACCCAGTCGCGCTGGACTTCGCCAGCCTTGGGGGTGTAAGTGCGCGTCACGATAGTGCTGCTTTCTTGTCGAACGGAGGTGTTCGTGAATCCCACTCCGGGGTGGTTCTTCCCTACGGGGAGGAACACGCCAGTGGAGGGCTCACGTTCGGATGTGCGTCTTCCCCGCAGGACAGGGAAGGGCACCAAAGAGTCAGCATACGCCACCGGAACGGCATTCCCAAACCCGCCGGCGCCCGGACTCAGTCCGGGCGGACCGTCACGAGGATCGGGCGGTGGTCGCTGGAACGCTGCGGCAGCGTGGTGATGCGCTCGATCTCGAAGCCGGACGACGTCGCGAAGTCGTAGTGCCCGCGGAAGACGCGGTAGCGCGTGTAGGTGTGGTCGTCGCTGAGGGAGAGCGCGTAGCCCTGGTCGCGCACGGCCTGCCCGAGGTTCTCCTTGAACACGGGGTAGTTGTAATCCCCCACCATGAGCTGCGGCAGCCCCTCGCCCAGCGTCGCGAGCTCGGCGAGCGCCGCACGGATCTGATGCCGCCGCAGCGAGTTCAACGCCGTCAGGGGCGCGGCGTGGAAGGACGCGACGATGAACTCGCCGCCGTCGTCGATGTCGCGCAGGCGCGCGCCGAGCACGCGCTCGTGCGCCGGCTTCGCGATGCGATCGTGCAGCGACTTCTTCAGGCCCAGCGTGCGGATGCCCTGCAGGCGGTAGGTGCTCTCGCGATAGAAGAGCGCGAGACCGAGGCGGTTGCCCTGCGTCGCATCCGCCAGCACGAGACCGCCGATCCGGTCCGGCAGCTCCGGGACGTCGCACTCCTGCAGGCAGAGGATGTCGGGATCATGCTCATCGACGAGCGCCGCGAGCTCGCCGGCGGCCCGGTGCTTGCGCAGGTTGTAGGAGATGACCTTCATGATCGTCCCCACGCTACCCGCCCCATCTGTGCCCCGGCTCCGGATCCGGACGATCAGTCGGTCTCGTGGTCCCGGCGGGCGCGGGTCTGGGCTGCCCGCGCGGCGAGGAGGTCGTCGGCGGGGTATCCGACCTCGGTGAGCGTGAGCCCGCGGGCGGCGAGCACCTTGAACTCGCTGGTCCGCGTGAGGGCATCGCGGAGCACGACGAGGTCGCCCACGTCGAGGCGCCCCTCCCCCACCGCCGCGCAGGCGCCGACGAGGGCCCGCACCATGCTGTGGCAGAACGCGTCGGCCTTCACCTCCGCGACGAGCACCCCGTCCGCGTCCCGCTGCCACCGGTAGTCGAGCAGCGTGCGGATGGTCGTGGCCTCCTCGCGCGGCTTGCAGTAGGCGGCGAAGTCGTGCAGACCGATGAGGGTCCGGGCGGCGGCGTCCATGGCCTCGGCGTCCAGCCGACCGCGGATCGTCGTGGTGTCGAGACGCCGTAGCGGGTCATAGCCGGCGAGGTCGTCGGCGAGCCGGTACCGATAGCGTCGCCAGACCGCGGAGAAGCGCGCGTCGAAGCCCTCGGGGGCGAGGGAGGAGCGCACGACCGACACGTCGGGGTAGGCGCCGAGCACCCCGCGCATGCGCGCCGCGATGCTGCCCGCGGGATCCTCGGCGGCGCGGCCGTGTCGTGCCTGGATCCGGGCCCACTGCGCCTCGTCGAGATCCACGTGCGCGACCTGTCCGCTCGCATGCACGCCGGCGTCCGTCCGTCCGGCGACGACGAACCGCACGTCGGAGCCGACGATCCGGGCGAGCGCCGCCTCCAGCGTCCCCTGGACCGTGCGGAGCGTGGGCTGCGTGGCCCACCCGCGGAAATGGGTGCCGTCGTAGGCGATGTCGAGCCGGATGCGCACGAGGCCAGCCTAGGACAGCCGCGCGAGCACCCTGCGCCTCAGATGCCGCCGTCGACCGAGCGGATCATCGCGCCCGGCTCCTCCGGCACCATCACCTCGGTCTCCCGGTTCAGGCTCTCGCCCCGGAAGAACCGCTTCGACCGCGGGAAGAGGTACCAGAGGAACATCAGGACGAGGCCGATCGCCAGCGACCCGATGCCGATCACGAACGTGCCGCCGATGCCGAAGAGCACGGTGTAGCCGTAGTCGACATCCCACATGTCGATCGCCGACTGCACGAACGCGCCGGTCAGCAGCAGCGCTCCGAGCAGCGGGAAGATGCCCTTGAAGAACAGGTCGCGGGTCGAGCGGCGCAGGTCGGCACGGAAGTACCAGACGCAGGCGAAACCGGTGATGGCGTAGTAGAACGCGATCGCGAGGCCCAGCGAGAGGATCGAGTCCTGCAGGATGTTGTCGCTGATGAGGGTCATGCCGACGTAGTAGAGGGAAGCCACCACGCCCATGACGATGGTCGAGAACGACGGCGTCTTGTAGACGGGGTGCACGTCCTTGAACTTCGCCGGGAGCGCCCTGTACACGCCCATCGCGAGCGTGCCGCGGGCGGTCGGGAGGATGGTCGTCTGGGTGGACGAGATCGCCGAGATGATGACCGCGACCACCAGCACCCAGCCGAACGGTCCGAGCAGCCCGTCCTTGATGGCCAGGAAGAAGTCGTCGGCGTTGGCCTCGTTGCCGAGTCCCGTGCCGTCCTCGCCGAGTCCGGCGTACATCATCGCGGCGATCGTCACCGCGACGTACGTCACCAGGAGGATGACGCAGGTGAGCACCGCGGCGCGGCCGGGGATGCGCTTCGGGTCCTTCGTCTCCTCGTTGAGGGCGAGGCAGGTGTCCCATCCCCAGTAGATGAAGAGCGCGAGGAGGATCGCCTCGGTGAAGCCCGACCAGTCGGTGAAGCCGAAGGGGTTCAGCCACTCCCACGAGAACGGGGTGGCGTCGGGGGCGTCGCCCGTGAAGAACTGCCAGAGGGCGGCCACGATGAAGATCGCCAGCGCGAGGTACTGGATCGCGAGGAGCACGTTCTGGATGCGCTCGCCGATCTCGACCCCGCGCCAGCTCACCCAGGTCATCGCCGCGATGAAGAGCACCGCCACCACGACGACGCGCCAGTCGTTGTTCTCGAGGTCCTGCCCGATCAGCGACCAGAAGTACACGGAGGCGATCTGCGCGAGGTTCGCGAGCACGACCATGCCGGCGACCGCGACGCCCCAGCCGCCCATCCAGCCCACCCACGGCCCGAAGGCCTTGGTGCCCCAGGTGAAGGTGGTGCCGCAGTCGGGGACGGCGTTGTTGAGCTCGCGATAGGCGAAGGCGATCAGCAGCATCGGCACGAAGGCGATGATGAAGGCGATCGGCGCCTGCGCGCCGACGGCGAGCACGACGAAGCCGAGCGTCGCGACGAGCGAGTAGACGGGGGCCGTGGAGGCGAGCCCGATGACGGTGGAGCCCCACAGGCCGAGGGTGCCTGCGGCCAGGCCCTTGCCGTCGGGGCGTTCGAGGTGGATGGGCGTCGTTGCCATGTCCTGAACAGTACGGCTCGCCGCGGTATCCCGTCAATCCTTTTGTTTCTGCAACGGAATCCATGTGTCGCGTTCAGATACGCGAAGGATTCCGTGGGTCAGTCGCGACCGAGCATTCCGTCGGCGTGCGCCGCGACCCACTCCATCAGCGGAAGCATCCGCTCCATCAGGTCACGCCCGAGAGGCGTGAGGCTGTACTCGACATGCGGCGGCACCGTCGGCAGCGACTCCCGATGCACCAGGCCGTCGTCGGTGAGGGTCCGCAGGGTCGACGCGAGCATCTTCTCGCTGATGCCGTCGACCTCCCGACGCAGCTCGCCCCAGCGCCGCGTGCCGTCGGAGAGACAGGAGAGCACGAGCACGCCCCACTTGCTCATGATGTGGTCCAGGACGACCCGCGTTCCGCATCCCTGATCGAAGAGAGCGGGCTGGGAGTCGCGGATCTGCGCAAAACTCACCGTCATGTGGGTACCTTACCGAAAAGTGGGTACCCGCCGAAAGGAATGCGGAGCACGGCTGCCGGGGTTGTCCGGGGAGTCAGCAACGAAAGGACTCCCATGACCATCCTCGTCACCGGTTCGACCGGTCACCTCGGCCGCCTCATCGTCGCCGCCCTGCTCGCGCGCGGCGTCGACCCGCAGACGATCCGCGCCGGTGCGCGCGACCTCGCCAAGGGGGCCGACCTCGGCGTGCCCGTCGTCCGTCTCGACTACACCGACCCGGCGTCGGTCGCGGCGGCGCTCGACGGCGTGGACACCGTCGTGCTCGTCTCCGGCTCGGAGGTGGGCCAGCGCGTCGCGCAGCATCAGGCGGTCATCGAGGCCGCGAAGGATGCCGGGGTGTCGAAGTTCGTGTACACGAGCGCCCCGAAGGCCACCACGAGCTCCCTCGTCCTGGCTCCCGAGCACAAGGCCACCGAGGAGCTCATCGCGGCTGCAGGTCTTCCCGCGGTGATCCTCCGCAACAACTGGTACACCGAGAACTACGCCGCCGACCTGGCTCGTGCAGCGGAGACCGGCACCCTCAACGCCGGCACCGGAGAGGGCCGCGTCGCCTCCGCCAGCCGGAAGGACTACGCCGAGGCCGCCGCCGTCGTCGCCACCGAGGACGGACACCTCGGTGCGGTCTACGAGCTCGGCGGGGACGTCGCATGGACCTACGCCGACCTCGCCACCGCGATGACCGAGGTGACGGGCCGCGAGGTCGTGTTCGTCCCCCTCTCCGCCGACGAGCAGCTCGCCGCGCTCCGCGCGGCCGGCCTCGACGAGGGCACCGCCGGGTTCGTCGTCGCCCTGGACGCCGGTATCCGCGACGGCGCCCTGGCGGACACCGACGGCACCCTCCGCCGCCTCATCGGCCGCCCGACGACCCCGCTCGTCGATGGCCTCCGCGCCCTGGTGTGATGCGAGGAGCGCCGCCGGCCGTCACGAACGGCGGCGCTCCCCCGGCTCCGGCTCCACGGCGCTCTGCACGTAGGCGACGGTGAGGGTGAGGCTCCCGCGGTGCAGGCCTTCGGCCCGCAGCACCGCGTCCACGGCGTCACGGGCATGCCGTAGCGTCGCGACGCTGCGCACCCGCCCGTCAACGCCGATCGCCGCCTCCGCCGCCACGCCGTCCGCTCCGGCGGCGACGGACACGATCGGTTCGACTCCGCGCTCGTTCCCCCACGCCGACGCACCCGCACGCAGGAGGTTGGAGACGAGGGAGCCCGATCGGTATACGCCGCGCACCCCGGAGCAGGCGCGCAGCGCCGCCTCGATCCGGAGCGCGAGACCCGCGCGCTCCTCCTTCGACAGCTCGGTGCCGGTCATCATGCCCCCTCCCTGACGTCGGTGATCGCGACATCGATGGCCACGACCTGCAGCTCGGTATGACGACGCAGCCGGGCCTCCACCTCCGCGCGCAGCCGGTCGGCGACGCGACGGAGAGGGTCGCCGAGGCGCACGCTCGCGTCGATCGCCACCCGCACCGGCGCTCCGGGCTCTGTGACATCGCCCTCCAGCCGGCACCGGCCGACCAGCACGCCGGGGACGGCCTCCTCCGCGGCACGGACCAGTCCGCGCACGGCGCCTTCGGTGATCGCCAGCTCCACGTCCGGATCATCGGAGGCGAAGGGGATGCGGCGCCCCGCCTGGGCGTCCATCGCGATGCCGCTGAGGATCCTCTCCACCCAGCTCTCGTCCGCGGCAGGCGCGGAGGAGACATCCTCATCCATCAGGGCGCTGCCCAGTCCGCGCAGCCTCTCCAGGGCATCGAGCGCGAGCTGGCACCCCGGCGACTCCTCGATGGCGGGATTCCGCGGGGTGCGGCCGGAGTCCAAGTAGTCGCTGAGCTCCTCGATCGTGTGCCCGTCGAGGTCGGCGGGCTCCAGGCCGAGGCGGCGCAGCTGGTCGTCCTCGTGGTGATCGGTCATCGCCACGCCTCCATCCGTGTGATCAGGAACCGTCGCGCGCGGGACAGCAGTCCGCGCACCGTGCTGACGGGGATGCCGAGCTCCTCGGCGATCTCGTCGTAGCTGTAGCCGGCCAGCTCCCGCAGCACCCAGCATTCACGCTGGGCCTCCGGGAGTTCGCGCAGGGCCGCGCCGAGGGCCTCGACGCCCGCTCTCGCCTCGACGACCGCATGGGGCGATGCCTGCGGCGGCGCCGGTCGGTCGATCTCGTCCACGTCGAGCGCGGGACGCGTCCGGCGCAGCCGATCCACCGCCTTGCGGCTCACGATCCGCATGAGCCAGCTCTTGACCTTCGCGGGGTCCTCCAGCTCACCGAAGCGCTGCCATGCCGTCACGAACGCGTCCTGCACGATGTCGTCGACCTCCGCCGACGCGTTGAGCATCCGCTGCGTGTAGGCCCTCATCATCGGCGTGTACCTGCGCACGAGCACCGCGAACGCGGCGACGTCGCCGTCCATGGCGCGGCCGGCGACGATACGGTCTCCGGCCTGCTCCAGCGCCTCACCCCAGTGATCGGCTGCCATTCCCCCACCCCTCGTTCACGGTTCCCCGGACGTTCGGAGCCCGCGCCGCATCGGATCGGATCGACCCTCTGCGCGCGGGCGGAGGAGACGCCCCTCCGGGCGCCTCCTCCCCTTCCGTCACTTGGTGAACGTGTCCTTGACATCCTCGGCCGCGTTCCTGACATCGCCCTTGGCCTGCTCGGCCTTGCCCTCGGCGACGAGCTTGTCGTTGTTCGTGACCTCGCCGACGACCTCCTTGGCCTTGCCTGCGACCTTCTCGGCTGCGGCCTTGATCTTGTCCTCCGCGCTCATGGCGCCTCCTTTCCTCACACGACCCCGACGGTCGGGGTCGATGTCTGTGTGCTGTGCGGCTCACGCGCCGCCGTGCTCTGTCCGGCCACCAGCGAACGGCGCATCCGCTGCCGGGAGCGGAAGAGCTCCCGCCAGCCGCGGTCCGCGATGTGCACGACGACCGGCATCCGCGTCCCGGTGACGGCGTCCCACTCCTGCACGACCGCATCGGCGGCGGCGAGCACCTGCCCCAGGGCCGCGCCGGGGCGTGGAGTGACCACGAGGCCGAGAGCGATCTCGCGGCCGGCCTTCCGGCTCGTCACCCGGGCGGCCAGCACGTCCGCTCGATCGGCGAGGGGGCTTGCGAGCAGCTGCTCTGCCACACTCCGGTCGACGGTGGTCGTGCCGCCCTCACCGGCGAGCCGGAGAAGGGTGCGCTCCCGCCGCGGCCTGCGGGTGAGCAGGAACGCGAGGAGGAGGACGACGAGCAGCACCGCGGCGGCGAGCCCCGCGAGCGCCCACAGCGGCACGAAGCCCGCACCGGGGATGTCGAGGCCCCAGGCCCCCGACCACGCCACGACACCGTCGGCCTCGGCGAGCACATCCTCGGCGGGGGCCGGAAGCGCCCCCGCGCCCCGCAGTCCCGCAGCGAGGAGGACGACGCCCCCGCCCAGAAGCATCGCGGCTCCTCCGAGGAGGACGATCCGGTTCGCGACGGTCCCTGCCGACGTCATGCGATCACTCCTTCCCGCGCCACCTGCACCCGCGGCGAGAGCCGGAATCCGGTCTCGTCCAGCACGCGCAGGGCCGCGTCTCCCGCGGCGGCCGCATCCACCGGGACCCCGCTCGTGGGCGTGACCCGGATCAGCACCGTGCGTCGTCCCACGGTCACGCGCACCTGGCCGCGTGGCACGCCGACCCGGCGCGCGGTGCCGTCGGCGATGGCGTCGGCGAGCACCCCGTCGTCGATCACGAGCGCGGCCCGTGCGGCGAGCCGCGTGCGGCGGGCCCGCCGACCGGGAAGCACGGCGAGTCCGAGGAGGAGCAGCGCCACGACCACGAGCACGGCCCCGGCGGCGATCATCACCGCAGGCGCCGCGGCGGAAGCCGTGACGGGCGTGAGCCATCCGGTGACCTGCGCGCGGAACCCCGCGTCGAGAGTCCCGGCGACCATCGCGCCCAGCAGAGCGAGGAGGAGCACCGCGAGGACGACCGCGAGCGCGATCGCCGGGCCCCGGCGCGTCGCCCTCGCCTCTCGACGAAGCAGTCGCCGCGACGTCGTCGTGTTCGCCGTCATGCCACTCTCCTCTCGTCCTCACGCCGGACTCCGGTGAAACGCACGTCCACCGCTCCCACGCGGCGGGCCGCCAGCTCGCGCATGCCGCGGACGACCGCGTCGCGCACGGCGTCGGCGCGGACCGCCACGGGACCGCCCCCGCGGCTCCCCAGGACGACCGGGACCGCCACGGAGACCCGCAGGTCGCCGCGGCTGTCGGATAGGTCGACGCTCGCGTCTCCCGCGCCGACTCCGGCGACATCGCGGACGATCCCCAGCGCGAGCCGATGCAGCGCCCGGGCCTCGACGACCGTGGCCCCCGCCACGGTCGTCGGCCCGTCCGTCACTGCGACGCTCATGAGGACGATCGCCGCCCGCGCACCACGTCGGCGAGCGCCCGCACGTCCAGGCGACCGTCGACGATGCGGCCGACGACCGCACCGACGAGCATCGCGAGGGTGACGAGCAGGAACGCCCAGAACCCCCAGACGATCCAGGTCAGCGCGAGCACCGTCGCCGCAGCTCCGCCGATCACCGAGGCGTTCACTGGACTCGCGCCTCCGGAGCCTCGTCGTCGTCCTCGGAGGGGATGTGCACGTCGTTGACGGTGACGTTCACCTCGGCGACCTCCATGCCCACCAGCTCCACCATGGCCCGGTGGATCGCGGCCCGCACCTGGTCGGCCACCTTCTGCAGGGACACCGGGTACTCCGCCACGATCGTCACGTCGACGGCCACCTGCGTCTCGCCCACCTCGACGCTGATCCCCTGCGCGAGGTCGGTCGTGTTGAGGGCGTCGCGGATGGCGCCCATCATGCGTGCGGCGCCGCCGCCGAGCGCGTAGACCCCGTCCACCTCTCGTGCCGCGATGCCGGCGATCTTCGCGACCACCGCATCCTCGATCGTGGTCTTCCCCGCCGCCCCCTGCGACGCCGGAACGACCTGAGCCTTGGGCTGGGTGCCCCCAGTCACGTTCGCCATCTCGAGCTCCTTCATCCGTGTGACCACGCGGTTCCCGCGCGGGCCGTGTTCTCACGACACCACTAAGACGGTCGGGGAGCACAGAATGTCACAAAGTTCTCCGAACGAATTTCGGCCCGCCACTCGGCGGCAACTCTCAGTGCACTCCAAGGCTCAGAGTGCAAAGTTGCACTTTATGGACAACAGTGCAGAATCCACCCGGGAGCAGCGCAAGCGTCGGACCACGCGCGCGCTCACCGAAGCCGCGCGCCGCTTGACCACCGAGCGGGGCTTCGCGGGCTTCACCGTCGAGGAGCTGTGCGCCGACGCCGGGGTCTCGCGGCGCACGTTCTTCAACTACTTCGAGAGCAAGGAGAACGCCGTCTTCGGCTTCGCCGTCATCGACTCCCGCCAGGAGGAGCTCGAAGCGGCCTTCCTCGACCGCGAGGGCGATCTCCTGGACGACTTCGTGCAGCTCACCATCGAGCGCTTCGCCCTCTTCGATCCCATCGAGCACGCCGCGGAGCTGTTCGCCGTCATCGAGCAGGAGCCGCGGCTGCTGCGGGCCGCCTTCGAGCAGCAGGAGAAGCACGAGCGGCGCGACATCGCCCTCGTGGCCCGCCGCATCGGCGCGGAGCCGGACGCGGAGCTGCGCGCGGAGGTGCTCGTCCACTCCGTCGGCGCGCTCGTGCGCCTGTGCATGGAGCAGCTGCTGCACCACCACTCCACCGAACCGTTCGCCGACCTCATCACCCGCCGGCTGCGCCTCGCGCGCGACCTCTACTCCCCTTCACAGAAAGCCCACTGATGTCCGCCACCGCCACCGCGGATGCGCCCTTCCTCCTGACGAAGCGCCGCATCTGGATCATCTTCAGCGCCCTGATCGCGGGCATGCTGCTCGCGAGCCTCGACCAGACGATCGTGTCGACCGCGATGCCCACCATCGTCGGCCAGCTCGGCGGCGTCGACCATCAGGTCTGGATCACCACGGCCTACCTGCTCGCCACCACCATCGTCATGCCGATCTACGGCAAGTTCGGCGACGTGCTGGGCAGGCGGTCGCTGTTCCTCGTCGCCATCGCCCTGTTCACGCTCGCCTCGGTCGGCTGCGCTTTCGCGTCGGACTTCTGGATGTTCGTCGTCTTCCGTGCCCTCCAGGGTCTCGGCGGCGGCGGGCTCATGATCCTCTCGCAGGCGATCATCGCCGACATCGTGCCGGCCAACGAGCGCGGCAAGTACATGGGCCCGCTCGGCGCGGTGTTCGGCCTCTCCGCGGTCGCCGGACCGCTCCTCGGCGGCTTCTTCGTCGATCACATGACCTGGCAGTGGGCGTTCTACATCAACATCCCGGTCGGCATCGCGGCGTTCCTCATCGCCCTCGTAGCGCTGAAGCTCCCCAGCAAGAAGGCGGAGAAGCCGATCGACATCCTCGGTGTGCTCTTCCTGTCCGCTGCCACGACGTGCCTCATCTTCTTCACCGACTTCGGCGGCGACGCCGCGTTCGGCTGGGATTCCCTGGCGACCTGGGCCTGGGGCGCCGGCCTCGTGGTGTCGGCGACGGCGTTCGTCATCACCGAGTCGCGCGTGCAGGACCCGATCATCCCGCTCAGCCTCTTCCGCAACCCGATCTTCGTGAACGCCACCGCGATCGGCCTCGTCCTCCGCATCGGCATGTTCGCGGCGATCGGCTTCGTCCCGACATTCCTGCAGATGTCGTCCGGAACGTCCGCCGCCGCGTCGGGGCTGCTGATGATCCCGATGATGGTGGGCCTCATGGGGACCTCGATCTTCTCCGGCATCGCGATCTCGAAGACCGGGAAGTACAAGATCTACCCGATCCTCGGCACCATCATCACCGGCATCGCGATGGTCGCCATGACCACCCTGTCGGCGGAGACGCCGATCTGGCTGATCTGCGCGTTCCTGTTCGTCTTCGGCGCCGGGCTCGGCCTCATCATGCAGGTCGTCGTGCTCGTCGTGCAGAACGCCGTCCCGGCAGGCGAGATCGGCACCGCCACGAGCACGAACAACTACTTCCGCGAGGTCGGCGCCTCGCTGGGGACCGCGGTGTTCGGCACGATCTTCACCACGCGGCTGACGGAGAACCTCCTCGGTGTGTTCGCCGGCGCCGGGGCATCCCCCGAGGCCGCGTCCCAGGCCGCGTCAACGATCGACCCCGCCACACTGAACAGTCTGCCGGACGAGGTGCGCGACGGCATCGTCACGGCGTACGCGGACGCGCTCGCCCCGGTGTTCTGGTACCTCGTGCCGTTCATCGCGCTCGCGCTCATCCTGTCGCTGTTCCTCAAGCAGATCCCGCTGTCGGATCAGGCCGGTCTCGTGGCCCGCGGTGAGGCGATCAGCGGCGAGGAGGCCGAACGCCTGGAGGCGGAGCTCCGCACGGCCGGGCGGGTCCATGCCGCACGCACGGACGCCGAGCCGGGAGAGACCGGCTCGGCGCCCACAGGCGGGTAGCCCGCGCTAGGGGAGGTCGGCGACGTCGACGTCGTCGTCGTCCTCCCCGCCGCCCGTCGCCGGAAGCTCGTCGGGCTCGGGGTCGTGATCGGTGGTGACGAAGTCGGGGTCGACGCCGATGGCCTCGATCTCCTCCTGGTTGTCCTGGCTGTTCGACGTGTCGGACATGGCGCCTCCTGACGTTGGGATCCGGACGGCCAGTCTGGGCGGGCGGGCTGCCGGGGCCGAGGGGGTTGACACGGCGTGTCGCCGCCCGGCGCCCGCGCCGCGCGGGCGGAGCCGTCACACTGGAGGTGCCCGCCATCCCCCTTCGAGGAGCACCCGTGATCGACGCCGCACCGCACCGTTCCGCCTGGCAGCGCTTCTGGGATCGCGGAGGCTGGTGGCGCGCCCTCCTGCTCGCGGCGGTGTACTACGGCCTCTATCAGCTGTTCTCGCTCGCCTTCCTCCCGCTGGCCGCGCAGGTCGACGACCCGGCCAGCGCAACCGGCGTCCTCGTCTACGACGTCCTTCCGATCCTCGTCGGGGGTCTCCTGCTCATCGGGTTCATCGCCTCGGTCGGGTGGTGGCGCCCCGTGTTCGGGCGCCAGCCGATCCGGGGAGCGGGATGGATGTGGATCGCGATCGTCGCGGTCCTGCTGTTCAACGTCCTCCGCTTCCTCACGATCGACTACGGCAGCGTCGGATTTGATGTTGTCGCGACCTGGCTGCTCGCGGGACTCGCCATCGGCTTCGCGGAAGAGGTTCTCACCCGCGGCCTCGTCGTGAAGATGATGCGCGACGCGGGGGCGCGCGAGCTCGTCGTCGCGGTGATCTCTGCGGCGATCTTCGCCGGGCTGCACTCGGGCAACCTGCTGACCGGACAGGACCTGTTCCCGACCCTCTTCCAGCTCGTGTACACCTTCGCTTTCGGCATCTGCATGTACCTCGCGCTCCGCGTCACCCGGACCATCGTCGCCCCGATCCTCCTGCACGCCAGCACCGACCCGAGCATCTTCTTGCAGACGCTGCACCCCGCCGAGGGTGGGCTGACGGCGTTCGCGGCTCTGGGGAACATCGTGGTGGTCGTCGTGGGTCTCGTGCTGATGATCTTCATCCGCGGTCGCGTCCGCACCTCCGCACCCGACGCCTTCGCCCCTCAGCGCTGACAGCGCGCGTCACCCCGCACGCCAGACGGCGTGGGTGCCGACCGCCGCGATCGCGAACACCAGCACGGCCACCCGGTGCGCGTCGCCGACGGCCAGGGCCGCATCGGAGGCACCGATGAGGTCGTCGGCGACACCGGCCACCATCGTCCGCGACACGACGGCATCGTCCATCTCGGCCACGCCGTCCGCGAGCCACCCCATGACGAGCCGGAGGCTTCTCGGCCCGAGCTCGACCCCGAGAGGGACCGCAGGACAGCTCAGCACGTCGGCGACGGTCACGCCGTGCCGCCGCAGCCCGGCGAGGGCCCCGGCGAGGGCGCCGGTCAGCAACGCGCGCCCGTACCCTTCGGCGACCAGCACGTCCCACGACTCCTGCGGCGCGAGCGTCTCCAGCCCGAGGCAATGACCGCGCCCGTCGGCGACAGCTTCCTCCAGGGCGCGCCGGGCGTCCCGGAACACGATGCTCGCACGGCGATCGGGCGCAGACACGGCAGACCTCGTCCCTCGATGCCCGCCATCTCGGTGGCCGGCTGGGTGGCCGACGCGTCACACACTCTAAGACGCTCCGCGCGGGTGAGGACGGTATCCCGGCACGGAGGTCGGAGACGACAACACCCCCGGAAGGTTCCGGGGGTGCAGCGACGGTGCTCCCGTCCGGAGCGCGTCTGACGCTGCCCTTGCGGTGGTGGAGTGACCTTCCGCCCCGATGACCGCGTCTACGTCGACGAGTCGAAGGTCCGCGGGTACTACGTCGTTGCGACAGCATCCGCAATCAGCGACGTCCGGGCATCCGAGCGGGCGCTGCGCGACCTTCTCAAACCGGGTCAGCGACGCCTCCACTTCAAGAGTGAGAGCGACAGTCGACGCCGCCAGATCCTCTCCCGCATGTGCGCTC
The DNA here is from genome assembly GCF_040702645.1 of Microbacterium sp. NPDC078814. Lineage (NCBI taxonomy): Bacteria > Bacillati > Actinomycetota > Actinomycetes > Micrococcales > Microbacteriaceae > Microbacterium > Microbacterium sp. NPDC078814. The sequence continues at coordinate 389,302 of NZ_JBFBLT010000005.1, forward strand.
TCGACGTACGCGTGTCCGTGTGGCTCGTCAGGCAGCGGTCAGACAAGGAAGCGCGTCCCCTGTCGCTCGCTGCGCTCACTGAGGATGCGGTCCTCGGCGGCGTGGCGAAGCTGGTCATTGAACGAGACGCATCCCTCGAGCGCGCCGATCGGCGATTGATCGCAGAGACGATCCGCCGCGTCGGGCCGGCGGAGATGCAGTATCTTCATGTCGCGCCGCACGAGCATCCGTTGCTCTGGGTGAGCGACGCCGTCGCCTGGTGCTATTCGAACGGTGGAGACTGGGTACGCCGCGTCGAAGCGCTCGTGGGGCCGCGGGTCACCCGGATGGAGAAACACGTGAGCCTGGCTCGTCATACCGTCCGGAAGACTGCCAGGCTCCGAGGGCTACTGCCCGCCGTGCTTCCAGTGTACTCGGCACATGGACGAGCCAAGGCCGAACCGGCATCCCTGCGGGGAACGACAAAACCCCCGGAAGGTTCCGGGGGTTTCATGCTGTAGCAGGAGCGGGGCTTGAACCCGCGACCTCACGATTATGAGTCGTGCGGATAGTTGCGTGAATGGCTTGTATTTGGTCAAAAAAGGGGTGTATGGTCTCTATGTAGGCCCACACGAAACCATGTCAAACAATGGCTATGGCTACACAGAGGGCTACACTCAAACCGATCCTTGGCCGGAAGGGAACAGCTGTGATGTACGTCGTAAGCCTGAGAAGAAGACGTGCGGACAACGGAGTCCGCGACGGACAACCGAAGCACTGAGAAAGGACAACATGCGCGGGAAGGGTGAAGGATCCGTCTATCGGGTGCCAGCCGACAAGACGCTCCCCCTGAAGTACTGGACCGGAGTGGTCGAACTGCCCCCCGGGCCGAACGGCGAGCGGCGTCGCAAGCCGATCCGTCGCAAGAACAAGGCCGAGCTGCTCAAAGAGCTTGCGAAGCTACGCGTCGACCTGGAGAAGCGCGGCGACATCCCGACCGCGAACACCACGGTGGAGAAGTGGTTCAGCTACTGGCTGGACAACATCGCGGCGAAGAAGGTCCGTCCGAACACGCTCGACGGGTACCGGCGAACGGTGAACAACCACATTGTCCCCGCCATCGGGAAGATCAAGCTGGACAAGGTGACAGCCGCACACGTTCGTCGCGTGCATGACGCCATCCTCGAGAAGGGCAACAACTCAACTACAGCCCTGCTGGCTCATCGCACGATGTCCGTCTCATTCAAGGCGGCCCTGCGCGAAGGCCGAATCGGGCGCAACCCCGCAACACTCACCGACGCCCCCAAAAAGGCCGCCACCACACTGCATGCCCTCGACCTCGGCGAGGCGATCCAGCTACTCGCGCACCTAGCGACTCGCCCGGATGGTGCGCTCTGGGCCACGGTTCTCCTGACCGGTGCTCGGCGCGGCGAAGTCATCGGTCTTGAGCGCGACCGGGTGAGCGAGGTTCTCGACCTCTCGTGGCAGCTCATCCGCATCAAGAAGACCGGCACGGAAGGCAAGCCGGATGTTCCGGCTGACTTCGAGTATCGGCACGTCTCCGGCGGGCTCTATCTGACCCGCCCCAAGTCCCGGTCAGGATGGCGAGTCATTCCACTCATCGATCCGTTGCGCTCGATCCTTGCCCACCACATCGAACAGACTCCCCCCAATGAATGGGGGCTGCTCTTCACGCGCAACGGGCGCCCTTACAGCCCCGACCTCGCGGGCAAGGACTGGCGAAAGGTCTTGCTCGACGCCGGCATCGAAAAGGATGTGCGTCTCCACGACGGTCGACACACAACGGTCGACCTGCTGTATGCCGCGGGGGTGCCTGATGACCTCATTCAGGAGATCGTGGGGCACTCCACGCGATCCATGACCCAGGCGTACAAGTCTCTCCGCAACCGGGAACGCCTGACCTCGGCCATGCAGCAGTTCTCAGAGCTCTTGGCCGCGAACTCTCCCTCGGCCATCGATCCCCCGACGCGCGGCTAAATCGAGTCGTCCATCCAGCTATCGTCTTCTTCTTCGAAGTCGGAGCTGCACGAGATGCCACCCTCGGGGAGGGCGTCTTCGTCGCAGGTGGCGAGGTCGATGCGGTCACGGCTCATGCTGCGGTTCTCCTGGTTCGATTGGTGGAGGTACGCTCCACCCTCTCCCTGACCATGCGTGCGGTGACGGGATCGGCTTTGATCCCCTCGGTCGATCGCGCGGCCCGTAGCAGCAGGGTGTAGTAGCGGACTTCGCTGATACCAAGTTGGTGTCGGATGGCGTGGGTCTTGGCCGGGGTGCGGTTTGGGTGGCGGGCTTCGAAGGCGATTAGTTCGGCGGGCGTCACGGTTCCCATGATCGTCGTGGGGTCGGACATTGAGAGCTTGTTGCAGAGCTTGTTTCTGAGCTTGTTCTATGACGCCGGACTAGACTGACTTGTCTCGGCCGGAGGAAGGATGATCCGGCGTGCAATCACGAGGTCTGTCCCCCACAACCAAGCTCAGTGTCGAGTTGGATGCGATCTGTTCACGCAACAGGTACACGACTGACACGGCGCCCGTTCTAGACGAGCTCAAGGCCGCCGCGGGTGAACGCGCAGACGTGCTCGCTGAGGCCGTGGGCACATGGGTTGGCTACTTCGAGGACGACTACACAGCGACCCTCTGCGCGGCCCTCAGAACGCTCCCTGACCTTGACCCGTGGATCGCGTTGGGGAAGCATCGTCGTTCGCTCCCAGACCCGTCTACGCCGGAACGGTTGGGGCATGGGCAGGCGGCGGCACTCCCCCTCTACATCACCACCGACCCGGCTATCCTCGACGCCCCATAAACGCGTGAACGCCCCCACCTAGCCCTGTGCGGACCGGGTGGGGGCGTTCGTGATTTGATAGTCAGTTAGCATTGGCCGGCGCCGCATACACAGCACCGAAACCAACCAGGAACCCACCGACCGCGAGGCCGATGATGCTCCACACTTCATCGCCAGTGATCGCACCATCCGACAGTGCAGCCGTGATCGCCGACCCAACACCACCAGTCGCCAAACCAGCGATACCACCAGCAAAAGCCTTCTTCGTACGCGCCCAAAACGACGGCGCATCAACAACAGGTGTACTCATGTGTCACTCCCTATAGATAGGTGGTTCTGTGTGCCACTCGTCATCAGCGAGGTAGCCCAGGCCGAGACGGTGGAGGATCTGAGGCGGCGGCATGGGCATGTCGCCAAGACGGCCACGCTGACCCCACCGCCATACGCCCACGATCCACTCGCGGAACGCGTTCTGAATCTCGTGCGATTCCTTCTTCACCGCGTCGAGCTCGGAGCGGATCGGGGCGACCTGCCGTTCCACCTCTTCACGGATGTACTGGGCAAGCTGCGACGCGTCATCGAACCGTTCCGTGATGCCTGTCGCCTTGTCCCGCTTCCGGGTAGCGATGAACACCAGGATCGCTGCGAGGCTGCCACCGCCAAGCAAACCGCCGAGGAGCGTGCCGACCCACGCTTCCATCAGGCTGCCCTACGTGCGCGCTCTTCGATCCCAAGAATCCAGAGACGCAGACAAGGGATGAGCATCGCCGCCAACAGCAGGCCGGACACGGCGTCTTTCGCGCCGTCGACCGTTGTCGGGGAAGCGCGCATCGCGATGAAGTAGAGAAGGAGCACGGAGAACAACGCCCCCTTCCC